>NZ_CP087719.1:4328750-4942500 GCF_020991085.1 Roseomonas sp. OT10
CTGCCAGGCGCGCAGCAGGGCCAGCACCATCGGGCCCAGCTCGTCATGGGCCACCTTGGGGCGGATCAGCCGGCCGATGCGCTGCTGCGACCCGGCGCCGCCGCCCACGTGGAGGTCGTAGCCCTCCACCTCCTCCTCGCCGCGCTCCACCTTGGCGCCGATCAGGCCGATATCGCCGATGTAGTGCTGGGCGCAGGAGTTGTGGCAGCCGGTCAGGTGGATGTTCACCGGCTGGCTGACGACGATGCGCTCGTCCAGGTAGTCGGTCAGCGCGGCGCCGTGCTGCTTGGTGTGGCTGGCGGCGAACTTGCAGCCGGCCGCGCCGGTGCAGGCGACGAGCCCGCCCCGGACATGGCTCGCCTCCCAGCCCAGGCCGAGGGCGGCGATGCCCGCCTGCACGTCCGGCATCCGCTCGCGGGGGATGTCGATGATCAGCACGTTCTGCCAGGGCGTCAGGCGCAGGTGGCCGGAGCCGAAGCGGTCGGCGAGGTCGGCGATGCCGCGCATCCGCTCCACCGTCATGCGCGCCATCGGCAGGGTCAGGCCGATATACTGCAACCCCTCCTGCTTCTGGTCGTGCACGCCCAGATGGCCGTGCTTCTCCTGGGCCGAGAAGTCCACGATGTTCTCCGCCCGGCGCAGGGGCGCGCCGAGCAACGCCTCCACCTCGGCGATGAACTTCTCGAAGCCCCAGGCGTCGAGCACGTATTTCAGCCGCGCCTTCCGGCGGTCCGTGCGGTCGCCATGGGCCAGGAACACGCGCAGGATGGCGTCGGAGACCTTCACCGCATCGTCCGGCGGCAGCACCACGCCCGTGTCGCGGGCGAAGTCCCGGTGCCCGGTGATGCCGCCGAGCGCCAGGCGGAACATCGGCTCCCCTTCCACCCGCACGGCGGTGAAGGCCACGTCGGCGGTGTCCTCCAGCACGGGGATGCGCCCGCCGCCGTCGAAGGAGATGTTGAACTTGCGCGGCAGGCCGAACAGGTCGCGCGTGTGCAGGATATGGAAGTGCAGCGCCCGCACCACGGGGCGCACGTCGATGATCTCGTGCGGGTCGATCCCCGCCGTGGGCGTCGCCGAGATGTTGCGGATGTTGTCCGCGCCCGTGCCCTTGGGCAGGATGCCGATCTCGCCCAGCCGCTCGATCACCTCCGGCCCCTTGCGGGCGGGGATCTGGCGGATCTGGAGGTTGCAGCGGTTGGTGGCGTCCGCGTAGCCGCCGCCGCATTCCTCCGCGATGGTCGCGATGCCGCGGGACTGGTGCGTGGTGAGGTAGCCGCCGGGGATGCGCAGGCGGCACATGAAGGCGTCCTGCGTCGGGCCGACATAGAACAGCCCGTGCCAGCGGGTCAGCAGGTTGTCGACGCCGTGCGGGAACTTGTCCTGCGCCGCGCGCGCCACGACCTCGTCCCAGCGGTCCAGCGGGTGCTTCTCGCGCTTGGCCTTCTCCTCGGGCGTCAGCTTGCCGCCCCTGGCGATGGCCGCGTCCTGCGCCGCGCGCATCGCGTCGGGCGGCGCGCCGCCGGCCGCGCCGCCCGCGCCCGCCGGGATCAGGCTGCCGCGCCGGGCCTCGACGCCCGCCATGAAGCCCTTGAGGTAGTTCTGCTGCTCGTCGCTGAACGGATTGGTCATGCCGCCTGCTCCAGGTAGTCGGGGCCGAGTGCCAGCCCCGCGCGGTCGGCGCCGACGGCGCGCCCGCTCGCGATGAGGTCGAGGTAGAAGCCGGCATCCCCGGCATCGCCGTAGAGCACGGCGCCCACCAGCCGGCCGTCGCGCAGCCAGAAGCGGCGGAAATGCCCCGCGCCCGGGTCCTGGGCGGTCAGCTCCTCGGCATCCTTCGGCGCCACCTCGCCGCCGGACCAGACGGCGACGCCGGAGACCTTCAGCGCCGCGGCGTCGGTCTTCGGCACGTAGCCGCGCGCCTCGCCCGCGACGGTCCAGGCGGCCGCCTCCGCCATGGCGAGCGCGGGGGCGACGAGGCCGACCACGGTGCCGGCGTGCTCGGCGCATTCGCCCACGGCCAGGATGTCCGGGTCCGCCGTGCGCATCGCATCGTCCACCACCGCGGCGCGGTTCACCGGCAGCCCGGCGGCGGCGGCCAGCGAGGCGTCGGGACGCACGCCGACCGCCAGCACCACGATCTCCGCCGGCAGCACCCGCCCGTCCACGAGGCGCAGCCCGGTGACGCGCTCCTCCCCCTCGATGGCGGCGGTGGCGGCGGGCATGGCGAAGTCGATCCCGCCGCGCGCCAGCCAGCGCGCCAGGAGCCCGCCGGAGGTCCGGCAGAGCTGCCGCTCCATGGGCCAGCCCACCGGATGCACCACGGTCACGCGCAGCCCGCGCCTGGCCAGGCAGGCGGCCGCCTCCAGCCCCAGCAGCCCGCCGCCCACCACCACGGCGCGGCGCGACCCGGCGGCGGCGCGGGCCATCGCCTGCACGTCGGCCAGGGTGCGGTAGAGGAACACCCCCGGCAGGTCGGCGCCCGGCAGCGGCAGGCGCACGGCGCGCGAGCCGGTGGCGAGGACGAGGCGGTCGTAGCCGATCGCCTCGCCCTTGGTCGTCAGCGCCTGCCGCGCCGCGCGGTCGATGGCCGCGACCCGCACGGAGGGGCGATAGGCGATGCCGAGGCCGCGCAGCTTCTCCCAGGGATGGGTGATGAGCGCCTCGACCTCGGCCTCGCCGGAGAGGGCGCGGCCCAGCGCGACCCGGTCATAGGGCAGCGCCGGCTCCTCGCCGACCAGCGTGACGGCGGCACCGGCGGCGCGCTCGGCCACCCGCTCCGCCACCCGGGCCCCCGCCGGGCCCGCCCCCACCACCAGGACGCGCATGGCCCGGCGCTCCCCTTACGCCGCGTCGCGCTGCGGCAGGGAGTGCCGCTCGTGCAGGAAGCGCAGCACCGCCTCGCGCGCCGCGAGGAAGGTCGGGTCGGAGGCGAGCGCCAGCCGGTCGCGCGGGCGCGGCAGGTCCACCTCCAGCACCTCGCCCACCGTGGCGTTGGGGCCGTTGGTCAGCATCACGATGCGGTCGGAGAGCAGCACCGCCTCGTCCACGTCGTGGGTGATCATCATCACCGTGGTGCCCAGCCGCGCGTGGATGTCCATCACCTGGTCCTGCAGGTGCGCCCGGGTCAGCGCGTCCAGCGCGCCGAAGGGCTCGTCCAGCAGCAGCACGGAGGGCTTCATGGCCAGCGCGCGCGCGATGCCGATGCGCTGCTTCATGCCGCCCGAGACCTCCGCCGGGCGGCGGTCCTTCGCATGCGTCATGCGGACCAGGGCGATGTTCTCCATCGTCCAGTCGTGCCGCTCGGCGCGCGACATCGTCCGGCCCACGGTGCGGTCCACCGCGAGGCGGACGTTCTCGTAGCAGGTCAGCCAGGGCAGCAGGCTGTGGTTCTGGAACACCACGGCGCGGTCGGGGCCGGGCTGGGTGACCTCGCGGCCCTCCAGCACCACGCCGCCCAGGCTCGCCGGCAGCAGCCCGGCCACCACGTTCAGCAGGGTGGACTTGCCGCAGCCGGAGTGGCCGATGACGGAGATGTACTCGCCCTTGGCGATGCGCAGGTCCACGCCGTTCAGCACGGGGACGGCGTTGCCGAAGCGGATGGAGAGCTGGGTGATTTCCAGGAAGGGGGTGATGGTCATGGTCGGGCGCTCCTTCAGGCCGCGGCGGTGCCGCGGGTGACGGCGCGGCCGAGGAGGGCCACCAGTCGGTCGAGCGCGAAGCCGACCAGGCCGACATAGACCAGCGCCACGATGATGTCCGAGAGGTTGGAGGAGTTCCAAGCGTCCCAGATGAAGAAGCCGATCCCCACGCCGCCGATCAGCATCTCGGCCGCCACGATGGCGAGCCAGGAGAGGCCGACGCCGATGCGCAGCCCGGTGAAGATGTAGGGCGCGGCGGAGGGCAGGACGATGCGCAGGAACCAGTCCGGCAGGCTCATCCGCAGCACCTTGGCGACGTTGCGGTAGTCCTGCGGCACGTTGCGCACGCCGACGGCGGTGTTGATGATGATCGGCCAGATCGAGGTGATGAAGATCACGAACAGCGCGGAAGGCTGCGCCTCGCGGAAGGCGGCGAGGCTGAGCGGCAGCCAGGCCAGCGGCGGGACGGTGCGCAGCACCTGGAAGATCGGGTCGAGCCCGCGCATCGCGAAGTCCGAGCTGCCGATCAGCATCCCCACCGCGATGCCGACGACGGCCGCGAGGGTGAAGCCGATGGCCACGCGCGAGAGGCTGGCCAGAACGTGCCAGAACAGCCCCTTGTCCAGCCCGCCATTGTCGAAGAACGGATCGGTGATGAGCCCGCCCGCATCCGCCCAGACCTTGGTGGGGCTGGGCAGGCTGGCGCCGGGCTGGCTGCACAGCACCTGCCAGACCAGCAGGAAGCCCAGCAGCACGACCAGCGGCGGCACCACGTTGCGCGCGACGGCGCGCAGCCGCAGCGTGGCCGCGCCGGGCAGGGCGGGAACGGCGGGGGCGGAGGTTGCCGTGGCCGGGGCCGCGACGGGCTTGCTCGCGAGGTTCATCGCATCAGGCTCCGGCGATCTTCTTGATGCCCTGGGAGGCGAGGTAGGCGGCCGGGTTCTCCGGATCGAAGACCTTGCCGTCGAAGAAGGTCTCGCGGCCGCGGCTGGGGGCGGACGGGGTCTCACCCGCCGGCACGCCCGCGCGCTCGGCGGCGGCGCGCCAGATGTCCTGGCGGTTCACCTGGGCGACGAGGGCCCTGGTATCGGTGTTCTCCGGCAGCACGCCCCAGCGGATGTCCTCGGTCAGGAACCACAGGTCGTGGCTGGCGAAGGGGTAGGAGGCGTGGTCGCGCCAGAACTTCATCAGCAGCGGCGAGCCCTCGACCTTGCGCCCGTCGCCGTAGTCGATGTTGCCGCGCGAGCGGTTGAGGATGTCGGCCACCGGCACGTTGAACCAGGCGCGCTTGCCGATGATGGCGCACATCTCCGCCTTGTTGGCGTCCGCGTCGCACCAGCGCTGCGCCTCGATCACCGCCGCCGTCAGCGCCTCGGCCGCCTTCGGATTTGCCGCCACCCAGTCGGCACGCAGCCCCAGCGCCTTCTCCGGATGGTCCTTCCAGAGCTCGCCGGTGACGGCGGCGGTGTAGCCGATGGTCTGGTTGACGAGCTGGTCGTTCCACGGCTCGCCGACGCAGAAGGCGTCCATGGTGCCGACCTTCATGTTCGCCACCATCTGCGGCGGCGGCACGACGATGGTCTGCACCTCCGTGTCCGGGTTGATGCCGGCGGCGGCTAGCCAGTAGCGGATCCACAGGTCGTGGGTGCCGCCGCGGAAGGTCATCGCGACCTTGCTGTTCTGGTTCAGCACGCCCTTGAGCGGCGAGGCGTCGAGCTTCGCGCCGCGCGGCTTGTGCGCGTTGCCGACGGAAAGGCCCTGGCCGTTGGTGTTCAGCCGCGCCAGGATCGCCATCGGCACGGGGGTGGAGTTCTGGGTGATCCGCCCCGTGTGCAGCAGGTAGGGCATGGGCGAGAGGATGTGCGCCCCGTCGATGCCGCCCGCGGCGCCGCCCAGCACGATGTTGTCGCGCGTGGCGCCCCAGGAGGCCTGCTTGGCGACGTCGACATCGGGCAGGCCATGCTTGGCGAAGAAGCCCTTCTCCTTCGCCACGATCAGCGGCGCGGCATCGGTCAGGGCGATGTAGCCGAGCTTCGCGCCCTTCACCTCGGGCGCGGTGCTGCCCTGGGCGAAGGCGCCGCGCGGGGCGGCGGCGCGGGCGGCGGCCAGCAGCGCGGCGGTCGCGGTGAGGGCGGCCCGGCGGGTCAGGGGTCGGGTCGGGAGGCTCATGCGCGGGGCTCCGTGAGGAAGGTCTCGGTGGGTTCGGCTTCGGCGAGGCGGGCGGCGGCGGCGCGCCACAGCCGGTCGTCGTAGGGGGCGAGCGCCTCGGCCGGGACGGGTTCCGGCATGTGGCGCCAGCGCCGCATCTGGCCGAGCCACCAGGCGGCGGCCGCGGCGCGCGGCAGGGTGGCGGGGCGGAAGCGCAGCCGCGCGCCCTCGGCCAGCGGGGTGCCGTCCGGCAGCAGCCCGGCGAAGGCGAGGGCGATGGTCTCGCGCGGCACGCCGGGCAGGACGCGCTCGTGCAGGATCGCCACCGCCTCGGCGCGGTTGGCGGGCTCGTCCAGCCAGCGCGCGGCGGCGATGACGGCGGCGGTCAGGGCGACGGCGCGGTCGGGGTCACGCTCCGCCCAGCCCTCGGCGAAGGCCAGCATCTTCTCGGGATGGCCGGGCCAGATGTCGCCGCTGCTCAGCACCACGCGACCGGCGCCGCGGATCGCGGCATGGCTGCCCCAGGGCTCGCCGGCGCAGAAGCCGTCCACCGCCCCGGCCTCCAGCGCCTCCACCGCGCGGGAGGGCGGCACGACAACGAGGCGCAGGTCGCGGTCCGGGTCGAGCCCGCCCAGCGCCAGCCAGTGGCGCAGCAGGTAGTTGTGCGAGGAGAAGGGGAAGACGACGGCGAGGCGCAGCGGCTCGGCCTGGGCCCGCGCCAGGGCGGCGAAGGCCGCGGGCGTGACGGGCGCGCCGGCCGGGGCGAGCGCCGCCGTCAGCGCGTTGGACAGGACCAGCCGGTTGCCGTTCAGCCCCATCCCGGCGCCGATGCTCAGCCGCCGCCGCACGCCGCCCAGGCCGCAGGCCAGGGCGATCGGCAGCGGCCCCAGCACCTGCGCCGCATCCAGCCCGCCGAAGGCGATCTTGTCGCGCAGCGCGGCCCAGGAGGTCTCGGCGGAGAGCGCGACCCGCAGCCCGGCGGCGGCGAGGATGCCCAGCTCCTCCGCCACCACCAGCGGCGCGGCGTCGGTCAGCGGGACGTAGCCGATCCGCAGCAGGCCGGTGCCGCGTTCGCGCAGCAGGACGGGACGGGGCGGAGCGAGATCGTCGGGCAAGACGGGCTGTCCAGGCCCCTCCGGAGAGGGGCGGTCAGCGGGCCGCCGTTGGACCGCGAGGATCGGGATTGGGAGGCCGGATGGTGCGCGCCGTTGCGCACCGCTCCCGGGGCGGAGAAAGCATTATCGCCCTGTCGGGCGCAAGGGTTTTGCTGCACGGAAAGGCAGAATTTTCGTTAACCCATATATATGAACAAAAAACATCCAAACAGCATAATTCTTGATCATTAACCCAGGCGCATGATCTCGGCCGCCATCGCCGCCATCCGCAGGCGCCGCTCCATCGCCATGCGGCGCAACCGGCGATGCGCCTCGGCCTCGGTCAGCCGGTGCCGCTCCATCAGCCGCGCCTTGGCGGCGCTGACCAGCCGGTCCTCCTCCAGGCTGGCACGCGCCGCGGCCAGCTCCTGCCGCAGCGCCTGATGCGCCCGGAAGCGCAGGATCGCGACCTCGATCACCGGCCGCACCCGGTCGGGGGACAGCCCCTCCACCACATAGGCGGCGACCCCCGCCTCCAGCGCCGCGCCGATCTGGTCGGTGCCCGCCCGTGCCGCGAAGACCACGACGGGGCGCGGCTCGTCCTGGTGCAGGACGCGCATGCTCTCCAGCTCGTCGCGCGAGGGGTCGTCGAGCGCGCAGACGATCACCTCCGCGCCGCTCTCGCGCACCTGGCGCGTCAGGTCGCCCACCGCCGGGGCCAGGGCGACGACCTCGCAGCCGGCCGCCCGCAGCCCGGCAGCCACGGCCGCGGCGCGATCCCCCTCTACATCGACCAGCAGCACACGCACGCGCGGTTTTGCTCTCCCCAGACCGGCGCGGCGTCTCCGTCCCGGTGGTATCCTGTGGCACGCGCCGTGCCGCCGGAAGCGCCCCGGTGGCCGGGCAAGGCATGGGGCCTGCCATGGCTGACGCCCGTCCCCTCCCCGGCCATGATGCGCATGCCGCCGGCCGGGCGCCCCGCACGACACGGGTCGCCCTCGCGAGGGGCTGGCGCAGGAGAGCGATCGTGGACATCCAGCGACTTCCCTTCGACGAACGGGCGATCCTGCAAGGCGTGCGGCGCTGGGTGGAATGCGAGAGCCCGTCCTGGGATGGCGCCGCCGTCAGCCGGATGACGGCGCAGGCCGGCACGGAGCTGCAGCAGATGGGCGCGCAGGTCCGCGGCATCCCGGGCCGCGACGGCCATGGCGACTGCGTGCTGGGGGATTTCGCGCCGGACGACGCCTCGCCCGGAATCCTGATCCTGGGCCATCTCGACACGGTGCACGCGATCGGCAGCCTGGCCGGCCCGATGCCCTGGCGAGAGGCGGAGGGGCGAGCCTACGGCCCTGGCCTGTTCGACATGAAGAGCGGCAACTTCCTGGCGCTGGAGGCGCTACGCCAGCTTCGCGCCGCCGGATGGGGCACGCGCCTGCCCGTCCGCGTCCTCTTCACCTCGGATGAGGAATCCGGCAGCCCCACCACGCGCGCACTGATCGAGGACGTAGCGCGCGGGCAGCGCTGCGTCCTCGTGCCCGAGGGCGCGCAATCCGCCGGCCGCCTGGTCTCCGGCCGCTTCCCGAGCTGCCGGCTGCGGCTGTGGACACGCGGCCGGCCGAGCCATGCGCTGATCCAGCGCGAGGCCGGGCGTTCCGCCATCGCGGCCATGGCACGGGTCATCCTGGCGATCGAGGCGATGAACGGCGGCGACGTCGCCTATACCGTCACCTACCTGCACGCCGGCCTGACCGTCGCCACCGTGCCGGTGGAGAGCTATGCCGAGCTGGTCTGCACCGCCCGCTCCGCGGAGGTGCTGGACGCGGCCATTGCCCGCATCCGCGCCATCGCCGATGCCGACCCGGACGGCGCGCTGGAGGTGCGGATCAAGACGCAGCGGCCGCTCTGGGTCCGCAGCACCGCGGACATCGCCCTGTGGGAACACGCACAACGGCTGGGGCGGTCGATCGGGCTCGACCTGACTTACGACGCGGCCTTCGGCGGCTCGGACGGGAACTTCACCGGGGCCCTGGGCATACCCACCCTCGACGAGCTGGGCCCTGCCGGCGCCGATGCGCACCAGCTATCGGAGAACATCGAGGTGGCCAGCCTGGTGCCCCGCGCCCGGCTGATGGCGGGACTCCTCGCCACGCTGGAATAACGGCTGCGGTGGGTGAGGCCTACGCGTTGCGCGGCGGCCCCCCGGGGGAGGCTCCGCCTCGCCCCGATACCCCCTCCGCCGGGGCCACAAGCTGGCCCCGGACCCCGCTGGCGATTGGCTCGCGCGGCTGCGTCAGCCGACGGGCCGCACCCGAGCAAACGTGGACAGGCGGGGCGCCGGAAGCAGCAGCAAAGGCCGCAGTCGCCGGGGGGGGTAACGCTCCCCGGCGTGCCGACGCGTCTGCGAACGGGGGTCCAGGGGCTCTGCTCCTGGCGGATGGGGGGTCCGCGGGGCAAGGCGGAGCCTTCCCCCCGGCGGCGTCCCTCGGCGAGCCCCGCTCAGCCCAACGCGCCACCCTCGGCGTGCCCCACGCGCACGGGCGGCACCGCGCTGTCCGGCATGGGGCAGAGGTAGGGCGTCCGCGCCAGCCGGGCGGCGAACTCGTCCCTGGCGGCCTGGAGCAGCGCGGGCTCGGCGATCAGCGCCGCGCCGGTCGCGGCCATCACCTGCGCCACGTGCACCATGCCCTTGTGCGCCAGCGTGGACTTGCCCTGCGCCACCATCTGCCAGGAATGGCCGGGGGTGCCGATGGCGTAGGTGGCGGTGCGCGCCTGCACCGTGGGCACGGTGAAGCTGACATCGCCGAGATCGGTGGAACCGGGGAAGAGCTCGCCCGGATTGTCCAGCGGCGCCACCCGGTCCCACAGCGCCAGGCCGGGTTCGTAGGGCAGGCCATAGCGCGCGAAGTCGGTGCGGATGTCCTGCTCGGTCAGGCTGGCCTGCACCTGCCGGGCGATGGCCTGGTCCGCCTCGTCGAAGGGCACGGGGCCCAGCGCCTGCATCACCGCGTGCATCGCGCCTTCCAGCACGGCATTGCCGAGCAGGTTGGCGGTGCCGCTCTCCGGCAGGATCTCCAGCCGCGTCCCGGTCATCAGCGCGGCGCCGCGGGCGATGTCGTGGACGCGCTCGGCCAGCGCCAGCATGTCCTGCACCGTGGCGGAGCGGATCTGGTAGCGCACGCGGGCATAGGCGGGCACGACGTTGGTGGCGCGCGTGCCGCTGTCCTGCAGCGCGCTGTGGATGCGCGCGTCCACGGGCATGTGCTCGCGCAGGTAGTTCACGCCGATGCTGGTCAGCTCCACCGCATCCATGGCGCTGCGCCCGAGGTGCGGCGCCACAGCGGCATGCGCGGTGCGGCCGTGGAAGGCGTAGTCCACCCGCAGGTTGGCGATGGAGCGCGCCTTGTCCACCAGCACGAAGGCGTCCGGGTGCCAGGAGAGGGCGACGTCGCAGCCCGCGAAGGCCCCGGCGCGGACCATGAAGACCTTGCCGGCGCCGCCCTCCTCGGCGGGGCAGGCGTAGGTGCGCACCCGCCCCGGCAGGCCGGCGCGTTCCAGCCAGCGGGCGAGGCCCATGGCCGCGAGCAGCGACCCGGCGCCGAGGAGGTTGTGGCCGCAGCCATGGCCGTTGCCGCCGGGCTCCAGCGGGCTGGGGGTGAAGACGCCCGCCTCCTGGCTCAGCCCGGGCAGGGCGTCGAACTCGCCCAGGAAGGCGATCACCGGCCCGCCCTCGCCTGCCTCGCCCATCAGCGCGGTGGGGATGCCGGCGAGGTTTTCGTGCAGGCGGAATCCCGCCTCGGCCATCGCCGCGCGGTGCAGGGCGGCGGAGCGGGTCTCGCCATAGGCCAGCTCCGGCACGCCCCAGACCGCGTCGCTGAGCGCGAGGGCGCGCGGGGCGCACTCCTCCACCGCCCGCCACACGGCGGCGTTCCGGTCTCGGGTCATTTGCCGCTGCCTCCCAGCAGACCGCGGGTGAAGGCCTTCTGGAAGGCCAGGAAGACGATCAGCATGGGCAGCATGGACAGGACGGTGGCGGCCATGATCGGCCCCTCATCAACCTCCATGCCGCCCAGGAAGGAGTAGAGCGCCATCGGCACGGGCTGGGTGTCGGGCGAGCTGGTCAGGGTCAGGGCGAAGAACAGGTCGTTCCAGACGGAGCGGCTCTGGATGATGGCCAGCGTCGCGAGGCCGGAGAGCGAGGCGGGCATCAGGATCTTGAAGAAGTAGCCGGCCGGGCCGCAGCCGTCGATCTGCGCCGCCTCGAACATCGAGCGCGGGATGGTGGTGAAGAAGTTGCGCATGAAGAAGGTGCAGAAGGGGATGCCGTAGGCGACGTGCACCAGCCACATGCCGGGGATGGTGTTGTACAGCCCCAGGCCGCGCATGATGAGGAAGAGCGGGATCTGCACGATCTGGTGCGGGATCAGCATGCCGGCGAGCAGCAGGAAGTAGATCACCCGCCCGCCCACGAAGCGGATCTGCGACAGCGGGAAGGCGGCGATGGCGCCGACCAGGACGGAGAGCACGACGGACGGCGCGGTGATCAGCACGCTGTTCCACAGGGCCGGTCCGATCCGCTCCCAGGCGCGGACATAGTTCCGGGTGTGGATGCCGGCGGGCAGGGTGAGGGCGTCCGCCAGCTCGGCCGGGCTCTTGATCGAGGAGAGCAGCACCACCACCAGCGGCGTCAGGTAGAGCGCCGCCAGCAGCACGATCGCGGCGATCCGCAGGACCTTCGCCGGGTTCAGCGGCTTCCGCCGGGCGCGCGCCAGCGGAAGGGCCAGGGCCTGGCTCATTCCCGGTGCTCCTCCGTCCGGCTGGAGATGACGTAGAGGTAGGGCAGCACCACGAAGGCGGAGAGCGCCAGCAGGTAGACGGCGACCGCGGCGCCGGTTCCCAGCTCGAAGCGCGCGAAGGAGGTCTCGTACATCTCCACCGCGAGCACGGAGGAGGACTGGAACGGCCCGCCCTGGGTCATCGCCCAGATCAGGTCGAAGACGCGCATGGAATCCACCCCGGCGATGCCCAGCACCACCACCGTGGAGGGCAGCAGCATGGGCAGCTTGATGCGCCACAGGATGGTCCAGGCGGAGGCGCCGTCGATCCGCGCCGCCTCGACCAGCTCAGTGGGGATGTTCCGCAGCCCGCCGAAGTAGATCAGGAAAGTGAAGCCGCTCCAGGCCCAGAGCGAGGCGAGCATGATCGCATAGGTGTTGATCTGCGGGTCGCCCAGCCAGTTCTGTGCCAGCCCGCCCAGGCCGATGGCACGCAGGGCGGAGTTGATGACGCCGGCATTGGGCTCGTAGAGCCAGCGCCAGGTGGAGGCGACGGCCACGGTGGTGATGGTGAAGGGGATGAAGAAGACGGTGCGGAAGACCGTGGCGCCGCGGAAGTCGGAATCGAGCAGCAGGGCGAGGCCCAGCCCCACCACGGTCGGCACCACCAGGTAGTAGACCAGCCACTTGCCGTTGTTGAGCGCCGCATCCAGGAAGCGCCGCTCGCCCAGCAGGTTCACGTAGTTGGCGAGGCCGACATAGGTCCGCTCGGGCGAGAAGCCGTCCCAGCTGTAGCGGGAGAGGTCGATGGTCTCCAGCACCGGCCAGACGAAGGCGCCGACATAGAGCAGCAGCGGCCCCGCCAGGAACAGGGCATAGGTGAGGCCATCCCTCTGCCGGCGGGAGAGCCCGGCGGGGCGCGACGTGCGCGGCATCGTCGTTCCGTCAGAAGGAGGCGAACTTGTCCTCGCGCTTCAGCTGCTGGCGCTTCTGCTCCAGCGTGTTCAGGGAGGCGACCAGCGCCTGCTCGTCCAGCTTCGCGGCGAAGCGCTCGACCTCCGTGCCGAACTCGATGTGGAAGCCGGTCGGCAGCATCAGGTAGGGATTGGGGATGGTGACGTAGCCGTCGCCGGTGCGCCCCAGCTTCTCGAAGGTGCGGCGGGCCAGGACGTCGTAGATGTCGGGCGACGTCTTGCTGTTCGGCGCCGTGCCGCCCTTGATCTTGGCGAAGGCCTCCTGCGCCTCCGGCGTCGCGATGGCGCGCAGGAAGTTCTTGCCCGTCTCCGTCATCTCGCCCTTCAGCACCACGGCCACGTCCGTCTGGGTGATGCTGACCTTCTCCAGCCCCGGCAGGTAGAACAGGTCGTACTCCTTCCCCGGGGTCCAGCCGCGCTGCTTCATGTAGGCCGAGGCCCAGTCGCCGACGCAGTACATGCCGACGCGACCGCGCATCATCTGGTCCACGCCGTCCGACCACTTCGCGCCGGTCCAGGTCGGATCGAAGTTCGAGGCCATGCGCTCCTTGAACAGGCGGAAGGCGCGCAGCATCTCCGGCCCGTTGAAGGCGACGTTGCCGCGGATGAACTCCCAGCAGCCCTCCACGCCCAGCACGGTGATCAGCGGGCCGTAGAACTGGTAGGTGGTCCAGGAGGGGCCCTGGGCGCTGGTCAGGGGATGGATGTCGGCCGCCTTCAGCGCCTTGCAGACCTCGCCGAACTCGTCCCAGCTGGTGGGGACGGAGAGCTTCAGCCGCTCGAACACCGCCTTGTTGTAGAAGACGTTGCTGATGATGCCGACGCCGAAGGGAATGCCGTAGGCGCTGCCGCTGAGGGAGAGGACGCGGCGCAGCCCCTCGGAGAAGATCTCGTCGCCGCGCACGTCCTTCCAGACATCCGCGACCTCGACCAGCCGCCCGGTGGCGGCGGTGCTGCGCAGCTCGTAGCCGGCGCTGAGCTGGAAGGAGGTGGGCGGCACCCCGCCCATCAGCGAGACCTGCACCTGCTGCCGCACGCCGGCGCTGCTGCCGGGGATGACGCGGTCGGTGATGGGGGTGTTGGGATACTTGGCGTTGGCGACCGCCATCAGTGCCTTGACCGCCTCGATCTCGCCCGGGGCGCCGAGGTAGTGCCAGAACTCCGGCACCTGCCTGGCCTGGGCCCGGGGCGCGGCCAGGGCCGCCGTGCCCATCGCGCCCAGCAGCATGCCGGCGGCCCTGCGTCCCATCACCTGCGCCATGGCACCCTCTTTCGTCCGAAGCCGGGATTAATGGGATGGGGATTCGGGCAGGCCGTCAAGCGGATTTCCGGAGATGCAGCGCTTTTCGCGGAAGCGCGCGCCGGACAGGCGCCGAAGAGGCCGTTTCCACCGGCCGTGCCGGCTGAACATGACATCCGGGCGCTTGACGCTCCAAGATCGTGGTGCCTAGTTTTTCCAGGGATCGGATAAATGACCCTCGCCGTCCCCGATCCGCGAGGAGCAGGAAGCATCGTGCAGCGCGTCGCCATCCTGGGGTTCCGGCACGAGGCGATGATCGCCTGCCCCTTCCTCACCGACCCCGCCACCTCGAACATCTGGCGGGGCGCGGAGATCCTGGAGCAGGACCTCACCACCATCACCGGCGTCACCGACCGGCTGGCGGAGGAGCCGGGGGTGGAGGCGGTGCCGCTGCTGCTGGTCCGCACCCTGCCGGGCGGCGCCTTCGAGCGCGGCTTCTACGAGGCGATCAAGCGGGAGTCGCTGGAGCTGCTGCGACGGCACGGCCCCTTCGACGGCATCATGGTGCTCAACCACGGCGCGGCCGAGGTGGACGGGCTGGGGGTGCATGGCGATACCGACTACGTCGTGGCGATCCGCGCGGCGGTGGGGCCGGAGGTGCCCATCGCCATCCCCTTCGACATGCACGGCCAGGTGACGCCGGCGCTGCTGGAGGCGCTGACGGTGATGAGCTGCCTGCGCACCGCGCCCCATCGCGACAACTACGAGACCAGCCGCCGCGCCACCGACCAGCTCCTCCGCGTGATGCGGACCGGGGTGCGCCCGCGCAAGGCGGCGGTGAACATCCCCATCTTCGTGCCCGGCGAAAAGGCCATGACCGCCTACGAGCCGGCGCGCGGCCTGTTCGGGATGCTGCCGGACTACGACGCCCGCCCCGGCGTGGTGGAGGCGCACCTCTTCGTCGGCTTCGGCTGGAACGACCTGCCCTGGTGCGGGATGAAGGCGGTGGTGCTGACGGAGACGGACGAGGCGCTGGGCCGCGACCTCGCCCTGGAGATCGCGGAGAAGGCCTGGGCGCAGCGCCACCGCTTCGGGCTGGAGATGGAGACGGCCGATCTCCGCGACGGCCTGCTGCGCGCCCGCGACGCCGCCACCGGTCCCGTGCTGCTGAGCGATTCCGGCGACAACACCACGGCCGGGGCGGGCGGCGACCTGACCTTCGTGCTGCAGGAGGCGTTGGACCTCGGCATGGACGACATCGTGGTCGCCGGCATCTTCGCCCCGGAGATCGTCGCCGCCTGCCAGGCCGCCGGCGCGGGGGCAGATGTCACGCTGGAGATCGGCCGCCACATCTCCGCCGAGCCGTGGCCGCGCACGGTCCGCGCCACGGTGGAGGCGCTGGGCGATCGCGTGGATGTCCGCCGCTTCCAGAACCTGCGCGGCTCCGATGGCGCCTGGGCGCGGGTGCGGATCGACGGCGTGGTGGCCACCTTCCACGCCGCCCGCGTCTCCTTCACCGGGCCGGGCCATCTGGAGGCGGTCGGCATCGACCCCCGGGCCCGCAAGACCGCCGTCGTGAAGGTCGGCTACCTGCATCCGCAGCAGGAGGACATGGCGGCCCGCCACATCTGCCTGATCAGCCCCGGCGTGGCCGATCTCGACTTCCTGCGCCTGACCTACACCCATATCGCGCGCCCCTCCTTCCCCATGGATGGCGACATGGCATGGTCCGCCGGCCAGGGCCTGTTCGGCCCGGCCTGATCCGTGCCCCGTTGGCGCCACCAGCTGGGCGCGGCCGCGCGCGGGGTCACGCGCGACACGCGCAGCATGCATCCCTCGATCGTGCGGCAGATCCACGCCTCGCGGATCTTCCACGTTATCCGGCTGAACCCGCTGCTGTCGCAGCGGGAGCTGGTGCGGCAGTCGGGCTTCGACAAATCCACCGTCTCCACCATCGTGCAGCAGTTCGAGGCGCGCGGCCTGGTGGAGCGCGAGCGCGGCAGCGGCAGCGGCCGCCCCGGTCGGCCGGGCGAGCGCATCCGCCTCTCCGAACGCAGCGGGCTGCTGGTGGGGGTGAACCTGCGGCCGCACGGCCTGCATCTCGGCGCGGCGCGGCTGGACGGCGCGCTGCTGGCGGACCGGGTGGTGCCGCTGCCGGAGGCGGAGCGGCTGGGCGCGACCATCCAGGCCGAGACCAGGGCCGTGGTGGCGGAGCTGGGACGCGGGATGGAGGAGGTGCTGGCGGTCGGCGTCGCCCTGCCGGGCCTGCTCAGCCGCGCGGGGCATCTCGCGCAGTCGCCCAACCTGGGCTGGCGCGACGTGCCGCTGCGCGACATCCTGGCGCGCGACGTCACCCGCCCGACCTTCCTGGAGAACAACGCCAACGCCGCCGCCCTGGCCGAGTACCTGTTCGGCTCGGCGGTGGATTTCCCGGACTTCGTCTACCTGGAAAGCGGCTCGGGGGTCGGCGCCAGCATCTTCCTGGACGGGGAGGTGTGCCGCGGCGCCAGCGGCTTCGGCGGCGAGATCGGGCACCACAAGATCGTCCCGGGCGGCCGGCTCTGCCGCTGCGGCGCCTCGGGCTGCCTCTCCGCCTATGTCTCGGTGGATTCGATCCGCGAGCGCCTGGCCCGGCGCGGCCATCCGGTCCAGCAGGGGGGGGATTCCGACCTCGCCGCGCTGGAGGAGCGCGCCCGCATGGGCGACGCGCCGGTGCTGGAGGTGCTGGCGGAGGCGGGGCACTTCCTCGGCGCCGGGCTCGCCAACGTGATCAACATCTTCAACCCGCCGCTGGTGGTGCTGGGGGGCGGCCTGTCCCGCCTGTATCCCTGGATGCGCCCGGCCATGGAGACGGCCATCGCGCGCGAGTCCCTGGTGGCCGCGCGCGAGGATTGCCGGATCGACCTCGCCGCCCTCTCCGCCAGCAGCGGCTGCTGGGGCGGGGTGGCGCTGGCGCTGGAAGGCTGCACGCGCTTCGACGCCGCCGAGACGGTGCCATGGTGACCTCTGATCGGGAGCGACGGGGATGAAACGGCTGCGCATCGGCGTCTTCGGCATGTCGCAGGAGGCGATGCTGGCCACGCCCGGCCATCTCGACCCGCGCACCGTGCTGGTCTCGCGCGGGCGGGAGGTGGTGGAGAACGACCTCTGGGTGGTGCGCGGCATCGTGGCCGCGCTGCGCGAGGACCCGGCGGTGGAGATCGTGCCGCTGATGGTGGTGCGCTGCCGCGCCAGCGCCCCCTTCGCCCCCGATTTCTTCGAATCCTGCAAGGCGGAGATCCTGTCCCTGATCGCGACGAACGGCCCCTTCGACGGGCTGGTCGCGGGCAATCACGGCGCGATGGAGGTGGACGGCCTCGACGTCACCGGCGACACCGACCTGATCGGCGCCATCCGGGCGCAGGTCGGGCCGGACCTGCCCATCGCCATGGCGCTGGACATGCACGGCCACGTCCCGCCGCCGCTGCTGCGCGACGCCCAGGCCTTCGCCGTCTTCCGCACCGCGCCGCACCGCGACGACGACGGCACGGGATACCGGGCGGCGCGGATGCTGCTGCGCATCCTGCGCGAGGGGCTGGCGCCGCGCCGCGCGGCCGTCCACATCCCCCTCCTCGTGCCCGGCGAGATGGCGATGACGGCTTACGAGCCGATGCGCTCGCTCTACGCCGCCCTGCCGGAGATCGACCGCCGCCCCGGCATCCTGGGCGCGGACTACATGGTGGGCTTCGCCTGGAACGACCGGCCCTGGATCGGCATGGCCGCCCTGGTCACCACGGAAGGCGATCCGGCGCTGGCGCGCGCGACGGCGCTGGAGATGGCGGCGGCGCTCTGGGCCCGGCGCGACGAGTTCCGCCTGCAGATGCCGGCGCGCGAGGTGACGGAAGGGCTGCTGGAGGCCGGCCGCCTGGCACAGGACGGGCCCGTCTATGTCAGCGATGCTGGCGACAATGTCACCGCCGGGGCCTATGGCGACCTGACCCTGGTGTTGCAGGCGGCGCTCGCCCGGCCGGAGATCGGCCCCATTGTCGTCTGCAACATCATCGCGCCGGAGACGGTGGCGCAGTGCCACGCGGCGGGCCTCGGCGCGACGGTGACGCTCGCCCTGGGGGCGGAGCATCTCTCGCGCCCGGCCGTGCCGGTGCCCGCGACCGGCGTGGTGGAGGCGCTGGGCGAGGCGCTGAACCCCACCTCCGCGCCGCACCTGCGCGCCGTCAGCTCCCCCTGGGCGCGGGTGCGCTTCGGCCATGTCACCGCGACCTTCCACGCCCGGCGCATGCAGATCACGACGCCCCATTTGCTGGAGGCGATGGGGATCGACCCGCGTGCGCCGGGCGTCTTCGTGTTCAAGGTCGGCTACCTGCATCCGGAGCTGGAGGATGTCGGCGCCCGCCACATCCTGCTGCTCAGCGACGGCACCTCCAACCTCGACCTCACCCGGCTGCCCTATACGCGGATCGGGCGGCCCGCCCTGCCCTTCGACGCGGGGATGGAATGGTCGCCGGAACGGGGCCTGTACACGGATGAGGGGACCTGACCGGATGGCGCAGCTCAGCCTCCGCGGCGTGACGAAATCCTACGGGCCGCTCACCGTCGTGCACGGGATCGACCTCGACCTGGCCGACCACGAGTTCCTGGTGCTGGTCGGCCCCTCCGGCTGCGGCAAGTCCACCACGCTGCGCATGATCGCGGGGCTGGAGGAGATCTCCGCCGGAGAGATCCGCATCGGCGGCAAGGTGGTGAACGACCTGGCGCCGGGCGACCGCAACATCGCCATGGTGTTCCAGAACTACGCCCTCTACCCGCACATGTCCGTCGCCGAGAACATCGCCTTCGGGCTGAAGCAGCGACGCACGCCGCGTTCGGAGATCGCCCGCCGCGTGGCCGAGGCGGCGCGCGTGCTGGAGATCGGGCCGCTGCTGAAGCGCAGGCCGCGCGCCCTTTCCGGCGGCCAGCGCCAGCGCGTCGCCATGGGCC
This sequence comes from Roseomonas sp. OT10, assembly GCF_020991085.1. Classification (NCBI taxonomy): domain Bacteria; kingdom Pseudomonadati; phylum Pseudomonadota; class Alphaproteobacteria; order Acetobacterales; family Roseomonadaceae; genus Roseomonas; species Roseomonas cutis. The sequence goes on from NZ_CP087719.1 coordinate 4,347,594, forward strand.
GGGCCATCGTGCGCGAGCCGGACGTCTTCCTGTTCGACGAGCCGCTCTCCAACCTCGACGCCAAGCTGCGCGTGCAGATGCGCACCGAGATCAAGCTGCTGCACCAGACCATCCCCACCACCACGGTCTACGTCACCCACGACCAGATCGAGGCGATGACGCTGGCCGACCGGGTGGTGGTGATGAACAAGGGGCTGATCGAGCAGGTCGGGCCGCCGCAGGCGCTCTACCACACCCCGGCCAGCCGCTTCGTCGCGGGCTTCATCGGCAGCCCCGCGATGAACTTCCTGCCCGCGCGGCTGGAGGGCGAGGGCGACGGGCTGGCCCTGCGGCTCGCCGACGGCGTCTCCCTGCCGGTGCCGCCGGACCGTGCCGCCCGCTACGGGCGCTTCGCCGGGCGCGAGATGCTGCTGGGGCTGCGGCCGGAGCACCTGACCGAGCCGCGCAGCCGCCCCGGCGCCGCGCCGCTGCCCGCGACGGTGGAGGTGGCGGAGCCCCTGGGCGTGGAGACGCTGGTGCACGTCACGGCCGGCGGCCAGCGCCTCTGCGCCCGCTTCGACCCGGACGTGCCGGTGCAGCCGGGGCAGCGCCTCGACCTCGCCGCGCAGATGGACCGGATGCACCTGATCGACCCCGCCACCGACCGGGTGGTGTAGGGCGCGGCCCCGATGGAGACACGTATGGAAGAGCATGAGGGCCTGCGCCTGATGCAGGCGGAGATGGCGCGCCAGTGCGGCGACGCGCTCGCCTCGATGGACGGCAGCGGCGCGGCGGCGCGGGCGGCGGCGGCGGCGATGCGCGCCGCCGGGCGGGTGGTGCTCTACGGCATCGGCGGCTCGCACTACGTCAACCGCGCGGTGGAGCCGCTGTACCGCGCGCTGGGGCTGGACTGCCGCGCGCTGGGTGCCTCGGAGGCGCTGATGTCGCCTCTGCCGGACTTTCCCCGGGCCGCCGTCATCGTCTCCCAGTCGGGCGAATCCGGGGAGATCGTGGAGCTGCTGGCCCGCCCCGCGGGGCAGGAGCGTCGCTTCGGCATCACGCTGGAGGGCGGCAGCACCCTGGCCCGCGCGGCGGAGGCGGTGCTGGTCGGCGCCGGCGGCACGGAGCACGCCTTCGCCGCCACCCGCAGCATCATCGTCACCCTGGCCCTGCACGCCGCCATCCTGGAGGCGCTGGACCTGCCGCAGGATGCCTTCCGCGCCGTGCTGGCAGCGGATTCGCCGGCCGACACGGCGGCGGTGGATGCGGCGCTGGTCGGCTGCGACGTGGTGGCCTTCGCCGGGCGGCACGTGCTGCAGGGCATCGCGCAGAGCGGCGCGCTGTCGATGATGGAGCTGGCGCGCGTCCCCACCATCGGCTGGGAGGGCGGGCAGTTCCGCCACGGCCCCTTCGAGTTCCTGCGTCCCGGCCTGGGCATCCTCCTCCTCCGCAGCGCGGGGGTGGACGGGCCGGGCGTGGCGCCCCTGGCCGAGGCCTGCGTCGGGGCGGGCTGCACCACGGTGGTCTTCGATGCGAGCGGCGAGGCGCCGCTGCCCGGCTGCCTGACGGTGGCGCTGCCGCGCAACGCGGGGCTGGCGGCGGGGCTGTCCATGCTGCTGGCCTTCCAGCCGCTGAACATCGCGGTCGCGCGCCGCCGGGTGGCCGGGCGGATCGGCACGCCGGTGCGGACCAGCAAGGTGACAGTCTAGGGCGAATGGCCGCAAGACGCCGCCTCGGGCAGCACGACGGAGGCGGCCTTGGGCGGAGGGAGGAAAGAGGTCATGGATACTCCGATCCGGGTCCTGCTGGTCGGCTTCGGCCTGGCGGGACAGTTCTTCCACGCGCCGCTGCTGACCCGGACGGAGGGGATGGAGATGGCGGGCGTCGTCACCTCTGCCGTGGCGAAGGCGAATGCCGCCCTGCCCGGCGTGCCCGTCTTCCCCGACGCCGTCACCGCCTTCCGCGAGGCGGGGGCGGCGCTGGCCGTGATCGCCGCGCCGACCGGGCTGCATGCCGCGCTGGCCGAGGCGGCGCTGCGGGCGGGGCTGCATGTGGTGGTGGACAAGCCCTTCACCTCCACCCTGGCCGAGGCGCAGGCCCTGGCCGAGCTTGCCCGGGCGGAGGGAAGGCTGCTGACCGTCTTCCAGAACCGCCGCTGGGATGCCGACTTCCTGGAGGTGGGCCGGCTGGTGCGGGAGGGCCGGCTGGGCCGCGTCGCGCAGTTCGAATCCCGCTACGACCGTTTCCGCCCCGAGGTCACCGACCGCTGGCGCGAGCGCGCCGGGCCGGGCGCAGGGCTGTGGTTCGACCTGGGGGCGCACCTGCTGGACCAGGCCCTGGTTCTCTTCGGCGCGCCGGAGGCGATCCGGGCGGAGTTGGCGATCCAGCGCCCGGGCGGCGAGGCGGATGACTGGTTCCACGCCGTGCTGCGCTACCCGGACGGGCTGCGGGTGATCCTGCAGGGCGGCAGCCTGCTGCCCGATCACGGGCTGCGCTTCGCCGTGCACGGCACGGGCGGCAGCTACGTCAAGCACGGGCTGGACACCCAGGCGCTGGCCATGCGCGACGGCAAGGGGCCGGGCGATGCCGGCTGGGGCGAGGACCCGCTGCCCGGCCTGCTAACCCTGGCCGATGGCCGGCGCGAATCCTGGCCGGTGCGTTCGCCGGGCTCCTACGAATGCTTCTACCAGGGGGTGCGGGACGCCATCCGCCAGGGTAGCGAGGGCCCGGTGACCCTGGACCAGGCCCTGACCTGCATGACAGTGCTGGAGGCGGCGGTCACGAGTTCGGAGCGACGGGCCGAGGTCCCGCTGGGGCCGCTGCGCTTCTGATCCCCGGGGACGGCGTGCCGGATCGCCGGCACCGGCGGACAGGCGCTCAGGAGCAGAGCCCCTGGCCCCTTTCGCGGAGGCCGCTGCGGCCTATGCAGTACCTGATCACGACGGCGGGATGATCTGACCCGTGGCGCTGTGGTGTTCGGGCGGCGGACCGGGAGGGGACGCCGTCCCCTCCCAGACCCTCCCCTGCCGGGGCCACAAGCGGGCCCCGGTCCCCGCTGGGAGTCTGGTGCTGCGCGGCTGCCGTCAGCCTGCGGGCTGAACCCTGACGGCGCGCGGACAGGCGGGACTCCAGAATAGCTTTGAAGGCGTCCGCAAGTGCGGACACCGTACCCGCCGAGGAGCATGGCTCCTCGGCGCCTCGACCCCGTCGCAGCCAGCCGCGCGGCAGCGCTGATCGGGTCCAGGGCCCGCAGGGTCCTGGCGGAGTGGGGGTTACGGGGGCGAGGCAGCGCCTCGCCCCCGGGGAACGGGCGCCACGCCAGCACGGATCGAGGCATCGTTCCATCCGTATGATCCTGCGTCCGGCGGCCCCCCTGCCCAGGTTTTCCCAGGGTTCGGTCCGCAGGCTGCCCCCGCCGCGTGAGCCAACTTCCGGCGGGGTCCTGGGCCCGCTCGTGGTCCCGGCGGAGGGAGGCGGCGCCTCCTCCGGTCCGGCGCCCCAGCCAGCGGATGGCCTACAGCCAGCCCAGCTCCGCCAGCATGTCGCGGGCGAGTGGGATGCGGCGCCCTGTCAGGCGCGGGTCGGGCGTGTCCATGTTGAGGGCGAAGCAGCAGCCGCCCTCCGGCGCCTCCACCCAGCCGACGAACCAGCCCAGGGCCGGCCGCAGCAGCCCGCCGGTCTTGCCGTAGAGGCGGGCCTCGCCCGCCTCGTCCAACAGGGCGATGTCGTGCAGGACGGCGCGGGCGTGGGCGGAGACCGGCAGGGTGCCGCGCCGCAGCCGCTCCAGGAAGGCCACCTGCTCCAGCGCGCTGATCCGTAGCCCGCCCTGGCCGAGCCAGGCGGTCTCCAGCGGGCCGCTGCCCAGGTCGGCATTGCCGTAGTCCAGGCGCCGGACGAAGCCCGCCAGCCGCTCGCGGCCGATGCGGCGGACGATCTCCTGGAAGGCGGGCAGGGCGGAGGCGGCGAAGCCGCTGCGCAGCGTGTGGTCCCGGTTCCAGTCCGGGTTGGGGCGTGTCCGGCCGTCCCAGGGGATCGCAGGATGGTCGGCGTCCACGACCACGCCGAACTCCACCGCCGCCAGGGCGGTGACCAGCTTGAAGGTGGAGGCGGGCGGCAGCCGGCGCGCGGCACGGGCCGGGTCGACCAGCACCGTCTGCTCCGGGCTGGAGCCCGGCATGAAGCGGCGGGCGGCGAAGCAGCCCTGGGTGCCTTCGGCCGTGAACAGCCAGGCCAGGTCCGGTCGCTCCACGACCGCGGTACAGGCCTCCGCCGCGTCGTCCGGAGCGCCGGCCAGGGAGGAGGCGACCAGGGGGGAGGCAGCCAAGGGGGAAGCGGTGCCGCCACGGGGCACGGGGCCCTGGGCGGGGGTGGCACGGGCAGCCGGCGGCCAGAACGCCGGCAGCGCGGCCAGCAAGTTGCGGCGCGGCAGGGGCGGCGGGGCGGGCATGGCGGCCGCGCGTCAGGCCGTGATGCGGCTTCCCGCCTCGTTGCCCGGGCCCGGCAGCTCCACGGTGATGGCGAGGGCGGAGAGGTCGCTGCCGCGCTCCAGGTCCACCTTCACCTTCTCGGGGTTGATGGCCACGTGCTTGGCCACCAGCTCGACGATCTCCCGTTGCAGCTTGGGCAGGAAGTCCTCGCCGTTCCGGCTGATCCGCTCATGGCTGAGGATGATCTGCAGCCGCTCCTTCGCGGCCGAGGCGGTGGGCGGCTCGGCCTTGCGGTTGGCGCGGAAGAATTCCAGCCACTTCATGCCGCCCTCCCCCCGAACAGGCGCGAGAGGATGCCCTTCTTTCCGGCTTCGAGGAAGCGCATGGGCCGGTCCTCGCCGAGAAAACGCGCCACCGCGTCCTTGTAGGCCTGCCCCGCATTGCTCTCCGCGTCCAGGATCACCGGGTTGCCGGTGTTGGACGCCTTGAGCACGCTCTCGCTCTCCGGGATCACGCCCATCAGGGGGATGCGCAGGATCTCCTGGATGTCCTCCAGCTTCAGCATCTCGCCGCGCTCGACCCGGGCGGGGTCGTAGCGGGTGACGAGCAGGTGCTCCTTCACCGGGTCGCGCTTCTCCTCCGCGCGCTTGGAGCGGGATTGCAGCACGCCCAGGATGCGGTCGCTGTCGCGGACGGAGGAGACCTCGGGGTTGGTCACCACGATCGCCTGGTCGGCGAAGTACAGCGCCAGCAGCGCGCCCTTCTCGATGCCCGCCGGGCTGTCGCAGAGGATGTAGTCGAAGTCGGGGTGCATCTCCTCGATGACCTTGCCGACGCCCTCCTGGGTCAGCGCGTCCTTGTCGCGCGTCTGGCTGGCCGGGAGGATGGAGAGCGTGTCCACCCGCTTGTCGCGGATCAGCGCCTGGTTCAGCCGCGCCTCGCCCTGGATCACGTTGACGATGTCGAACACCACCCGGCGCTCGACCCCCATGATCAGGTCGAGGTTGCGCAGGCCGACGTCGAAGTCGATCACCGCGACCTTCTTGCCCATCTGGGCGAGCCCCGTCGCCATGGCCGCGGAGGAGGTCGTCTTGCCGACCCCTCCCTTGCCCGACGTCACCACGATCACCTGCGCCATCGCGCCCAGTCCCCCTTCTGAATCCTTCCCCGGGACCCTGCCCCGGATGCCCCCCGCTGGCCCCGGCCCCTGGCCGGCCGGGGCGGCCTCAGGTCCCCAGCCGGTCGAAGCGCATGCTCTCGCCCACCAGCCGCGCCTGCACCGCCTTGCCGATCGGCGCCTCGCCCAGCCCATCGCGCACCGCGTAGTAGCCGGCAATGGAGACCAGTTCCGGATCGAAGACCATGGCGAAGACCCGCGCCTCGGTGTCGTCCGCCCCGCCGGCGATGGCGCGGCCCTTCAGCGTCCCCCAGACATGCACGTTCCCGTCCGCGATCACCTCCGCCCCGGGATTGACCGACCCCGTCACCACCAGGTCGCTGCCCTGGGCCCAGAGGCGCTGCCCGGCACGCACCGAGCCCTCCACCACCATGGTCCGCCTCGCCGGCGGCGGCTCCGCCGCGGCCGGGGGGGGTGGGGGAGGCAGGCTGGCGGCCGGCACGGGCGGCGGTTCCGGGGCCTCGCCCCCCACGCTGCGCAAGGGCGGCAGCCCCGCCGACAGGGCGGCGGAGCGCAGGGAGGGCGAGCCGCCCGTGGTGCCGATGGGCGAGATGGCGACCGCGCGCAACTCCCGGACCAGGGTCGCGAAATCGACCTGGGCGTCGGGCTCCAGGTCGTCCAGGCCGATGGCGATGGGGGCGTTGCGCAGGAATCCGGGTGCCCGGCGGAACTGGTCGGCGATGGCGGGCACGACGGCCTCCACGCGGCCATCGAGCAGGCGCAGCACCAGCAGGCTGAAATTGGCGGCGCGGAGGCGGAAGGGCTCCGGCCCTCCCGAGCGCGCAGGCGCGGCGTGTGCGGACATTCCCGAGCTGGGTCCCCTGGGAGCGAATTCCCCTGCCCAGCCTACACGGGCCGGGGGTGGGGGCGTAACCCGCCTGTAAGCGTCCCGGCCATAGCACGGAACGCCGGCGGGGCGGGCGTGTTGTACGGGGCACGCCGGCCTACCCCGGACAGCGGCGCCGTTGTAACGGGGCAATCATGGCCGATGCTCCCGCCCCGCCCTCCGGCGTCCCGACCCCCGGTGCTTCGCCCGCTGGCACCCCACCCCCAGGCGCCAAGCCCGCCCGCCTCCTGCCCCGCCGGGCGGAGTACCGGTACTTCCAGCCCATCACGACGCGCTGGAGCGACAACGATGCCTACGGGCACGTCAACAACGCGATCTACTATTCCTGGTTCGACACGACCCTCTCGCGCTTCCTGCTGGAGACGGGAGAGCTGGACATCCAGACCTCGCCCCTGGTCGGGCTGGCGGTGGAATCCCTGTGCCGCTACCACGCCCCGGTGTCCTTTCCCGAGACGGTGACGGTCGGGCTGCGGATCGGACGGATCGGCAACAGCTCCGTCCGCTTCGAGCTGGGCATCTTCCGTGGCGAGGAGGATCTCGCCAGCGCGGAAGGCCATTTCGTCCACGTCTATGTGGACCGGGCCACCCAGAAGGTGCCGCAGCCGTTGCCGGAACGCTTCCGGGCGAAGCTGGCGCCGCTACTCGTGAGCCCGGGCTGATATCGACGGTTGGATGACCCGCCTGTCGTGCTGCCGTGTTCCGGCGGTGGACCGGGAGGGGACGCTGTCCCCTCCACGGACCCTCCCCTGCCGGGGCCACAAGCGGGCCCCGGTCCCCGCTGGGAGTCTGGTGCTTCGTGGCCGCCGTCAGCCTGCGGGCTGAACCCTGACGGAGCGCGGACAGGCGGACTCTGAATAACCTTCAAAGGCGTCAGCGAGTGCGGACCTCGTCCCCGCCGAGGAGCATGGCTCCTCGGCGCCTCGACCCCGTCGCAGGCTGTCCCGCGGCAGCGCCGATCGGGTCCAGGGCCCGCAGGGTCCTGGCGGAGTGGGGGTAGCGGGGGCGAGGCAGAGCCTTGCCCCCGGGGAACGGGTACACCCCCGCGCCGCCACGGATCAAAGACATCGGGCCGTTCGTATGAGAGCGCTTTCGCGAGGCGTGCGGACTGGTCTGGCGGTCTTTTCCGCACCGGGAGCGGCAGGCTCGCCGGATCCCCCGCATCGCGGGTTCGATCCCTTGCGTGCAGGCTCAGGCCGCAAAAAGAAAGGCGGTGCCAGAGGCACCGCCGAGTTTAGGGAGGAAACGTCCAAGAAAGACAGCACCGCGTCACCGCTGTGCTGCGATGCACAAACAAACACCGCGCACCGAAAGTTTCAAGGGGTACGCAGAAATCTCTGCCATGCGCTGGCCGCTCGGAGAGGATGTCCGGGCCGTATGCGGGGCCGGCATGGTGTCGGATGGGGTGGGAGGGCCGGCCTTCAGGACCGGCCGCGACCCGGGCACGGCCCTGCCTCGGGGACGGGCCACCCCGGGGCCCGGACCGGGGGAGGCGGAACCTCCCCCGGCCCACGCACGCCCGCCTCAGCGCTTGCGGCTGGCCTCGTAGCGCGCCTTGTTCTCCGCGTTGGGGGGGTAGAGGCCCGGGAGGACAGCCCCCTTCTCCACCTCGCCCATGATCCAGGATTCCTGCGCCTCCTGCTCCGCCGCCAGCGCCGTGACCTCCTCCAGCAGATCCTGCGGGATCAGGACCGCGCCGTCGTCGTCCACCACCACCACGTCGTTCGGGAAGACGGCGACGCCGCCACAGCCGATCGGCTCCTGCCAGTTGATGAAGGTGAGCCCGGCGACGGAGGGCGGGGCCGCCGCGCCCTGGCACCAGACGGGCAGGCCGGTCCCCTTCACCCCGGCGGCGTCGCGCATGACGCCGTCGGTGATCAGGGCCGCGACCTGCCGCTTCGCCATGCGGGCGCAAAGGATGTCGCCGAAGATGCCGGCATCGGTGACGCCCATCGCATCGGCCACGGCGATGACGCCGGGCGGCATCGCCTCGATGGCGCTGCGGGTGGAGATCGGGTTCGACCAGCTCGCCGGCGTCGCCAAGTCCTCGCGCGCGGGGACGAAGCGCAGGGTGAAGGCGCGGCCGACCAGGCGCGGCTGGCCCGGCTGCAGCGGCCGCGTGCCGCGCATCCAGACGTTGCGCAGCCCCTTCTTCAGCAGGACCGTGGTCAGGGTGGCGGTGGAGATGCCGGACAGGGTCTCCACGACGGACGGGTCGAGAGGCTGGACTTCAACGGGCATGGCAGGCCTTTCTGCTGGGTGGTTCGGATGTCGGCGACCGGCCCGCCGCTCCCGCGCAGGATCGGACCGGCGATGGAAGGGCCCCGGCCCACCTGTGCGACAGCCAGGCCGGCGCCGCCCTCGGGTGGCCCTGGCGGCCGGTGGCGTGGTGTTCGTCCGTCCGGCCGCGACCTCCTCGACGGGACGGTTTTCGCGCTTCGCCCGCCGCTCGTCCAGAAAGCGGCCGGGCCCGATCGCATCGCCTGGCCCGGCCGCGAAGGCGCAGGTCGAGCGGCCCTCCCCATATGACCACCGGGCCGGTCCTGGCCCGTCCGCGAGGAGAACCGATGCCCCGGCGACCAGCCCCCGCTCCTGCCCTGAACCGCCGCGCCCTGCTCGCCACCGGCCTGGCCACCGTGCCGCTGGCGGCCGGGCCGCGGGCCGCCGGAGCCGCCGGGCCGCCGCCCGCGCCGCCCTATGCCGCCGAGCCGGACGGGACCCTGGTCCTGGGGCCGCGGCGGATCCCGCTGCCGCCCTCGATCAGCGAGGAGGCGAAGGCGGGCATGCGCGCCGCCGCCCAGGCGCCCTGGACGCCGCTGCCCCCCGCCTCGGACCGGGGGGGCTGGGCCCTGCTGGCCGAACGGATCGCCAGCGCCGACGCCGCGAAGACCGCGGAGGTGGATCGCCGCCTCGTCGCACTGGACGTGCATGTGGAGACCCGCCCCCTGGGCGAGGCGACACTCTTTATCGCCGCCCCGCGCCGCGCCTCTCCCCGCACGCTGACCCGCATCATGCTGGAGATCCATGGCGGCGGGCTGATCGCGGGGGGCGGCAACGGCGCCCGCTTCGGGGCGGCGGTCCAGGCGGCCGCCTATGACTGCATGGTCTGGGGCGTGGACTACCGCATGCCGCCGGCCCACCCCTATCCCGCCCCGCTGGACGATTGCCTGGCCGCCTATCGCGAGATGCTGAAGGTCCTCGACCCCCGGCGGATCATCGTCCACGGCGTCTCGGCCGGCGGGAATCTCGCCGCCGCCACGGTGCTGCGCGCCCGGGACGAGGGGCTGCCGATGCCGCGCGCGGCGGCCCTGCTGACGCCGGAGCTCGACCTGACGGAATCCGGCGATACCTTCGAGACCAACCGCTGGATCGACGTCGCCCTGAAGACCGGGCTGGGCGAGGCCAACCGGGTCTATGCGGCCGGGCACGACCTGGCGCATCCCTACCTCTCGCCGCTCTTCGGCGACTTCCGGCGCGGCTTCCCGCCCACCTTCCTCAGCGCCGGCACGCGCGACCTGTTCCTGTCCAACGCGGTGCGGATGCAGCGCAGCCTGCGCCGGGCCGGCATCCCCTGCGACCTGCAGCTCTGGGAGGGCATGCCGCATGGCGGCTTCGCCGACAGCCCGGAAATGTCGGACCTCCAGCGGGAGGTGCGGCATTTCCTGGATGTCTGGTGGGGAGGCTGACCTCCATCGTCGAACCGGGGGAGGTCAGCCTCCCCCGCCCCCCTTCGCCGGGGCCACGAGCGGGCCCCGGACCCCGCTGGGAGTCTGGCGCCGCATGGCCGGTGTCAGCCTGCGGGCGGCATCCGGGGAGCGCGCGGACAGGCGGGGCACCGAGGAAGAATCAAAGGCCGCACGTGCTGCGGCCGCCGTCGCCGGGGAGCATGGCTCCCCGGCGTGCGACGCGTCCGTGAAAGGGGGTCCAGGGGCTCTGCTCCTGGCGGATGGGGGGGGTCCGGGGGGCAAGGCGGAGCCTTCCCCCTGGCCGCGGCCGGCCACGCGACCCACCACCCCGGGCCTGCCGCGGCGCCCGATCCCGGTCAGCGCCGCGCCCGCTGCCAGGCCAGCCGGGGCAGGCGCGCCAGGAAACCCAGCACCAGGCGGGTGTGCATGGCTGTCAGCAGCAGGTTGTCGCGGCCGTAGCGGAAGTGGGAGATGCCGCCCTCCGCCGCGCTGGGGTAGCGCACCGGGGCGGGCAGGCTGACCGGCGGCACCCCGCGCCAGCACAGGCGCACCGCCGCCTCGGCGTCGAAGTCGTAGCGGCGCATCCAGCGGGTGGCGTGCATCACCGCCAGCAGCGGCGCCACGGGGTAGATGCGGAAGCCGAAGAGGGAATCCCCGATCCCCGCCCAAAGCGTCTCCAGATCCGTCCAGAAGTTGGAGATGCGGCGCCCCCGCACGCGGATCGCCGGGGCCTCGGGGCCGAAGAGCGGGCGGCCGAGGATCATCGCCTCCGGCCGCCCGGCCGAGGCCGCCATGAAGCGCGGGATATGGTCCGCCGGGTGCTGTCCGTCCGCATCCATGACCAGGGCGTGGGTGAAGCCCGCCGCCGCGGCGCGTTCCAGCCCCTCCAGCACCGCCGCCCCCTTGCCGCCGTTGCGCGGCCGGTGGAACACGCACAGCCCCGGATCGCCCGCCGCCAGCCGCCCCAGCGGCTCCGCCGAGCCGTCGGTGCTGCCGTCCACCACCACCCAGACGGGGCTCCAGCGGGCCCTGGCCTGCCGCACGGTCTCCAGCAGCGCCTGGCCGCTGTTGTAGGACGGGATGAGGACCAGATGCGTGACGGAGGGCTGGCCGGGCACCGCCCCGGCCGCCGGCCTTTCCCGGCCCGGCGCCGCCTCCTGCGGCCGGATCGCGGCGCTCACGCGGCAGGCTGCGCGTGGACGGGCGCGGCGGCCACCGGCACCGGGGCGGGCCCGCCGCCGGGCACGGCCCTTCCGTCGCGCGACAGCTCCTCGCGCAGATGCGCCTCGATCGCGTCGCTCAGCGCCTGGGCCGAGCCGGCGGGCTGGAAGCGGCGGCCGAGGCGGACGCGGTAGACCAGCGGCAGCGGTGGGCGGCGCCAGAGCGGCCAGCCGGGGCGCAGGTAGGGCGAGTCGCTTTCGATCACCACCGTCTGGACGGGGGCGCCGGCCATCCGGGCCATCACCGCGAAGGAGCGGCTGCAGGGCCCCAGCGGCGGCCGGCGGGTGCGGGTGCCTTCGGGGAAGATCAGCAGCTGCCGGCCGGCGCGCACCTCCTCCGCCGCGCGGCGGACCATCGCGCGGGTGGCATCGTTGCGGATATAGCCGGCGAGCCGCACGCCGCCGCCGAGCAGCGGGTTGTCCCACACGCCCGCCTTGGCGATGCAGACCACCCGCGGCAGGCGCGAGATCACCAGCACGGCGTCGAGCAGGGAGGGGTGGCTGGGCGCGATCACCAGCGCCCCCGCCCCGCGCAGCGTGTCCAGGGCCGAGAGGTCCACGCGCAGCATGCCGGTGACCCGCATCAGCCACAGGTAGAGGCGGAAGCCGGTCATGATCGCCCGCTGGCCCAGCGTCTGCCCGGCGCGGGCCGGCATGACCCGGTACAGCAGCCCGGCCGGCAGGCTCCACAGCAGCGACAGCACGGCGAAGGCCAGCAGCACGAGGTAGAAGAGCGGGGTCCGCAAGGGGTGCCACGGCCCGGTGGCCGGGCCGTCCCCGGTTCGGGCGGGAGGGTCGTTGCCCCCGGCACGGCGGGATTCGGGGAGGCGGGGCACGGTGCTGCGGCGGTTCCTGTTTGGGCAGCGAGGATAGAGCAGATCGATCCGCATCGGAAACCGGCCCCGCGCCGCCGCCCGGGCCGCGCCCTCCCGTCCCGCCCCCTCCCGTCCCGCCCCGTGCCGCCCGTGGGCCGTGCGGGTGACCGGCGGCCGGGACCCGCCCTGCCCCTTGTTTTCCGCGCGCCTTCGGACCGGCGGCGATTTCCCGTCCGGTGCGATCTGCTCTAAGAGCCTGTCCGCGAGGGACGCGGCGATGCGGCGCGAAAGACACCGCCGGACCGCCCCGCGGCCCCTCTCGGACGGGCCCCAAGCACCCGCTTCCGCCTGAGGCCCAGGAGAGCCATGCCGCAGACGACGCCCCCTGCCCCGGCCGCGCCGCATCCGCCGCTGCCGGGATACTATGGCGCCCCGATCGCGCGGGTGGGCTTCCTGCGGCAGCTCTTCGACGACACCGCCCCGCAATACGACCGGATCAACCGGATCTTCTCGCTGGGCACCGGCGGCTGGTACCGGCGCAAGGCGCTGGCCCGGGCCGGGCTGCGGCCGGGGCAGCGCGTGCTGGACGTGGCGGTGGGGACCGGGCTGGTGGCGCGGGAGGCGGTGCGGCTGACCGGGGAGCCGGACGCCGTGCTCGGGCTGGACCCGAGCGGCGGCATGCTGGCCGAGGCGCGGCGCCACCTGCCCATCCCCCTGATCCAGGGCCGCGCGGAGGCGCTGCCCCTGCCCGCGGAGAGCATCGACTTCCTCTCCATGGGCTACGCCCTGCGCCACGTCGCCGACCTGGACGTCGCCTTCGCCGAGTTCCACCGCGTGCTGCGCCCCGGCGGCACCGTCCTGCTGCTGGAGATCGGCCGGCCGGACGGAGCCTTCGCCCATGCCGCGGCCCGCACCTACCTGGGCCGCGTGGTCCCCGCCCTCTCCCGCCTCACCGCCCCGCGCGCCGGAACGCTGATGGGGTACTACTGGGACACGATCGAGGCCTGCGTCCCGGCCGCCACCATCCTCCGGCACCTGTCGCGGCAAGGCTTCGCCGAGGTCCGCTGCGAGACCGCCCTGGGCCTCTTCCGCGCCTACACCGCCCGGCGCCCGGGGGCGTGAGGGGTCGCACCCGCGCCCTGGGGCTCGCTCGCCCCCCCGCGGGCCCGGCCTTCGCCGGCCAGCCGCGCCGCGGGGGAGCGCCACGCCGCCGCGCGGGCCGCCGCGGCGGCGTTGCCGCCCGGAATCGCCGCCCGCATAGTTCCGTGCCTGACCGAACGGAATTCCGTCCCGCCGTGTGCCCTGCCCGAGCTGCCGCCCTGACAGCCCCCCACATGACAGCCCCCGACCGGACAGCCCCCACCCCTGTCCCCCTTGCCGACCCCGACGCGCTGGTCGCCGCCGTCGCCTCGCGCTACGGCAAGGCCTCGCGCTTCGCGCAGGGCTACGTGCGGTCCAAGCTGCGGCGCGACCCGGCGACGGCGGCGATCCTCGCGGCGGCGGAGGCGGCGGGGGGCTTCGGCCACCTGGCCGATCTCGGCTGCGGCCGGGGGCAGCTCGCCCTGGCCCTGCTCCTGGCGGGGCGGGCGGAGTCCGTCGCGGGCCTGGACCTGGACGCGGCGAAGATCGGCGAGGCGCGCGAGGCGGCACGGGGACTGCCGGCCTGCTTCACGGCCGCCGACCTGTCCCGCGCCCCGGTGCCGGCCAGCGACACGGTGATGCTGGTGGACGTGCTGTACCAGATGCCGGAGGCAGCACAGCACGCCCTGCTGGGACGGGTGGCCGCGGCGGCGCGGCGGCGCGTGGTGATCCGCGCCTTCGATCCGGATGCGGGCTGGCGGACCCGGGTGGGACGCGCCATGGAAGTCGCGAACCGCGCCCTGCGCGGGGCGCGGGAGGCGTCGATCCGGCCCCTGTCGCTGCCCGCGCTCGCGGCGCCGCTGACGGCGGCGGGCTTCGCCGTGCGGGTGAGCCCCTGCTGGGCCGGGACGCCGCTGCCCAACGTGCTGCTGGTGGCGGAGCGCCCGGCATGAGCCGCCCCTGCCGCACCGCCCCCGCCCTGGGCCTCCTGGCCCTGCTCGCCGCCGGCCCCGTGGCGGCGCAGGAGGTCCGCCTGCCGGTCTTCGAGGCGGGGATCGGCGGCGCGGCCGCCTGGGTGCCGGACTACCCGGCCGCCGGGCAGAACCACCTCCAGGCCATCCCCGTGCCCTACGTCATCTATCGCGGCCAGATCCTGCGCAGCGACGACCAGGGGGTCCGGGGGCGCGTCTACAGCTCCGACAGCATCGGGCTCGACCTCAGCTTCTCCGGCGCCTTCCCCTCCTCCTCCTCGGACAACAGGGCGCGCGAGGGGATGCCGGACCTGGACTGGCAGGGCGAGGTGGGGCCGGCGCTGCGCCTGACCCTGTGGCGCGATCCCGGCGCGGCGCGGCGGATCAACCTGGAGCTGCCGGTGCGCGCGGTCTTCTCGACCGACCTCTCCTCGATCCACTTCCGCGGCGTGGTCTTCTCGCCCGAGCTGGCCTTCGAGCAGCGCGGCCTGCGCTTCGCCGGCGACAGGCTGCGCGCCGGCATCGGGCCGATCGTCGCGACCGAGCGGCTGATGGACTACTTCTACGAGGTGGAGCCGCGCTACGTCCGGCCCGGCCGCCCGGCCTATGACGCGGAGGGCGGCTATCTCGGCACCCGCCTGCAGTTCTCCTACCGGGTGCCGCTGAACCCGCGGGTCTCCGTCTATGGCGGCGGACGGGTGGAGTCCTTCCACGGCGCGGCCAACCGCGACAGCCCGCTGTTCCGCGACAACTGGAACGTCTCCGCCGCCATCGGCATCGCCTGGTCCTTCTACCAGTCGGAGGCGACGGTCGCCTCCGCCGCCGACCCCTTCGACTGACCGCCGCAGGCCCTGCATGGCCAACCCCCGGCTCGCCCTGCTGCTGATCGCGCTCGTCCTCGTCCTGCTGCCCTGGCTGCTCTGGCGGCTGCGCGCCGTGCGCGCGGTCGCGCCGCTGGCCGTGGTGCAGATCCTGGCCGGGGTGCTGCTGGGCCCCTCCGGGCTGGGGCGGCTGGCGCCCGACTGGCACGCGGCGCTGTTCCCGCCCCCGGTGCTGGGCGCGCTCTCCGGCCTCGCGACGCTGGGGGTGGTGCTCTACGTGCTGGTCAGCGGGCTGCACCTCGACCTCGCCACGCTGCGCGACGGCGCGCGCCGGCTCGCCGCCCCGGCGCTGGGCAGCATGCTGCTGCCACTGGCCCTCGGGGCGGGGGCGGCGGCCTGGATCGCGGGCGCGGTGCCCGGCGCGCTGGGGCCGCGCGGGGACCTGCCGGGCTTCGTCGCGGCCATCGCCCTGTGCCTCGCGGTCACCGCCCTGCCGGTGCTGGCCGCCATCCTGCGGGAGATGGGGCTGATCGCCGGGCGGCTGGGGCAGACGGCCCTGGCCCTCGCCGCGCTGAACGATGCCGCGCTGTGGCTGCTGATCGCCGTGACCCTGGCCCTGTCCCATGGCAGCGGGGCGGAGGCGCTGCGGGTCACCGGGCTGGCGGCGCTCTGGGTGGCGGCGCTGGGCTGGGGCGCGCGGCCGCTGCTGGCGCGGCTGGCGGCGCGCCACCCCGAGCCCGGGACGATGCTGGTGGTCGCCCTGGCGGTCACCTTCGCGTCCGCCGCGGCGGCCGAGGCGATCGAGATGGGCTACATCATCGGCGCCTTCGCCGCCGGCACGGTGATCCCCGCCGCCTGGCGCGCCCCGCTGCTGGCGCGGCTGGAACCGCTGGTGGCCGCGGCGCTGCTGCCCTTCTTCTTCGTCTTCACCGGGCTGCGCGCGCTGATCGAGCCGGATTCGGCGGCCTTCCTCGGCCTGCTGGCGGTGGTCACGGCGGCGACGGTGGTGGGCAAGGTCGCCGGCACCGCGCTGCCGGCCCGCTGGACGGGCGAGCCCTGGCCCTCGGCCCTGGCACTGGGTGCGCTGATGCAGGCCAAGGGGCTGATGGAGGTGGTGGTGCTGGCGGTGCTGCTGGAGGCGGGGCTGATCGGCCAGCCGGTCTTCTCCGCCCTGGTCGCGATGGCGATCCTCTGCACCGTGGCCGCCACCCCGCTGGCCCGGCTGGCCCTGGCCCGCGGCGCGGCACCGGCCCCGCCGGGGGCCACCCGTTCGGAGGGTGCCGCGGGGCCTGTCACAGTCTAGACACGCCAGACAACCATAAGAGCCGGGAGTACGCTCGCTGGTTGATCTTTCAAAGAGTTTCGCTGATGTTCTGGTTCAATCTCGAATGTTCCGTCCCAGTTTCCGAGACGGTTCCGGCGGAGGCGCCTTCGGTGAGTTCGACGCTGACAACCCGGGACGACGCCCCTGCGGCCTCGCCGCTGGAGGCCGAGGTGGCGGCCCTGATCGTCGAGGCTCTGCACCTGGAGGTCGCGCCCGAGGCGATCGACCCGGTGGCGCCCCTCTTCGGCGAGGGGCTGGGGCTGGATTCCATCGACGCGCTCGAGATCGCCCTTGCCGTCTCCCGCCGCTACGGTTTCCAGCTGCGCTCGGACGACGAGCGCAACCATCGCATCTTCGCCTCGCTGCGTAGCCTGGCCTCGCATATCGAGACCAGCCGGGCGCGCTGAGGCATGGACCCGGACCGCCTGCCGGCAGGGCTGGGGCCATGGCCGGCGACGGTGCCCGCTCCATGCCCTGCGCATGCAGACCCAAGTCAGGCGGGCCTCGCGGACGGGCAGGCCCGTCCGCTGCCGATGCTGCTTTCCCTGCTGGCCGGCCCGCCCCGCACCCGTCCCTGGCGCGCCGCGGCGGCGCTGGCGCTGGCGCTCCTGTTCCTGGCCGCGCCGGCCCTCGCGGCCTGGCTGTTCCATGCCGGGACCATGCTGGGGATGGCGCTGCTCGCCGCCCATTTCGGCCTGACGCTCCGCCGGGGACAGGAGCCGCTGATCGCCCGCTACAGCCGCTTCGACTTCGGCCACCTGCCGCCGGAATGCGCCGCCTATGCGCGCGGGCTGACGGCGTTCTGGGCGGTGCTGCTGGGCCTCGGCGCGCTGGTGCAGGTCCTGCCGCTGGCGGGCGTGGCGCCGGCCGTGCCGGCGCCGGTGCTGACGGGCGGGATGCTGCTGCTCTGCACGCTGCTCTTCCTGGGCGAGCACGTGGTCCGCAGCCTCCGCTTTCCGCAGTACGGCCGCGCCACGCCCTGGCGCACCTGCCGCGCCATCCTTTCCGCCACCGCCGCCGGACGCGCGTGACCGCCCCATGATCGAGACCGCGCCAACCGGCACCGCGCCGCTGACCATCCGCGGGCCGGAGGAGATCCTCTTCCGCCGCGGCGCCGCCCCCGTGACCGTGGGCGCCTTCCTGGCCGACGTGGCGGCGCTGGCCGCGCGCCTGCCGGACCGGGCGGAGGTGCTGAATCTCTGCGGCGACCGCTACCTGGCGCTGGTCGGCTTCGCCGCCGCCCTGTCGCGCGGGCAGGTCACGCTGCTCTCTGCCGACCGCTCGGAGCGGCGCCAGCGCGAGCTGGCCGCGCGCTTCCCCGGCGCCTATGCCCTGACGGACGGGCTGCTGCCGGACGGCGCCTCCCCGGCCACCTCGCCGGAGGTGGGCGGGGGCGGGCCGCTGCCGATGGTCGTGGTCGCGGCGACGGATGCGCCGGGCGGCCCGGCCCCCAACCCGGCCATCCCGCTCGACCGCATCGCCGTGATCGGCTTCACCTCCGGCAGCACGGGCGAGCCGGCGGCGCACCCCAAGAGCTGGCACGCCCTGGTCGCCGCGGCCGGGGCCGCCGCCGCGCGCTTCGGGCTGGAGCGCGGCCATCCGGGCGGCGAGGCGACGCTGGTCGCCACCGTCCCGCCGCAGCACATGTACGGCTTCGAGACCACCCTGGTCCTGCCGCTGCACGCCGGCACCGCCAGCCATGCCGGGCCGCATTTCTACCCGGTCGAGGTGGCCGAGGCGCTGGCCGCCGCCCCCGGCCGCCGGGTGCTGGTGACCACGCCGCTGCAGATGCGCGCCCTGCTCGGCTCGGGCGCGGCGCTGCCGCCGGTCGAGGCGGTGATCTCCGCCACCGCCCCGCTGTCGCCCGCGCTCGCCGATTCCGCCGAGCAGGCGTGGGGCACGCGGGTGCTGGAGATCTACGGCGCCACGGAGGTCGGCTCCATCGCCAGCCGGCGCACGGTGGGGGGGGAGGAATGGCGCCCCTACCGCGGCGTCGTGCTGCACCCGGCCGGCGAGGACGCCGTCGAGGCCGAGGTGCCCGGCATGCCCGCCCGCGTCCCCCTGGCCGATGCGATGTCGCTGCGGCCCGATGGCTGCTTCCGCCTGCTCGGCCGGCGCTCGGACGTGGTGAAGCTGGGCGGCAAGCGCGCCTCCCTGGCCGGGCTGAACCGCCTGCTGGCCGAGGTCGAGGGCGTGCAGGACGGCGTCTTCGTCGCGCCCGAGGACCTGGACCGCAACCCCTCCGCCCGCCTCGCCGCCTATGTCGTGGCGCCCGGCCGCACCCCGGCCGATATCCTGGCCGCGCTCCGTCCGCAGTTGGAGCCGGTCTTCCTGCCGCGGCCGGTGGTGATGCTGGACGCCCTGCCGCGCGACCCGGTGGGCAAGCTGACCCGACGCGCCCTGGCCCTGCTGCGCCAGGGCACGGCGGACCCCGGCTGACCCATGCCCGACACCACTCCGGAGGTCCGCTCGGCCCGGCTGGTCGTGCCGGCCTCGCACCCCTGCCTGCCCGGGCATTTCCCGGGGAATCCCGTGGTGCCCGGCGTGGTGCTGCTCGACGCCGTGCTGGAGGCGACGCGCGCGGCCGGCTGGGGCCCGGCGACCCGCCTGCTCCGCGCCAAGTTCACCGCGCCGGTGCGGCCGGAGGAGGAGGTAGCCATCCGCCTGGAACGCCGCGCCCCGGGGCGCGTGACCTTCGCCTGCGAGCGCGAGGGCGCCACGGTGCTGGCGGGAGAGCTGGCGGCGTGAGGCGTGGCGCTCTCCCCCGGGGAAAAGGCACTGCCTTTCCCCCGACACCCCCTATCCGCCAGGAGCAGAGCCCCTGGCCCCCCGTTCACGGTGACGTCGTGCGCCGGGGAGCCTGGCTCCCCGGCGAGTTCGGCCTCGGCACGCGCGGCCCTGTCTTGGCCTGCATGGCCGCCGGTGGCGGACTCCCGCCGGGGTCCGGAGCCCGGCTGTGGCCCCGGCGGAGGGGGGTAGCCGGGGGAGGCGCCGCCTCCCCCCGGGCCACGGGACACCACGTCGCATGAGCTGGACGCGGCAGAGGGAGCGCGGCGGCACGGCGGCGTTGCGGCTGATGCTGTGGATCGTGCGGCGGCTGGGGTTCCGGGTGGCCTATGGGCTGCTCTGGCCGGTGACGCTGTACTTCCTGCTCTCGGCGCCCGCGGCGCAGCGGGAGGCGTCGCGGCGCTTCCTGGCGCGGGCGCTCGGGCGGGCGCCACGGTTCCGCGACCAGTACCGGCAGTACTTCGCCTTCGCGGCGACGGTGCTGGACCGGGTGCTGTTGCTCGGCGGAGGGGAGGCGGGCTACCGGCTGGACCTGGCGGGGGTGGAGCCGCTGGAGGCGCGCATCCTGCGCGGTGAGGGATGCATCCTGTTCGGCGCGCATCTCGGCAGCTTCGAGGCGCTGCGGGCGGTGGGCGAGCGCGGCTGCCCGGTCGAGGTGGTGGCGCTGATGCACCAGGACAACGCCGCCGTCGTCAGCGCCTTCTTCGACGCGCTGGGGCCACGGCAGGCGGCCTCGGTGGTGCCGCTCGGGCGGCCGGATGCCATGCTGCGGGCGAAGGAGTGCCTGGAGCGGGGCGGGCTGGTGACCATCCTCGCGGACCGGGCCCCGCCCGGCACGGCGGAGGCCAAGCTGGCGCGGGTGCCCTTCCTGGGGCAGCCGGCCGCCTTTCCGCTGGGGCCGCACGTGCTGGCCGCGGTGCTGGATGCGCCTGTCTTCCTGGCCTTCGGACTCTGGCGCGGGCCACGGCGCTACGAGGCGCGGTTCGAGCCTTTCGCCGACCGGATCGTGCTGCGCCGCGCCACGCGGCAGGCGGACCTGGCCGATTCCGTGGCCCGCTACGCGGCGCGGGTGGAGGCGGTGGCGCGGGAGAACCCGGAGAACTGGTTCAACTTCTTCGACTTCTGGGAGGAGCTGCCGGCGGAGGCCGTTCCGGCGTCCCGGCCAGCCTGGCTGGCGCGCCGGGCCGCCGTGCGGGCCGGGTTGGCGGCGGTGCTGCTGGGGACGAGCCTCGCCTGGGCGGAGACGCCGCTGGAGGCGGTGATGCGCTCCCTCGCGGCGCGGACCTCCGGACAGGCCGAGTTCCTGGAGGAGAAGGCGCTGCCGGAGCTGGCCCTGCCGCTGCCCAGCACGGGCACCCTCTCCTGGCAGGCCCCCGACCGGCTGGAGAAACGCACCGAGGACCCGATCCGCGAGCGGCTCACGGTGGAGGGCGACCGGCTCACCTTCGAGCGGCCGGACCAGGGCATCCGGCGTGAGCTGAGCCTGGACCAGTCGCCGGAGCTGCGGCCGCTGGTGGAAGCGGTGCGCTCGACCCTGGCGGGCGACCTCGCGACGCTGCGGCGCCACTACGAGATCGGCTTCGAGGGCGATCCGGCGGGGGAATGGCGAATGGTGCTGACCCCGCTCTCCGCCCGGGTGCGGGTCGCGGTGCAGCGGATCGAGGTGACGGGGCGGGCCGATGCCGTCCTGGGCGTGGTGACCCAGGGCAGCGACGGCACCACCCGGATGCGGATCACGCCCCGCCCGTGAGCGGCCCGGCCGGCCGCCTTCCGCCCTCCCTGCGCGGGACGGGCCGGCTGCTGGCCGCTCTGCTGGTGCTCGCCCTGCTGGGGGCGGGAGTGTTCCGCGCGCTGCCGCTGCGGACGGAGATGAGCGACTTCCTCCCGCCCGCGGAGACGCCCGCCGCCGCCTTCCTGCTGGAGGAGCTGCGCAGCGGCGCCGCGACCACGCTGCTGCTGGTGGGGATCGAGGGCGCGCCGGAGGGCGAGCTGGCCCGCCTCTCCCGCGCGCTGGGAGATTCGCTGCGTGCCTCGGGGCGCTTCGCCTTCGTCGGCAACGGCGCGCTGGACCTGTCGGATGCCGAGCGTGAGCTGGTCTTCCGGCAACGCTACCTGCTCTCCGCCAGCGTCACCCCCGCGCTGTTCGAGGTGCCGGCGCTGCGGGCGAAGCTGACGGCGCTGCTGGACGGGCTGCGCTCCGCCGCCTCGCCGGTGCTGGCGCGCTTCGGCTTCGCCGATCCGGTGGGGGCCTTCCTGGACCTGCTGCGCGGCTGGCTGGGGCAGAGCCGGGTGGAACTGCGCCAGGGCGTCTGGTTCGCGGCCAAGGGGGAGAATGGCGAGGGGCCGCCGCGCGCCCTGCTGGTGGCGCGCAGCACGGCGTCGGGGCTGGACACGGAGGGGCAGCGGCTGGCGGCACAGGCGGTGCGCGACGGCTTCGCCCACGCCGGTCCCGGTTCGGCGCGGCTGCTGCTCAGCGGGCCGGGGGTCTTCGCGGCCGAGGCGGCGGCGGCGGTGAAGTCGGACGTGGAGATGATCTCCGTCCTGTCGGGCCTGTTGATCGCCGGCTTCCTGTTCTGGCGCACCCGGTCGCTGCGCATGCTGCTGGTGGTGGCGGTGCCGCTGGCCGCCGGGACGCTGGCGGCGGCGGCGGTCACGGCGGCGGCGTTCGGGCACCTGCACGGGGCGGCGCTGGGCTTCGGCATGACCATGCTGGGGGTCGCGGTGGACTACCCCATCCTGCTCGTCACCCAGCGCCGGCCGGAGGAGACCCTGCCCGAGGCGGCGCGGCGCATCTGGCCGACCCTGCGGCTGGCGGCGCTGGCGGCGGCGCTGGGGCTGGTGGCGATGCTGGCCTCCGGCTTCCCCGGCCTGGCGCAGCTCGGCCTGTTCGGGGCGGTGGGGCTGCTGGTGGGCGTGGCGGTGACGCGCTGGGGCCTGCCCCGGCTGATGCCGGAGGGCGCGCTGGAGACACGGCCGCTGCCCGGGCCGCTCGCACGCGCCCTGGCCGCGATGCAGGGCCGGCGCTGGGGGTACGGGCTGATCGGCCTCGCGGCGCTTGCTCTGGCCTTGTCCGGCGGCCCGCGATGGGAGGACGACCTCGCCAACCTCAGCCCCGTGCCACAGGCGCAGCGCGACCTGGACACGGAGCTGCGCGGCCAGCTCGGCGCGCCGGACGTGCGGGTGCTGGTCGCCCTGCGCGGCGACACGGCCGAGGCGGTGCTGCGGCGTTCGGAGCGCGTGGAGGCGGCGCTGGCGCCACTGGTGGCCGCCGGGACGCTCGCCGGGCTGGACCTGCCCAGCCGCTACCTGCCGAGTGCCGCGGCGCAATACGCGCGGCAGGCGGCGCTGCCCGACCCGGCAGTGCTGCGCGCCCGGCTGGCCGAGGCCGGGGCCGGCCTGCCCTTCCGGGCCAACGCCTTCGCGCCCTTCCTCGCCGCCGTCGCGGAGAGCCGGACGCTCGCCCCCCTGACCGCCGGGGCGCTGGCGGGGGCGCCGCTGCTTTCCGCCCGGCTCGGCCCGCTGCTCGCCCGACGCGGCGAAGGCTGGCAGGGGCTGGCGGTGCCCTCCGGCCTGCGCGACCCGGCGGCGCTGCGCGCGGCGGTGGAGGGGCTGCGCGACCCCGCCGTGCTGGTGGTGGACATCAAGGGCGAAACCCAGGGAATGATCGCCGCCACGACGCAGCGCGCCCTGCTCTGGGTGGCGCTGGGCGGGGCGGGGGTGCTGGGGCTGCTCGCCCTCGGGCTGCGGCGGGCGGGCCGCGCCGGGCCGGTGGAGGCGCTGCGCGTGGCGGCGCCGATCGCGGGGGCGCTGGTGGTGACGCTGGCCGCGCTCTCCCTGCTGGGCGAGCGGCTGACGCCCTTCCACCTCGCCGCGCTGCTGCTGCTGGCGGGGGTGGGGATGGACTACGCCCTGTTCCTGAACCAGCCCGCGCCGGGCGAAGCCGCCGACCGCAACCGCGCCGCCGTGCTGACCTGCGCCGTCACCACCCTGCTGACCTTCGGCCTGCTGGCCTTCTGCGGCACGCCCGTGCTGCGTGGCATCGGGCTGACGGTCGCCATCGGGGTGACGGCCGCCTTCCTGCTGGCGCTCTACCTGGCGCCGGTGTGGCGCGGGACGCCCTCAGGCCCGGACAGGCCATAGCGTGTTGCCGCCATCGGTGCCGCGTCAGTGACTGCCCCCGGGGGCAAGGCGCTGCCTCGCCCCCGATACCCCCACTCCGCCAGGACCCTGCGGGCCCTGGACCCGAAGGGCGCTGCCGCGGGACAGCCGGACACGGGGTCGAGGCGCCGAGGAGCCATGCTCCTCCGCGGGTACGGCCTCCACACTCGCTGACGCCTATGACGCTTTTCAGGGTCCCGCCTGTCCGCGCTCCGTCAGGGTTCAGCCCGCAGGCTGACGCCTACTGCGCAGCACCAGACTCCCAGCGGGGTCCGGGGCCCGCTTGTGGCCCCGGCAGGGGAGGGTCTGGGACGGGGATCGACGCACGGCGTCGATGCCGCAGGCCGGCGTCCCCTCCCGGTCCGACGCCGGGCCATCACAGCACGCCGGGCGGGGGCGTGCCGTCCGCATAATGGCACCCTCACGCGTCCGGATGGCCCATCCGATCGCAGCCTGCTCCGGACGGATCGCCGGGAAGCCTTATGGATCAGGCGGCGGGGAGCAGGCGGCGCGGGTCGAACGCCTCCGCCTCGCCGCGCATCCAGCGCAGTTCCGCCTCGCCGCCTTCCAGCGCCGCCGCCAGCCCCTCGCCCAGCAGCGCCGCAAACTTGAAGGCATGGCCGGCGCAGCCGGTGATCGCCACCACCCGGCCGCGGCGCGCGGCGGTGAAGGTCTCGTCCGCCCGGCCGGCATAGACGCAGACCCGCGCGCCCGTCAGGGCATAGTCCTCGAACAGGGCCAGCCGGCTACGCCAGGCGTCCAGCACCATCTCCGCCTCGCCCGGCTCGGGGCTGCGGCGCTGGTCGGGCTCGCCGGGGCGGTTCAGGGCGCCGACGCCGAACTTCAGCCCGCGCCCCTGGCCGGGCGGGGCGCAGAACAGCCCGCGCGGCCCGCCCATGTCGAGCAGGATGGGCGTCGCCGCCCAGGCCTCCGCCAGTTCCGGCGGCGGGGCGGCATAGACCACCACCTGGCGCAGCGGGGTCTGGCCGTCGCCGGTCCAGGGCAGCAGGCGTGGCGTCCAGGCCCCGGCGGCGACCAGCACCGCATCGAAGCGGAATGCCGTACCGCCGGCGCGCAGGCTGCCGTCCTCGCCCACCGCCTCGGCGGGGGTGTCGGGCCGCAGCACGGCCCCCGCCTCGGCCGCGAGGCGGGCGAAGCCGGCGGTGATGGAATCGGCGAAGAGCACCCCGCCCGGCTGCGTCCAGAGGCCCCAGCGGGCGTCCTCCACGCGCAGGACGGGGAAGCGTTCCGCCACCTGCGCCGGCGTCAGCACGGCATGCGGCAGGCCGAGCCGGGCGAGCGAGGCGCGGGAGCGTTCCGTCCAGTCGCCGTCATTCGTGTGCAGGGCGAGGCAGCCGCGCTCATCGTAGAGGCGCTCGCCCAGCGCGTCCCACAGCCGCTCCCAGGACTCCATGGCGGGCGCCATCAGCCGGGCGTAGCCGTCCTGGCTGCCATAGGGCACGCGGCAGAGCCGGTGCTGGTCCATGCTGGCGGCGAGCGGGTTGGGGATCGGCCCGGCCTCGAACACCTCCACCGCATGGCCGCGGCGGGCGGCGTTCCAGGCGGCGGCGAGGCCGACCGCGCCCGCCCCGACGATGCCGACCCTCATCGGCCCCACCCTCAACGGACGGTGACGAAGCGCAGGTCGAGCACGTCGTCCGGCCGCGGCTCCAGCGAGACGGATTGCCGCACGCCCCAGGACAGGTACTGCTGGTGCAGCGGGATGTAGCCGTAGAGCTCGACCATGCGGCGCCAGGCGGTGGAGAAGTCGGCGCGGCGCTTCGCCGGGTCCAGTTCCACCCGGGCGGCCATGATGGCGCGGTCCGCCTCCTCGTCGCAGAAGCCGCCGGCATTGGTGGAGCCGCCGCCGCGCAGCCCGGGGCGGCCGTTGAGCTGGTCCTCGCGGCAGAGGAGCTGGGCGAACATGGTCGAGAAGCTGTCATAGGTCGGCGGCGTGGTGCCGAGCAGGTAGGCGGAGACTTCGCGCCGGCTGACCTTGCTGAAGAAGGTGCCGAAGGGCTCCGCCGTCACCGTCACCCGCACGCCGACCTGCGCCAGCATCGCGGCGACGGCGGCGCAGATCGACTCGTCGTTGACGTAGCGGTTGTTGGGGCAGTTGAGCCCGAGGCCGAAGCCGTCGGGATAGCCCGCCTCGGCCAGGAGCTGCTTCGCGCGGGCGCGGTCGTGGCGCGGGCGGGCGTCGTTCAGCGCGGCGTCGAAGCCCTCGATCCCCGGGCCGTTCAGCAGGGCGGTGGGGGCGGCGCGGCCGCGCATGACGCGGGCCTTGATCGCCTCGATGTCGATGGCGCGGTACAGCGCCTCCCGCACCCGCACGTCGGCGAGCGGGTTCTTCCCCTTCACGTCGCTGTTCCGCAACTCCGGGCTGGCCTGGTCCAGGCCGAGGAAGATGGTGCGCAGCTCGCGCTGCTCGATCATCCGCAGACCCTCGCTGCGCTCGATGCGCGGCACGTCCTGCACCGGGATCGGCCAGGCGAGGTCCACCTGCCCCGACAGCAGCGCCGCGACGCGGGTGGCGTCCGACCCGATCGGGGTGAAGACCACCTCCCGCACATTGCCGGGCATGGTGTCCCACCACGCCTCCTGCCGGCGCAGCACGGTGCGCTGGCCGGGCTCGTGGCTGACGACGCGGAAGGGGCCCGTGCCGTTGGCGTTGCGGTTGGCGAAGTTGTCGCGGCGGGTGCGGATGTCCACCGGCTCCTCCGCCCCGTGCTCCGTGGCCCAGCCGCGCGGCATGATGAGCACGTTGGTCAGGTCGGCCAGCAGGGTGGGGGCGGGGCCGTCCGTCTCGATCTCCAGCGTGTGCGGATCGGGGGCACGGGCCGCCTTCACCGAGACGACGCGGGCGACGAGGTTGGAGCCGGGGCGGGCGATGCGCCGGAGACTGAACACCGCGTCGTCGGCGGTGAAGGGCTCGCCGCCGTGGAAGCGCACGTTCGGGCGCAGCCGAAAGCGCCAGAGCGTGTCGCTCACCCGCTCCCAGGATTCCGCGAGGCCCGGCTCCAGCGACAGGTCGGGCTTGCGGCGCACCAGCGGCTCGTAGACGGAGGAGAGGAAGGCCGTGGTGAAGGTCTCGTTCACCGCATAGGGGTCGAGGGACTGCACCTCTCCCTGGAAGGCGAAGCGGAGGGTCTGGGCCTGCGGCGCCATCGGCGTGAGCGCAAGGCAGGCGGCGAGGAGAAGGCGTCGCATCCGGATTCTGACCGTCCGTACCATGGGGAGGACCACAGCAAACCCCAGGGGGACGGGATTGTCACGGCCGCGCGGCGGCGCCTGTCAGGAAGGGTCGCGCGGCGGCGGGAGGGCGGGCGCATCGGTCGCCGTCTCCAGCGTCGCGGGATCGGCATCGTCCTTCAGCCCTGTGCCGGTCAGCTTGCGGGCCAGCGCCTCCCGCATCAGCCAGGTCAGCTTGGCCGCCGCGGCCTGCGGGCTGAGTCCCCCGGCGGCGTGGATGTTGGAGAGGCAGTTGCGCTCCGAATCCCGCCGGCCGGGCCGGGGGTCGTAGGTCAGGTAGATGCCCAGGCTGTCCGGCACGCTCAGCCCCGGGCGCTCGCCGATCAGCACGGCGACCAGCCGGGCGTCCAGCGCCGCGCCGACCGCATCGCCCAGCGCCACCCGCGCCTGGGTGGCGATCACCGGCGGCGCCACCGACCAGCCGCGCAACCGCGCGAGGCAGGCGTGGAACACCGCCGGGGCGTGCCGCTGCACCGCCGTGGCCGAGAGGCCGTCCGCCAGCACGAAGGCCACGTCGTGGGGGCCGCGCGGCAGAAGCGCCGCGGCGCCCGGCGCCAGGGCGCGGCCGAGATCGGGGCGGCGCAGGTAGGTCGCCCGGTCCGGCGCGGCGCTGCCCAGCCGGATCGGGCGGTGCGGCGCCAGGGCCTCCGCCAGCGCCGCCTCGTCGAGCTTGGCATGGACGGCGTCGCGCGCCAGGGCATGGGCGAGCTGGAACTCCAGCACCTCGCGCAGCGGCATGGCATCGCCGGCCAGGCCACGGCCGATCCGCGCCCGGGTCGCGGCGCGCAGGCGGTCCCAGGGATCGCCCGCCGGGCCCGTGGCCGGGGGTTCAGGCAGCACCGGCGCCCTCCCCGGATTCATGCATCAGGGCGGCGAGCCGCGGCAGCGCCGGCCCGGCGAGGCGCACATGCCCCTGGCGGTCCGTGATCTCCATCCGCGCCAGCCAGTCCTCGAACTCCGGGGCGGGGCGCAGCCCCAGCATGCGGCGCAGGGCCAGGGCATCCTGGAAGCTGAGGCTCTGGTAGTTCAGCATGATGTCGTCGGCGCCGGGGACGGTGATGAGGAAGTTCACGCCCGCGATGGCAAGCAGCGCCATCAGCCCGTCCATGTCGTCGCCGTCGGCCTCGGCATGGTTGGTGTAGCAGACGTC
The DNA here is from genome assembly GCF_020991085.1 of Roseomonas sp. OT10. Classification (NCBI taxonomy): domain Bacteria; kingdom Pseudomonadati; phylum Pseudomonadota; class Alphaproteobacteria; order Acetobacterales; family Roseomonadaceae; genus Roseomonas; species Roseomonas cutis. Next base: position 4,375,285 of record NZ_CP087719.1, read on the forward strand.
CACCCCCATCGGCACGCCGAGCAGCTTGCCGCAGAAATGGTCCTCCAGCCCCGCGCGGATGATCTGCTTGCCGTCGTAGAGGTATTCCGGCCCGATGAAGCCGACGACCGTGTTGACGATGAAGGGCCGGAACTCGCGGCAGACGGCATAGGCGCGCGCCTCCAGCGTCTGCTGGTCCACGCCGTGATGCGCCTCGGCGGAGAGAGCGCTGCCCTGGCCGGTCTCGAAGTACATGACCTCCTCGGCGTGCATCGCCTCGCCGGCCGCGCCGATGCGCCTCTGCGCCAGCGCCGCCTCCCGCGCCTCGCGCAGCAGGGCAAGGTTCACGCCGAAGCCCGCATTGGCGCCCTCGGTCCCCGCCACCGACTGGAAGACGAGGTCGACGGGGGCCCCGCGGCGCAGGATCTCGATCGCGTTGGTGACATGGGTCAGGACGCAGGTTTGGGTGGGGATGGCGTAGCGCGCCCGCACCGCGTCCAGCATGTGCAGCAGGGCGATGGCGTTGGGCACGCTGTCGGTGGCCGGATTCACGCCGATCACCGCATCTCCTGCGCCGCAGAGCAGCCCGTCCAGCATCGAGGCGGCGATGCCGCGCGGGTCGTCGGTCGGATGGTTCGGCTGCAGCCGGGTCGCAAGCCGGCCCTCCAACCCCAGGGTGGAGCGGAAGCGGGTGACGACGCGGCGCTTGCGCGAGACCGCCATCAGATCCTGGTTGCGCATCAGCTTGGAGACGGCGGCCACCATCTCCGGCGTCAGGCCGGGGGAGAGCGCCTCCAGCGCTGCGCCATCGGCCTCGTGGGAGAGCAGCCAGTCGCGGAACTGCCCCACCGTCATGTGCGCCACGGGAGCGAAGGCGGCGGCGTCGTGCCGGTCGGAGATCAGCCGGGTGACCTCGTCCGTCTCGTACGGGATGACCGCCTCGGCCAGGAAGTGGCGCAGCGGCAGGTCGGCCAGCGCCAGCCGTGCCGCCACCCTCCGGGCGTCGCTCTCCGCCGCCAGGCCGGCCAGCTCATCGCCCGAACGGCGCGGCGACGCGGCGGCAAGCAGTTGCGGCAGCCCGTCGAACCGGTGCCGCTCCATGCCTGCGATGGCCGTCCAGGTCCCCATGCCCACCCTTTCCCCGCTGCCCCCGCTGGAGGAGCCGTCCCCGGCGCGGGAAGCAGCATCGCCTGGGGCGGGAGGGGGTGCGCAAGGGGTGGGCCGCGCCGCGCATGGCGAGGCGCCGCGGCACGGAGGGGCTGGCCGACCCTCGCCGAGGCTCAGTCGCGGTAGTCGATGCCTTGCAGGGAACGGACCTGGTCGCGGGTCATGTTGATGGTGATCCGCCGCTCGCCCGGGGTGAAGCGAAGCTGGTTCAGCGGCACGGACACGTACTTGTCGGTCAGGCCGAGGCGGTTTTCCACCTCGATCACCACGGTGACGATGCGGCCCTGGGCAGGGTCGATGATCAGGTCCTCGATCTCGCCGATCTCGACGTTGTCGGTGCTGTAGACGTCGCGGTCGATCAGCCGCTTGGCCGGCATGTGGCTGGCGTCGATCTGCATCCCGCGCCCCTGGGTCGCGGTCGGCGCCGGGGTGGCCGGTGCCTGGGCGGTCTGGGCCTGTGTGGCAGGGCCGAAGGTGGCCATCGGCGCGATGACGGCCGCGGCGAGCAGAAGCCGGTGCATGGTGTCCATCCCGTGTTGTGTGATGCCGGCCGGAACGCCGCCACGACAGGAGGGGTTGCCCCGTCCCGTCCGGCGATGGCGAGATGTTTCGACACAGGAACCGGACTTGAACCCTCCGGCCGATGGGGCGACATGCGCAGCATGAGCGACCACCGAGCCTCTCATCGCAACGCGGACCCCTTCGCGGCCGACCGTCAGCCCGTCCTCGACATGACCCCGGATGGGGAGTTCCGCACGCCGGCGCCGCCCGGACTGCTGGATCGGGTGCTGGCCCGGATCGGCGGGGTGGCGGCGCTGGTGGTGCTGGTCGTCGGCGGGCTGGTGGTGGCGGCGCTGGGCATGCTGATGCTCGGCCTGCTGTTGCCCGTGCTGCTGGTGGCCGGGCTGGTCGCCTCCGGGGTGTTCTGGTGGCGGCTGCGGCAGGCGCGGCGGTCGGGCCGTCCCATGGCCTTCATGGTGATGCGGCGCTGAAGGCGCCGCCACCCTTCCAACCGGACCCCACGCGGCTCTACGAGGTTGGCCGCGGTGGCGTGGCCTATACCGATCCTGGGCGAGACCCGGTCGGGGTGGAGGCGCGTCGGCGGCGCGCCCTGCGTTGGTGGTGGGTGGCTCTGCTGCTGAACCTGGCGGCGGCCGGGATCGCGGGGCTGGGCTTCGTGCTGTTGCCGCGGACAGCCTCCGCCTGGCTGGGGCTGCTGCCGCTGGCCACCGCGCCACTGGTGGTGCTGGCACCGCTGCTGGGCCATGGCCGGCGGCGCCGGACACGGCACCGGAGCCGGCCCCGGGGGTTTTCCCGGTAGGACCTCCGCCAGGGCCTGGAAGTCCTGCGCGGCCGCCTTCCGGGCCCGGTTCCGGGTGCTGCAGCAGGGCGGGCGCGTGGTGATCGCGGAGGGCAACCACGCGCGCCCCTCCGGCTTGCCTGCTCGAACGGGCTGAACCGGCTCCAGGGCACCCCCGGCCCGGCGATCGACTGGGCGGCGCATGAGGCGATCCAGCGTCAGGTGTACGTCCGCTGCGGTCCGCCCCGCTCCGCATGATACGGGCCGCTCGATGCCCTGATCCGTGCTGGCGTGGCGCCCGTGGCCCGGGGGCAAGGCTCTGCCTCGCCCCCGTACCCCCACTCCGCCAGGACCCTGCGGGCCCTGGACCCGAAGGGCGCTGCCGCGCGGATGATTGCGACGGGGTCGAGGCGCCGAGGAGCCATGCTCCTCGGCGGGTACGGCTACCGCACTCGCGGACGCCTACAACTCTTTTCTGGAGTCCCGCCTGTCCACGCTCCGTCAGGGTTTAGCCCGGAGGCTGACGCCCACCGGAAGCGCCAGACTCCCAGCGGGGACCGGGGCCCGCTTGTGGCCCCGGCAGGGGAGGGTCTGGGAGGGGACAGCGTCCCCTCCCGGTCCGCCGCCCCTTCGGCGCCCTGACGGTCCCGACCGTCAGCGGCCGTCGGCGCGGGCGGCGATCTCGCGGAACCGCCGGCGCACCACCTCGGGCAGGCCCTCCGGGATGGCTGCCGCCGAGGCCAGGGCATCGCCCACCTGGATCAGCATCACCATTCCCATGGCATAGTGCGGGATGCACCTGATGCCGTAGAAGCCCGGCTCGGTGAAGGCGACCTCGATCTCCTCGTTGATCTGGCCCTTGAAGGGCCGTGCCCCGGCCGGCAGCATCTCGGGCATCGAGGCGGCGTTGTGCGTCACGTGGGTGGCGCGGAACCGCACCCGGTCGCCGGGCGCAAGGCGCAGGTAGTCCGGCTCGTACACCATCCCGCCGGTTTCATTGCGGTTCAGCATCCGCACCTCGTACAGCTCGGCCAGGGCGGGCCCGGCGGTGGCGGCAAGCAGCAGGACGGCCGGCAGAAGCGGGCGCATGGACGGCTCCTTCAGGAGAGGGGCTGGAAACGCAGGATCCGCGCCCCGTCGGCGGGATCGGTGAGGACGGTCGCGCGCACGCCGAAGACCTCGCGCAGCCGTTCCACGCCCAGCACCTCGGCCGGGGGACCCAGCGCGACCAGCCGGCCGTGCTGCATCACTGCCACGCGGTCGCAGCCCATGGCCTGGTTCAGGTCGTGCAGCGCCACGACCGTGGTGACGGGCAGCCCGGCCACGAGGCGCAGGATCGCGATCTGGTGGTGGATGTCGAGGTGGTTGGTCGGCTCGTCCAGCAGCAGCACGTGCGGCTGCTGCGCCAGGGCGCGGGCGATGTGGCCCCGCTGCCGCTCGCCGCCCGAGAGCGTCGCCCAGTCGCGCCCGGCGAGCTCCGTCAGCCCCACCGCCGCCAGCGCCCCCGCCACCACCGCCTCGTCCGCCGCCGACCAGGGCCGCAACGCGGAGAGCCAGGGGGTGCGCCCCAGCTCCACCACGTCGCGCAGGGTGATGCGTTCGGCGGTCTCCGCCTGCTGCTCCACGAGGGCGAGGAGCTGCGCCGCCTCGCGCCGGCGCATCCGGGCCAGCGGCCGGCCGAGCAGCCGCACCTGCCCCTCCGTGGGGGCGAGCACGCCCGCGAGCAGGCGCAGCAGGGTGGACTTGCCCGAGCCGTTGGGCCCGATCAGCCCCAGCGTCTCGCCCTCCGCCACGGCGAGGTCCACGCCGCGCAGGATGGCGGCGCCGCGCGTGGACCAGCCCAGGGCCTCGGCCGCCAGGATCACCGCGCCGGCCGCCCGCGCAGCAGGATCACGGCGAAGACGGGGGCGCCCACCAACGCGGTGATCACCCCGATCGGCAGCACCTGGCCGCGCACCAGGGTCCGCGACACCACGTCCGCCGCGATCAGGAACATCGCCCCGATCAGCGCCGAGGCCGGCACCAGCCGCGCGTGCCGCGCGCCCACCAGGAAACGGGCGGCATGCGGGATGACCAGTCCGACGAAGCCGATGGCGCCGACGATGCTGACCATCACGGCGGTGGCGAGCGAGGCGCCGCCCACCAGCAGCACCTGCACCCGCCGCACCGGCACGCCGAGCGAGGCGGCGGAATCGGCGCCGAAGGTGAAGGCGTCCAGCGCGCGGGCGTGCCAGAGGCAGAGCAGCGTCACCGCCAGCGCCACCGGCACGGCCGTGCCGACATTGTCCCAGCGCGCGCCGCTGAGGTTGCCCATCAGCCAGAACATGATGCCGCGCGCCTGCTCGGCGCTGGCGGAGCGGGTGATGATGAAGGCGGTGAGGGCATTGAAGAGCTGCGAGCCCGCGATGCCCGCCAGCACGATCTGCCCGGCGGCGCGCAGCCCCGCCCCGCCGCCCGCGGCGCGCGCGAGGCCGGCGACCAGGGCGAAGGCGAGCAGCGACCCGGCGAAGGCCCCCAGGGAGAGCGACACCGCCCCCGCGCCCACCCCCGCCACCGTCACCAGCACCGCCCCGGTGGAGGCGCCGGCCGAGATGCCCAGCAGGTAGGGGTCGGCCAGCGTGTTGCGCAGCAGCGCCTGCAGGATCACGCCCGAGACGGCGAGGCCCGCGCCGCAACAGCCGGCGACGATGGCGCGCGTCAGGCGGTAGTTCCAGACGATGCCCTGGTCGATGCGGTCGAGCGCGTAGCCGGCCCCGAGCAGGCGGTTGGCCAGGGTCTGCCACACCGTCGCGACGGGGATCGGCGTCTCGCCGATGCAGACCCCCGCCAGGACCGCCGCCGCCAGCAGGGCGGCGATCCAGCCGCCGTGCAGCAGTGCCCGGCCGGCCAGCCGGGCGACGGCCCCTGCCTCGATGGCGCTGCCGCTCAACGCGGGATCCGGGCCATCGCCTCGGTCAGGGCCTCCAGCCCGCCGACCAGCCGGAGGGTCGCCTGCATGGCATGGGCATCGAGGATGACGATGCGGTTCTGCTTCACCGCCTCCATCTCCCGCGTCACCGGGTCGGAGCGCAGGAAGGCGAGCTTCTTCTCGATGTCGTCGGCGGGGAAGCGGCGGCGGTCCATCCGCGCGGCGACGATCACCGAGGGGTTGGCGCGGGCGATGGTTTCCCACCCCACGGTGGGCCACTCCTCGTCCGACTGCACGACGTTGCGGATGCCCAGCGTGCGCATCATGTAGCCAGGGATGCCCTTCTGCCCGGCGACATAGGGGTCGAGATCCAGGTCGGCGGAGGAGAACCAGAACACCGCCGAGGCATCGGGCAGGTTCAGCGCGCGGATGCGGGCGACCGCCGCCGCCTCCCGCGCGCGCAGCCCGGCCACCAGCGCCGTGCCCTGATCCTGCCGGTCCACGATCTGCGCGAGCTGGGCGATGCCCTTGTACAGCGCCTCCGTGCCGAAGGGGGCGGTGCGGGTGCCGTCGGCGCCGACCAGGTTGTTCTTACCCTCGCAATCGGGGGGCATGACGTAGGTGGGGGCGCCCAGCTCGTGGAACTGCTCGCGCGTGCCCACGACGCCCTGCTTGCCGATCATCCACTCGAACTGCGTCCCGACCAGGCCGGGCCGCCTGTTGATGACGGCCTCGAAGCTGGGCGCGTTGTCGGCGATGCGCGGCACGCGGGCGTTCTGCTCGGCGAATTCCGGCAGCACGGCGCTGAACCACAGCGAGGTGCCGGCCATGCGGTCGCCCGCGCCGAGGGCGTAGAGGATCTCGGTCACCGACTGGCCGATGGTGACGATGTTCCGCGGCGCCGCGTCGAAGCGCAGCGTATAGCCGCAATTCTCGACCTGCAGCGGATAGCGCGTCGGCTCAGCGGCTGCGGGCAGCGTCCAGGAGGCAAGGCAGGCAGCCGCGAGCGCGGCGATGCGTGGAAAGGCCATGGGGTCTGTCTCCGGAGGGGCTGCCGGAGGATCGGATAGGGGACGAAGGCGCGGCCCACCCCGCCACACGGGCGGGACGCCGCAGCTGCGCGCGTCGCGAACGGACCATCAGCACCCCTCCCCCGGACACCCCGCCGGCTGGTTCACGCAAGCATGCCGGCAGGTCTCCTGACTGGCGGGTCAGCGCCCGATCCGACCTTCCCAGGGGACGGGCCCCCAGTGGTGTGCGCGGATCAGGCTCGCCGCCTACAGTTGCGGGGGCAGTCCCGGTTCACGTCCCGCGCGTCCTGCGACGCCCGGATCGTGGCGGGTTCCCTATTAATCCCTTTCGGAAACCGACGGGATCGCGCTTAGCGGATGGGGCGCGCGGCGGCAAGCTGGCCCGGCATCGCCCCGTGGGGCCACGCCACCGCCTCCATGCGGGAATCGACGCATCCGCGGCCTTTCCCATTGCCCTGCGGCCGCCGCTTCGCTGGACTTCCCCCGGCGGGTGCGGCACGGCCGCCCCGGAACACAGACCGACCGGAGCGGTGCGCCGCGGCCGGCGCAGGAGGAAGAGCGTCCATGCCCGGCACCCGTTTGACCCGCCGCCTCGCCGCGCGCCTGCTCGGCACCGCCGCGCTGGGGGCGGCCGCCCTGCGGCCCGCGGCGGCCCAGGCCCCCTGGCCCAGCCGGCCGATCCGGCTGGTCGTCCCCTTCGGCGCCGGCACCAGCACGGACATCATGAGCCGGCTGGTCACGCCGCACATGGCGCAGACGCTGGGGCAGCCGATCGTGGTGGAGAACCGCCCCGGCGCCGGCGGCGTGGTGGGCTCCGAGGTGGTCGCGAAGTCGCCGCCCGACGGCCATACGCTGGTGATGGGCTCCATCGCCTCGCATTCGGTGAACGCGTCGCTGATGCCGAACCTGCCCTATGACATCCTGCGCGACTTCACGCCGATCTCGCTGGTCACCACCGCGCCGAACCTGCTGGTGGTGGGGCCGCAGGTGCCGGCGAGGACGCTGCCGGAGTTCATCGCCTGGGCGAAGACGCAGACCAGCGTCACCTTCGCCTCCGCGGGGAACGGCACCTCCTCGCACCTGGCGGGGGAGCTGCTGAAGCTGCGCACGGGCGCCCCGCTGGAGCACGTTCCCTACCGCGCCGCCGCCCAGGCGCTGACGGACGTGGTGGCCGGGCACGTGCCCATGACGATCTACCAGGTGACGGCGCTGCTGCCCTTCGTGCGGGAGGGCAGGCTGCGCGCGCTCGCCGCGACCTCGGCGCAGCGCCTGCCCTGGACGCCGGACGTACCCACCGCCATGGAGCAGGGGATCGCCGATTTCGACGTCTCCGCCTGGCACGGGCTGTTCGGCCCGGCGAGGCTGCCGGACGCCATCCGCGACCGGGCCCATGCCGCGCTGAAGGGCGCGCTGGAGGCGCCGGAGCTGCGGCCGCAGCTGCTGGAGCAGGGGCTGGAGCCGGTGGGCATGCCGCCCGACGCCTTCCGCGACTTCCTGAAGGGGGACATCGCCAAATGGGCCGAGGTGGTCCGCATCTCCGGTGCCCGGGCGGATTGAGGCCGGCGCCATGACCGACCTGTTGCGCATCGGCTGCGGCTCCGGCTTCTCGGGCGACCGGGTGGACGCGCCCGGCCCCGTGGTCGCCGCCCTGGCGGAATCCGGCGGCCCGGCCGCGCTGATGCTGGAGGTGCTGGGCGAGCGCACCCTGGCCCTGGCGCAGCGCGAGCGGCGTGCCAACCCCGAGGCCGGCTACGAGCCGGCGCTGGAGGTGCTGTTCCGCCCCATCCTGGCGCGCTGCGTCGCGTCCGGCATCCCCATCGTCACCAATGGTGGCGCGGCGAACCCGCGCGGCGCGGCGCGGGCCGTGCAGCGGCTGGCAGCGGAGCTCGGCCTCGCCGCCCTGCGCATCGGCGTGGTCGAGGGCGACGACGTGCGCGGCACCGACGCGCTGGACGACCTGGAACCCTGGGAGGGCGAGGCCGGCGCCGTGCTGGACCCGGCCCAGGTGATCGCGGCCAATGTCTACCTCGGTGCCGCGCCGATCGCCGAGGCGCTGCGGGCCGGCGCGCAGGTGGTGATCACCGGCCGCGCCGCGGACCCGGCGCTCGCCCTCGGGCCGATGCTCGCGCATTTCGGCTGGGACTGGCAGGACTGGGACAGGCTCGCCGCGGGGACCGCCTGCGGCCACCTGCTGGAATGCGGCAGCCAGGTCACCGGCGGCTACTTCGCCGATCCCGGGCGCAAGGACGTGCCCGACCTGCACGCGGTCGGCTTCCCCATCGCCGAGATCGACGCCGATGGCGGCTTCGTCGTCACCAAGCCGCCGGGCACGGGCGGGCTGGTGGACCTGCGCACGGTGAAGGAGCAGCTGCTCTACGAGCTGCACGACCCCGCCGCCTACCTTACCCCCGACGTGGTGCTGGACGTCACGGGCGTCTCGCTGGAGCAGGAGGGGCGCGACCGCGTGCGGGTGCGCGGCTGCCGCGGCCGGCCAAGGCCGGAGCGGCTGAAGGCCACGGTCAGCCTGCCTGGCGGCTGGCTGGGCGAGGGCGAGATCTCCTATGCCGGCCCGAATGCCCGCGCCCGCGCCGCCCTGGCGGGCAGGGTGCTGACGGAGCGGCTGCGGCAGCTGGGCATCGCGGGACGCTCGCGGATCGACCTGATCGGCGTGGTCAGCGTCTTCGACGGCGATGACGGGGCGCTGGGGCGCCAGGATTTCCGGACCGACCCGCCCGACGTGCGCCTGCGCCTCGCCGTCGCGACGGAGACGCGCGAGGCGGCGGAGCGCGCGGCGCGGGAGGTGCTGTCGCTGCTCTGCTGCGGCCCGGCCGGGGGCGGCGGGGCCAGGACCCGGGTGGTGGACCGGATCCGCACCCTGTCCTTCATGGTCCCGCGCGAGCGGGTGCGGCCGGGCGTGACGCTGCTGGAGATGGGAGAGCCCGCATGACCGCCGTCCCGCTGCACCGGATCGCCCATGCGCGGGCGGGGGACAAGGGCAACCGGCTGAACATCGCGCTCTTCGCCGACCGGCCGGAGCTCGTGCCGCTGCTGGCGGAGCAGGTCACCGAGGCCCGCGTCCTGGCCCGCTTCGCCCATCGCGGCACCACCCGGGTCCGCCGCTATGACCTGCCGGGGCTGGGCGGGTTCAACTTCGTCCTCGACGACGTGCTGCAAGGCGGCGTCAACGGCGCGCTGAACCTCGATGGGCACGGCAAGACCCTGTCCTTCCACCTGCTCGGGCTGGAGGTGGAGGTGCCGGAGGCGCTGCTGCGCGGCGCGCCGGGATAGGGCACCCGCCGCGGGCGGGGCCCCGCCGGCCGGCGCGCCCGGCATGCGGGGGCCGACGGGGCGGCGCCGCGTCAGATGAGGGTGTGGTACTGCGCCTTGCGCGACAGCAGCTCCTGCAGGTGGCCCCGCAGGATGCCGTGCAGCCGTTCCGCCAGGAGCATGTCGAAGCCGCCGCGGCGTTCCAGGACGATCTGCCGCGTGATCGGCGGCTCGATGATCCGCCGCACGTCGACGAGGCCGGCGGCATACTCGTCCGCGATGTTGAACGGCGCGATCACCGAGCTGCCGAGCCCCTCCATGACGGCGCGGACGATCGGGCTCAGCCCGTCGATCTCCAGCACGACGTTCAGCGCGATGTCGAGGTCGCTCGCGACATGGTCGACCAGGTCGCGGACGGGCCGCCCGATGGAGGGCAGCACCAGCGGCTCCCGCGCCAGCTCGGCGAAGCGGATGACGGGATTGGCGTCCGGGCGTCGCCCGAGCGGCGCCACGAAGACCATGTCCTCCCAGGCCAGCGGGGCGCTCGCGACCTGCCGGTCGGTGCTGAGGTTGACGGCGAGGTCGACGGCCCCGCTCAGGACCATGGCATGGCTCTCGCGCGTCCCCGCCTCGATGATGTGCAGGGAGACATCGGGCAGGCTGTCCCGGACCGCCATGACCAGCGGCAGCGTCAGGCTGCTTGCCAGCGAGGGGATGAAGGCGATGCGGATCGTCCGGTTAGCGCGCCGTGTCCCGTCGGGGTGGAAGCTCCGCATCTCCAGCTCGGCCTGGCTCGCCTGATCGAGCATCAGGCCCGCATGGCGCAGCAGGGCGGCTCCCGCCTCGGTCACCCGCACGCCGCGCCGGGAGCGCAGGAGGAGGCGGACGTCGAGCAGCCGCTCCAGCTCCGCCATGTGATGGCTCAGCGCGGGCTGCGCGACCCGGATCGCCCGGGCGGCGGCCGACACAGAGCCGTGCTCCGCCACGGCACGGAAGTAGAGCAGGCGGCGGAGGTCGACGGCCCCGATCATGTCCGCCCTATAGCGATCCGCTATGGAATGATCAAAACTCTCTAGTGGTGCCCACTCCCGCCCCGCCATAGGGTTCGCGAAAGAGCACCGCGGCCACAGCGGCGCCTGGGGAAACAGAGCCATGCCGACCGCCAAGGTCCTCGCCCGCTCCGACATGCATCGCCGCGGGCCGCCGATTCCGGCCCCGACCTAGCCACCACCGGTCCCATCCAGGAGCGCCCCCCGCCCGACCCTTTCCAGCGAGGGCGGCGGGCCAGCGCCCCGGGGGACGCCGCCAGCATCGGAGGCGCACGGGCATGGCCCGTGTCGCCAATCCCCTTCCCATGCCCGCGAAAGGCGTTGCGATGACCAGCGTATTGACCCTCCCGACCGCGCTGCTGGAGCGCTATGCGACGGCGCCGACCAGCTGGGTGACGGATGCCCTGGGGCGCCTGGGGCTGGGCTCCTGGATGGACGACGTGGTGCCGCTCTCGCCCGGCTGGCGGCTGCACGGGCGCATCCGCACCCTGAAGTTCGTGCCGCGCACCGGAATCCGCCGCCCCGACCTGTCCATCTACACGATCATCCGCTCCTTCGATCCCGGCGACGTGCTGGTGATCGGCACGGGCGGCGCCCGCTCCTGGCTGTTCGGCGAGAACATCGCGCACCTCGCGCTCTACCAGGGGCTGAAGGGCATGGTGACCGACGGCCGCGTGCGCGACGCGGGCGAGCTGAAGGAGATGGAGCTGCCCATCTTCTCGCGCGGCGTCTCCGCCCGGCCGCCGTCGGATCTGGAACTGGCCGCGGTGGACGTGCCGATCGAATGCGGCGGCGCGCAGGTGCGGCCGGGCGACCTGCTGGTCGGCGACGTGGACGGCGTCGTGGTGGTGCCGCACCAGGCGGCGGAGGCGGTGATGACCGAGGTCGACGACCTCGCCGTGCTGGAGAAGCGCCAGGAGGAGGCGATCGTAGCCCGTGCCCCGCTGGCCGAGATCCAGGCCGTGCTGGCCGCCAAGAAAAAGCTCAAGGGCGCGCCCGTCGAGATCGTCGAGCGGGGCTGACGGGAGATGGACGCGATGCCGAACGATGCCGAGCGGGCCGCCGCACTGCTGCTGGAGGCCCGTCGTGGCGGGGCGCCGCTGGAGGATCTGCCGGTGGCGCTGCGCCCGACCGGCATCGGCCAGGCCTACGCCATCCAGGATGCGGTGATCCGCCAGACCGGCCGCATCGGCGGCTGGAAGGTCGGCCCGCGCCGCGGCGATGCCGACCCGAGCTGCGCGCCGATCGGCGCCGAGCTCATCCATGCCTCGCCCGCGCGCTTCGCGGCGATGCCGGGCGCCGAGATCGAGGTGGAGATCGCCGTGACGCTCGGCCGCGACCTGCCGCCGCGCGAAACGCCCTATGCCGCAGACGACCTGCGCGAGGCCATCGCCACGCTGCACCCGGCGATCGAGCTGCTCGGCTCCCGCTTCCGCGACCGCAAGGCGGCCTCCGCGCTGAGCGTCGTCGCCGACAGCCAGAGCAACGCCGCCGTCGTGCTGGACCCGGGCCGCGCCGACTGGCAGGGGCTGGCGCTGGAGAGCGTCGGCATGCGGCTGCGGCTGGACGGGGCGGAGGTGGCAACCGTCGCGGGCGGCGCCGACACGGCCAATGTCCTCTCCGCCCTCGCCTGGCTCGCGGATCATGCCGCCGCCCGGACCGGCGGGCTGCGGCGGGGCGACGTCGTCATCACCGGGGCGAGGCTCGGCCCCTGGCCGCGTGGCGCCGCGACCGATGTGGAGGCGGAGGTCGCGGGCCTCGGCACCGTCGGCATCGCCTTCGACTGATCGAGACAGACCAAGCAGGAAGGGGGAGACGACGATGAAGCTCGCAGGATGGCTCGGCCTGGCCGCCATGCTCGCCGGCGCGGTGGCCGCCGGCCCCGCGGCCCGCGCGGACGTGCTGGCGGAGATCAGGGCGCGCAACGCCTTCATCTGCGGCATGAGCTCGAACTCGCCGCCCTGGGGCTATCTCGACGTGCGCACGCAGCAGGTGGTCGGCTACGAGATCGACCTGTGCAACATGGTCGGCAAGGCGCTGGGCGTGCCGGTGCAGCTCAAGGAGGTCTCCAGCACCGCGCGCGTGCCAGAGATCACGCAGGGCCGCATCGACCTGCTCGCGGGGCTGCTGAGCTACAGCCGGGAGCGGGCGCAGCAGGTCGATTTCAGCGGCGCCTACATCAACGAATCCTTCAGCTTCATGGTCCCCGAGGCGTCCTCGATCCAGAGCGTGGACGAACTCGCCGGGAAGCGGATCGGCGTCGTCGCCGGCTCCTTCCTGGAGCCGCTGATCCCGCAGCGCCTGCCCACCGCCCGGGTCGTGGCCTTCGAGAGCCAGCCCGCGAACTTCGTCGCGCTGCAACAGGGCAAGGTCGTCGCCTCCGCCATGCGCTACAGCCAGGCCCGCGCGCTGGAGGCCAATGCCGGCCCCTCCGTCCGGCCGTTGCGCGCCCTGCCCGGCGCGCTGACCTACGCCGCCTCCGGCTTCGGCATCCGCAAGGGCGAGGAGGAGTGGAAGGCCTTCCTGAACCGGTTCCTCGCCGATCTGGAGACGAGCGGCGAAGGCCAGGCGCTGTTCGACAAGTGGCTGGGGCGCAACAGCGTCTACCGCATGGAGCGCGAGTTCCGCTTCGGCCAGCCGCTGACGGAATAGGCGGCGCGCGCGAGGCAGCGGAGGACGAGGCTTGGACCTGGCCGTCATCACCAATCCCGAGTACCGCGGGCTGCTGCTGTCCGGGCTGCAGGTGACCCTGCTGCTCTTCGCCTGTTCCTGGCTGATGGGCATGGCGCTGGGCATCCTGCTCACGCTGCTGCGCGCGCTCGGGCTGCCGCCGGTGACCTGGCTGGTGGTGGCCTATGTCGAGTACCACCGCAACGTTCCGGCGCTGATCCAGCTCTTCCTCTGGTACTTCGGCGTCGCCGCGCTGCTGCCGCCCGATCTCAACGACGCGATCAACGACCGGGGCGCGGAGGTGGTCTTCGCCATCATCGCGCTCGGCTGCAACAAGGCCGCCTTCCTCTCGGAGGAGTTCCGCACCGGACTGCGCGCCATCCCGGCGACGCAGATGGAGGCCGCGCGCTCCATGGGGCTGGGCTATATCGGCGCGATGCGCTGGATCATCCTGCCGCAGGCCTGGCGGCTGGCCCTGCCGGGCCTGATGAGCCAGACGCTGTTCCTGTTCAAGCTGACCAGCATCGCCGCGGCCATCGGCGCCGCCGAGCTGACCTACGAGGCGCGGCACATCGAGATGCTGACCTTCCGCATCTTCGAGACCTTCTCGATCGTCACGGCGATCTATGTCGCGGGCTCGCTCTCCCTGATGTGGCTGGGGGCCGCGGTCGCGCACCGCTTCCGCCTGCGGCTGAAGTAGCGGCCATGTGGCAGATCCTCTCCGACAACTGGCAGGTCTTCCTCGTCGGGCAGTATCCCAACGGGCCGCTGGGCGGGCTGGTGCTGACCGTCCTGATCGCCGTCGTCTGCCTGGTGCTGACCTTCCCCAGCGCCGTGCTCGTCGCGCTGGCCCGCACCAGCGGCATCCGGTGGCTCGCCTGGCCGGCCACGGCCTTCGTGGTCGGCGTGCGCAGCATCCCGCTGCTGATGGTGATCTTCTGGGCCTATTTCCTGGCCCCCGTCGTCGCGGGCTTCCCGGTCGATCCGCTGCCGACGCTGATCGTCGCGATCTGCGTCTACCAGACCGCCTACCTGTCGGAATCCATCCGCGGCGGCATCGAGGGCCTGCCCAGGGGGCAGGTGGAGGCGGCGCGGGCGCTGGGCCTGCGCTGGACACCGATCACGCTGCGCATCGTGCTGCCGCAGGCGCTCTACAACGTCATGCCCGGGATGCTCAACCAGTTCACCATGATCATCAAGGAATCCTCGCTCGGCTCGATCATCTCCGTGGGCGAGGTGACCTTCATGGCGATGCGGGTGAACAACATCCTCATCGTCCACCCCTTCGAGGTCTTCGGCATCCTGGCGATGGCCTACTTCCTCCTGTGCTTCAGCCTGAGCAAGGCGTCCGACGGGCTGGAGCGGCGCATCCGCCGCCGCCGCCACGGGGCGCTGGCGGCATGAGCGCCCCCATGGTCTCCTTCGCCGGCGTTTCCAAGTGGTTCGGCGAATTCCAGGCGCTGCGCGACATCGACGCGGAGGTCGCGCGCGGCGAGACGGTGGTGCTGTGCGGCCCCTCCGGCTCCGGCAAGTCCACGCTGATCCGCACGGTCAACCGGCTGGAGCCGATCCAGCAGGGGCGGGTGGTGGCGGACGGCATCGACGTGAACGCTCCGGGGACGGACCTCAACCGCCTGCGCAGCCGGATCGGCTTCGTCTTCCAGCAGCTCAACCTGTTCCCGCACCTGCGCGCGGTGGACAACGTGGCGCTGCCGCTGATCCGGGTGCTGGGGCAGGACAAGGCGACGGCGCACGGCAAGGCTGTGGCGCTGCTGGAGCGGGTCGGCCTGTCGCACCGCCTCCGCCACTGGCCGGCGGAGCTGTCGGGCGGCGAGCAGCAGCGCGTGGCCATCGCGCGCACCCTGGCGCTCGACCCGCCCATCATGCTGTTCGACGAGCCCACCAGCGCCCTCGACCCCGAGATGGTGGGCGAGGTTCTGGAGATCATCCAGGGCCTGGCGCGCAGCGGCCGCACCATCCTGTGCGTGACGCACGAGATGGGCTTCGCCCGCAATGCCGCGGACCGCATCTGGTTCCTCGAAGGCGGGCGCATCCTGGAGCAGGCGCCGCCCGAGGCGTTCTTCCACGCACCCCGGCATCCGCTCGCCCAGCGGTTCCTGGGAACGATCCTGACGCATTGACGGCAAGGAAGGGGAGGAAGACCGCATGCTGATGCGCAAGCCCAACAAGGTCCGGCAGAAGCTGGCGGCCGGCCGCGTCGTCACCGGCACGGCGATCTATTCCGGCGCGCCCAGCATGGTGGAGGCGGCCGGCTATTCCGGCATCGACTTCGTCCGCATCGACACGGAACATGCCTGGCGGCGTGACGAATCGCTGGAGAACATGCTGCGCGCCGCCGCCATCGCCGAGGTGGTGCCGATCGTGCGCATCGACCGGGACGATCCCTACCTGGCGCGCAAGGCGCTGGAAGTCGGGGCCGGCGGCGTGCTGGTGCCGCACGTCACCTCCGCCGCCGATGCGAGGGAGGTGGTGGCCGCGGCGAAGTTCCCGCCGCTCGGCCGGCGCGGCATCGGCTCGCTCTGCATCTCCGGCGAGTGGGGCCGGCGGACGCGCGAGGAGTGGGTCGCCTGGAGCAATGCCGAGCCGCTGGTCGGCGTGATGATCGAGAGCGCCGGCGCCATCCCGGTGGTGCGGGAGATCCTGGCGGTGGAGGGCATCGACTTCGCCCTGTTCGGCCCCAGCGACTTCGGCATGTCGCTCGGCAGCGACGACGAGGCGATGGTGCAGGCCCGGACGGAGGAGGCGCTGACCCGCACCTGCGAGGCCGCCCGCGCCACCGGCAAGCACGTCATGTTCGGCGTCGGGATGCAGGACGAGGCGATCGAGGCCCGGATCGCCCAGGGCGTGACGATGCTGGAGCTGTCGCACGACGTCGTCATCCTCCGCAACACCCTTGCCCGCAAGGTCGCCGATTTCGGCGACCGGCCGAGCGGCCGCTGAGAAGGAATCCCCCCGATGCGCAACCTGACGCGACGCACGAGCCTGATCGCCGGTGCCGCCCTCGCCATGCCCTGGATCGGCTCCGGCCGCGTCCGGGCGGCCGAACCGACGGCGGCGGAGATCGAGGCGGCGGCGAAGAAGGAGGGCCGGCTCGTCATCTACACCTCCTCGGTGGATGCCGAGATGCAGAAGCAGGTCGCCGCCTTTGAGAAGGCCTATCCGGGCATCCGGGTGGAGTGGATCCGCCAGCCCTCGACGACCGTGTTCAACCGCTTCGTCGGCGAGGTCGAGGCGGGCGTGGTGCAGGCCGACATGCTCTACACCGCCTCCACCGCACTCTACCAGGAACGGCCGGAGCTGTTCCGCCCCCTCACCGCCGCCATGCTGCCGAATGCGGGCGACAACGCGCCGGTGAAGGCGAAGAACGCGAACTACGTGATCGACGCGGTCAGCCCGCATGCGATCACCTACAGCACGCGCACCGTCTCGCAGGACGACATCCGGCAGCACCTGCGGAGCTGGAAGGACCTGACCAACCCGCGCTGGAAGGGCAAGATCGCGCTGGTCGACCCGAAGATCTCCACCAACATCACCTCCTGGCTGCTGGTGATGCGGGATGCCTACGGCGCCGACTGGGTCCGGGCGCTGGGCCAGCACGGCATCCAGATGGTCGGCACCGGCACCGCGGGCGCGCAGCAGGCGGTGGCCGGGGCGTACCAGATCGTGGTGCCGACCACCCTGTCGCACAGCGCGCAGCTTCGGGCGCAGCGCGCGCCCGTCGCCGTCTTCCAGCCGGAGGGACCGGCGCACGGGCTGGAGAACGGCGCCGCCGTGCCGGTGAAGTCCAACCACCCGAACGCCGCCCTGCTCTGGATCAACTGGAAGTTCGGCCAGACCGCCCAGAAGATCGTCTGCGAGCTCGGCCAGGTGCCGGTGATGCCGGTGGACGACCCGGCCTGCCCGAAGCTGTCGCCCAACCACATCGGCTCGAACGACACGATCTCGCCCGCCTTGCAGCGGGAGCTGATCGAGCTGGTCGGCCTCCGTCCCTGACGCCGCCAGCCGGGAGCCCGCCATGAGCCCGCGCATCGAGGTCGTGGACCTCACCAAGACCTACCGCCGCGAGGGGGGCGAGGCGATCACGCCCGTGGACGATGTCAGCCTGAGCGTGGGGGCGGAGGAGCTGGTCGTGCTCCTCGGCCCCAGCGGCTGCGGCAAGACGACGCTACTGCGCTGCGTGGCGGGGCTGGAGCGGCCGGACCGGGGCAGGATCGTCGTCGACGGGCGCACCGTCTTCTGCTCGCGCCAGGGAATCTGGGAACCGGCCGAGCGGCGCCGGCTCAGCATGATCTTCCAGTCCTTCGCGCTCTGGCCGCACATGACGGTGTTCGAGAACGTCGCCTACCCGCTGCGCTGCCGGAAGGTGGCGCAGCCCGAGGTGGCGCGCCGGGTGGCGGAGGTCTTGGCGCTGGCCGGCATCGGCGGCCTGAGCGCGCAGTATCCCGGCCGTATCAGCGGCGGGCAGCAGCAGCGCGTGGCCCTGGCCCGGGCGCTGGTCGCCGGCTCGAACGTCGTGCTGTTCGACGAGCCGCTGTCCAACGTGGACGCCCAGGTCCGGGCGCAGCTCCGCTTCGAGCTGAAGGTGATGCAGGCGCGGATCGGCTTCTCCGGCCTCTACGTCACCCACGACCAGACGGAGGCGATGGAGCTGGGCCACCGCGTCGCCGTGCTGGAGCGCGGCCGGATCGCCGCCCTGGGCCGCCCGCGCGACATCTACGAGAACCCGAACAGCGAGTACGTTGCGGCCTTCGTCGGCACGGCCAACATCTGGCCCGGCCGGATCGCGGCGATGGACGACCGCCTGGTGACGGTGGAGACCGGGGCCGGGCCGCTGCGCGCCGCGCGGGCGCATCTGCCGGACGGGATGCAGCCGGGCAGCGACGTCTCCGTCGTGGTGCGGCCGGAGCAGATCCGCCTCGGCGACGGCACGGGGGAGGCGAACCGCCTCCCGGGCCGGGTGGAGGCCAGCCTCTTCGCCGGCCCGCATACGGAGGTGGTGGTGCGCGCCGGGGAGTGCCAGCTCCGGCTCTGGTCGGCGGAGGACCAGGCGGACCTCGCGGCGGGGCAGGAGGTGGTCCTGGCCATCGCGCCCGAGCGCGTCCGCATCGTGCCGCGCGGCGCCGTGCCGGCCGCGGAGGCCCGGGCGGCATGAGCGCGACCGCCCTGCCGCATCCGCCGCCGCGGCGGTCCAGGCTCGTCCTGCCGCCGCCCTACCTCCTGTTCAGCTGGCTGGCCATCGCGGGCCTCGCCTTCCTGATCGTCTACCCGCTGGGGCGGATGCTGCTCCGCACCTTCCTGGCCGAAGGGGCGCTGACGGCGGCGCTGGGCCTCTTCGCCGAGCCCTGGCTGCCGGGGGTGCTGGCGAACACGGCGATCGTCGTGCTGGCCAGCACGGTGCTGGCGGTGCTGGCGGGCGGGGTGCTCGCCTGGATCAACGAGCGGACGGACGCGAACCTGGGCGGGCTGGGCTTCATCCTGCCGGTGATCCCGCTGCTGATCCCCAACGTGGCGCTGGCCATCGGCTGGGTCTTCGTGGCGGCGCCGCAGGTGGGCTTCCTGAACGGGCTGCTGGCGGCGCTGCCGGCGCCCTTCGACAGCCTCCAGACGGATATCTACGGCTGGACGGGGCTGATCTTCGTCTACAGCCTGAACGGCATCCCCTTCGTCTACCTGATGCTCTCCGCCGCCTTCCAGAACCTGGACCCGGCGCTGGAGGAAGCATCGCGGGTCAGCGGCGCGGGCCTGGCGCGGACGCTGTGGCGCGTCTCCCTGCCGGCCATCGCGCCCTCCATCCTCGCCTCAGCGATCCTCGTCGTCATCAACGGCATGGGCGTCTACTCGATCCCCGCGATCATCGCGACGCATGCACGGATCGACCTGCTGACCACGCGCATCGTCGCCATGCTGACGAAGGACTACCCGCCCAACCTGGTCGAGGCGCAGATGCTGGGCTTCCTGATGCTCGCCCTGGTCGGGCTGCTGTGGTGGGTGCAGGTGCGCGCCTCGCGGGCGGGGCAGTTCGTCACCCTCGGCGGCAAGGCCTCCGGCTCCTCCCGCGTGCCGCTGGGGCCCTGGCGCTGGCCGGCGCGCAGCCTGCTGCTGGCCTTCATCGCCGCCTCCTGCTTCATCCCCGCCGCGGCGCTGCTGCTGGTCTCGCTCCAGCCCTTCTGGACCCCGAGCCTCAGCCTCTCCGAGCTGACGCTGTACAATTTCAACGAGGTGCTGTTCGTCAACCGCATGACGGGCAACGCCTTCCGCAACAGCCTGATGCTCTCCGCCATCGGCGCGGCGGTGGGCATGCTGGTCGCGGTGCTGGCGGCGGTGCAGGTCACCTTCCGCCCGGGGCGGGCCAGCCGGGTCGTGGACTTCCTGACGCGGGCGCCGGCCGCCTTCCCGAACCTGGTCATCGCCATCGGCATCCTCGTCTCCTTCAGCGGCGCGCCCTTCTACCTCTCCGGGACCGCGCTGATCCTGCTCTTCGCCTTCGTCGTGATGTACCTGCCGCCCGGCAGCATCGCGGCCAACGCCGCCGTCGCGCAGATCGGCCGCGATCTGCGCGAGGCCTCCGCCATCAGCGGCGCGGGCGAGGGGCGCACCCTCGCGCGGATCGTCCTGCCGCTGGCGCTGCCCGGCATCGTCGCCGGCTGGACGATCGTCTTCGTCCACATGATGGGCGACCTCTCGGCGGCCGCGCTGCTCGCCGGGCTGCGCAACCCGGTCATCGGCTTCGCCATCCTGGAGATCTGGGAGACGGGCAGCTTCGGCCTGCTCGCGGCCTTCTCGCTGATCATGTGCCTGGTGAACCTGGTCGTGGTCGGGTCCATGATGCTGCTGGTGCGCCGAAGCCGGCGGCGCTGAGGCCCGCATGCCACGGGACGCCCAGGCCACGGGATGCCCAGGCCACAAGATGCCAAGTGCCCCGCGATCCGGCAGCATGGCCACGACGGTCGCGGGGTCCCGTGCCGGTGATACCCCCCGGTGCGCACCCCTTCAGGGAGGAACATGATGAGACGCAGGCAGCTTCTTGCCGGCACGGCGGGGGCATCCCTCGCCCACCCCTGGCTGGCCCGGGCCGCGGGTCCCTGGCCCTCGGACCGGCCGATCCAGGTCTTCGTCCCCGGTCCGGCCGGCGGCGGCATGGACATCCTCGCCCGCACCTTCCTGCCCGCGGTGCAACGCCACCTGCCCGGCGCCACCTTCGTCGTGCAGAACCGCGCCGCCGCCGGCGGCCAGCAGGCCTTCGAGGGCGTGGCCAATGCCGCGCCGGACGGCTTCACCCTCGGCGCGGCGCAGGCGCCCAACTCCATCACCCTGCCGATCGAGCGGCAGGTCCGCTACCGCGTCCAGGACTTCGTCTTCCTGGGCAACGTCATCGACGATCCCTGCGGCTTCTGGGTGCGCGCCGACAGCCCCTGGCGCAGCATGGCGGACCTCGTCGCGGCAGCGAAGCAGCAGCCCGGCCGCCTGACCGTCGGCACGGCGGGCGTCGGCACGGACGACCACTTCCTGCTGCTCTCGCTGCAGGATGCGACGGGGACCGAGTTCGCCCACATCCCCTTCAACGGCACCCCCCCCATCGCCAACGGCCTGCTCTCCCGCACCATCGACGTCGGCTCCTTCAACATGGGCGAAGGGCTGGCGCTGCTGCGCGACGGCACGCTGCGCGGCCTCGCCCAGGGCGGCCCGGAGCGCTGGACCGCGACGGGCAGCGTGCCCACGCTGCGCGAGCAGGGCATCGCCATCACCGCCGGCTCCACCCGCGGCCTGGTCGCGCCGCCGGGCATCCCGGCGGAGATCCGCGACCGGCTGCGCCAAGCCGTCGCCGCCGCCAATGCCGATCCCGGCTGGATCGCCGATGCCGACCGTATCAACCTGCCGCGCCGACCGATGACGGCCGAGGCGCAGGAGGCGCTGTTCCTCGAGGAGGACAAGCGCCTGCGTGCCCGCTGGGCCCGTAGCCCATGGCGCGAATGACCCGCCACCCTCCTCGCCCGCCACAGGAAAGGACCATCCCATGACACCGCCCGAAAGAATGCGCGCCCTGCTGGCCGAGCCCGGCCTGATCCCCATGCCGGCCGTCTGGGACGGGTTGAGCGCCAAGCTCACCGCCGCCGCCGGCTTCCGCACGGTCTTCCTCTCCGGCTCCTGCGTCGCCGCCGCACGGCTCGGCGCCCCGGATCTCGACCTCGTCTCCTTCGCGGAGATGTTCGATTCCTTCAACATGGTGCGCGGCGCGGCACCCGACCTGCTGGTGCTGGCCGATGCCGACCACGGCTACGGCAACGCCATGAACGTGCAGCGCACCGTCCGCGCCTATGGGCGCGCCGGGGCGGCGGCGATCCTGATCGAGGACAAGATCACGCCGCGCGCCCTCACCTCCGCCGGCAAGCCCTGCCTGCCGCGCGACGAGGCGCGCATGAAGATCCGCGCGGCCGTCGAGGCAGCGAAGGATTCCGGCATCCTGGTGATGGCACGCACCGACTGCCGCCCGACCCAGGGCGCGGAGGAGGCGCTGGCCCGAATCGAGGCCTTCGTCGAGGAGGGCGCCGACATCCTGTTCTACGACTCGCCGGCGGACGAGGACGAGGTGCGCCGCTCGGTGGCCGCCGCGGCCGGGCGGCCGACCTTCGCCGTGCTCTCGCCCGGCGCCCCGCGCGAGACGCCGACACAGGAGAAGGCGGCGTCGCTGGGCATCAAGATCGGCACCTTCCCGACCGGGCTGCTCTCCCCCGTGGCGGGGGCGATCAAGACGGGGCTCGCGGCGCTGGCCGCCGGCAAGTCCGCGGCCGAGACCGCCCTGCCGCCGCCCGAGCTCTCGGCGATCCTGGGCTACGCCGCCTATGACGAGCAGGCGAAGCGCTTCCGGACCTGACCGCCGGCAGCCAGGAAGCGGGCCGGCAGCGGCCCGCTTCGCGCGGCGGACCGGGGCGGGGCGTGGCCCGGCATCGCCGGCGACGCCGCCGTCATCCGGTCGGGGGCCCCGATCCCCGGCGCCGTGAGGTGCCCCAACGGACTGGCCGGGCTCCGGTGGCGGTTTTTCGGGGGATTTCCCCGTGGCGGATGGCCACCGGCTCAACCGGGCGGGCCGTCGGCGTGGCGCGGCCGCCATGGGCGGGGCCCGAATTCCGGTCGCCGGGCTGATTGAACCGCCCGATCCTGGTACGCCATGACGGGAGACCCATGACGCGGCCGCGCGACGGCCGGCCACAGGAGACCAGACCGTGCCCCGTATCCTCCGCCTCGCGGCCGCCCAGATGGGCCCCAACCAGCGCGCCGACAGCCGCGAGGCCATCCTGGCCCGCATGATCGCCCTGCTGGAGCAAGCGGCGGCGCAGGGCGCGAAGCTGGTGGTCTTCCCCGAGCTGGCCTTCACAACCTTCTTCCCGCGCTGGCTGCTCGAAGGCGCGGAGCTGGACCGGTACTACGAGACGGCCATGCCGAACCCGCGGGTGCAGCCGCTGTTCGACCGCGCGCGGGAACTGGGCGTGGGCTTCTACGTCGGCTATGCCGAGCTGGCCGGGGATGGCCGGCGCTACAACAGCGCCGTCACCACCGGGCCGGACGGCGCCATCCTGGCGAAGTACCGCAAGGTCCACCTCCCCGGCAGCGTGGAACCGCGCGCAGGCGACCGCTTCCACCAGTTGGAGAAGCGGTACTTCGAGTACGGCGACCAGGGCTTCCAGGCATTCCGCGGGCCGGCCGAATGGGGCTCACCCATCCTGGGCATGCTGATCTGCAACGACCGCCGCTGGCCGGAGGCCTGGCGCGTCTATGCGCTGCAGGGGATGGAGCTGATGCTGGTCGGCTACAATTCCGCCGCCTACGACCCCAATGGCGGCACCACGGAGAACGAGGCGATCCGCACCTTCCACTCCACCCTGGCGGCGCAGGCCAATGCCTACATGAACGCGACCTGGGCGGTGAGCGTGGCCAAGGCGGGCAACGAGGACGGCTCCGGCCTGATCGGCGGCTCGGTCATCGTCGACCCGAACGGCGTGATCGTGGCACAGGCGAAGACCCTGGGCGACGAGGTGCTGGTGGCGGATTGCGACCTCGACCTCTGCCGCCAGGGCAAGGAAAAGATGTTCAACTTCGCCGCCCACCGCCAGCCGCACCATTATCGCCGCATCGTCGACCAGGTCGGCGCCGAGCCGATCAGCTGATTCGCGTGGCGTGACAGGCTGACCCTTCCCGGCTGGCGGCGCCTTGCTCCCGGGCCACGGGCGCCAGTCTGACACCGGTCAGCCCATCACGCCGCGCGCCCTAATCCAGCCGGATGTCCTGGATCTGCTTCGCCCGCGACGATGCGGCACCGAGAAGAAAGGTCAGGTCCGTGCCGCTGGACACGAAGCGCGCCCCCATCTTCAGGTAGCGGGCGATCAGGTCGGGGCGGCCCGCCAGGCCGCCGATGCCGACCTGCCTGCCGTGCTTCCGGCACGCCTCGATGGTGCGGGCGAAGGCCTCCTGCACCCGCGGATGGTCCGGCTGGCCCACCAGCCCCATGCTGTTCGTCAGGTCGCTGGTGCCGATGAAGAGCATGTCGAGCCCCTCCACCGCCGCGATCTCCTCCACCTGGTCGAGGGCGGTGGTGTTCTCCAGCATCGCCACCACCATCGTCGCGTCGTTCATCGCCGCATAGGCTTCCGCCGTGGGGAAGCTGCGGTAGCGCAAGGGGAAGACCTGGGCCCCGGGGGCGGAGCGGTTGCCCCAGGGCGGGAAGCGCGCCGCGGCGACGAGCTGGCGCACCTCCGCCGCCGTCTCCAGCTCCGGCGCGATGATGCCGAGCGCCCCGCCATCCAGGACGCGCCCGACATGCTCGGGGCGGATGCTGGGCACCCGGACCAGGGCGGTGATGCCGGCCAGGATCGCGGCCTGGCAGATCTGGCTGATCTGCTCCTCGGTGAAGGTGCTGTGCTGCATCTCGACGTAGAGGGAGTCGAAGCCCGCCGCGGCGGCGATCTGGGCGATCTCCATCGAACGCACGAGGCGCACGCTCATCGAGACCACCACCTCGCCGCGCTTCAGCTTCTCCTTGGCGGGGTTGCGCAGGAGGTCGGCGGCCCGGGGAGGGCCGGATGCGGCCTGGGCCCTGGCCTGCCCCACGATCCCATCGGAAGACCCAACCGCAGCAGCGGCGAGCACCCCCGCGGCCAACGCGTCGCGTCGCATCATCCTGCGTTTCCCTCCCCCAGGTCCACGCGGCGCCTGTCACCGCCGGATGGTCGCCGACCGTGCCGCCGTTCCGCGCCGCGATGGCCGCTGTCAGGCTAGGCTTGGGCGGCGGCGACATGGAAGGGGATGCGCTCCCCGGCCGCCAGGCCCGGCACAGGCGGCCAAGCAGGGGGGCCGTGGTCGACCGCGCGAAAGCCCCGCAGCCCGGTGGACGGGTGCCAGCTCCACCCGTGGTCCCGACAGCCTGTGCTGCCTACTCAGCGGTCAGCCCGGCTGCCTGCGCCACCGTCTGCCGCTTCGCCACCTCCGCCTTGACGAAGCTGGAGCACTCCTCCGGCGAGAGGCGCACAGGTATGCCTGCTTCGACAGCGTGGCCGGCAAACCGCAACCCGGTCCTCGCGTCGCTGTGCGGCCTGCTGCACCGGCGCCGCCAGCTCGGCCGTGAGGGCGTCCGTCACCACTCCCGCAACCGGGCCGGGTCGCCGACGAACCCCGCCTCGGCGAAGGTCCCTCCCTGCGCGACCTCCCCCGCCGGCAGGGGGACGGCGGGCGGCGGGTCGCGGGCGAGGATCGCCGCAGCATGGTCCTCCGCGCGGTCGAGGGGGCGGTAGCCCAGGGCCTCCGCCACGCCGTTGTCGTAGAAGCTGCGCGCATTGTCGGAGACGCCGTAGACCGCGGCGAAGCGCAGGCCCGGATGGGTGACGCCGATGCGCACGAGTTGCGCCAGGTCGCGCGGGCTGATCCAGATGGACAGGCGGCGGCGGTCCAACGGCGCCGGCTCGGCCGAGCCGATGCGGATGGCCAGGACGCGCATCCCGTACTTGTCGGCGAAGAAGGCGCCCAGCAGCTCGCCGAAGGCCTTGCCCACGCCGTAGCGGCTGTCGGGCCGCAGCGTGACGTCGCTGCCGACCCGCCGGTCGCGCGGGTAGAAGCCGACGGCGTGGTTGCTGCTGGCATAGACCACCCGCTCCACCCCGGCGGCGCGGGCAGCCTCGAACAGGTTGGCGCAACCCGCCACGCTGTCGGCGATCTGCTCCGGCCAGGGCGCGTCGGTGGTGCAGCCGGCGAGGTGCAGCACAGCGCCGCAGCCGGCCATGGCCGCGCGCAGCGCCTCCGGGTCGGAGAGGTCGGCCGACACGGCCTCCTCATCCGCCTCCAGGTCCTCGACGGGTTGCCGGTCGAGCAGCCGCAGCCGCATCCCCGCGGTGCGCAGGTGCGGCCGGATCAGGGTCGCGACCCGTCCGGCCCCGCCGGTGATCAGCAGGCGCGCCGCTTCCGGCATCGCACGTTCCTCCATGGCTTCGCCCTACCCTTCGCGCAGGCGCGCGGTCGTTCCAAGGGCGCCGCCGCCCGGGTGTCGCGGGCCGGCCCGCAGTGTGGGACGGCGGGGGCCGTCCACCCCTCCCCAGCCGGGCCCGATGCTGCCATGGCTTCGCCCCGGCATCGGCGGTGCTGGGGAGAGGAACGGGATGGTGGCGCGGATCGTGGAGCTGGCGGCGGGACCTGCGCGGCTGCGCCTGGCGCCGGAGCTGGGCGGGCGCATCACCGCCCTGGCGCTGGCCGCCGGGGGCGAGGGTCCGGCGCTGGCCATCCTCCACCCCTTCCCGGAGGGGACGACGCCCGGGGCGCTGCTGCACTGGCCCAAGGGCGGGATCTATCCGCTGATCCCCTACGGCAACCGCATCCGGGACGCCCGGCTGCGGCTGCCGGACGGAGAACGTCGCCTGCGGTCGCATCCGGACGCGGCGCCGCACACGCTGCACGGCCACGCCCATCGCGTGCCCTGGTCGCTGGAGCGGTGCGATCCCACCACGGCGGTGCTGGCGCTGTCGCATCCGGGGGACGAGGAATGGCCGTGGCGCTTCGTCGCCCGCCAGTCGGTCACGCTGCGCCCGGATGGCGTGACCATCGCCCTGGCCGTGACCCATGCGGACGGGATGGCGATGCCGGCGGGGATCGGGCTGCACCCCTATCTCCGCCACGCGGCGGAGGATCGGCTGGCCTTCCGTGCCGCGACCGACTGGCCGACCACGCCGGAGGTCCTGGCCGGGCACCCCGTCCCGTCGGACGGGGCCTTCGCGGCCCCGCGCCCCTTGCCGGCGGGCGGCCTGACCCTCTACCGCGGCGGCTGGGACGGACGCTGCACCGTCACGGGGGCGGCGGGGGTGCTGGAGCTGCGGGCGGATTCCGTCTTCGGCCACCTCGTCGTGCACCGGCCGGCCGATCCCGCCTATCTGTGCCTGGAGCCGTGCAGCCACGCGCCGGACGGCTTCAACCTGGCGCAGGACGGCGTGCCGGGGGCGGGGCGGGTGCTGCTCGCCCCCGGGGAGACGCTGGCGGGCGAGGTCTCCCTCACCCTGCGGCCGAGGACCAGCGCGCCGTGACGTGGCGCTCGAACACGGCGGGGTCGGGGGCGAAGCCGATCCCCGGGCCGGTGGGGATGGCCACCATGCCGTCGCGCGGCAGCGGGGTGCCGAGGCCGGGGTAGCCCTCCGGCTCGACGTAGAGCACCTCCAGCAGCGGCTCCCCGGGCGCCACCGCGAGGAGTTGCAGCGTCGCGAAGTAGCCGGGCCCGAAATAGGGCGAATGCGGCATGCAGGTGAGGCCCGCCCGCTCCGCCGCCTCCAGCACCGCCAGGAACTCGGTGACGCCGCCGAGCTTGGTCACGGAGGGCTGCGGGAAGGTCACGGCCCCGGCCGCGATCATCTGCGCGAACTGCCAGCGGGTGCAGGCATTCTCCCCCGCCGCGACGGCGACCGGGCCGGCGGCGCGCAGGGCGGCGAGGCCCGTGGCATCCTCCGGCGGGAAGACCGGCTCCTCCAGCCAGGTGATCCCCTGCGCCGCCAGGAAGGGCAGGCGGGCGCGCGCCTCCGCCACCGTCCAGGCGCAGTTCACGTCCACGGTCAGGTGGGTGCCCGGCCCGGCGCCGCTCCGGCCGGCGGCGATCGTGGCTTCCGTCACCTCGTGCAGCTTGACCGAGCGGTAGCCCTCCGCCACGGCGCACGCCGCGAAGCGCTCCACCAGCGCCGGGTCGCCGTAGCGCACGAGGCTGGCATAGGCTGCCACCGCCTCCCGCCGCCGCGGGCCGAGGAGGGCGGCCAGCGGCACGCCCGCCACCCGCGCCTTCAGATCCCACAGCGCGATGTCCGCGCCGGAGAGGGCGAACAGCGTGATGCCGTAGCGGCCGAAGAGGTGCAGCTTGCGTTGCAGCATCTCCGTCACCGCCGGCGGGTCGGCCGCGTCCTGGCCGAGCAGCAGCGGCGCCACCATCTCGCGCACCGCCGCCGAGACGGCGCCGCGGCAGGCATAGGAGAAGGCCTCGCCCCAGCCCTGCCGCCCCGCCTCGTCGGTGAGGCGCAGCAGCACCGTCTCGAAGCGGTCCCAGCGGTCGGGCGTCAACCCCAGCCCCGCGCCGCCATCGGCGAAGGGGATGGTCAACTCGAAGAGCTCGACCGTCGCGATGCGGCTTCCCTGCGCCATCGCCGTCAGCCCGGCGAGAGGTGGTAGCCGCGGCCGCGGTAGTCGAAGCCGTGCAGCTCGTCGATCGCCACGCCCTTCTGCGCGGGGGCGGCGTAGTAGGCGCGGATCTCGCTGATCAGGCCGCTTTCCGGGTCGAAGCGGTACCACTCGTCGCCGCGCAGGGCGGTGCCCTGACTGGTCTTCCAGTGCGTCCACTCGATCACCGCCTCGGGCACGCCGGAGGGGGAGCCGTCGGCGTTGACCGCTTCGCCGACCAGCACGCGCTCGATGGTCCAGCGGCTGCCCAGGGTCTCCACGCACCAGACCCAGCCCTTGGCGATGGCCTCCGCCCCGCGCCAGGGCGTACCGGGCAGGCCGGGCGGGAAGTAGTGCACGGCCTCCGGCGTGAAGCAGGCCACCAGCGCGTCGTAATCGCCCGCGTTGCAGGCGTCGAAGTAGCGGCGGATCATCGCCTCGTAGCGGGTCATCCCCATCACTCCGCCACCAGGGCGGGGGCGCGGATGACCGGCGCGTCCTCGGGGCGGGAGCCGGCCGCCTGCCAGGCCGCGAAGTCGGCGCGGGTCTGCGGCGTCGGCGGATAGACGCCCCACAGCGCATCCCCCGCCTGGATGCGCAGCGCCAGGTACTTCTCCAGCGGGTCGCGCCGCTCGCAGGCCTCCAGCACCTGCAGGGCGACGTGGCGCGGGATGACGGTGATGCCGTCCCTCTCGCCATGGATGATGTCGCCCGGATAGACGGCGACGCCGGCGCAGGCGATCGGCACGTCCAGGTCGGCGACGTGGTGGTACGACAGCCGGGTGGAGGCGACGACCTCGCGAGAGTAGGCGGGCAGGTCCATCGCCGCGATCTCCGCGCCGTCGCGGAAGGAACCGTCCGTCACCACCCCGGCCACGCCGCGCTTCTGCATGCGGGTCAGCAGCATGTTGCCCATCGAGGCGGCGCGCGGGTCGTTGCGGCTGTCGATCACCAGCACCTGGTGCGGCCGCGTCGCCTCGACGCCAACCCATTGCAGGTTGTCGTCGTTCGGCGTGGGCGTCAGCGTGGCGTAGGTCTCCACATCCTCGCGCGCCGGGATCATGCGCATGGTGGCGGCCTCGCCCGCGAAGGGCCTCACCGCCGGGTTCAGCGGCTTCAGCCCGACCAGGAAGCATTGCCGGAACCCCAGCCGGAACAGCTCCGTCGTGATCGAGCCGCTGCTGCACCGCGCGAGGCGGGCCAGGTGGTCAGGCGTGACGACGACGTCGCTCTTGGCGGACATGGCGTGACCTCCTCGGGTGGGATGCGGCGGCGCAGGCCGGCCGCGCCGTCCGGGCATCAGGAACCTGGTATCGGGATCGGATGGAAGCCGGACACCGGTCAACGGCGCGCCTTGTTCCCCGCCCGCCGGCCACGCTAGCTGTCCCACATGGTGGACCAACGGGCCGGACCGGATCGACCGGGCGCGGCGCGCCCCGACGGGGCAGCCCTGCTCGGCAAGGCCTGCGACGTGCTGGAGGCGGTGGCGGCCGCCCCCGGCGGCATCGCTCAGAGGGAGCTGGCGGCACGGCTCGGCCTGTCCCGGACCACGCTCTACCGCATCCTCGGCG
Organism: Roseomonas sp. OT10; assembly: GCF_020991085.1. Lineage (NCBI taxonomy): Bacteria > Pseudomonadati > Pseudomonadota > Alphaproteobacteria > Acetobacterales > Roseomonadaceae > Roseomonas > Roseomonas cutis. Next base: position 4,404,915 of record NZ_CP087719.1, read on the forward strand.
TGCTGGTGGCGCGGGGCCTGCTGCGCCAGGACCCGTCGCGACGGGTCTACGGCATCGGCTTCCGGCTGATGGAGATGGCCCAGGGGATGGGACAGGGCCTGTGGTCCGCCCCCGACCTGCCCGCCCTGGCGGCGCCGGAGCTGCGCCAGCTCCGCGACGCCACGGGCGAGACGGCCTATATTGCGGTGCTGGAAGGGCGGGAGGTGGTGGGCCTCGGCAAGTTCGAGGGGCCGCACGAGGTCCGCTCCGCGGCGCGGCTGGGCCAGCGTAAGCCGCTGCACTGCACCAGCCAGGGCAAGGCCATCCTCGCCTTCCTGCCGGAGGCGGAGCGCGACGCGCTGTTGCGCCGCCAGCCCCTGGCCTCCCTCACCCCGCATACCATCACGGATCGCCGCCGCCTGGCGGCCGCGCTCCGTATCATCCGCGCCCGCGGCTTCGCCACGGACGACGAGGAGATCGTCGAAGGCGTGCGCTGCGTCGGCGCACCCGTGCTGGACCCGGAGGGGCGGGTGGCCGGGGCGGTGAGCATCGCCGGCCCCGCCTGGCGCATGACGCGGGAGCGGCTGGACCTGCTGGGGCCGGAGGTCGCCGCCGCCGGTCGCCGGATCGGCGCCCAGCTTCGCGCCGCCGCCCCCGCCCTGGCGGCGGGCGCCTTGGCACGGCCGGTCTCGGCCGGTCCGGCCTTCCGGGGCCTCGCGCCGCGCTGGTCGGCGGAGGCAGGGGTGCTCTGGTGGTGCGACGCGCTGGCGCCCGAGCTGCGTTGCCTGCTTCCAGGCGGCACCGACCGTCACGTGACCCGGGCCGAGGTCCCGATCCGCGCCCTGGCACTGGCGACGGGCGGCGATGCCCTGGTGGTGGATGTCCGGGGCCTGGTGACGCGAGCGAGCCCGGACGGGACGACGCAGGCCCTGGCACCGTTGCCCGCCGCGCCCTTCGCCCTGCGCGCCGGCCCCGGCGGCGAGGCCTGGGCCGCCATGGCCGGCCCGGACGGGGGCAGCGTCATCGGCCCGCTCTCCTTGACCGGCCTGGCCCGGGTGGCGTGGCGCCTGCCGGGCGAGGTGACGGCCCTCGCCTGGGCGCAAGACGGCGCGGCCCTGTTCGCGGCCACCCCGGCGCTGGGCACCGTCCACCGGCTGGAGCCGGGGCGGTCCGCCCCGCTGCTGCTGGCACGCCTGCCGCCCGGGAGCGGCCGCCCCGCCGGCCTCGCGGTGGATGCCGAGGGCGGCGTGTGGACCGCGCTCAGCGACGGCTGGGGCGTCGCACGCCTCGGTCCGGAGGGCGAGGTCGACCGGCTGCTGCCCCTGCCGGTGCCGCGCCCCACCGATCTCTGCTTCGGCGGGCCGGGGCTGGAAACGCTCTTCGTCGCCACTGCCCGGGACGGCGTGCCGATCGACACGCTGGCCATCGCGCCGCTGTCCGGCCGGCTGCTGGCGCTGGATGCCGGGGTGCGCGGCCTGGGCGACGCGGCGATGGGCTGGCCATGACAGGGCCGCTCGCCGGAGCGGCATGACTTTTCCCGGAGACAGCGGAGAACGCCCGGGCCGCGCCCCGCAAGCGTCGCCGCCGCTTCCTGCGCCCCGCGGCGCCCGAGCGGGTCACGCCGCGAAACGTGCGGCGATGTTCTCCGGCGCCCCCTGCCACGCGCGGCGCGGCGTGGGGCTGGCCCTGGCCGCGTGTGCGCATGATGGTGCGGCGCCCGTCCCTGCGCCTGGCGGACATGCTCGCGACGCTGTGGCGCTGGCGGTGAAGAGCGTGGCCGTGAGGGGCGGGGCTGTTCCGGCTCTGCGTTGAAGGAACGCAGGCCGCGATGCCTTTGGCCTCGAGGGCAGCGTGGAAGCGGGAGAGCGCGGTGCTCACGCGGCGGCATCGTGCCGGGTATCGGCGGACGTGCCGGGACAGAGCCGCTCCGCCAGCCAGTCCGGGGTCAGGGGCGTCAGCCCCTCGGTCACGCCGGGCCCGGTCCCGGCCTCGGCCAGCAGCAGCGCGCCGGCCTCCGCCGCGGCCAGGACGGAGCCGAGGCGGCGGGCGACGTCCAGCCGGGTCGGCACCATGCGGCGGGCGCCCAGCGCGGCGAAGGCGCGTGCAAGCTCCGCCGCCTCCTGCACGTCGAGCCCCGCCGGCAGCACCAGCACGGGCTCGGCCCCCGTCTCCTGCAGCAGGGCCAGGAGCCCCGCGGCCTGGGCCGTGTCGAACGGATCGCAGCCGGCGGTGTCCAGCAGGGCGAGCTGCCCCGGCCGGCGCCCGGCCAGGCTGCGGGCCGCCTGCCCGGGCGAGGCCACGGCCTCCAGCGTCACCCCCAGCAACCGGGTGAAGGCCGCCAGCTGCTCCACCGCCCCGGCACGGGTGGAATCGGCGGTCACCACCAGGGGGACGCCGCCGGACAGCACGTCGCGGGTGGCGAGCTTGGCGCAGGTCAGCGTCTTGCCCGCGCCGGGCGGGCCCATCAGGGCCAGGACCGGCCCGCCCCCATCAGGCAGCGGGGCGAAGGTGAAGCAGGCGGCCAGGGCCGGAGCCAACGGCCCTTGCAGCCGGGCCGCCAGGGCGGGGGGCAGGTTGTGCCGGGCCAGGGACAATCGCGGCCGCAGGAGCTGCGGCGCCCCCGGGTCCGGCGCGCCGGGCGCGGCGGGAGGCAGTTCCTCCGCCTCCAGCGCAGCGGTGACCTCCACGCCCCCCGCCACCCGGCGGTTGTCCAGGATCACCACATCGGCGCCCAGCTCGGCGCGGAGCTGGGCCATGGCCTGGGCCATGCTGGGGGCGTGGAAGACGCGCAGGCGCATGGGGCGACCCTACCCTCCGCTGCTGACGGTCACAGCACGCCCACGGTGCGGATGCGCGCGCGGGGATGGATCTCCGACTGCGCCAGCACCGCGGTCGAGGGGCGGAAACGCTCCACGATGGCGCGGACATGCGCCCGCACATGGCCGCTGCAGACCAGCACCGGCGCCTCTCCGGCGGCCGCGGCCCGGTCGAAGGCATCGCGCACGCGCTGCATGAACTCCTGCAGGCGGGACGGCGCCATGGCGAGCTGCCGCTCCTCACCTTGCCCCATCAGCGCCTCCGCGAAGGATTGCTCCCACTCGGCGGAGAGGGTGATCATCGGGACATAGCCCTGCGGCCCGCGCGCGGCATCGCTGATCTGGCGCGCGAGCCGCGCGCGGACCACGCCGACCATGCCGGGGATGGAGCGCAGCCCGGCGGACAGCGCCTCCTGCATCCCTTCCAGGATGGTGGGCAGGTCGCGGATCGAGACGCGCTCGGCCAGCAGCGCCTGCAGCACCCGCTGCACCGTGCCGAGGCTGGCCTGGGCCGGGATCAGGTCGGACACCAGCTTCTGGTGCTCGCGCGGCAGGTCGTCGATCAGCTTCTGCGTCTCGGCGTGGGAGAGCAGCTCCGCCACGTTCTCCCGCACCAGCTCCGTCAGGTGCGTCGCCAGCACCCCCGCCGCATCCACCACGGTGCAGCCCATGGCCAGCGCCTGCTCGCGCAGCGACTCCTCGATCCACATCGCCGGCAGGCCGAAGGTCGGCTCCTGGCAGCTCTCCCCTGGCAGCGGCGGCAACTGGCCGGAAGGGTCGATCGCCAGGTGCATCGGCGGGCGCAGCTGGCCGCGCCCGGCCTCGATCTCCTTCACGCGGATCACGTACTGGTCCGCCGGCAGGGCGAGGTTGTCCTGCAGCCGGACGCTGGGCAGGACGAAGCCCATCTCCTGCGCCACGGTGCGGCGCAGGTTGCGGATCTGCTCGGTCAGCTGCGGCGCCTCGCCGGAGGCGAGCGGCAGCAGCCCGTAGCCCAGCTCCAGCCGCAGCTGGTCGATCCTGAGGGATTCCGATACGGGTGGCTCGGCCGGCGGCGGGGGTGGCACCGCGGCCGCCTCGGCCTCGCGCTCCAGCTGGCCCTTGCGCAGCCAGGCGAGCCCGCCCGCCGCGCCGCCGAGCGCGAGAAAGGGCAGCATGGGCATCCCTGGCAACAGCGCCAGCCCGGCCGTGGCCCCGGCCACCAGCGCCAGCGGCTTCACCCCGCCGCCGAGCTGGCCGACCAGCGCCTGGTCCGCCGTACCCTCCGTGTTGCCCTTGGTCACCACGATGCCGGCGGCGACCGAGACCAGCAGCGCCGGAATCTGCGACACCAGCCCGTCGCCCACCGTCAGCACGGAGAAGGTGGCGACCGCCTCGCCGAAAGGCAGCCCGTGCCGCCCGACCCCGATAGCGATGCCGCCCAGCAGGTTGATCGCCGTGGTGATCAGCCCCGCGATCGCGTCGCCGCGCACGAACTTCGCCGCGCCGTCCATGGCGCCGTAGAAGCCGCTCTCCGCCTCCAGCTCCTTGCGCCGCCGCTTCGCCTCCGCCTCGTCGATGATGCCGGCGGACAGGTCGGCATCGATCGCCATCTGCTTGCCGGGCATGGCATCCAGGCTGAAGCGCGCCGCCACCTCCGCGATGCGTCCCGAACCCTTGGTGACGACCATGAAGTTCACGACCAGCAGGATGGCGAAGACGATCAGCCCCACCAGCACGTCGCCGCCCATCAGGAAGCTGCCGAAGGCGGAGACCACGGCGCCCGCGGCCTGCGGCCCCTCGTGCCCGTGCGTCAGGATGCCGCGCGTGGTCGCGACGTTGAGCGCGAGGCGCAGCAGCGTGGTCAGCAGCAGCAGCGTCGGGAAGGAGGTGAAGTCCAGCGGGCGGTTGAGGAACAGCGCCGTCATCAGCACCAGCACGCTGAGCGTGATGGAGACGGCGAGCCCGGCATCCAGCAGCGCCGGCGGCAGCGGCACCACCATCACCGCGATCAGCAGCACCACGCCCAGGGCCAGGCCGACGTCGCTGCCCGGATTCAGCGCCGCAAGGTTCCGCGGCAGGCGGAGTGTGAGGGCGTTCATGCTCAGAAGGCCGGCAAGGCGGGAATCGGCTGCTGCCCGGGCGCCATGGGGACCTCGAGGCCGCAGGCACGGTACTCATGCAGCTTGTTGCGCAGGGTGCGGATGGAGATGCCCAGGATCTCCGCCGCCCGCGTCCGGTTGCCCAGGCAGTGGCCCAGCGTCTCCAGGATCAGGTCGCGCTCGACATCCTCCATCCGCCGGCCAACCAGCGCCGTGACGCCGGAGCCCGCGCGCGGCGCGGGCAGGGCGGTGCCGGCCTCCGGCTGGGCGAGGGGCGGCGGCTCGGCCGCGTCCAGCTCGATCGCCTCGCCGTCGATCTCCGGACCCGTCGCCAGCAGCACGGCGCGGTGCACCGCGTTCTCCAGCTCCCGCACGTTGCCGGGCCAGGGGTGGGACAGCAGCAGCGCCCGCGCCCGGGGCGAGAAGCCGCGGCGCGGCAGGCCGTTCGCCTCCGCGTAGCGGCGGGCATAATGCTCGGCGATCGGCAGGATGTCGTCCGGCCGCTCGCGCAGCGCCGGCAGCCGCAGCGACACGACGCGCAGGCGGAACAGCAGGTCCTCGCGGAAGCGCCCGGCCCGGACCTCGGCGGCCAGGTCGCGGTTGGTCGCGGCCAGGATGCGCACGTCCACCTTCACCGGCGCCGTGCCGCCGAGGCGATCCACCTCCCGCTCCTGCAGCACGCGCAGGATCTTGGCCTGGAGGCGGATGTCCATCTCGCCGATCTCATCGAGCAGCAGCGTGCCGCCCTCCGCCTGCTCGAACTTGCCGCGGCGCCGGTCCAGCGCGCCGGAGAAGGCACCCTTCTCGTGTCCGAACAGCTCGCTCTCCAGCAGCGTTTCCGGCAGGGCGGCGCAGTTGAGCGCGACGAAGGGGCCGGCGGCGCGGCGCGAGTGACGGTGGATGTGGCGCGCCAGCACCTCCTTGCCCGTGCCGCTCTCGCCCGTGATCAGGATGCTGGCCTCGGCGCGGGAGACCATCTCGGCGCGCGCCAGCACCGTGGCCATGGCAGGGTCGCGGTGTACGGGGGCGCCGTCGTCCCCCGCCGCGGCCTGCAGCATCGCCACGATCAGGTCGGGCTCCGCCGGCAGCGGCAGGAACTCCTTCGCCCCGGCACGGATCGCCCGCACCGCCGCCGCCGCATCCGCCTGCCGGCCGCAGGCCACCACGGGGCAGGCGATGCGCTCCGCCTCCAGCGACTGCACCAGCCAGCCGACGTCGTGCAGCACGTCGCAGAGGATCAGGTCGCAGCCCTCGGCCCGGGCGCGGTTCATGGCGGAGGAGACGCCATCCGCCTGGGCCAGCGTGGCCCCGCGCGCGGTCGCGACGCGCCCCGCCTGTCCCAGCTCGCCATCCAGGCTGCCGACGATCAGGAGCCGGGGCATCTCAGGCGCGGTCCGCCTTGACGATCTCGGTCATGGTCACGCCCAGGCGGTTGTCGTCGACCATCACCACCTCGCCGCGCGCGACGAGGCGGTTGTTGACGTAGATGTCCACCGCCTCCCCCAGCTTGCGGTCCAGCTCCACCACGGCACCGCGGCCGAGCTTCAGCAGCTGGCTCACCTGCATCGTCGCGCGCCCCAGCACGGCGCTGACCTGCACGGGGATGTCGTAGACAGCCTCCAGCCCCGCCGCGCTGCTGGGCAGCGACTGCGCGGCCAGGCGGTCCGCCGCCTCGTCCTGCGGGGCCATCTCGAAGCTGCCGCTCATCGGGGATCCTCCTCCGTCAGTCCCAGCGAGGCCAGCACCTCGCCGATGGCGGCTCGCCTTGCCGCCAGGTCCATTGCCAGCCCGCCGCCACGCCAGGCGATCCGGGCATCGCCCGGGGCCAGGGCGGGATCGGCGGCGACCGCCAGGCCGGTGCCGTCCAGCCGCCGCCGCGCGGCCTCGAGAACCTCCGGCGGCACCAGCACGGTGGCGCCCTCCGGCACCTCCAGCACGGGGCCGAGATGCTCCATCAGGCGATCCAGCAGGTCCGGTGCGGCGCGGGCGGCCGCGCCGGGCAGGGCGGCGTCGACCAGCCGCAGCAACAGCACCGCCAGCTCCCGCGTCCGCGCCTCCGAGGCGGCCCGCTCCTCCCGCAGCATGGCCTCCAGCTGCGGCAGCAACGCGGCCAGCGCCCCGTCCAGACGCGCGGCCTGGGAGGCCAGCGCCGCCTCCCACCCCGCCTGCTCGCCGGCCGCATAGCCGTCCGCCCGCGCGGCATCCCGCGCCGCGTCGAGCATCGCCGCGATCTCCTCCGGCCCCGGCCCCTCGGCGGGCGGCGGGGGCGGCGGCGCGTCCAGGTCCGGCAGGGCGAGGGCGCGCAGCATGGGCAGGGCGCGGGGCAGGTTGGCCCCGCCGATGGCCAGGCGGTGGCTGCGGAAGGACGACATGTCAGGCCACCATCTCGTCGTGCGAATCGCCCATCTGGATCTGGCCCTGCGCCGCCAGGTCCTTCGCCGTGCTGACGATGATCGCCTGCGCCTCGTCCACGTCGCGCAGGCGCACCGGGCCCAGCACCGCGATGTCGTCCTTCAGCATCTTCGCCGCGCGCTCCGAGAGGTTGCGGAAGAACAGGTCCTTCACCGCGTCGCTCGCCCCCTTCAGCGACAAGGCCAGCTTGTCCTTCTCGACGGAGCGCAGCAGCACCTGCACCGCTTGGCCGTCGAGGCGCTGCAGGTCCTCGAAGGTGAACATCAGGGCCCGGATCCGCTCTGCGCTCTCGCGGTTGCGCTCCTCCAGCGCGGACATGATCCGGCCTTCGGCGTTGCGGTCGAGGTTGTTGAAGATCTCCGCCATCATCTCGTGCGCGTCGCGCCGGTTGGCGCGGGCGAGATTGTGCATGAACTCGGCGCGCAGGGTGCGCTCCACCCCATCCAGCGCCTCCTTCTGAACGGTTTCCATGCGCAGCATCCGCATGACGACCTCCATCGCGAAGCCTTCGGGCAGCAGCGCCAGCACCCGCGCCGCATGGTCCGGCCGCACCTTGGACAGCACCACCGCGACCGTCTGCGGGTATTCGTTCTTCAGGAAGTTCGCGAGCACCGCCTCGGAGACATTGCCCAGCTTATCCCACATGGTGCGGCCGGCGGGGCCGCGGATCTCGTCCATGATCTGCGCCACCCGGTCCTTGGGCAGCGTCTTGAGCAGCATGCGCTCCGTCGTCTCGAAGGTGCCGACCAGGTTGCCGGCCACCCCCATCCTGTCCACGAACTCCTGGCAGATCTCGTCGATCCGGTTCGCCGGCACGGTGCCGAGCTGCGCCATGGCGAGGGAGATGTCGCGGATTTCGTCCTCGTGCATGCGCGCGAAGAGCCGCGAGGCCGTGTCCTCGCCCAGCGCCATGATGAAGGCGGCCGCCTTCTGGGGGCCGGTCAGGTTCGTGATCATCGCGCCTCCTCCGGCGACAGCCACCGCCGCACCACGCCCACCGCCTCGTCCGGGTGCTTCTCGACCAGCTCGGCGATGCGCGTGAGGGTGGAGGCGCGCATCTGCTCCTCCGCCTGCGCCAGCGCCTGGTTCTGCTCGGCCTCCGGCGTGCCGGGCAGGGCGGCCATGCCGGCGCCGGCCAGGGCCCCGGCCGCCTTCCCGGCCAGGGCGACGGTCGGCCTCAGCGTGGCGGAGAGCTGCCGCGTCAGCGGCCGGGCCACCAGCAGCACGGCCAGCAGCGCCACCAGGGCGAAGACGGCGCTCTCGGCCAGCCGCGCCAGGGTCGCCGGGCCGAAGGGCAGGCCGAGCCAGGACGGCTCCGCGGCGCCATCCGCCGCTGCCGCCGCAAAGCGCATCGAGACCACCTCGACCCGGTCGCCGCGGCGCTCATCCGCGCCCACGGCGCTGCGCACCAGCGCCGCGAGCCGCGCCAGCTCCTCCGCCGAGCGCTCGCGGAAGCGCGGTGCGCCGCCCTCCTGCGGCTCCCAGATCCCGTCGACCAGCACGGCGACGGACAGCCGCCGCAGCACCGGCTGCTCGCGCAGCGTCGAGCGGACGGTCTTGCCGATCTCGTAGTTGGTGGTCTCCTCCTGGCGGCTCTCCTGATTGCGCTCGCCGCCGCCATTCGCCTCCGCGCCGGGAAGCTGGTTGCCGACGGAGACGGGACCGCCCTCGGCGCTGCGCGACTGTTCCTGGCTGCTCTGCACGCTGCGGGCGACCTGGTTCTCCGGGTCGAAGCGCTCCTCCGTGGTCTGGACCCGATCGGCGTCCATCTCCACCGTCGCCTCGGCGCGCACCCGCCCGACGCCCAGGCTGCGCTCCAGCAGCTCCTCCACGCCGCGCGCCAACCGCATCTCCTGCGCGCGCTTCACCTCGTCCAGCGTCGCCGCGGCCGCGGGGCCGGAGAGCGGCTGTCCGCCGCGCGCCAGCAGCTCGCCCCGGCTGTCCACGATCGACACCGCCTGCGGCTTCAGCCCCGGGACGGCGGTGGCGACGAGGTGCAGCACGGCCTGCACCCCCTCCCGGTCCAGCCGCTGTGCGCCCTGCATGGTCAGCACCACGCTGGCCTGCGCCTCCGCCGTGCGGCGGGAGAAGGCTTCCCGCTGCGGCAGGACGAGGTGGACCCGGGCGTTGCGCACGCCGGAGAGGCCCCGGATGGTGCGCGCCAGCTCCCCTTCCAGGGCCCGCAGGCGGTTCACGTCCTGCTGGAAGGGGGTGGTCGTCAGGCTCTCGCCGCGGTCGAAGATTTCCCAGCCCACGGCGCCGCCCGCCGGCAGCCCCTCCCGCGCCAGGCCCAGGCGCAGGCGCGGCACCTGCTCCTCCGGCACCTGGATGGCGCTGCCGCCGGCGGAGAGGCGGTAGGGCACGCGCTGCCGCTCCAGCGACTGCACCACGGCGCCCGCGTCGCGCGGATCGAGATCGGCGTAGAGCAGGGCCATGGGCGGGCTGCCGGCCCGCAGCGCCAGGAAGCCGATGCCTCCCAGCAGCAGCAGCGCCACCAAACCCAATGCCCCGAGCCGCAGTGGCCCAAGCGCGCGGAGCTGGGCGATCAACGGCCCTGGCATGTCGTCCCCTGGCGTCGATCCAGCCCGCCCCGCGACGCACGAACCCCAGCAGGCAGCATTCGCACCTCTCCGCCCCGGCCTCCTGCCGGCCCGGCAAGTCTTGCCGAGTCCGGGTTAACGGCGCGTTTCGCGGACGCTGCGTCGCATCATGTGGTGGGGGCGGCACGTCAGGCCGGCTCGCCGCGATCGCCATGCCGGTGGCATGGGCGAGCCCTGCTTCCCGCCCGGACTCCGCTCGCCGGGAGGTCCACGACCTCCGGCGGACACCGGCGCCCCGCTCCCGGACGGGCGCTTCTCGCTCCCAAGCCCCGCCCGTCCGCGTGTCGCTCGGGCTCAGCCCGAAGCCGATGCCCTGCCACGCGGAAGCAGCCCGTGACGAAGGGGGCATCGGGCATCGACGCGCCTTCCTCCGGAGGTCCGCGCCGCGCCGGGAATGCGACGGCCGGCCAGCCGGCGAGAGGCGCCGATGCGCGCCGAGCCGGCGTCAGTTGCTGCCCGAGACGGAGCGCACCTTGTCGAAGTCATAGGCGGCACTGCCCAGCATCAGCTTCAGCGTGCCGTTCTGGCGTTCCATCGCCGTGGCGGTGCCGATCACCGTCCAGGACAGCGGCGCGGCCTCGCCGGTGCGTGCCGTGCCGTTGACGGCGACGGTGTAGGCGCCATCGGCCAAGGTGTTGCCGTTCGCGTCCTTGCCGTCCCAGCTCCAGGTGGAGGCGGCGGCGCCGAGAGGCACGTCCACCTCGCGCAGGACCCGGCTGCCGCTGCGGATGGTCACGTGCGCCTGCGCCGCCTCGCCGGCGGCCGGCAGGCCGATGCGGCCGACCCCATCCTGCAGCGCGATGCGATCGCCCTCCACCTGCACCGTCCGGCCCATCAGGGGCGCGGCGGCGGTGAGCTGCGCCGCCTGGTCCAGGGCGATCATCTTCTCCAGGTTGCCGTTCATCGCGATCTGCTGCTCGACCGAGGCGAACTGCACGAGCTGCGCGGTCATCTGGTTGGTGTCGAGCGGATCGGTCGGCGACTGGTTCTTCAGCTGCGTCGTCAGCAGCGTCAGGAAGGTGTCGAAGTTCGCCGAGAGCACCGGCTTGCCGGCCGTCGCGGCCGCGGCGCTGGTCGTGCTGGCGGCGGCAGTCGCCGCGGTCGTGGCCATGGGAAGCCTCCTTCGTCAGATGGCGATGTCGAGCAGGCCGCGCAGGGCGCGCGGCGGCAAGGCGGCCGCGGGGATGCCGGCCCCGGGGGCGCCGGGGCCGCGGGCGGCGCGCCCCTGGCCCCGCCCCCGATCGCCAGCCCCTGTCTCCGCACCGGACCCGAAGAGGGAGAAGCTCAGGCTCAGCCCCCCCTGCGGCGCCAGCCCGGCCTGGGAGAGGGCGCGATCCAGTTCGCGCTGGTCGCGCTGCAGCAGGGCCAGGGTTTCGGGGCGCTCGGCCGCGATCTGCACCGCCGCCTGTTCCTTCGTACGGTCGATGCTGATCTCCACCCGCCCCAGCTCCGCCGGCTCCAGTACCATCTCGATCCGCGCCTCCGTGCCGGCGCCGATGGAGAGGCCGACGACCACCGGCGCCACCTGGGCGGCCGGCGGCGGCGCGCTCCGCGACAGGGCAGCGGCCGGCACGGGGGCGGCGGGGGCGCCCGGCGGCGGGGCAGGTACCGTCGCGGGGGCAGGAGGAAGCACGTCCACCGGCGTCCCGGGCTCCGCGGCGGAGGGCGCGGCGCCGGGAGGCTCGAGGACGGCCGGACGGTTCGCCGACCCGCCCTGCGTGTGGGATGCCGCGGCCTTCGGCTCCGCGGCGGGCACGGGCTCGCCGGCGATGCCGGCCGGTCCCGCGTCCCGCGGCGGGGCGGGGGCGGCCTCCGCGGCGGCTGCCGGCGGGGCGTTCCCAGGGGCCCGGGCGGCGGCGGCTGCACCGCGCGATGCGCCCACCCGGGGTGCCGGCTCGGGCGCCTCCGGCGGCGCCTGGCCGATCGCGGGCATGAGCTGCGCGTCCGGGGGGGCGGCGCCCGCCACAGGCAGGGCGGGCGCCGGTGCCGGGCCTGCCGGCGGCGCGGCCCAGTCCCAACGGGGCGGGACGGCCTCCGGCCCGGCGTCGCGTCCCGGCGATGGGGCAGGCCTGTCCTCCTCCGCCGCCGCTGCCGCGGGCGGGGCCGCAGCGGCGTCCTCCACCGAACCGGCCATCCCGGCGGCGGCGGCAAGCGTGGCCTCGCCATCGCCGGGCTCCAGGGGAAGACCCCCCTCCCCGGTCCCGGTGGGTGGCGCCGCGGCGCGCTCGGCCGCCGCCTCCCCCGGCGCCGCCGGGGTCCGGCCCGGCCCTGGCGGGGCGCCCTGCGCAGCCTGCAGCAGGTCGATGAAGCCCCGGGCGGCCCCCCCGGGGGGCATGGGCCGCCCCGCGGCCGGCGGCGGCACGGCGCCGCGGCCCGGGGTGGCACGCACATCCTGCATCGGCGCTCCTTCCGACCAACCGCGCCGCCTCGGGCAAGCGCCCTGCCAGCCTGCCGCGGGGGGCGAGCGGCACGGCCTGCCGGGCGCGGCGCCGTCAGGCGGCATTTCCTGCCGGCAACGGGCAGGGCCGTCCGGCCGAAGCCACCCGATCCGCTGGCACGGCGGTTGCGCCTGGGGCGGCGTCCCTCACGACCCCGGCAAGGAGCCGCCCCGATGTCGCTCTACGGATCGCTGTCCACGGCCATCAGCGGCCTCAACGCCCAGTCCCGCGCCCTCGGCAACGTCGCCGACAACGTCGCGAACAGCCAGACCGTCGGCTACAAGCGCGTGGACACCAGCTTCACCAGCTACATCACCAGCTCCAGCCGCAGCAGCCACCTGCCCGGCTCCGTGGTGGCGCGTCCGGACTATGCCAACTCGGCGCAGGGCACGGTCCAGACCTCCGACAACCCCCTCTCCATGGCCATCGCCGGACAGGGCTTCTTTCCTGTCTCGCAATCCACCGGCACGACGGCGGACGGCCTGCCCAGCTTCGACGAGCGCGCCTTCTTCACCCGCGCCGGCGACTTCTCCATGGATCGCGACGGCTTCCTCGTGAACAGCCAGGGCTACTTCCTCGAGGGCTGGACCATGAACGCGGCCGGGGTGCCCGACCGCACACGCGTGGCGCCGCTGCGCATCGACCAGAGCGTCTTCAACCCCGTGCCGACCAGCAGCATCGACCTGGCCGCGAACCTGCCCGCGGATGCGGCGGTGGGCAACAGCGTCACCTCGCAGATCCAGGTCTATGACGGGCTGGGCAAGGTCCACACGGTGCAGATGAGCTACACGCGCACCGCCGAGAACGTCTGGCGCCTGGACATGTCCGCGCCGGACAACCAGCCCGCCGCCGCCCTCGGCAGCGTGGAGCTGCGCTTCGGCGTCGCCGCCACGCCCGCCGCCGCGAACGGCACGCTGGGGCAGATCGTCGACCTCGACCCGACGGACGGGCTGACCGGCGCGGCGGCCGTGGCCGGCGACCCGGCGGAGCTGAGCTTCGGCGCCAATTTCGGCCAGGGGGGGCAGCCCATCACCCTCAACCTCGGCACCTTCGGGCGGGCAGCCGGGCTGACGCAGTTCTCCGGCGACCAGTACGAGGTGCGCAGCCTCGGCCAGAACGGCGTGCCGCTCGGCTCCTTCTCCTCCGTCTCGGTCCAGGACAACGGCGACGTCTCGGTGAACTACGACAACGGCCAGTCCCGCATCGTCGCGCGCGTGCCGGTCGCCACCTTCTCTGACCCCGACAAGCTGCAGCGCGTGGACGGGCAGGCCTTCCTGCGCACCGTGGAAAGCGGCGAGGCCCGCATCTCCGACGTCAACAGCAGCGGCGCCGGCAAGCTGGTGAGCAGCGCGGTCGAGAGCTCCAATGTCGACGTCGCCTCGGAGTTCTCGAAGCTGATCCTGGCGCAGCGCGCCTACACCGCGAACACGCGCATCGTCACCACCACCGACGAGATGCTGCAGGACGTGCTGAACATGCGGCGTTGACGTCGCGTTAACACCAGGACGCACAGGATGATCCCGCCATGAGCCTCGACGCCGCCCTCTCGACCGCGGTGGGCGGGCTGGCCCATGTCCAGCGCCAGCTCGCCCAGACCGCCGACAACGTCTCCAATGCGGGCACCGCCGGCTTCACCCGGAAGTCCGTGGCCGGGGAGGCGCTCAATGCGGCCGACATCCCCTTCGGCGTCCGCAGCCTGGAGGCCCGGCGGGACGTCGATGCCGCCATGGTGGCACAGATGGGCTCCGCCCGCTCCGCCCTGGCCGCGGCCGCGGCGCGGGAGGCCATCCTGCGCCCGGTGGAGCAGGCGCAGGGCGATCCGGAGCGGGCGGAATCGGTCGCCGACCTGACGGCGACGCTGCGCAACGCCTTCGTCTCCCTGGCGGCCGCCCCCTCCGACCAGCCGTTGCAGCAGGCGGTGGTGGCCGCGGCGCAGGATCTGGCCGGGCGCTACAACGACGTGGCCGATGCGATCGGCGGCGCCCGGCAGGCGGCGCATGACGGCATGGTCGCGGACGTGGCCACGCTCAACGCCGCGCTGCGCGAGGTCGCCTCGCTGAACCGCCGGATCGCGCCGCTCTCGGCCGAGGGGAGGAGCATCGCGGCACTGGCGGACCAGCGCGACGCGGCCGTCGCCCGCATCGCCGCGGTGCTGGAGGTGCGCGTCATCCCGCAGCCCAACGACGGCGTGACGCTGGTGGCCAGCGGCGGCATCGCCCTGCCGCTGGACGAGGCGCGGGACGCCGTCTCGCTCGGCGCCGCCACCATCGGGGCGGATGCCTATCACGGGCCGGGCGGGACGATCCCCGGGGTGATGCTGGGCGGGCTGGACATCACCGCGCAGCTCTCCGGCGGCCGCCTCGCGGAATATGCCAGGCTGCGCGACGAGGTGCTGCCGCTGCAGCAGGCGGAGCTGGACGTCTCCGCCGCCGCCCTGGCCTCGCGGCTGGAGGCGCAGGGCCTGCGCCTCTTCACCGATGGCGCCGGCGACGTGCCCGACCTGGCGCAGCCCTATGCCGATCCGGGCAGCGGGCTGCTGGGCTTCGCGGGCAGCCTGCGGGTGAATGCCGCGCTGCAGGCCGACCCCGCCAAGGTGCGCGACGGCACGCATGCGGTGACGGCCGGCGCGGGCGGCGCCACGGCCTTCACGCCGAACCCGGCAGGCGGCCCGGCCTCCTTCGCCACGCTGCTGGAGCGGGTGACGGACTTCTCCTTCGGCACCCAGGTCGCGGCCGGCGTCGCCCAGGCGGGCCTGCCCACCGCGGGGCTGGGCCCCAGCGGCCTGCTGGCCTCCGGGCTGGGCGGGGCCGGAACGGTGGAGGACTACGCCGCACGGCTGGTGGCGGGCCACACCGCCGACCGCGCCGCCGCCACCGGCGCGAAGGAATCCGCCGCGGCGATGCTGTCCGGGCTGGAGCAGCGCTTCCATGAGCGGTCCGGCGTGGACGTGGATTCGGAGATGGCCTCGATGATCACGCTGCAGAATGCCTATGCCGCGAATGCGCGGGTGATGAGCACGGTGCAGGCGATGTACGACGCCCTGTTCGCGGCGGTGCGCTGATGGCTGCCATCATCGCCGGCGGGATGGGCAGCTTCGCCCGCATCGCCACCCAGTCGGCCGCACTGAAGACCCAGGTGGAACTGCTGTCGCGCCAGGTCTCGGACGGGCGCAGGGCCACCGTCTATGGCGACGAGGCGCCGCAGGCACGGCAGGCCATCGGGCTGCGCGGGGAGATCGCGCGGCGTGGTGCCTATGCCTCGGCCCTGGACCAGGCGCTGGGCCGCGCCGACACGGCGCAGCAGGTGCTGACGCGGCTGGGCAGCATCGCCGGCGGGATGAAGGCGGAGGCGCTGCGCCTCGCCACCCTCGCCCCGGCCGGGGAGGCGGAGGTGCTCTCGGTCGCCGGGGCGGCCCGCGCCGCGCTGGAGGAGGTCGCCGGGCTGCTGAACACGCAGCACATGGGCGAATACCTGTTCGGCGGCTCCGACAGCGCCAGCCCTCCGGTCCCGGATGCGGCCGGCATCGCCACGGGCCCCATGGCCAGCGCGATCGCCGCCGCCGTCGCCGGGCTGACGCCCACCAACGCCGCGGCCGTGGCGACCCAGACGGCGGCCGCGGCGACGGACACCACCCCGGGTGCCTCTCCCTTCTCCGCCTGGCTGGAGGACCCCGCGGGCGGCGGCGCGGAGGCCCCGCGCAGCCTGCTGGCGGAGGATGGGGGGCGGGTCGGCTACGGCCTGCTGGCCAACCGCAACGCGCAGGCGGTGTCCACCGGGGAGACGGTGGGGTCCTGGGCGCGCGACCTGCTGCGCGGGCTCGCCACCCTGGCCGCGTTGACTACGGACCAGGCGGCACAGGGCGAAGGCTTCCAGGCGTTGATGAGCACGGTGCAGGCCGGGCTGGACAGCGCCTCCACCGCGCTGAGCCTGGAGGGCGCGGGGCTCGGCCAGTCGGAGCAGCGGCTGGCGACGCTGAAGGAACGCCATGCCGATGCCAGCATCGCGCTGAAGCAGCAGCTGGCGGGGATCGAGGAAGTGGACGACGAGACCACGATCCTCGCCCTGCAGGAGACGCGCCAGCGGCTGGAGGCGTCGTGGAAGGCGCTGACCATGCTGTCGGAGCTGACGCTGACCCGCTTCCTGTCCTGAGCGCCCCCCTTCAACGGGCGTTAAGGGCAGACGGTGTCTGATGGTCCATCCGCCGGCGCACGCGGCGGGTCGCACGGGAGCGATCGGGGGAACAAGGCGATGACAGCAAGATGCCGCCGGGCCGGCGGGCACCCGCGGGTTCCCGGGCCGCCCTGGCGGGGAGGTGACCATGTCCACGCTGGTGCTTGAGCTGCGGCAGGGCGACCTGATGGTGGTCAACGGCGCCTCCATCCGCTTCCGCAACCGCGCGCGGGTGGAGCTTCCCGTCCGGGCGCGCTTCCTGTTCGGCAAGCAGGTGATGCCGCCGGAGGCGGCGAACACCCCGGCGCGCCGCATCTACTTCGCCCTCCAGGCCGCCTATGTCGGCCCGGAGGAGGAGCGGGAGCCGTCCATGACCCGCGCCCACGAGCTGGCGGCGGAGCTGCAGGCGGCCACCACCTCCGGGATGGTGCGGATGCTGCTGGACCGCGCGATGGTGCTGGCGGCGAGCGAGGACTGGTACGCCTCGCTGAAGCTGGTGCGCCGGGTGATGGCGCATGAGGCGAGCGTGCTCGGGCTGGATCTGGCGACGGGCCTGCCGCCCGTCGCGGCCGGCGCCGGGGAAGGGGCGGGAATCGCCGTCTGATTCACGAATCCTTCAGCAGGGCGCGGTAGCCTTGCTGACACGGGCCGCCTGCGAGGCAGCCGGCCCCCGGACCCCAAGGGCGCGTCGTCGTCCGCGGGATCTTCGACGGACGAGGACAAGAGGTCCCCGCGTCCGCCGAAACGGATGGATGAGGAGAGGCAAATGGCCTCGATCAACACCAATGCCGCGGCGATGGCCGCCGTTCGCTCGCTCTCGACGATCTCGCGCGACATGCTGACCACGCAGTCCCGCGTGGAGAGCGGCCTGCGCGTCAACAAGGCCAATGACGACCCGGCGGTGTTCGCCATCGCGCAGAACATGCGCGCCGACCTGAATGCCATGTCGGCGGTGAAGGACAGCCTGGCCTTCGGCAAGCAGGCGCTGACCGTCGCCCGCGACGCCGCCACCTCCATCAGCGACGAGCTGGGCAAGCTGAAGCAGACGGTGACCCAGGGCCAGCAGCAGGGCCTGGACGTGGCGCAGATCAACGCGCAGATCACCAATGCGCTGCAGAACATCGACGCCTTCGCCCGCACCGCCACCTTCAACGGCGTGAACCTGCTGACCCAGGGCGTGGCCGGCGTGCCGGGCGTCACCGGCAACAACCTCGACATCGTGCGCGACATCAACGGCACCCGGACCTCGGTCGCCGGCACCAACAGCACCACCGCCGGCCTTTCGCTCACCGGCCTGCAGGCGGCGAGCGGCGCGCGCATGGTCAGCTTCGGTGCAGCCTTCGCGCCGGCGGCGGGCGATACGCTGTCCGTCACGGTCGGCGGCACCACCCACACCTTCGAGATCAGCGACGGCACCACCGCCCTCGCCACCACGCCGACGGCGACCAACAAGGTCTATGACGTCCAGACCACGGCGGCCGACTCGCCGCTGACCGTGGTGTCCAAGCTGATCACCCGCATGCAGGGTGAGGGCCTGGACGCGCAGCTCGACACCAACGGCGCGCTGGTCATTCGTGGCAACGCCACGGCGGTGACGGCCACCTTCGCCTCCGGCGGCGCGACGGTCTCGACGGTGCCGACCGGCACGGCCGCGATCACCGCGATCGAGGGCGCGATCGACCTGATGGGCACCCGCCTCGCCTCCATCGGCGCCAGCCTGCGCCAGGTCGAGGGGCTGTCCGAGTTTACGGTGAAGCTGAACGACTCCATCAAGGAGGGCCTCGGCGCCCTGGTGGATGCCGACCTGGCGGAGGAGAGCGCACGGCTGACCAGCCTGCAGACCAAGCAGCAGTTGGCCACGCAGAGCCTCTCCATCGCCAACCAGCAGAGCCAGACGCTGCTCAGCCTGTTCCGCGGCTGAGTGCGGCGGGGACGGGGCGGCGCCCCGTCCCCGGCCCGCGGCCTTGGCAGGGTTCGCCGCGCAGGCCCGGGTTGGCGTCCGGACAAGCGGATGGCCGCTTCCGGGCGGAGCAGAAGCAGGAGAGCCGCATGAGCGTTTCGCGATACGCCCGCAACCAGGATGCCAGCGCCTCGCCGCGCGACATCGAGCTGCGCGCCTTCCGCTACGTCAACGGCCTGCTCGCCGCGGCCCCCGAGCGGGGCGCCGCGCGGGCCGTGGCCCTGAACAAGGCCTATCGCCTCTGGTCCATCCTGCTGGCCGACCTGCTGGGCCCCGGCAACGGGCTGGAGCCGGGGCTCAAGGGGAAGCTGGTCTCGCTCGGCCTCTGGGCGCAGCGGGAATGCCTGGCCCGGACGGAGGATGCGGCGGGGCTGGAGCCGCTGGTCGCCCTGCACCGCGACATGATCGAGGCGCTGGAGAGCCAGCCCCACCACGCCGCGCCTGCCGCCAGGCCGGCCGCCGCCTTCGTGCCGGCCGTGGCCTGACATGCTGGACGGGATCGGCAGCGCCCTGGCCTGGACGATCTTCCAGCGCCAGGGGGAGGCGCTGCAGGACCGCTTCGAGGCGCAGAAGGACAACACCCGCGACGTCGCGCGCTTCCGGGAGATGGCGGCCAAGATCACCTCCGTCGAGGAGCTGCTGAAGGACCGCCGCAGCCTCTCCATGGTGCTCGAAGCCTTTCAGCTTGAGGACGAGATCGACAAGAAGGCGCTGCTCCGCAAGCTGATGACGCAGGATCCGGGCGCGGAGACCAGCCTGGCCAACCGCCTCACCGACTCCCGCTACCGCCAGCTCGCCGCCGCCTTCGGCGGGCGCACCGACGCGCCGCTGGGCAAGGCCGCCCTGGTGGACAGCCTGATCGACAAGGCCCTGACCAACCGCTTCGAGAAGGCCGCGGGCGACGGCAATGCCGGCCTGCGGGAGGCGCTGTACTTCAAGCGCCAGATCGGCGACGTGACCAGCATCGCCGGGCTGATGGGCGACAAGGCGCTGACCGCCGTGGTGAAGGGGGCGCTGAACCTACCCGACAGCTTCGGCCTGCTGGACTACGACCAGCAGAAGGCGATCCTGACGAAGCGGGTCGATACCGGGGATTTCTCGGACCCGAAGGCGGTGCGCAAGATGGTACAGCGCTACCTCACCGCACAGGATGCCAGCAGCACGAGTCAGTCGCCCGTCCTGTCGCTGTTCAACGGCGATGGTGGCACGTCCGGGCTGATGAGCCTGATCGGCAGGAAGCTCTCCGTCTCCCTTTAACGGGGACGGAGAGCGCCGGACGCGGCGTCAGAAGGGCAGCTTGAAGCCGCCCAGCCCGCCGCCCATGCCGGGGATGTTCAGCCCGGCGGTGGCCTTCTGCATCTCCTCGGCCATCATCGCCTCCACCTTCGCCTTGGCGTCGGCATGGGCGGCGATGAGCAGATCCTCCAGCACCTCGCGCTCCTCGGCGGCCATCAGCGACGGGTCGATGGCCACGCGCTTCATGTCGCCCTTGCCGGACAGCGTGACCTTGACCATGCCGGCGCCGGCCTGGCCCTCGATCGTCTCGGCCTCCAGCTTCGCCTGCATCTCCTGCATCTTGGCCTGCATGGACTGGGCCTGCTTCAGCATCTGGGAGAGGTTCTTCATGGGTCCGGGTCCTGTGGTTGGTCGTCGAGGTCGTCCAGGGTGACGCCCTCCGCATCCGGCGGGGCGAAGTCGCGGCCATCCTCCTCCGCTTCGGCGAGGGCGGTCGGCGGCAGGCCGTAATCGTCGAGCGCGCTGTCGCGCAGCGCCCTGATCTCGGCCTCCGGAAACACGGTGAAGATGGCCTGCACCAGCGGGTGGGTCCGGGCCGCCTCCAGCCCGTCCGCCGCGGCGGCGCGGCTCTGCTCGGCGATGGTCGGCTCGCCGGGCGCGTTGGACAACGCCACGATCCAGCGCAGCCCGGTGGTCTCGGCCAGCAGCGCGGTGAGCTGGGCGGCGAGGTCGCGCGGCGCGTCCGGCCGGGGACGCAGCTCGATCCGCCCGCCCTGCGGCGTCTTCGTGAAGGAGACGAGGTGGACCGCCTGCACCAGGTCGGAATGCAGGCGCGGCCGGCGGCCGGCGGCCAGCGCCACCACCTCGCGGAAGGAGCCGGGCTGGGGCGCCGGCGCCGCCTCCTGCTCCGGCGGGGCCACCGGCTCGGGCGCCGGCGCGGGGGCGCCGTTGGCCACGGCGCGGGGCGCCTCGGGCAGCATCGCCGTGGCCGCCGACAGGGCGACCGGTCCGGTCCCGGCGGCGGGCAGCGGCCTGCCGGCCGGGGCCGACGTCGCCGCACCGGCGGGCGCCCCCCCGGCCGGGGCCGGCATCCCGCCCCGGCCGTTCGGCACCCCGGCCGGCGCGGCCCCGTCGGAGAGGCGGCGCAGGATCTCGCCCGGGGTCGGCATCTCCGCGACATGGGCGAGGCGGATCAGCACCATCTCCGCCGCCGCGCGGCGGTCGGGGGCGAGCGCCACCTCCTCCAGCCCCTTCAGCAGCATCTGCCAGGCCCGGCCCAGCACGGGGATGGGCACCGCCTGGGCCAGCGCCCCGCCGCGACGGCGCAGCTCCTCCGGCAGTGCGGGGTCGTCGCGCAGGGCGGGAAGGCTGCGCATCCGGGTGACCTGGTGCACCGCCTCCGCGAGGTCGGCGAGCATCACCCCGCCATCCGCCCCCGCCTCGTGCGCCCGATCCATGGCGGCCAGCGTGGCGGGCAGGTCACCGCGCAGCACCGCCTCCAGCACGTCCAGCACCAGGGTGCGGTCGGCGAGGCCCAGCATGTCGCGCACGGCCACGGCCTCGACCGGGCGGCCCGGCTCGGCGAGCGCGATCGCCTGGTCCAGCAGCGAGAGCCCGTCGCGGGCGGAGCCGTCGGCGGCGCGGGCGATCATCGCCAGCGCCTCGGACTCCAGCGCCGCCCCCTCCTTCTCCGCGATCCGGGAGAACAGGGTGGAGAGCTCCGCCTGCGACATGCGGCGCAGGTGGAAGGTCTGGCAGCGCGAGAGGATGGTCGCCGGGACCTTGCGCAGCTCCGTGGTGGCGAAGATGAAGCGGACCGCCGGCGGCGGCTCCTCCAGCGTCTTCAGCAGCGCGTTGAAGGCCGGTCCGGAGAGCATGTGGACCTCATCCAGGATGAAGACCTTGCTCCGCCCCTGCACCGGCCGGAAGCGCACCAGCTCGCGCAGCTCCCGGACATTGTCCACGCCGTTGTTGGAGGCGGCGTCCAGCTCCATCACATCCGGATGCCGGTCCGCCAGGATGGCGCGGCAATTGTCGCAGACGCCGCAGGGATCGACGGTCGGCCCGCCCTTGCCGTCCGGCCCGGTGCAGTTCAGCGCGCGGGCGATGATGCGGGCGGTGGTGGTCTTCCCCACGCCCCGGATGCCGGTGAGCATGAAGGCATGCGCCACCCGGTCCTGGGCGAAAGCGTTGCGCAGGGTGCGGACCATCGCATCCTGCCCCACCAGGTCTGCGAAGGTGGTCGGCCGGTACTTCCGCGCCAGCACGCGATAGGGCTGGGCGGGCGCGACATCGGGCGGCGTCGCGGCCACGGGTGGCGCGGCGGAGGGCGCCGGCGGCGCGGGGTCGCCGAACAGGCCCGGCCCGTCCATCGGCGGCTCGGGGATCTCATCCGCCGGATCGTCAGGGTGGAAGGAGGAGGTGTCGCTGGGCATCCGGTCCGGCGGCTGGAAGTTCGGCCGGCGCGGTGGAAGACCGACACACGACCCGGGCGGAAACTCGTTGCGGCTGCTTCCTTCCGGACCTGACCGGGTTGGCGAGGCGCCCGTCCGCGGCCGGCCTTCCGGGGCGGAATATGGTCCGGCTGGGCCGCCGGGGCAACCGGGGACGCCCGATCTTCCGGCAGCACAGCCCCGGCGCCGGCCTCACCGCCCCCTGCCCGCGCCCTCCTGCCGCAGCACGGACGCCCCCGGGGCGCTCCGCGAGGCCCGGCAAAGCCAGCCGGCGACGGCGCCCGCGATCCGAGGGCGCTCAATCCCCAGCACCATGGCGGCCTGAACGGCCGCAGACGCTGCCCGGCCATATTACAACGGACGGCGGGATGCCCTGATCCGCGCCGGCGCGGGGGGGCGCCCGTGGCCCGGGGGCAAGGCTCTGCCTCGCCCCCGATACCCCCACTCCGCCAGGACCCTGCGGGCCCTGGACCCAAAGGGCGCTGCCGCGGGACAGCCGGACACGGGGTCGCGGCGCCGAGGAGCATAGCTCCTCGGCGGGTACGAGGTCCGCTCGCGCTGACACCTTCTGGATTTCTTCTGGAGTCCCGCCTGTCCGCGTTCCGTCAGGGTTGAGCCCGCAGGCTGACGCCCACCGCGTAGAGCCAGACTCCCAGCGGGGACCGGGGCCCGCTTGTGGCCCCGGCAGGGGAGGGTCTGGGAGGGGACGGCGTCCCCTCCCGGTCCGACGCCCGGACACCACAGCACCACGGGGCACGTCATCCCCCCGTCCGTATCAGAATCAGACGCGCAGGATGCTCACCGTGTCGCCGTTCAGGTCTTCGACCGGCGGCTGGCCACGCGGCGCCATGCGGGCCTTGTTGGTGACGTAGGCGAGACCGGATCGGCGGTCGACCGCCACCGTGTTCGGATGCGTGCCCGTTTCCAGCTGGGCCAGCACCGTCAGCCCGCGCGCATCGACGACGCTCACGGTCCCGGCGCCGCGATTCGCCACGTAGGCCAGCGCCCCGTCTCCCGAGAGGGTGACGCCGAGCGCCCCGGCGCCCGTCTCCAGGGCCTTGACCGGGCTGCCCGAGGCGGCGTCGAGGATGGCGAGCTGCCCGCTCTTCTGGTTGGTGCAGAAGAGGCGGCCGCTGGCCGGGTCGAAGGCCAGGTTGATCGGCCCCTCGCCGCCCGAGGCGAAGCGGCGCACCCCGGCCTTCCGCGACAGGCTGACCTCGACGATCTCGTTCGTCTGCAGGGCCGTGGCGAAGAGGCGGTCGCCCGCGGGGTCGTAGGCGAGGCCGGTGATGCCGCCATCCAGCCCCTCGGTGATGGTCCCGGCAATGGTCCTGGCGGCGGTGTCGACCACCCAGATCGCGCTCGGCTTGCCCCGCGCGCCGAAGACGCTGACGAAGGCCCGGTCGTGCGCCTCGTCCGCCACCACCTGGCGGACATGCGCGCCCTCCTCGGCGCCGATCCGGGCCGTCACCGTGCCGCTGCGGAGGTCGATCGCCAGCAGCTTGCCGTCGCGCGTGGCGGTGCCCAGCAGCGTCCCGGAGCGGTCGTTCACCGCGAGGCCGAAGGCCGGATCGTCGCCCAAGGCGATGGCCGAGCGCACGTCCAGGGTGCGCGGGTCGAGGCCAAGGATCTTCGCCTCGTTGGCGCCACGCGGGCCGGTGGCGGCGACATGGACCAGCCCGGTGGTGGTGCTGACGACGATCTCGTACAGGCCGGGCGCGATCCGGGCCGTCTTCTCCACCAGCGGGGCGGCCCGCAGGGGCGAGGCGCGCAGGGCCAGCCCCGCCGCCCCGAGGAAGGCCAGGGCGCTGCGGCGCGACAAGGCGGGGGCGGAGCGACAGGCGCTCGGATCGACGGCCGGCATGCCGGGCCTCCTTAAGGTCTTGGCTTCCGCATCCGGCCACATCGCCCGCCACGGCGGGGCCCCGTGGCCCCAGCGGAGGAAGCTACCAAACGCGAATGGATATCATTAGCTCTCGTCGGAGGGCCGGGGCAATGCCGCCTGGCCCGGGGCAGCCGCGCGGGCAGGGCGCGGCCGGCATGCTTGTGCGGCCGGGGTGGCTCTGCGACAAGCTGCTGCGACTGCCTCACATTATTGCTTCCAGGGCACGGGACGCGCGGCGGAGAGACGAATGCGGGACGAGGCTGCAGCACGAGGCGACGCTTCTCGCCCTGCCCTGTCGCGACGACTGCTGCTACGGGGCGCGGCCGCCCTGCCCGCCGCTCCGCTCGCGCGTCCCGCTCTGGCGCAGGCCGTGGCACCTCTGCGCATCGGCCTCATCACCTCCCTCACCGGCCCCTTTGCCTCGCTGGGCGCCAGCCTGCAGGCGGGGGTGCAGCTGCTCGTCTCGCAGTCCGGGGGCCGCTTCGCCGGGCGGACGGTGGAGCTGCTGGTGGAGGACGACCAGGCCAGGCCCGACGAGGGCGTGCGCAAGGCGCGCAAGCTGCTCGGGCAGGACCGGGTGGCGGTGCTCTGCGGCGTCATCAGCTCCGGCGTCGCCCTCGCGCTGCGCGACGTGGTCACCGAGGCGAAGGTGCCGACCTTCCTGCTCGGCTCGGCCAACGACCTCGCGCGCAAGGCCGCCAGCCCCTGGATCGTCCGCCCGACCAAGACGAACTGGATGCTGGGCGATACCGCCGCCCGCTGGACCCATGAGCGGCTAGCCGCGCCGCGGGTGCTGACCGTCGGCTCGGACTACGCGGCAGGTCGGGAGTTCGTCGGCGACTTCGCCCAGACCTACCAGCGGCTCGGCGGCCGGCTGGGCCGGCAGCTCTGGACGCCGCTGGGCAGTGCCGATTTCGGCCCGCTGCTGACCACCATCGCCGCCGAGCGGCCGGCGGCGGTCTATGGCTTCTTCGCCGGCAGCGACGCGGTGCGCTTCCTGCGGCAGTGGAAGGAGTACCGGCTGGCCGGCCGCGTGCCGCTGATCGGCGCGGGGGCCTTCTTCGACCAGGAGGACGTGCTGCCGGCGGTGGGCGATGCCGCGCTGGGGGCGCTCAACACCTTCCACCAATCCCCGACGGCGCCCGCGGCGGAGACCTTCCGCCGGGCCTACATGGCCTCGGGCGGCCCCCTGCCCGGCGAGTTCAGCACCAGCGGCTATGTCTGCGGCCAGGTGATCCGGGCGGCGCTGGAGCGCGCGGCGGGTGACCTCGCGGATTGGGAGAAGGCGCGCCAGGCCCTGTTCGCCGCGCCGGTGGACACCGCCTTCGGCCGCATGCCCTTCGATCCCCGCAACGGTCAGGCGATCCTCGACATCCACGTGAACGAGGTGCGCCGCGGCCCGGAGGGCGCGATGGTCAACACGGTCGTCCATACCTACGAGGCGGTGCGCGACCCGGGCCCCGAGGCCTGAGCGGCGCGGGGATGGCCTATGCCCTCGTCCAGCTCCTGAACGCGCTGTCCTTCTCGGCGCTGCTGCTGCTGACGGGGCTGGGCCTGTCCGTCGTGCTCAGCCTGATGAATTTCCTGAACCTGGCGCACGGCTCCTTCTACCTGCTGGGCAGCTACGTCGCGATCCTCTGGTTCGCCTCCGGCGCACCGTGGTGGCTGGCCTTCCCGGCCGCGTTCCTCGCGACGGGGCTGGCGGGCGCGCTGCTGGAGCGCACGCTGTTCCGCCGCTTCTATGGCCGCACCCACCTGATGCAGGTGCTGCTGACCTATGGCCTCTCCGTCGTCTTCGCCGACCTGATGCGCTGGGGCTTCGGGGCGCAGATCCTCTCGCCCACCCTGCCGGAGGCGCTGCAGGGGGTGGTCTTCCTCCTGGACATGCCCTTCCCCGTCTACCGCCTCTTCCTCATCGCCGCGGGTACCGTGCTCGCGCTGCTGCTCTGGCTGCTGCTGGACCACACCCTCTGGGGCGCCGCGATCCGCGCCTCCGTCGACGACCGCGGCGTGGTCGAGACGCTGGGCCTCGACACCGGCCGCCTCTTCACGGCCGTCTCCGTGCTCGCGACCGGGCTGGGGGGGATCAGCGGCGCCCTGGGGGCGGGCATGCTGGCCGCCTATCCCGGGCTGGACGAGGAGGTGCTGATCCTCGCCCTGGTCACGGTGGTGGTCGGCGGGCTCGGCACCTTCCGCGGCACCGTCGCCAGCGCCCTGGTGGTCGGCTTCACCCTGACCTTCAGCCGGGTGTGGTTCCCGGAATTCGCGAACGTCGCAGCCTTCTCGGCCATGGCCGTCCTGCTGCTGCTGCGCCCGCAAGGGCTGGTCGCACCGCGGCTGCGGCAGGTGTGACGGCCTTGCCCGACCGGCATCCGCACGGGCCGTCACCCGCCAGGGGGAAAAGCGCCGCCTTTCCCCCCGCCCCCCCTCTCCGCCAGGGGCAGAGCCCCTGGCCCCCCCTTTCACGGACGCGTCGGCACGCCGGGGAGCATCGCTCCCCGGCGACTGTGACCGCAGCGAGCGCGGCCTTTGCTTCCACTTCGGCGCCCCGCCTGTCCGCGCTTTCCAGGGGTTCAGCCTGCGGGCTGGCCCCTGCCGCGCGGAGCCAGACTCCCAGCGGGGTCCGGGGCCCGCTCGTGGCCCCGGCGGAGGGGGGGCCAGAGGCGAGGCAGCGCCTCCCCCCGGTCCACCGCCAGCCACAGCCGCACCGCAAGCCCGCCGGGTCCCGGTCGCCACACGCATGAGAGCCCGGAGGGCCGTGTCGTGTGCGTTCCGCCACCGTCGGAGGACCGGAATCACGGCAGTCCTGGCCGTCGTGCTGGCAGCGCCGGCGCTTCTGGCGGATGGCTACCAGCTGCGTTTCCTGGCCGAGATCCTCATCCTCGGCACGGCGGTGCTGAGTCTCGACCTGCTGGTGGGCTTCGGCGGCTTGGTTTCGCTCGGCCATGCGGCGGTGTTCGGCACGGCGGCCTATGCCGCGGCGCTGACGGCCCTGGCGCTGGGCGGGGAGCTGCCGGTGGTGCTGGCCGCCGGCATCCTGACCGGCATCGCGATGGGCGGGGCGATGGGGCTGGTGATCGCGCGCACGTCCAGCCTCTTCCTGCTGATCCTGACCCTGCTGCTCGGCCAGATCGCCTGGGAGGTCGCCTTCCACTGGCGCGCGGTGGCGGGCGGCGCGGACGGGCTGCGCGGCCTGCCGGCGCTCTCCCTTGGCCCCTGGGGCCTGGGCGACGCCCGGGCGCTGTACCTGCTGTCCGGCGGGCTGGCCCTGGCCGGTTGGGGCGTCGCGCGCTCCTTCGTCGTGGCGCCGGTCGGGCGCGCCCTGGTGGGGGCGCGGGAGCAGCCGGTCCGGATGGCCGCGCTGGGCTACGACCTGCCGCGCCTGCGCCTCCTCGCCATGCTGGCGGCCGGGGGCATCGCCGGGGCGGCGGGGGCGCTGCACCCCTTCGTGAACCTTTATATCGGGCCGCAGAGCCTGCACTGGACGCTTTCCGCCACGCTGATCGTCATGCTGGTGATCGGCGGCGTCGGCTCCCTCTGGGGCGCCTATCTCGGCTGTGCCGTCTACCTGACGATCCAGACCCATCTCAGCTCCTACACCGAGCGCTGGCAGCTGGTGGTCGGGCTCGTCTTCGTGGCGACGGTGCTGCTGCTGCCTGAGGGGCTCGCCAGCGGCCTGCGGCATCTCGCCAGGCGCCTGTGGGGGAGCGGGCCGGCGTGACGGCGCTGCTGGAGCTGTCGGGCCTCGGCAAGCGCTTCGGCGCCTTCCAGGCCCTGGAGGGGGTGAGCCTGACGGTGGAGGAGGGCGAGACGCTCGGCCTCATCGGGCCGAACGGCGCCGGCAAGACCACGCTGTTCAACATCGTCACCGGCTTCCTCCGTGCCGATGCGGGGGCGCTCCGCTATGCCGGGGAGGCGATCGACGCCCTGCCCCCCGCCCGCCGCGCCGCGCTGGGGCTGGTTCGGACCTTCCAGCGGGCCATGGTCTTCCCCGTGCTGAGCGTGCGGGAGAACATCGCCATGGCGGCCCGGCAGCGGGCCGGGGACGGGCTGCGCTGGATCGGCGCGCGTCCTGCGCTGCGGGCGGCGGAGGCGCGGGCGGACCGGCTCCTCGCCGAGAGCGGCCTCGCCCGGCACGGGGCGGAGCGCCTGGCTGAGCTCTCCCACGGCGAGCAACGCATCGTGGACGTGCTGATCGCCCTGGCCCTGGAGCCGCGCCTGCTGCTGCTGGACGAGCCGACGGCGGGGCTGGGGCGCGGCGAGGCGGACCGGCTGCTGGAGATCGTGCGGCGGCACGACGCGCGCACCGCCATCATCCTCGTCGCCCATGACATCGATGTCGTCTTCCGGCGCTGCGACCGCATCGCGGTGCTGAGCCTGGGGCGGCTGCTGTGCTGCGGCCCGCCGGAGGCGGTTCGGCAGGACGCCGCCGTGCGGGCCGCCTATCTCGGGGCGATGGCCGGGGGATGAGCACCGCCGCGCTGCCGCCGCTCGCGCTCTCCGGCCTCTCGGCGGGGTATGGTCCGGCCGGGGTGCTGCGCGGCGTGACCCTGGCGGTCGGACCCGGCGAGGCCGTGGCGGTGCTGGGCCGCAACGGCGCCGGCAAGACGACGCTGGTGAACGCCGTCTTCAACCTCGGCCCCCGCCTCGGCGGGACGGTGCGGGTGATGGGGCGGGACGTGACGGGCTGGCCCACCCACCGCATCGCGCGACTCGGCCTCGCCCTGGTGCCGCAGGGACGCGGCGTCTTCCCGGACCTGACGGTATGGGAGAACCTGCGCCTCGCGACCCTGCGCCTCGCGACCCTGCGCCGCCGCCCGGGGCCCTGGACGCCGGAGCGCGTCCTGGCGGCCTTCCCGCGCCTGGCCGAGCGCCGGGCGGCCTTCAGCAGCTCGCTCAGCGGCGGCGAGCGCCAGCTCCTCGCCATCGGCCGCGCCCTGCTCGCCCAGCCGCGCCTGCTGGTGCTGGACGAGCCGAGCGAGGGGCTGGCGCCGCTGATGGCCGAGGCGATCATCGTCGAGACGGTCGGGCGGCTGGTGGCCGAGGGGCTGGCCGTCCTGCTGGCGGAGCAGAACCTCGCCCTGGCCCTGCGCCTCTGTCCCCGCGCCGTGGTGCTGGCCCGGGGCGGCGTGGCCTTCGACGGGCCGGGGCCCCGCCTGCTGGCCGATCGGGCCCTGCTGGAGGAGCACCTGGGCGTATAGGCGCCCCTCAGCCCCGGTCGCGCACCAGCGGGCTGGTGGAACAGTGGATGCCGCCGCCGCCCAGATAGACCCGGTCATAGGCGACCAGCCGCACGGAGATGCCGGCGCGGTCCAGCGCCTCCTGCGTGCGCGGCCCCACCTTGTCGCTCATCAGCACGCGGCCCGGCGCGACGGCCAGGCAGTTGATCGCCCAGGACGGGTCCTCGTGGTTCAGGGGGATCATGCGGATGCCCAGGCGCTTCATCTCCTCCATGAAGGTGAAGGGCAGGATCACCGGGTTCACCAGCGCCACGTCGTGGGAGAGCATCACCAGCGCGCCGTCGATATGCAGGCGGTAGCCGGGGATCTGCACCCGGATCAGCCGCGTGCCCTGCACCGCCAGCACCTCCTCCAGCTGCCGCGCCCCCTCCTCGTTCACGCGCGAGGACACGCCGACCACGGCGACGTCGGGGCGCAGGTAGGCGAAGGACCCGCCCTCCAGCAGGCCGGTACCGTGGATGGTGCGCAGGATGGGCATGCCCAGCGCGGCCAGCGTCTCCGTCACCGGCTGCTCCTCGCCGCGCCGGATGCGCGGGCCCATGCGCGTCACCACCGCGCCGCCATCCACCGCGATGCAGGAATCGCGCGTGTAGACCGTCTTGTGCCGCCCCTTCGCCGCGCGCCTGAGGTAGACCACCTCCACCCCCTCGTCGCGCAGGGCTTCGGCCAGCGCGTCGTGCTGGGCCTGCTGCTCGGCCAGCGTCGGGATCTCCGTGCCGCGCCAGTAGGCGCCGCTCTCCGGATCGCCATAGGCGTTCAGCTCCGGGATGCGCGGGAGGGTCTCCACCACCGCCATCTCCTCGCCCGGCCGGTGCATCAGCACCACCCGCAGCCGCCCCACGTCATCCGCGCAGCCCCAGCGCCGGCCCCAGCCCGAGACCTGCTCGGACTCCGCGGTGAAGGCTGGCTCCGCCTCGCTGGCGAAGCGTTCGATCAGCATGTTGTAGCGGTGGTCGAACTCACTCATGGCCCGGGCCATGGCGTTCCTCCTGTCCTGTTGTCGCGCTCGTTTCCGGGGGCCGGCGTCACGCCTCCCGCCGCCGCCGCAGCGCCAGATCGGCCAGCAGCAGCAGCACCGTGACCGCCACCAGCAGCACGGCGACGGCGGCCATGGCGGGGTCGAGGTTCTCGTTGATCCCGTCCCAGATCTTGCGCGGCAGGGTGAAGACGTTGCGGGAGGCGATGAAGAGCACGATCACCAGCTCGTCCCAGGAATGGATGAAGGCGAAGATCGCGCCGGAGACGATGCCCGGCAGGATGCGTGGCAGGATCACCCAGCGCAGCGTCTGCCCCAGGCTGGCCCCCATCCCGCGCGAGGCCTGTTCCAGCCGCCCGTCGAAAGCGGCCAGCGCGGTGGAGACGGTGACGATGACATAGGGGATGCCGGTGACGCCATGCGCCAGCACCACGCCCCAGAAGCGGTCCAGCAGCCCGACCCAGGCGAAGGTCCGGTACAGGCCCACGGCATAGACGATGGACGGGATGATGAGGGGCAGCAGCATCAGCGCCCGGATCAGCTCCGTGCTGCGCCGCGACAGCCGCCAGCAGCCGATGGCGCAGAGCGTGCCCGCCGCCACCGCCAGCACCGTGGAGGCGACGGCGATCGCGAAGGACTGCCCGATGGCCGAGCGCCACATCGGGCTCTCCAGCAGGCTGGCATAGTGCTGCAGCGACAGCCCGTCATGCGGCAGGGAGAGGAAGCGCCGATCGGTCAGCGAGACGGGGATGATGATGCTGACCGGCAGGATCAGGTAGATCGCGGTCAGCCAGGCGAGGGAGGAGTTCAGCCAGCCGGGGCGGTAGCCGTGCATCGCCTCAGCCCCCCGAGCCGAACAGGCGGCGGAGGTCCACCACCCGCGAGAAGACGGCGAGCACGGTCAGGATCGCGGCCACCAGCACGGTCGCCATCATGGCCCCCAGCCCCCAACGGATCAGGTCGGTGATCTGGAGCTTGATCCACTCCGCGACCATCAGCGTCTTGCCGCCGCCCAGCAGCGCGGGGGTGATGTAGAAGCCCAGCGAGAAGATGAAGACCAGCACCCCGGCCGCGATGACCCCGGGCAGGGAGAGCGGCAGGAAGACGCGCAGGAAGCTCTCCGTGCGCGTGGCGCCCAGGCCGCGGGCGGCCGCCAGCACGCGCCGGTCGACCTCGCCCATGCTGGCCAGCATCGGCAGCACCGCATAGGGCACCATGGCGTGGACCATGCCGATGACGATGCCCAGCTCGTTCCACACCAGGGCGAGCGGCTGGTCGATGACGCCCATCGCCATCAGCCCCTCGTTCACCAGCCCCTGGCGGCGCAGCAGCGTCACCCAGGCGAAGGCGCGGACCAGCACGCTGATCCACAGCGGCACCAGCACGGCGAGCAGCCACCAGCGCCGCGCCACCGGACCGGACATGGTGACCTTGTAGGCGAGCGCATAGCCGAGCAGCAGCGACAGCACGGTGGTGATCAGGCCGATGCGCAGCGTGGTGACGATCACCCGCTGCACGCTCTCGCTGGTCAGCAGGCGTTCGTAGTTGGCGAGGCCCGGCTGCGGCTCGGTGACGCTGATGACCAGCACCTGCGCGATGGGTGCGACGTAGAGCAGCGTCATCAGCAGGAAGGCCGGCAGGATCAGCAGCCACCAGCCGCCGTCGCGCCCGAAGGTCCCGCCCGCGCCCCGGGCGGGCGCCGCTGCCTCGGCCGGCAGGGTGGCGGCGCGGCTCAAGCGGAATCGTCCCGCACGGCGATGGCCGCCTCGCGCGACCAGCCGAGGCGCAGCGGCAGGCCCTCGCTGGGGGCGAAGGGCGCGCGCCAGGAGGGGACGGCGACGCGCAGCTCGCCCAGATCGGCGGTCCGCACGCCGAGCGAGAAGCCGGCGCCGAGATAGGACCAGCTCGTGACCTGGCCCTCCACCACATTGTCCTCGGTCGCGCCGTCGGGCAGGACGGCGATCTTCTCCGGCCGCAGGGAGAGCAGCGCCGTCTCGCCCGGCCGCGCCTCGCCGAGCGCCAGCACGCGCGTGCCGCCGACGCGCAGCGCCACGGTGCCGGCCTCCGCCGCCTCCACCGTGCCGGTGAGGAAGTTCGACTTGCCCAGGAAGTCCGCCACGAAGCGCGTCGCCGGGCGCTCGTACAGCGCCCCCGGCGCGCCCTGCTGCACCAGGTGGCCATGGTTCAGGATGGCGATGGTGTCCGACAGGGACAGAGCCTCCTCCTGGTCGTGGGTCACGTTGATGAAGGTGCGCCCCACCCGGCGATGCAGCGCCTTCAGCTCGTCCTGGAGCTCCGCGCGCAGCTTCTTGTCGAGCGCGGAGAGCGGCTCGTCCAGCAACAGCAGCGCCGGGTCGAAGACCAGCGCGCGCGCCAGCGCCACGCGCTGCTGCTGCCCGCCTGAAAGCTGCGACGGGCGGCGCTCCGCGAAGCGGCCAAGCTGCACGAGGTCGAGCGCCGCGCGCACCTTGGCGTCGCGCTCCGCCCGGCCCAGCCGGCGCACGAGCAGCGGGAAGGCGACGTTCTCCGCCACGGTCATGTGCGGGAACAGGGCATAGCCCTGGAAGACCATGCCGAAGTCGCGCTTCTCCGGCGGCAGGCCAGTGATGTCCTGGCCGTCGAGCACGATCCGCCCCTCGGTCGGCTCCACGAATCCGGCGATCATCATCAGGATGGTCGTCTTGCCGGAGCCCGAGGGGCCGAGCAGCGTCAGGAACTGCCCCCGCGCTACCTCCAGCGAGACGTCCTGCACCGCGACGAAGTCGCCGTAGCGCCGGGTCAGCCGCTGCAACGACAGGGCGTGCGCGGCGGGCGGCGCCTTCAGCGCGGCGCTCATTCCCGGTACTCCGGCTGCTCGCGGTCCATCTTGCGCTTCAGCGCCTGCCAGACCAGCCAGCCCTTGACCGGGCTGTCGGGGGATTGCGCCCGGGTGCGCTCCACCACCTCCTCCGGCGGCAGGGAGAGCGGCGCGCCGGTGGACTGGGCGGACACCTGGATGCGGCAGGCCTGCTCCAGGTACCAGAGCCAGTAGAAGGCCTCCGCCACCGTGCGGCCGGTGGTCAGCAGCCCGTGGTTGCGCAGGATCAGGCAGGGCTTCTCGCCGACGTCGCGCACGATGCGCTGCCGTTCGGAGAGGTTGTCGTCCGCCGCGATGCCCTCGTACTCGTGGACGGCGACGCGGCCATGCAGCTCCATATTCATCTGGTTCAGCGGCAGGATGCCGTCCGCCTGCGCCGCCACCGTCATCCCCGCGAGGGTGTGAGTGTGCATCACGCACTGCGCCCGCTCGCTGCCCATGTGCAGGGCGGAGTGGATGACGAAGCCCGCCGGGTTCACCGGCCAGCTCGTCTCCTGCGCCGGCTCCCCCTCCGCATCCACCAGCACGAGGGAGGAGGCGGTGATCTCCTCGAAGAGCAGCCCGTAGGGATTCACCAGGAAGCGGTGGGAGCTGTCCCCCTCTGGTCCCGGCACGCGCACGGACAGGTGGGTGTAGACCATGTCCGTCATGCCGAAATGCGCGATCAGCCGGTAGGCGCAGGCGAGGTCCTCGCGCAGCTCCCGCTCGGTCGGGATGCGGTCCGGGTCGGGGCGGCGCGGGGGAGAGGGCAGCGGCATCAGTAGCCTCGCGACGGGTCGTAGAGGTTGGGCAGGGGCCGGCCGGATTCGTGCGCGGCGATCGCCTCGGCCACGTAGCGGGCGCGCTCCGCGCGGTTGGCGAGCGAGGCGACGTGGGGCGTCACCGTCACCTTCGGATGGCGCCAGAGCGGGCTGTCGGCCGGTAGCGGCTCCTCCTCGAAGACGTCGAGCAGCGCCTCCTCCACCTGGCCGGAATCCAGCGCCGCCAGCAGGTCGGGCACCACGAGGTGGCTGCCGCGCCCGACATTCACCACCTGCGCGCCCCTCGGCAGCTTCGCGAACAGCGCCGCATCCAGCAGCCCCGCCGTCTCCGGCGTGGAGGGCAGCAGGCAGACGAGCAGGTCCGTGCGCGCCAGGAAGGCATCCAGCTCCGCCGCCCCGGCGAAGGATTCGACGCCCGGAACCTCCTTGCGGCCGCGCGACCAGCCGGCGACGGGGAAGCCCAGCGCCATCAGCATGCGCGACGCGGCGGCGCCGAGATTGCCCATGCCCATGATGCCCACCCGCGTCTCGCGCGCCGTGCGCTTCGGGTGGAAGTGCGACCACCGCGCCTCCGCCTGGGCGAGGGCGAAGCGGCGCGCCCCGCGCAGCAGCGACAGGCAGGACCAGGCGACGAACTCGCCCATGCGCTGCTCCGTCTCGGCACCCCCCATCCGCACCAGCGGGAGGTGGGAGGGCCAGTCCGGATCGCGCACGATGTTGTCCACCCCCGCGGCGGAGGAGAAGACCACGCGCAGGTTCGGGAAGCGCCGCAGCCGCCCCGGCTCCGGGTCCCAGACCATGACATAGGAGACGTCCTCCGGCGCCACCTCCGGGTCGTCCCACCAGCGCACGTCGAGGCGCGGATCGGCGGCCTGGAAATCCTCGCGCCAGCCCGGGACCAGCGCCTCGCCGCCCGACTTCACCAGCAGGATCACGCGCTCAGCCCGTCACCATGTCGAGGAATTCCTGGTTCAGATTCTGGTAGTTCTTGCCCCACCAATCGCCGTCCATGACGAACTGCTTCGCCGCGTTCTCGGGATCGGTCGGGTTGAAGCGCTTGAACTCGGCGGGCACGAAGGCGGCGGCGCGCGGGTTGGTCGGGCCGTTGCCCAGGAACTGCAACAGGCCGGCCTGCGGCTCCGGGTTGTGCAGCATCGAGGCCAGCAGCCTCTGCGCCATCTCGCCGCCGGGATTGCCGCGCGGGCTGACGAAGATGCCCGCCTGCAGCATGCCCTGGTTCCAGATGAACTTCAGCTTCCCCTTGGTCTCCTCCTCCAGCACCTTGGCGCGGGTGTGCCAGATCAGCCCCATCACCGCCTCGCCGGTGCGCATGTACTGCTCCGATTCGGAACCGCTGTTCCAGTAGACGCAGTTGCGCCGCAGCTCGGCGGCGCGCTTCAGCGCGGCCTTGGCGTCGAGCGGGTACATGGTCTTCGGATCGGCGCCCATCGACACGGCGGCGGCATCGAGCGAGGTCAGCGCGTCGCGCCGCATCAGCCGCGTGCCGGGGAACTTGCGCAGGTCCCAGAAATCCTTCCAGCCGGTCGGCGCCTCGGGGAACTTGCTGCTGTCGTAGACGAGCACGGAGGAGAAGGAATAGGGTGCGGCGCCGTATTCCAGAGCGAAGGAGGGGTCGAGCACGTCCTCCTTCTTCACGATGGAATAGTCGATCTTGTTGACCGCGTTCAGCCCGCCCAACAGGATCGAGGAGGAGGTGGAGCTGTCGCACAGGTCCCAGGTGACGCGCCCGCTCTCCACCATCGAGCGGATCTTGCCCGCCGAGGGTCCGCTGCTGTCGGTGGCCACCTTCCAGCCCGGATTCGCGGCGGCGAAGGGCTCGCCATAGAAGCGGCCGAAGCCCTGATTGGCGATGCCGCCCCAGTTGACGATCACCAGCTCCTTCGCCGCCTGCGCCTGTGCGCCACCGGCCGCCAGCGCGCCCGCGCCGACGCCCAGCGCCGCAAGGCCGCGCAGCAGCGTGCGGCGGTCCACCCGGCCGCGACGATACTGCTGCCAGGCGAGTTCGATGCAATCCTGCTGGAAGCTCTGCGTCATGTCGTCCCCGGACCCTTGCCATGCATCGGTCTCGGCGCAACCGTATGGCCCGCCGCGCCGCGAGGGGCGCAAGCACATTCCATACCGCCCGGGGGTCCCCTGTCCATGTCCCAAGCGGCCGCATCCCGGCACCCCCTCTTCGCGCCCGGCTTCCAGGCGAAGCCCTGGTGGTGGGAGGCGGCCGAACCGCCGGACCGGGACACGCCCCTGCCCGACCGGGCGGAGGTCGCCATCGTCGGCGGGGGCTATGCCGGGCTCTCGGCGGCGCTGACGCTCGCGCGGCTGGGGCATCGGCCTGTCGTGCTGGATGCGGAACGGATCGGCTGGGGCGCCTCCTCCCGCAATGGCGGCATGGTTTCCGGCGGGCTGAAGGTGGCCTCCGGGGCGCTGGAGAAGACCCATGGCAGGGAGGGGGCGCGGGCCATCGCCGGGGCGGCCGCGGCGTCCTTCCCCTTCATCGAGGATCTGATCGCCCGCGAATCGATCGATTGCGACTATGTCCGCTGCGGCCGCTTCGTGCCCGCCTGGACGCCGCGGCACTACGACGCGCTGGCCGCCAAGGTGGAGTTCATCGCCGAGGTCACCGGCCTGCCCGCCCGCATGCTGCCGCGCGGGCAGCAGCGCGAGGCGCTGGGCAGCGACCACTACCGCGGCGGCATGATCGCCGAGGCGGGCGGCAGCCTGCATCCCGGCAAGTATGCGCGCGGCCTCGCCGCCGCCGCCGAACGGGCCGGCGCGGTGCTGGTGGACGGGGTGCGGGTGAAGGGCATCGCGGCCGAGGGCGCTGGGCATCGCATCGAGACCGGCCAGGGCGCGCTGCGCGCCGACGCGGTGCTGGTCGCCACCAACGGCTACTCGCTAGGCCCGGACGGAGGCAGCGCCATGCCCTGGCTGGCGCGGCGGATGATCCCGGTCGGCAGCTACATCATCGCCACCGAGGAGCTGCCGGAGGCGACCATCGAGCGGCTCTTCCCCGGCCGGCGGACGATCAGCGACACCAAGCGGGTGCTGAACTACTTCCGCCCCAGCCCGGACGGGAGGCGCGTGCTGTGGGGCGGGCGCGCCAGCTTCGGCCCGACCGCGCCGGAGACCGCGGCCCCCGTGCTGCACCGCTTCATGACGGAGGTCTTCCCGGAGCTGAAGGACCTCCGCATCACCCATGCCTGGACGGGCAACGTCGCCTTCACCTTCGACTTCCTGCCGCATGTCGGGGTGCAGGACGGCATCCACTATGCCGCCGGCTGCCAGGGCTCCGGCGTCGCCATGGCGAGCTGGCTGGGCCACCGCGCGGCCCTGCGCATCGCCGGCGCCGACAACGAGGGCTTCGCGCTCGCCGACCTGCCCTTCCCCACCCTGCCGACCTATGACGGCCGCCCCTGGTTCCTGCCCGCCGTGGGCTCCTGGTACCGGCTGCGCGACCGTATCGACCGGATCGCCGCATGAACCCCGACCTCATCCTGCTCAATGGCCGTGTCGCCACCATGACGGCGGCGGGCGACTGCACCGCCTTCGCCGTGCTGGGCGGGCGGATCGTGGCCACCGGCGACGACGCGGCGATGCGCGCGCTCGCCGGGCCGGGCACCCGCATCGAGGATGCGGAAGGCCGCCGCGTCATCCCCGGCATCGTGGACAGCCACGCCCATCCGGACACCTACGCCGTGCGCCGGCGCAACTGGCTGCTGGTCTCGCCCGAGGAGGTGCGCTCGCGCGGCGCGCTGCTGGACACCATCCGCCGCCGCTGCGCCGAGCTGCCGCCCGGCCGCTGGGCGGGCTTCCACCGCTTCAACGAGCGCGCCAGCGGCGGCTATCCCACGCGGGACGAGCTGGACGCGGCCTCCGGCGGGCGGCCGGTCTTCATCCTGCGCACCGACGCGCATATGGGCCTGGCCAACCGCGCCGCCTTCGCCGCCTGCGCCATCCCGGACGACGCGCCCGACCCGCCCTTCGGCCGCTTCGATCGCGGCCGCGACGGCGCCTTCACCGGTCTGGTGCAGGAGACGGCGGCGCATCTCTTCCTCGACGCGATCAACGCCCAGGTGGGCGAGGCGGACATCGCCGAGGGAATGGAGACCGTGCAGGACGAATGCCTGGCGCACGGCATCACCTCCGTCGCCAACAGCCTCTGCCCCTCCGTCGCGATCCGCGCCTACCAGCGCATGCGGCGCGAGGATCGCTGGCGCATGCGCATGGGCATCATCGCCTCCGGCCGCGAGCGCGGGCTGGTCGAGCATTTGATCGGCACCGGGCTGCAATCCGGCTTCGGCGACGCGACGCTGCGGCTGGTCGGTGTGGAGTGGTGCCCCGACTGCTCCACCAGCGGCCGCACCGCCGCCTATTGGGAGCCCTACATCGGCACGCCGAACCAGGGCGAGCCGGTGCCCAACACGGGCATGCTGCTCTACGACAAGGACGACCTGACCGCGCGCGCCACCGCCGCCCATGCCGCCGGCTTGCAGGTGCTGATCGAAGGCGTGGGCGACCGCGGCATCGACTTCGCGCTCGACGTGATGGAGGCGGCCCTCGCCGCGCATCCCCGCGACGACCACCGCATGCGGGTGGAGCACTGCTGCCACGTCACCCCGCCGATCCTGGCGCGCCTCAAGCGCGGCGGCTTCGTGGACAGCAGCGCCACGGGCTTCATGGACGAGTTGGGCGAGGCCTATGTCGCCAATCGCGGCCAGGCGGCGATGCGCCACATGTGGCCGCACCGGTCGCTGATCGACGCAGGCGTGCCGGCGCCGGGGCATTCGGACTTCGCCGTCTGCCGGGTGAACCCCTTCACCGCGCTCGGCGCGATGGTGACGCGGCGGACCGCCGGCGGCGCCGACCTCGACGCGCGGGAGGCCGTCACCCCGCGCGAGGCGCTGGCCGCCTACACCACGCTGGGCGCCTGGTGCCAGCGCGAGGAGGCGGAGAAGGGCGCGCTGGCCCCGGGCATGCTGGCCGACTTCGCCATCCTGGACACGGACATCCTGGAGTGCGACCCGGCGGCGATCCGGGAGACGCGGGTGCTGGCCACCTTCGTCGGCGGCGAGGCGCGGCACCGCGCGGGGTGAGGCCACGTCACGGCCGCGGTCCGGATGCGGCCGCCCGGCGGCACCGGGCCCGCTTGCCGGCGGGCGGTGCAACCCCTACGCCCGTCCGGACGCCCCGGATGAGGACCGCTGCCGTGACCAAGGAAGAGCTGACCGCCTGGGCGCTGTCCCAGGGCTGGCGCATGATCGCCGGCCATCCCAGCCTGACCAGGCCGGGCGCGCCGAAGGACCCGATCGTGCGCCTCGTGCTGAAGGCCACGGTGGTCAATCTGGAGGTGCGCAAGCCCGCTGGGAAATGGGAGAAGGTCGGCGGCGAGAGCTATGCCAGGGTGCTGGCCGGCGAGGAGGATGCACCCCCGCGCGGCCTGGGCTTCGAGAAGGTCCCGAGCATCTCCGCGCTGATGCAGGCGAACCGCGACCAGATGGTCTTCGCCCGGATGGGTGGGGGCTGATCCTCCCACGGAGCGGGCGGCCTGCCCCGCACGGGGCGCCGGGAGTGCCTCGCCGCCATGACTCCCCCAGATGTGATTCGATGCCGCTTCCTGATTCCCGGATCGGTACTAAAATGAACTGGCCAGGAAGCTCGGTAAGAGGGTTCGACCAATGGCGTTGCACGTCACGCGGGCGATCATGGTCAATACTGCCACCCCCTGCCGGCCCTGGCCTCGTGCCCGTCATGATGGACAGGCCGATGTCGTGAGTTGTGCTGCCCGGCCCGAGAAGGTCCCACCGCAGGACAACTAGGCTCGCGGGCCGCGTCGCCTTCCAGACACCTTCGTCACCCGGCCCCACCGTGGCGCGTCGGCGCAGGGAGATGGCGTCCCGTCTTCACCTCTTCACAGCAGCAAGGGCGAGATCCGATGACTGAGAAAGCCATCGTTGCGATCTTCGGCAACGAGAACGCCGCCTATGACGCAGCCTATGCACTGATGCACTGAAGGATGCAGAGGGAGACGATGCCGGCTTCAAGGTCGAAGCGGGCGTCCTGGTCGCCAAGGACGAGAAGGGCAACGTCCGCGTCCTCGACGGGAAGGACCGGCCGCTCTGGGGCACGCTCACCGGTACGGTCGTCGGCGGATTGCTCGGGCTGATCGGCGGGCCGGCGGGCGTGGCGGCCGGTGCGGTCATCGGCGCGACCGCGGGCCTCGGGGGCGATGCCGTCAGCGGCGCGGTGGACGAAGACTTCGCCAGCGAGGTCACGGCCGACCTCAACCCCGGCACCGCGGGCATCATCCTGGAAGTCGACGAGGTGAGCATGGCGCCGATCGACGCCATCGTCGCCCGCTTCCACGGACGGGTGCACCGGCGTGTCATCGAGTAGCGGAGCGGCACCGGACGGCAGGCATCCGGCCTGACAGGCGGGCGTCCTTCGATCCGCCCGAACGTCCATGGCCCCCGGCGGGTGGCCATGGCTGTGGCTCTATAACCTGGACGCGCATCGGCGCGCCCACGCCCTTGGTGCAGGGCCGCCGGCCTGCGGGCCGAAGCGGCCGCTCAGCGCCGATGGGCCGGGCTGGGCCACCCGCGGAAGCGGCGCAGCCCGTTCCGCGATCCGGAGCGCCGGGCCGCCCCCGGAGGCGGGCGCAACCGGCGGAAGGCGGCGGGCCCCACCCGCCCGCAGGGGTTCACGGCCCACTGCCGAGAGACGGACATCCTGGAGTGCGATCCTGCGGCGATCCGGGAGACCCCGGCGCTGGCTGCCTTCGTGGGCGGCGGTGCTCCGGCCAACCGCCCTCAGGTCCCCCGGACGACCGGCGTCCTGCGATCCATGACGGTGCGGCCGAAAAGGCTGGAGACGAGGTCCACCAGCAGCAAGGCGCTCTTTCCCCGCTCGTCGAGGAAGGGGTTCAGCTCGACGACGTCCAGCGACCCCACGAGGCTGGATTCATGCAGCATCTCCATGACGAGATGCGCCTCACGGAACGTGGCGCCGCCGGGGACGGTGGTGCCGACGCCGGGCGCCAGGGAGGGGTCGAGGAAGTCCACATCCAGGCTGACATGGAGCAGGCCGCGGCGCTGCCGGACCTGGTCGAGGAAGCGACGCAGCGGCGCCGAGACACCCTCCTCGTCGAGCCGGCGCATGTCGACGACCTCCACGCTACGCTGGCGCAGCAGCCTGCGCTCGCCGGCATCGATCGAACGGGCACCGAACACGCAGACGTTTCCCGGCGGCAGCCTGGCAGGCGGGAGGCCGTGGAAAAGGGGCTGCAGCCCCGGCTCGCCGCACAGCGCGGCGAGGGTCATGCCATGCAGGTTGCCCGAGGGGGAGGTGTCGGGCGTGTTGTAGTCGCCATGCGCATCGAGCCAGAGCACGAAGAGCTCCCGCCCCGTCTCCGCGCAGTGACGGGCCGCTCCATGCACGCTTCCCGTGCTGAGGCTGTGGTCGCCGCCGAGGATGAGAGGAAAGCGGCCGCTCCGCAGCACCTGCCAGACGCGGCCGCTCAGCAGGGCGGTCCAGGCGGTGACCTCGGCGAGGTTGCGCATCCGGCCATCGCCGGCATCGGCGGAGGCGGGGGCGGGCCTCGCCAGGTCGCCCTCGTCGCCGACCTCGTGGCCCAGCCGCTGGAGCGCCTCCATCAAGCCTGCGACGCGAAGGGCGGCCGGGCCCATGAGGCAGCCGGGGCGATGGGACCCGGCATCCACGGGCGCGCCGATCAGGGCGACAGAGGTGCAGGAGGCGGGCGTCACGCGGCGATTCCTGGTCCAGGGCGGTCATCCGGGATTGCTGCGGGAGGGGGCCCTGCGTCAACCGGCGTGCCCCCTCTCCGCTGACAGCCGCCGCAGACCGGGAAGCGCCGAACTGCCCAGAAGCCTTGTCCCGGGGAGGCCTTGTCTCGTGAGTGCTGCGCCGTGATGGGAGCGAGCCCTGCCCACGCCAGATGCCGCGGCGGAGGCCAGACACTCACCAGACGTTGCCGGGGCGGCTTCAGGCGGCCGGACGGATCGGACCGGAGGCGGGCCTTGCTGGACAGCGCGTGTCTTCCGGCAGAACGGAGGGTAGCCGAGACCGGGCTGAACCCGACGGAGCACGTCAAGCTGGGCACCAAGCATCACAGGCCGATGCGCGTGGAGCGACGCGGAGGCGGTGTGCAACACGCTGCTCCCCGGCAGCCGGGCCATGCGGGAGATCCGCGTGATGCGGCGCCGCTCGGCGCCGCCGGTACATTCTTGCCACGGCGCGTTGCTGAGCCGGGGCCATGTCCCGGTGGGCCGGGCGCACAAAGCCCTGGTGGCGGCAGGTCCTGATACGGCGCCGCCCGCGTCCTGGCCCGGTTGGGGCCGGATGCGGGCGGCCGTACCCGTCCCCCGCCCTGCCGGCCCGATGCGACCACGCCCCCTCCGTGGGCCCGCAGCAGGAGGCGCCGGG
The DNA here is from genome assembly GCF_020991085.1 of Roseomonas sp. OT10. Classification (NCBI taxonomy): domain Bacteria; kingdom Pseudomonadati; phylum Pseudomonadota; class Alphaproteobacteria; order Acetobacterales; family Roseomonadaceae; genus Roseomonas; species Roseomonas cutis. The sequence goes on from NZ_CP087719.1 coordinate 4,447,236, forward strand.
CGCGCAGCCGCTCCCCCGAGCCCGCGCCGTGCCGGCGGACACGGCGTGCCGGACAGCATCCTCCCTGCGGGCCTGCGCTGCTTCCACCGCATGCAGAGCGCCATGATTTGGGCGACGAATGCCCATGCGGTTTGCTGCATCCGCCAGGGGCTTCATAAATCCCAGCCTGATGGCATCAGGGAAGTTGACCAGTCCGACAGGCTGCGCCGATGCTCGCCCCGCATCGTCTTGTCATGGGATGGCGTTTCATGCAGCGGCGTGATCTGCTTCTTTCGGCCTCGCTTCTCGCGCTTGCTCCAACCCTCTCCACACCGGCCCGGGCCGCGAAGCGCGGTGGAACGCTGACCTTCGCCCGCTATGCGGACTGCATCTTCCTCGATCCCGTCAACACCGCGCAGAACGCGGACATCTGGATCTCGCTGAACCTCTACGACACGCTGCTGCAGCCCGAGCTGGACGGGAAGGGCGGCACCCAGGCCGGCCTCGCCGAGAGCTACGCCTTCTCCGACGAAGGGCGCACGCTCACCTTCAAGATGCGCCCGGGCATCCGCTTCGCCGACGGCTCGCCTATCACCGTCGGCGACGTGAAGTGGTCGCTGGACCGGGCGCGGGGGAAGGAGACGGGCGGGGAGTTCGCCTTCCTGCTGGCCGCCATCGGGGAGATCGAGACGCAGGGCGACGACACCGTCATCCTGCGCATGGCCCGGCCGGACCCCGCCATCCTGCAGGCGCTGGCCACCTTCAACGCCGGCATCATGTCGGAGAAGCTGCTGATGGCGGCGCCCGGCGCCAATCTGGCGGAGAAGTCCAAGGCCTTCGCCGAGAAGCCGGTGGGATCGGGCCCCTTCGTGCTGGAGAGCTGGCGCCGCAACAGCGAGATGGTGCTGAAGCGCAACCCCTACTACTGGAAGAAGGGCGAGGACGGGCAGCCGCTGCCCTACCTCGACACCATCCGCTTCCTCATCATCCCCGACGACGCCACGCGCATCCTCAAGCTGCGCGCCGGCGAGGTGGATGCGACGGAATTCGTGCCCTATGCCCGGGTGGCGGAGCTGAAGGCCGATCCCAAGCTGAACATGGTGCTCTTCCCGGCGGCCCAGGTGCAGTACTTCACCCTCAACACCCGGCCGACGCTGAGCGACGGCAGCAAGAACCCGCTCTCGGACGTGCGCGTGCGCCAGGCGCTGAACTACGCCACCAACAAGCAGGCGCTGATCCAGGTGGTGACGCATGGGGTGGGCTCGCCGCAGCACAGCTTCATGCCCATGTCCACGCCGCATGCCTACGGGCCGGAGCCCGCCTACCCCTACAACCTCGCCAAGGCGAAGCAGCTGATGGCCGAGGCGGGCTATCCCAACGGCGGCTTCGAGGTGACCTGCATGGCGCTGGCCGGCAGCGCCGACGACGCGGCCAAGCTCGCCACGCTGCAACAGATGTGGTCCCAGCTCGGCGTGCGGCTGAAGATCGAGCAGCTGGAGAATGCGACCCGGCAGGATCGCTTCAACAACTATCGGTTCCAGATGCGCACCTCGCTCTGGACCAACGACCTGAACGACCCGAAGCAGATCACCTCGATCATGGCCTATTACCCGACGCGCCAATCCAACCGCACGGGCTGGAACGACGAGGTGACGAACGAGCTCTTCCGGCAGTCGGAGGTGGAGATGGACCCGGCCAAGCGCGGCGAGATGTACCGGACCATCCAGCAGCGCTTCATGGCGGCGGCGCCCTACATCTTCGGGATGGAGGTCCCCTATCCCGTCGCCATGACCAAGCGGGTCCACGACTTCGTGCAGATCCCGCTGGGGAACAACATCTTCCTCAACGCCTGGGTGGACGGCTGAGGGCCGGCCGGGATGCACCTCGCCGGCATCCTGGGCCGCCGGCTCCTGCAGATCGCCTTCACGGTGCTGGTGGTGGCCGCGCTGGTCTTCTGCCTGATGCGGTTGCTGCCCGGCGATGCCGCGCTGGTCATGCTGGGCGAGCGGGCGACGGATGAATCCATCGCCCGGATGCGCGTCCAGCTGGGCGTGGACCGGCCGATCCTGGTGCAGTTCTGGGACTTCCTGATCCGCCTGCTGACGTTGCGCTTCGGCGATTCCATCATGATGCGCGTGCCGGTCACCCGCCTGATCGCCGACCACCTGCCGGTGACGCTGCTGCTGACCGGCATGGCCGCCACCCTGGCCCTGCTCATCGCCGTGCCGCTGGCCTTCTGGTCGGCGCTGCGGCGCGACGGCTGGGCGGATGCGGCGATCCGGGTCTTCGCCCAGATCAGCGTCTCCATGCCCGTCTTCTACATCGGCCTGGTGCTGCTCATCACCCTGGCCGCCGGGCTGCGCTGGTTCCCGGTGGGCGGGATCGGCGAGAGCTTCGTCCAGAACCTCTACTACCTGTTCCTGCCGGCCCTCACGCTCGCCCTCTCCCTCTCGGCCATCCTGCTGCGCAACCTGCGCCAGTCGCTGATCGAGGTGCTGGATGCGGAGTATGTCGGCTTCGCCACCGCCAAGGGCCTGCCGCGCTCCCTGATCCTGCGCCGGCATGTGCTGCGCAACGCCTGGGTCTCCACCGTCACCCTGCTGGGGCTGCATATCGGCACGCTGGTGGGCGGCGCGGTCATCACCGAGACGGTCTTCGCCATTCCCGGCATCGGCCGGCTGATGATCGACAGCATCTTCGCACGCGACTACGCCGTGGTGCAGGGGCTGACGGTGGTGCTGGCGGTGCTGGTCTCCCTCGTCTTCCTCCTGCTGGACACGGTCCAGGCGGCGCTCGACCCAAGGGTGGGGACATGAGCGGCGGCGCCCCGGCACAGGCGATGCAGGACGGCGCCGCCCCCGATCGTCCCGTGACGGATCGCCTCGCCCCGGATCGCCCGGTGACGGGGCGCCCCGTGGCGGATCAAGCGACCGTGCTGGCCCGGCCACGGCAGCGCGCCCGGCTGCCGGCCTCCGGCCTGGTGGGCGCGGCGATCCTCCTGATCTTCCTGGCCTGCGCCCTGCTGCCGGGATGGATCGCGCCCTACGACCCGCTGGAGTTCGACTACGTCGCGCTGATGCAGCCGCCGAGCTGGGCGCATCCCTTCGGCACCGACAACTTCGGCCGCGACGTGCTGTCGCGCACCATCTGGGCGGCCCAGGTGGACCTGCAGATCGCCATCTTCGCCACCCTCTTCCCGGCGCTCTTCGGCTCCCTCGCCGGCTGCGTCATCGGCTATGTCGGGGGCTGGCCGGACGCGCTGTTCCGGCGGCTGGTGGACGTGATCGTGACCATCCCCTTCGTGGTGCTGGTCATCGCCATCGTCGCCGTGCTGGGGCCCGGCCTGATCAACATGTACATCGCCATCTCCGCGGTCGGCTGGATCGTCTATGCCCGGCTGATGCGGGCGGAGATCATCGCCCAGAAGAAGCGCGACTACGCGGCGGCGGGGCGGGTGATGGGCTATGGCAGCGGCCGCATCATCTTCCGCCACCTGCTGCCCAACGCCGTCTCCCCCATCCTCGTCTACTGGATGACGGACATGTCGCTGGCGATCCTGCTGGGTTCGAGCCTGGGCTACCTGGGGCTGGGGGCGCAGCCACCCACGGCGGAATGGGGGGTGCTGATCGCCGACGGCAAGAACTTCATGACCACGGCCTGGTGGATGTCGATCTTCCCCGGCATCGCCATCGTGCTGGCCGGCACGGGCTTCAGCCTGTTCGGCGACGGGCTGGCCGCCTGGCTGCGGCGCCGCGCGTGACACCGCTCCTCTCCCTTCGCGACCTCTCCGTCCATGTCGGGGGCGTGACCCCCGTCTCCGGCGTCAGCCTCGATGTCGGGCGCGGCGAGGTGCTGGGGCTGGTCGGGGAATCCGGCTCCGGCAAGAGCCTCACCCTGCGGGCGGTGCTGCGGCTGCTGCCGCCCGCGGCCCGGGTCACCGGCCAGGCGCTGTGGGACGGGCAGGACCTCGTCACCCTGCCCGAGCCGCGCATCCGCGCCCTGCGGGGCCGCGACATCGCGATGATCTTCCAGGAGCCGATGACGGCCCTGAACCCCGTGGTCCCCGTGGGCGTGCAGATCACCGAGAGCCTCGGCGTGCATCTCGGGCTGCGCGGCGGTGCCGCGCGCCGACGGGCGGTGGAGCTGCTGGACCAGGTCGGCATCCCCGACGCGGCGCGGCGCCTGGGCGCCTTTCCGCATGAATTCTCGGGCGGCATGCGGCAGCGGGCGATGATCGCCATCGCGCTCGCCGCCGGCCCGAAGCTGCTCCTGGCCGACGAGCCGACCACGGCGCTCGACGTCACCATCCAGGACCAGATCCTGAAGCTGCTGCTGCGGCTGAAGGACGAGCTGGCGATGAGCGTGGTGCTGGTCACCCACGATCTCGGCGTGGTGGCGGGCACCTGCGACCGGGTCGCCGTGCTCTATGCCGGGCGGGTGATGGAGACGGGGCCGACGGAGCGGCTCTTCGCCCGTCCGTCGCATGCCTACACGCTGGGCCTGCTGCGCTCCCTGCCGGATGCGGCGCATGCGCGGCAGCGGCTCCAGGGCATCCCCGGCGTGCCGCCCGATCCCGCGGCGCTGCCACAGGGCTGCCGCTTCCTGCCGCGCTGCGCCTATGCGGTGCCCGCCTGCCGCCCGGGGCAGCCGCCGCTGCTGGAAGTCGCGGAGGGGCAGGATTCCGCCTGCGTGCGGGCGCGTGAGCTGCTCGAAGAAGCGCCGGAGGCGGCATGAGCGAGGTCCTGCTCCGCGCCGACGACCTGGAGCGCAGCTTTCCGGGCCGCCGCTCCCTGGCCGAGGTGATCCGCGGCGCGCCCGGCCCGGCGGTCCGCGCCCTGGCCGGCGTCAGCATCGCCCTCAACCGGGGCGAGACGCTGGCGGTGGTGGGAGAATCCGGCTGCGGCAAGTCCACCCTGGCCCGTGCCCTGGTGCGGCTGATCGACCTCGATTCCGGACAGATCGACTTCGAGGGGCAGGATGTCCGTCGCCTGGCGGGCGAGGCGCTGCGCCGCTTCAACCGCCGGGTCCAGATGGTGTTCCAGGACCCCTACGGCTCGCTGAACCCGCGCATGACGGTGGGCGAGACGCTGGCCGAGGCGCTGCGCGTCCACCGCATGGTGCCCCCGGCCGGGATCGCGGGGCGCGTGGCGGAGCTGCTGTCCCTGGTACGCCTGCCGGCCGATGCCGCGGGCCGGCTGCCGCATGAGTTCTCGGGCGGGCAGCGCCAGCGCATCGCCATCGCCCGCGCGCTCGCGGTGGAGCCCGAGGTGCTGATCGCGGACGAGATCGTCTCGGCGCTCGACGTCTCCGTGCAGGCGCAGATCCTGAACCTGCTGCTGGACATGCAGGAGCGGCTGAACCTCTCCATCCTCTTCGTCTCGCACGACCTGCGCGTGGTGCGGCACCTCGCCCACCAGGTCGCGGTGATGTATCTGGGCCGGGTGGTGGAGCTGGGGCCGGCCGACGCCATCTTCGACCGGCCGAAGCACCCCTATACCCGGGCACTGCTGCGCGCGGCGCCGCGCCTGGAGGCGGGAGCCTCGCGGCGCTCGACCGTCGCCGCCCTCAGCGGCGAGTTGCCGAGCCCGATGCGCGTGCCCTCCGGCTGCCCCTTCCACACGCGCTGCCCCAGCGCCTTCGCGCGCTGTTCGCAGGACGTCCCGGTGCTGCGCGTGGACGGAGAGAGGCGCCAGGTCGTGTGTCACCTGTACGACGCGGCGGGCGAGCCCGTCGCCGGTGACGCACCGTCCTGACAGGAGCCTGCGTGCCGAGGCCGCCCCTCGACACGCCCATGCACGCCGCACAGCCACCACCGCCCCAGGGAGCCCGGACATGACCCAGGATATCGCCGACGAGCCGCTGCTGCTGACGCCGGGGCCGTGCAGCCTGAGCCGCACGGTGAAGGAGGCGATGCTGCACGACTACGCCTCCGGCGAGGAGGTGATGGTCGAAAAGATCAGGCATTGCCGCAGCACCCTGCTGGACCTGGTGAACGGCCATGGCAGCCACACGGCGGTTCCGATCGTGGGCAGCGGCACCTATGCCAACGAGGCGGCGATCGGCACGCTGGTGCCGCGCGACGGCAAGCTTCTGGTCCATACCAACGGCGTCTACGGCGACCGCATCGTGGACATCGCGCGCCACCTGCGCATCCCCTACGCCTCCTTCCGCACCGCGCCCTTCACCCCGCCGACGGCGGAGCAGTTCGAGGAGGCGCTGGCCGCCGACCCGGCCATCACCCACGTCATGGTGGTGCATTGCGAGACCTCCACCGGCATCCTGAATCCGGTGGCAGAGATCGCCGCCGTCTGCCGCCGGCGCGGCGTGGGGCTGCTGATTGATGCCGTCGCCTCCTTCGGCATCATGGAGCTGGACGCGAAGGCGCTGTCCTACGACGCTGTGGTGCTCTCGGCGAACAAGGGCATCCAGGCGCCGCCGGGCATCGCCTGGGTAATCGCCAAGCGCACGGTGCTGGAGGAAAGCCAGGGCAACTCGCCGTCCCTCTCGCTCGACCTGTGGGACCAGTACCAGCACATCGAGCGGACCAACCATTTCCGCTTCACCCCGGCGACACACCTGATCCTCGCCTTCTCCCAGGCCCTGAAGGAGCATGCGGAGGAGGGCGGCATCGCGGGGCGGCAAGCCCGCTACCGCGCCTCCTGGCGACGGCTGGTGGACGGGATGCGGCAGATGGGCTTTCGCACCCTGCTGGATGACGCCGTGGCCTCGCCCATCGTGGCGACCTTCCACGAGCCGCAGGACGAGAACTACAGCTTCGCCAGGCTCTATGCGGGGATGAAGGCGCGCGGCTTCATCATCTTCCCGGGCCGGCTGGCGGCCGCGAACACCTTCCGCATCGCCTGCATCGGTGTCGTCACCCCCGACGACATCGCTCGCGCCATGGAGGCCCTGGCCGAGACCATGGCCGAGATGGGTGTCCGCTCCTTCGGCCGCGAACCGGTCCCGGCCTGACGACATCACTGCGGGGTGGCGCTGGCATCCGCCGTCGCCCCCCCTCCGCCGGGGGCAAGCCGACGCCCGCACCACGGCAGAAGTCTGGCTCCGCCTGATTGGGGTCAGCCTGCGAACTGATCCGCACGGCATGATGCGTTGACACCTGCCGGGGTGGTGTCCGTGGCCCGGGGGCAAGGCTCTGCCTCGCCCCCGTACCCCCACTCCGCCAGGACCCTGCGGGCCCTGGACCCGATCGGCGCTGCCGCGCGGATGACTGCGACGGGGTCGAGGCGCCGAGGAGCATGGCTCCTCGGCGAGTACGGCCACAGCACTCGCTGACGCCTCCTGATTTTTTCAGAGTCCCGCCTGTCCGAGCTCCGTCAGGGTTCAGCCCGCAGGCTGACGGCAGCCGCGAAGAGCCAACTCCCAGCGGGGTCCGGGGCCCGCTCGTGGCCCCGGCAGGGGAGGGTCCGGGACGGGGATCGACGCACGGCGTCGATGCCGCAGGCCGGCGTCCCCTCCAGGTCCGCCGCCTGAACACCACGGCACGACCGGTCAGGGCAGTTCCTCGTTCGTATAAGGCAGGCGGCCCACGCCCGGCGGGGACACCGAGGCGCCGGCACGCACGGTCTTTGCCTTCGCCCCGGCGCCTTGCCTCGTCTTCAGGTTCAGCCTGCCGGCTTCGCCACAGCGGGACGGAGCCAACTCTCCGCAGGGCGGTCCGGGGAGTGGGCGGGACAGCACCCCACCTCGCCCCACAGCGCACGCCCGCGCCTTTCAGCGGGCAGTGCCTCAGGGATTAGGAGGCAGGGAAGCCGGAGCCGCGGCGGGAGGCGGTGTCGATGCGGCCACAGGCGGGGCGGCTGCGGGCAGCGGGGAGGTGGCCGCGGCCGAGCGCTGGGTTTGCAAGGTGCGACGGTCGGCCTCGACCTGACGCTGCAACTCGCTCAGCTGCTGTTCGCGCTCGGCCATGCGACGCTCCAGCCACTGGGTTTCCACCGTCGCCACCGTCGGGGCAGGCGCCGGCGTCGTGCGGCGCGCCACGCGCCGGGCCGGTGCGGCGGAGGCTCGGCGGACCGGGGGCGGGGCCGGGACCATGGCAGGGGGCGGGGCCCAGTCGAGGATCGGGACGGGTGCGCTGCGGGCGCCGCCGGGCATCGCCTGGGACGTGGCCGGGGAGGCCAGGAAGCGGTCCAGCGTGGTGATGGTCTGGCGCAAGGCGTCGCCGCCGGGGCCGACCTCGTTCGGCCAGGTCTGTGCCCAGGCGGCAGCGGGGAGGAGGAGGGCCAGGACGGCGGAGACGGCTAGGCGCGGCACGGGGGTCCTCCTGTGTCGATGCTCCGCGCTACCGGCGCGTGCGGATCCCTAGCGGAGCACCAGCCACACTAACACGATTCCGCCCAGGGCGATGCGGTACCAGCCGAAGGGCTCGAAGCCCATGCGGCTGATGTGGCGCAGCACCCAGCGAACCACGGCCAGGCCGACCACGAAGGCCGCGAAGAAGCCCAGGGTGATCTGCCCCAGATCGTCCAGGTGCAGCTCGCCGCGGGCCTTCCACAGGCTGTAGGTGGTGGCCGCGATCATGGTCGGGATGGCCAGCAGGAAGGAGAACTCGGCCGCCGCCTTGCGCTCCACCCCCAGCAGCAGGGCGCCGATGATGGTGGCACCGGAGCGGCTGGTGCCGGGGATCATCGCCAGCACCTGGCCGAAACCGATCAGGAAGGCGGCCAGCGGGCCGATTTCCGGGATGGAGCCGATCTTCGGAGCGGGGCGGGTGCGCTCGATGACGATCAGGGCGACGCCGCCCAGGATCAGCGCCGTGGCCACCACCCAGGGATTGAACAACAGGGTGGTGATGGTCTTGTGCAGCGTCGCGCCCAGGATGAGGGCGGGCAGGAAGGCGAGCAGCAGGTTCACCGCCACGTAGCGCTCGCGCGTCCGGGGTGTCCACATGCCGCGGGCGATCGCGATCAGGTCGCCGCGATAGACCCAGATGACGGCCAGGATGGCGCCGAGCTGGATGCTGATCTCGAAGGTCTTCCCCGGGGGGCCTTCGAAGCCGATCAGCTCGCTGAGCAGGATCAGGTGGCCCGTCGAGGAGATGGGCAGGAATTCGGTAAGCCCTTCCACCACCCCCATCAGGAGGGCGGAGAAGAGAGCGGCGATATCCATCGTGTCGTGGTTTCCGCGCGGGATCGGGGCTTCCTGATAGCCCGCGCCACCGGGGGTGGCGAGTGTCCGGTGGGCCACAGCCACGGGACAGGCCGCGCGCCGCCACCGGGACGCACGGCCTGCCTGTCCAATTCGTCATGCGGGCGGGGGCACGGCGTGGCCGTGCCCCCGGGTCCGGATCAGCGGACCGTATGCGATGCCGTGAAGGCGAAGTTGTCGAAAGAGTTCTCCGCCACGCGGAACCAGGTGAATTGTTCGTCACGGTAGCGACGGTAGGATTCCAGCACCTTGCGGAACTTCTCGTTCTTCTGCGCCGTCTCCTCGTAGACGGTATTGGCCGCCTTCCAGGCCGCCTCCAGCACGGGGCGGGGATAGCCGCGCAGCTGCGCGCCCGCCGCCACCAGCCGGCGCAGCGCCTGGGGGTTGGAGTTGTCGTAGCGGCTGGTCATCTCCGAATCCTGCTCCAGGCAGGCGACCTGGAGCGCCTGCTTGTACAGTTCCGGCAGGCTCTCCCAGGCGCGGAGGTTGACCAGGGTGTGCAGCCGCGCGCTCGGCTCGAAGAAGCCGGGGTAGTAGTAGAAAGGCGCGACGCGGACGAAGCCGAGCTTCTCGTCGTCGTGGGGCCCGACGAACTCCACGGCGTCCAGCGTGCCGCGCTCCAGCGAGGGGTAGATGTCGCCCGCCGCCACCTGGGTCGGAACCGATCCCAGCCGCGCGAAGATCTCGCCCGCGATCCCGGCGACGCGGAACTTCAGGCCCTTCAGGTCGTCGACCGACTTGATCTCCTTGCGGAACCAGCCGCCCATCTGGGCCCCGGTGTCGCCGCTGGGGAAGCCGATGATGTTATAGTCCTTGAACAGCTCGTTCGCGAGCTCGTTGCCGCCGCCATGCCGCAGCCAGGCGGTCATCTGCCGCTGGGTCAGGCCGAAGGGCAGCGCGGTGAAGAAGGAGAAGGCCGCGTCCTTGCCCACGTAGTAGTAGGAGGCGGTGTGCGCCGCCTCGATCGTGCCCGCCTGCACCGCGTCCAGCGCCTGCAGCCCGCCCACGATCTCGCCCGCCGCGAAGACCCGGATCTGGAACTTGTTGTCCGTCAGCGCCGCGACGCGCTTGGCGATCAGCTCCGGCGTCGAGAACAGGATGTCCAGATTCTTGGGAAAGGAGGAGGTCAGCCGCCAGCGGACCTCCGGCGTGGTCTGGGCGATGGCAGGGGCGGCAAGCGCGACGGGCGCGGCGGCGGCCGCGGCGCCGAACAGGGCGCGACGGTTCATGGGCATTTCCTCTCCGGAACGTCGTATGCCCCCATAGAGAACGGAATGTGCGCCGCGGCGCAAGCACCCGGCGGTGGCCGCCAGGGCGGCTTCGTACGACGCATGGACTTCGCCGGCTGGCCGCGCGGGTCTGGCGTTGCAACGGCCCCCCCGGCGGAGGCTCTGTCTCCCCCCTTCCCCCTCCGCTGGAGCCACAAGCTGGCCCCGGCCCCCGCTGGAAGTCTGGTGCTGTCCGGCAGACGTCATCCCGTGGGCGAACCCTGACGGCGCGCGGGCGGGCGAGAATCCGGAAAAACCCCATGGGGGGTCAGCGAGCGCGGAGGCCGTGCCCGCCGAGGCGCTTGGCGCCTTGGCGACGTGACCCCGTCACCGGCTGTCCCGCGGCAGCGCCAACCGGGTCCAGGGCTCGAAGAGTCCTGGCGGAGTGGGGGTATCGGGGGCGAGGCAGAGCCTTGCCTCCGGGGAACGGGCGCGCCGCGATCACCCGGTGCGGCGGGCCGCCTGCGTCAGTCCCCGCCCTGGCTGTGCCGGTAGGGATGGGCCGGGTAGGTCCCGAGCACCCGCATCCCGCGGGAGAAGAAGCGCAACTCCTCGAAGGCGCGTTCCAGGGCGGGGCTGTCGGCGCGCCCGTCCACGTCGCAGAGGAACTGCGTCGCGGAGAAGTGCCCGTCCAGCATGTAGGATTCGAGCTTCGTCATGTTCACGCCGTTGGTCGCGAACCCGCCCAGCGCCTTGTACAGCGCGGCGGGGACGGAGCGGGTGCGGAAGACGAAGGTGGTGACGCAATCCTCGCCCTCCGGCATCCGCGCCTCGCGCGACATGACGTAGAAGCGGGTGGTGTTGTGCTCCGCGTCCTCGACGTTGCGGCGCAGGATGGCCAGACCGTAGGTCTCGGCCGCCAGGGCGGAGGCGACGGCCGCGTCCTCCACCCCGCCGATCCCCGCGACGATATGGGCGGCGCCGGCCGTGTCCGCCTCGATCACCGGCTGCATCCCCGTGTCGCGGATCAGGTTCAGCACCTGGCCCAGGGCGACGGGGTGGCTGTGCAGGCGCTTCAGCGTGGCGAGCGTGGCACCCGCCGGGGCCATCAGGCAGTGCTCCACCCGCTCGAAATGCTCGCCCACCACGTGCAGCCCCGAATCGGGCAGCAGGCGGTGGATGTCGGGCACCCGGCCGGCGAGGCTGTTCTCGCAGGGGAGCATGGCCAGCTCCGCCTGTCCCTCGCGCACCGCTGCCATCGCCGCCTCGAAGGAGGGGCAGGGCAGCGTGGTCCAGCCGGGATAGGCGGCCCGGCAGGCGAGGTCGGAATATGCGCCGGGCAGGCCCTGGAAGGCGATCACCCCGCTCATCGCCGCGCGCTCCCCTGCACGCCGGGCGTCCGCACCGGGGCCAGCATAGCCCGGGCGCGTTCCAGGTCGGCCGGGGTGTCCACGCCGAAGGGGGCGTGGTCCACCCGCGCGACGGCGATCCGCATCCCCGCCTCCAGGGCACGGAGTTGCTCCAGCTTCTCGCGGCCCTCCAGCGCGCTGGCCGGCAGGGCGACGAAGCGGGCCAGCGCCGCGCGGCGATAGGCATAGACGCCAATGTGGTGCCACAGCGGCCCCTCGCCCCAGGGCACCGGCAGGCGGGAGAAGTACAGCGCCGGCGCCACCGCCGCCCCGGGCGGGAAGGCGCAGGCGCACTTCACCACGCTGTCCGTCCGCGCCTCCTCCGGCGTGGTGATCGGGGCGACGATGGTCGCGATCTCCACCGCCGGGTTGGCCAGCGGGCCCAGCACGGCGCGGAGCTGCTCCGGTGGCAGGGTCGGCAGGTCGCCCTGCAGGTTCACCACCACGTCGTGCTCCTGCACCGGATCGAGCGCGGCCAGCGCCAGGTTGATCCGGTCCGTGCCGGAGGGCACGTCGTCGGGCACCAGCACGGCGGTGCCGCCGGCGGCGCGCACCACCTCCGCCACCGGGGCGTCGGCGCAGGCGACGGCGACGGGGCCGATCCCGGCCTCCCGCGCGCGGTCGAGGACGTGGACGATCATCGGCTTGCCGTGGATGTCGGCGAGCGGCTTGTCGGGCAGCCGGGTGGAGGCCATCCGGGCGGGGATCAGGACGAGGGGGCGCACGGGTTGTGGGACTGGCGTCGCATCATTATGGTCGCGCCGGTTCTAGTGGAGCCGGCGAGGCGGCGCAAACGTGCCGTCCGGGCGCCACTTCCGGGAATGCAGATCAGGCCGCGCGGTCCCGCGGGCGAGGAATGGAACGGGTCGTATGAGCCTGGAGGCTAACAAGGCGTTCGCGGCGGTGCTGACCGCCGGCATCACCTTCATGGTGGCCGGATTCGTGGGCGGGCTGGTGGTGCACCCGCACCGGCTGGAGACCAGCGCGATCCAGGTGGGCGATGCGCCGGCCGCCGGTCCGGCGGCGGCGCCCGCGCCCTATGAGGTCGAGCCGATCGCCCCGCTGCTGGCCAGCGCCAATCCCGACAACGGCCGCACCCTGGTGCAGCGCCAGTGCGCCGCCTGCCACACCTTCGACGAGGGCGGGCGCAACGGCGTCGGGCCGAACCTGCACGGGGTCGTGGGTCGCCAGCACGCGGCGGTCGCGGGCTTCAACTACTCCAACGCCAACAAGGCCCAGGCGGACCACGCCTGGGGCTACGAGGAGCTGAACCGCTTCATCAGCTCCCCGGCCAAGGCGATGCCCGGCACCCGCATGGCCTATGCCGGCCTGAACGCGGCGCAGCAGCGGGCGGACGTGATCGCCTACCTGCGGTCCATCAGCCCCAGCGCGCCGCCGCTGCCCTGAGCCTGCCGGCCGGATACGCGGCGGTCGCCGAGGCGGCCGCCGACCTCGCGGGGGCGGTCATCCGCCCCCTGTTCCGTTCCGCCCTGCTGGTCGAGGCCAAGGGCGACGCCTCCCCCGTGACCGAGGCCGACCGCGCCGCCGAATGGGCGCTGCGCGAGCATCTGCTCGGCGCCTTCCCGGATCATGGCGTGATTGGGGAGGAGCACGGCTCCGTGCGTCCGGAGGCCGAATGGGTCTGGGTGCTGGACCCGATCGACGGGACGCGGGCCTTCGTCACCGGCCGCCCCCTGTTCGGCACGCTGATCGGGCTGCTGCACCGGGGGAAGCCGGTGCTGGGCGTCATCGACCAGCCGGCGACCGGCGAGCGCTGGCTGGGCGTGGCCGGCGAACCCACCCGCTTCACTGGTCCCTTCGGCGGCACGCCGGGCTGCCGGCCCTGCCCCGACCTGGCCGCGGCCGAGCTGTCCTGCACCAGCCCGGCGATCTTCCGGCCGGAGGAGTACGCCGCCCGTGACGCGCTGTGCGGCGCCGTGCGCCGGGTGACCTGGGGTGGCGACTGCTACAGCTATGGCCTGCTCGCCCTGGGGCTGGTCGACCTGGTGGTCGATTCGACCATGAAGCCCTGGGACTGGGCCGCCCTGGTACCGGTGGTCGAGGGGGCGGGCGGCGCCGTCACCGACTGGGACGGCAAGCCCCTGACCCTGGAGAGCGACGGCACGGTAATGGCCGTGGGCGACCGAGCGCTGCTCGGCCCGGCCCGACGCATCCTGCGGGATGGCAAGGCGGGCTGAGGCCGGAACCGTTCGGCGCAGCACCGTCACCCCGCGCCAGGGCCACCGGTTCCGGCGATCTTGATCCGGCATGCCTTTCCCTGCCCGCCCGCTTGCGGATAACGACGGCGCGCCACGTCGCGGAGGGGAAGGCAGGACATGTGGTTCAGGACACGGCTCGGCACCGCCGCTCTTCTGATATCCGGCCTCGCCCTTTCCCCGCCCGCCCCGGCGCAGGATGCGATGCGATGGGAGCAGCGCAGCGGCGAGGGGAGGATCTACCTGGCCTATGAGGTGCCGGAGAGCAGCGATCAGAGCCTTCTCCTGCTTTGCGACACCCGCAGCCGGGGCTTCTCGCTGCGCTACCAGGATGACCGGGACCGGGTACGGGGGGGCATGCGGGCGACGGTCCGCTTCGCCTCGGAGGGCGGGCAGGCATCCGTGCCGATGCGGGCACAGGTCCAGGAACTGGGCGACCAGGTCGTCCTCGATGCCAGCGTGCCGCTGACGCCCGAACTGCTGCGCGTGCTGTCGGGCGAGACGCTGCGCGTGACCCTGTCCGGGACGACCGAGTCCATCCCTCTGGCCGGGGCCCGGAGCGGCATCGCCGCCCTCGCCGCGGCCTGCGGGACGCGCTGAGATGCGCCCGCAACTTCAGCACCCACCAGGCGACCATCGGCGAGAGCGACGGCCAGGGCCCTGGCACCCGCAAGCGGCAGTCGCCCTGTCGCCCCGGCCGCCTATTCCCCTCCAGGCATTGGGGGACGGCCTCGCCTTCGACCCCGGCCTGCCGGACCGAGCCGTCCGAGCCCGCTGACCGCATGTACCGGCCGGTGACAACCGGTTGCGATCTGGCCATGGGTGGTTGAGGCGAAGCGACTCCGCCCCCATGCTGCCGCCATGCACCGACGAGACCTGCTGGCCGCCAGCCTCGCCACCACCTTCCTCGCCGGCCTGCCGCCGCTCGCGCGACGCGCTGCGGCCCAGGCACCGGCCACGCGGCGGACCCATGCCCTCTCGCTGCTGGGCGATCCGGCCCTGCCGGCCGATTTCCCGCACTGGCCCTGGGTGAACCCCGACGCGCCGAAGGGGGGCGAGGTCGCCATGACCGCGCTCGGCTCCTTCGACAGCTTCAACCCCTACATCCTGCGCGGCACCCCGGCCGTGGGCGTGCCGCTGCTGTTCGACACGCTGCTGCGGGAATCGGCGGACGAGGCCAGCACGGAATACGGCCACCTCGTCGCCGCCATCGAGGTCCCGGCCGACAACCTCTGGGTGGCCTTCGAGCTGCGGGAGCAGGCGCGCTGGCATGACGGCCGCCCCGTCACCGCCGAGGACGTGGTCTGGACCTTCAACACCCTGCGCGAGAAGGGCCGGCCCTTCTACCGGGCCTATTGGGGCGACGTGACGGAGGTGGTGGCGGAAGGCCCGCGCCGCGCCGTCTTCCGCTTCCGCAATGGCGAGAACCGGGAGCTGGCGCTGATCCTCGGCCAGATGCCCGTGCTGCCGAAGCACTGGTGGGAGGGGCGGGACTTCGCCCAACCCTCGCTGGAACCGCCGCTGGGCTCCGGCCCCTATCGCATCGAGCGGTTCGAGCCGGGGCGCAGCGTCGTCTACCGCCGCGTGGCCGACTACTGGGGCCGCGACCTGCCGACCATGCGCGGCACCAACAACTTCGACGCCATGCGCTACGAGTACTTCCGCGACACCACCGTCGCGCTGGAGGCGTTCAAGGCGGGGCAGATCGACTTCCGCACGGAGAACGTGGCGAAGGACTGGGCCACCGCCTACGACTTCCCCGCCGTTCGGCGCGGCTGGGTGAAGCGCGACGAGCTGCGCCACGAGCTGCCGACGGGGATGCAGGGCTTCGCGATGAACCTGCGCCGCCCGATCTTCGCCGATCGCCGCACGCGGGAGGCGCTGGGGCTGGTCTTCGACTTCGAGTGGATGAACGCGAACCTGTTCTACGGCTCCTACGCGCGGACGACCTCGTTCTTCTCGAATTCGGAGCTCGCCTCCTCCGGCCTGCCGCAGGGACGGGAGAAGGATATCCTGGAAGGGTTCCGGGGCAAGATTCCGGACGAGCTGTTCACGAAGCCCTTCGCCGTCCCCGTCACCGACGGCAGCGGCAACAACCGCGACAATGCCCGCCGCGCCCTGGAGCTGCTGCGGGAGGCGGGCTGGGCGATTCGCGACCGCAAGATGGTCAACGCCCAGGGCCAGCCCTTCAGCTTCGAGATCCTGCTGAACGGGCCGACCTATGAGCGCATCGCCCTGCCCTACATCCAGTCCCTCCAACGCCTGGGTATCGAGGCCCGCGCCCGCACCGTGGACCCGGCGCAGTACCAGGTGCGGATGGACGCCTTCGACTACGACATGACCACGGAGCTCTTCGGCCAGAGCCTCTCGCCCGGCAACGAGCAGCGCGACTTCTGGACCAGCGAGAAGGCGAAGGAGCCGGGCAGCCGCAACACCATCGGCCTGTCCGACCCGGTGGTGGACGCGTTGGTGGAGCTGGTGGTGAACGCCCCGGACCGGGAGGAGCTGATCCAGCGCACCCACGCGCTCGACCGCGTGCTGCTGTGGAGCCACATCGTCATCCCGCACTGGCACAGCCGGACGTTCCGCATCGCTTGGTGGGACCGGCTCGGCCGGCCGGAGCGCAACCCACGCTACGGCCTGGGCTTCGACAGCTGGTGGGTGGACCCGGCGCGCGACCGCGCCCTGGCCGAGGCACGGCGCAGCCCGGCCTGACGCGCGCCCGTGGCCGCCTACCTCCTCCGCCGGTTGCTGCTGGTGGTGCCGACGCTGTTCGGCATCATCCTGATCAACTTCGTCGTCATCCAGTTCGCCCCCGGCGGCCCGGTGGAACAGATGATCGCCGAGCTGCGCGGCCAGGGCGGCAGCACGCTCGGCCGCCTGACCGGAGAGGGCCAGGGTGCGGCTCAGGCACCACAATCCCAGGGCGGGAGCGGCGGCGAGGGCGGCGCCGTCGGTACCTATCGCGGCGCGCGCGGGCTGGACCCGGCCATCGTGCGCGACATCGAGCGCACCTTCGGCTTCGACAAGCCGGCGCATGTCCGCTTCTTCGAGATGCTGAGCGGCTACCTGCGCTTCGACTTCGGGCAGAGCCTGTTCCGCGGCCGCCCGGTGATCGACCTGATCGTGGAGCGGATGCCCGTCTCCATCAGCCTCGGCCTGTGGTCCACGCTGATCATCTACCTGATCTCCATCCCGCTCGGCATCCGCAAGGCGGTGCGGGACGGCACCGCCTTCGACGCCTGGACCTCGGGCGTGGTGCTGGTCGGCTACGCCATCCCCGGCTTCCTCTTCGCCATCCTGCTGGTGGTGATCTTCGCCGGCGGCTCCTTCGTGCAGTGGTTCCCGCTGCGCGGCCTCACCTCCTCCGGCTCGGAACTGTGGCCCTTCTGGGAACGGGCGCTGGACTATGCCTGGCACATGGTGCTGCCCACCCTGGCCCTGGTGGTGGGCGGCTTCGCCGGGCTGGTGATGCTGACCAAGAACTCCTTCATGGACGAGATCGGCAAGCAGTACGTCCTCACGGCCCGCGCCAAGGGCGCGGGCGAGCACCGCGTGCTCTACGGCCACGTCTTCCGCAACGCGATGCTGCTCATCATCGCGGGCTTCCCCTCGGCCTTCATCGGCATCCTGTTCACGGGGGCCCTGCTGGTGGAGATCGTCTTCTCGCTCGACGGCCTCGGGCTGCTGGGCTTCGAATCGGCCATCCGCCGCGACTACCCGGTGATGTTCGCCACCCTCTACATCTTCACCCTGCTCGGCCTCGTCATGCAGATCGTCGGCGACTTCGCCTACACCCTGGTGGACCCCCGCATCGACTTCGAGGCGCGACGGTGAGGCGGGATCGCTCCAGTGGCCGGTCCCCGGGGGGGAAGGCTCCGCCTTTCCCCCCGGCCCCCCCTATCCGCCAGGACACTGCGTGCCCTGGACCCGGGGAGTCTGCCGGGGACAGCCTGATACGGGGTCGCGGCGCCGGAGGTCTTGGACCTCCGGCGGGAAAGGTGTCCGTCTGCGCTGACGCCTTTCCCGATTCGGCTGGCGCCCTGCCCGTCCGCGCTCCAAACGGATTCGACCGAAGGCTGACGGCACCCACCCGGCACCAGACTCCCGCCGGGGTCCGGGGCCCGGCTGTGGCCCCGGCGGAGGGGGTCGAGAGGGGGAGGCGGCGCCTCCCCCCGGGGGTGGGCCAGGGACGACGCCGCGCATGAGCCCGCTCAACCGGCGACGCTGGGCGAATTTCCGGGCGAACCGGCGGGGCTATGTCTCGCTCTGGCTGTTCGGGCTGCTGTTCGTAGTCACCCTCTTCGCCGAGGTGCTGGCGAACGACCGGCCGATCGTGGCGCGGGTGGAGGGGCAGTGGTTCTTCCCCGTGCTGACCGACTATGCCGAGAGCGACATCCTCTCCGACGGCTTCCCCACCACCGCCGACTGGCGCGACCCGGTGCTGCTGGCCGAGGTGGAGAAGCGCGGCTGGGCCGTCTGGCCGGCGGTGCCCTATCGCTTCGACACGGTGGTGCGCGACCTGGGCGTGCCGGCCCCTTCGGCGCCCAGCGCGCGGAACCCGCTGGGGACGGACGACCAGGCGCGGGACGTGCTGGCGCGGGTGATCTGGGGCTTCCGCATCTCCGTGCTGTTCGGGCTGGCGCTGACGCTGGTCTCCTCGGTGATCGGCATCGCGGCGGGGGCGGTGCAGGGGTACTACGGCGGCTGGGTCGATCTGGGGCTGCAACGCTTCATCGAGGTCTGGTCGGGGATGCCGCAGCTCTTCCTGCTCATCATCCTGGCCAGCGTGATCGAGCCGGGCTTCTGGACCCTGCTGGTGTTCCTGCTGCTCTTCTCCTGGATGAGCCTGACGGGCGTGGTGCGGGCGGAGTTCCTGCGCGGCCGCAACCTCGACTACGTGCGCGCCGCCAAGGCGCTGGGGGTGGCGGATTCCCGGCTGATGCTGCGCCACATCCTGCCCAACGCCATGGTCGCGACACTGACGCTGCTGCCCTTCATCCTCTCGGGCAGCGTCACCGTGCTGGCCAGCCTGGACTTCCTGGGCTTCGGCCTGCCGCCCGGCTCGCCCTCGCTGGGGGAGCTGGTGGCGCAGGCCAAAAACAACCTCCAGGCCCCCTGGCTGGGGATGACGGCCTTCCTCGTGCTCGGGGGCACGCTGACCCTGCTGATCTTCATCGGCGAGGCGGTGCGCGACGCCTTCGACCCGCGCAAGCTTCCGGGAGGACGCGGCTGATGGCACCCGTGCTGGAGGTGGAGGGGCTGCGCGTCGCCTTCCGCGGGCGGGAGGTGGTGCGCGACGTCTCCTTTACTGTCGATCCGGGCGAGACCGTCGCCCTGGTGGGCGAGAGCGGCTCGGGCAAGAGCGTCACCGCCCTCTCCTGCCTGCGGCTGCTGACGGTAGGGGGCAGCAATCCCGCCGGCCGGATCGTGCTGGACGGGGTGGAGGTGCTCTCCGCCCCGGAGCCAGCGTTGCGCCGGCTGCGCGGCGGCGTGGCGGGGATGGTGTTCCAGGAGCCGATGACCTCGCTGAACCCGCTGCACAGCATCGGGCGCCAGGTGTCCGAGGCGATCACCCTGCACCGCCCCGTCCGCGGCGCGGCGCTGAAGGCCGAGGTGACGCGGCTGCTGGAACGGGCGGGGCTCTCCATCCTGGCCGACCGGCTGGATGCCTATCCGCACCAGCTCTCGGGTGGGCAGCGGCAGCGGGTGATGATCGCCATCGCGCTGGCCAACGACCCGAAGCTGCTGATCGCGGACGAGCCGACCACGGCGCTCGACGTGACCATCCAGGCGCAGATCCTCGACCTGCTGGACGGGCTGAAGCGGGGCGGGCGGATGGGGATGCTGCTCATCACCCACGACCTGTCGATCGTGCGCGCCCATGCCAACCGGGTGGTGGTGATGCGCGACGGCCAGGCGGTGGAACAGGGGCCGGTGGCCGAGGTGCTGGCCGACCCGCAGCACCCCTATACGCGGATGCTGCTCGCCGCCCAGCCGCGTGGCGTGGCGCCGCTCCCGCCGGAAGGGGCGCCCACGGTGCTGACGGCGCGCGACATCCGGGTCAGCTTCCCCGTCCGCCGGGGAGTGATGCGCCGGGTGGTGGCGGAGGTGAAGGCGGTGGACGGCGTCTCCCTCGACATCCACCGGGGCGAGACGGTCGGCGTGGTGGGGGAGAGCGGCAGCGGCAAGACCACGCTGGGACTGGCGCTGCTCCAGTTGGAGGGCAGCCGGGGCGAGGTGTCGCTGGAGGGGAAGCGCATCGACGGGCTGAGCCGGTCGGCGCTGCGCCCGTTGCGGCGCTCCATGCAGATCGTCTTCCAGGACCCCTTCGGCAGCCTGTCGCCGCGCATGACCGTCCAGGAGATCGTGGGCGAAGGTCTTGCGGTGCACGAGCCCGGCCTGTCCCGGGCGGAGCGTGAAGCCCGGGTGGCCGGGGTGCTGGAGGAGGTCGGGCTCGATCCCTCGATGGCCGAGCGCTATCCGCACGAATTCTCCGGCGGGCAGCGGCAGCGCATCTCGATCTCGCGCGCCCTGGTGCTGAACCCGAAGCTGGTGGTGCTGGACGAGCCGACCAGCGCGCTCGACGTCTCCGTGCAGGCGCAGATCGTGGATCTGCTGCGGACGCTCCAGGCCAAGCATGGGCTGGCCTATCTGTTCATCAGCCACGACCTGCGGGTCGTGCGCGCCATGGCGCACCGGATCATGGTGATGCAGGGGGGGAGGGTGGTGGAGACGGGGGAGACCCGCCAGATCCTCGCCGCACCGCGGGAGGCCTATACGCGCCGGCTGATGGCAGCCGCGCTGGACATGCACGAAACGTCCGGGGTGGCCTGATACAGAGCGGGACAGCGGGCCTGGCTATCCGGCCCACCGGCAGGCACGGGCGGCGATCGCCGCCGCGTATCCTGCCGGTCCCGAGGCCCGGAGGCCAGGGTCAGGGGTGGTCCGGTCAGACGGCCGCCTTGGCCGGGGTCTCGTAGTTCGCGGGTTCCGCCAGGGCGGGTCCGCCGGCCGCCTGGGCTGCCTCGCCCATGATCGCGGAGAGGTCGCGCAACAGGGTGGAGCCCTTCATGGTCCGCTGCACCAGCACGCTGCGGCGGTCCTGCGGGTCCGTCTTGCGACGGGTCAGGTCCAGCTCGCCCAGGCGGTCCAGGGCGCGGGTGATGGCAGGCTTCGAGACGTTCAGCGAGGCGGCGAGGCCGCGAACGGTGTGCGGGCCATCGGCCAGATAGGTGGTCAGGAAGACGCCGAGCTGGCGCGCGGACAGGTCTGGCCCATCCCGCCGCACCATCGCGACGATGGTGTCGCGGAGAATCTCGACCAGCTCATCCGAGCTCATCTTCTGAAGTGTCATGCCGCTTGTTGTCCTTTCTTAAATTTCATTTTGACCGCGTCGTTCCAGGACTTCCCCCCAAGGCCAGGCCCGTACGACGCGCGCGGACCTTGGTTCCAGATTGCCCGCTCAGACTCGTTTCGTCACGGGAAGAACGTGTTCAATCTGACTTCGTTTCTTTTCCATGGAGCACCAGTGTGGGTAGCAGCTCTGTCAGAGCCGCATACATGGCGCGAAGAGCCTGCGCCTCTCCTCCCTCGGGACGTCCCGCTCGATGTGAATCGTTCCATCCATAGAGATCAATATGAGCCCAAGGAATGGTTGAGGGAACGAAGCGGCGCAAGAACAAGGCCGCAACAACGGCACCGGCCATCGGCTTTCCGGCGACGTTGTTGATGTCTGCTACGGAACTGTCCAACCACGAATCGTAACCTGAATGCAACGGGAGACGCCAGAGCGGGTCGTGGACACGCTCACCGGCAGCCTGCAATCCGCTGGCCAAGGCCTCGTCGTTGCAGAACAGCGCTGGCATGTCGGGACCCAGCGCCACGCGCGCCGCGCCGGTCAGGGTGGCACAGTCCATGACCAGCGCGGGGTTCTGCTCCGCGGCAAAGGCAAGCAGGTCGCAGAGGACAAGGCGGCCTTCCGCGTCCGTGTTGCCCACCTCCACTCGCAACCCCGCCCGGGTCCGCAGCACGTCCATGGGGCGGAAGGCGGCGGCCGAGACACTGTTCTCCACCGCCCCGACCAGGGTCAGCAGGCGGACCGGCAGGCGCGAGCGGATGATCAGCGCCGAGAGGCCCAGCACCACCGCGGCCCCGGCCATGTCCTTCTTCATGCGCAACATCCCGGCGGCGGGCTTGAGATCAAGGCCGCCGGTGTCGAAGCAGACGCCCTTGCCGCAGAGGACGACCAGTGGCCCGTCCGCCTTCCCCTCCCAGCGCAGCATCCCGACGCCCGGCTCGCGATCGCTGCCGGCGCCCACGGCCTGCAGTGCGGGAAAGCCCGCGCGCAGCGCCTCGCCCCCGATCCGCTCGAAGGAGGCACCCTCGCTTTCCGCCAGCGCGGCGGCGGCATCCAGCAGCTCGGACGGGCCGAGATCGGCCGCCGGGGTGTTGATCAGGTCCCGCACCCAGTGGATGACCAGCGCGGTGCCGGCCGCCTCCTCGCCCCCATCCGGCAGGGCCAGCCGGGCCGGCGCCCGCGCGGGCTTGCGATAGGCGTCGAAGGCGTAGCTGCCCAGGTCCCAGCCGAGGGCCGCGGCCGCCGGGTCATAGGCGCCGGTCAGGCGCCAGGCGGAGCCCTGCGGCAGTTGCCGCGGCAGGTCTCCATAGGTCCAGGGCAGGCCCGCGGCCTCACTCCCTCCGCCCAGGCCCAGCACCGCGCCGGCCAGCCCCTCCGCACCCGGCAGCAGGGACACCTGCCCGGCCTTCGCCGTGAAGCCGCTGGAGCGCAGGAAGGCCGCCGCCGCCGCGGGCAGGCCCGCGAGGAACTCCTCCAACCCGGCCTGCGGCACGGCTGTCAGCGGCAGCGTCGCCTCCTCGGCAGAAGCTCTCCAGATGGCGCTCCGCTCGGCGGGTGGGATGATACGATTATCAACCATGGATTGTATTTCTCATTTTCATTTCCCTTACACTGGCGATCAAGGCGCTAGGAGGTTAGTCGCGCCCGGGCGAAGCACCATCCCGCCGAGACACGATCCGCACGACGCTAGGCAGCCCGGGCGGCAGGTGTTAGGCGCCCGGGATGCGCATCCTGCTGTGGTATTGGGGGCGTCGCGGCGGGGGCGCGCAGTACGCTCTCTGCCTGGCGCGCGCCCTGGCAGCCCGTTCCGACGTGACGCTGGAGCTGTCCCTGGCCGACCGGGTGGAACAACTGGCGGCATTCCGCGCCATCGGCACCGGGCTGGATGCGGTCCCGACCTTCGCGGGCCTGCCCGGGGCGGCGCTGGGACTGCTGCGCGCACCCGCCCTGCGCCGCCGGCTGCTGCGCCAGGCGGCACGGATGCGTGCGGAGGTCGTGCTGTCCGCCATGAGCCATGTCTGGACGCCCCTGGTCGCGCCCGCCCTGCCCCGGGCCGGGCTTGCCTTCGTGCCGGCGATCCACGACGCCGCGCCGCATCCCGGTGACCCCGCGCTGTTCTGGGACTGGCGGCTGCGCACGGAGCTGGGCGCCGCCCGCGCCGCCCTCACCTTCTCCCGTGCGGTGGAGGAGAGGGTGGCACGGCTGCGACCCGGGCTGCCTCTCCTGCGGATGCCGCTGGGCGCGCACCTGCCCGGCGGCGGGGCCGCGCCGCGCCCGCCCGATGCGGCGCCGGCCGGGCAGGCTTTCGTCTTCTTCGGCCGGCTGCGTGCCTACAAAGGCCTGGACCTGCTGCGCGATGCCTTCACCCTGCTGCGGCAGCGCCGGCCCGAGGCGCGGCTGCGGATCGTGGGCGAGGGAGATGCCGAAGCCTGCGCCCCTGGCCTGGCCGGCCTGCCCGGCGTGACGCTGGAGCAGCGCTGGGTGCCGGATGGGGAGATGGCCGCCCTGCTGGCCGGGGCCTGGGCGGTGGTGCTGCCCTATCGCGAGGCTAGCCAGTCCGGCGTCCTGCCCCTGGCCCTGGCGCTCGGGGTACCGGCGGTGGCAACGCCCGTGGGCGGGCTGGCGGAGCAGATCGGCGAGGGCCGGGGCGGGCTGCTCGCGGCGGCCGCGACACCGGCCGCCCTGGCCGAGGCCATGGAGCGGATGATGGAACCGGCGCAGAGGGAGAGAAGCGCCGCCGAGGCGCGGGGCACCGGGGCGGTCCTGGCCGACTGGGACGCCCAGGCCGCGGCGCTGGTGGACGGCCTGCGTGGGCTGGGCCTTGGCGGGGGGCGGGCATGAGCCTGCTCCGCCGGGCCTGGGAGGCGCTGCCGCGTGGCCTGCGCCGCGAGGCGCTGTTCGGCACCATGGCCGCCCTGGCGCCCCGCCCCACCCGGCCGGAGCCCGACGGGCAGGGGCCTGTCGTGGTGGCCGGCTACCTCGGCGCCAGCTCCGGCCTCGGCGCCGGGGCCAGGCGCATGTTGGAAGGGATGCGGGCCCAGGGGCTCGATCCGTTGCCGGCCGACCTGACCGGCCCGCTGCGCCAGGGGCCGCCAGGCCCGCCGCCGGCAATCCCGCCCGGGCCGGGGACGATCGTGCTGCATGTCAACGGGCCGATGCTGCCCTGGGCTCTCAGGGCGCTGGGGCGGCAGGCGGTCGCGGGCAAGCGGCTGGTCGCCAACTGGGCCTGGGAACTGCCCACCCTGCCGCGCGACTGGGACCGCGGCTACAACGCCTGTCACCGCATCTGGGCGCCCAGCCGATTCTGCGCCGACGCCTTCCGCCGTGGCGGCTTCCCGGAGCCGCAGATCGTCCCCTACACCGTGCCGGCCCCCGATCCCTCCGCCAGGACGCGCGCCGATTTCGGTCTGCCGCCGGATGCCTTCGTCACCCTGACGCTGTTCGACGCCACCTCCTCCTTGGCCCGGAAGAACCCGCTGGGCGCGATCGCGGCGCATGCCCGCGCCTTCGGCGACGACCCCTCCCGCCTCCTCGTGCTCAAGACCCATGGCACGGCGGAGGCGAAGGGCAGCTGGGAGCCGGTGGCGCGGGCGGCGGCAGGGCACTCCAACGTGCGCGTGCTGGATGCGGACCTGCCGCGCCGCGACCTCTGGGCATTGATGCGGGAATGCGACGCGCTGCTCTCCCTGCACCGGTCGGAGGGCTACGGCTTCGCCATGGCCGAGGCGATGGCGATCGGCCGCCCGGTCGTGGCCACAGGCTGGTCCGGCAACACCGACTTCATGACCGGGCCCGGCTGCTTTGCCGTGCCCTGGACACTGGTGCCGGCCCGCGACCCCCAGGGCACCTATGACATGCCGGGCACGCGTTGGGCCGATCCGGACACCGCAGCCGCAGCCCAGGCGCTGCGGCGGATCGCCGGGGACCCGTCGCTGCAACGGCCGGCCCCGGTCCGCTTCGCCCCGCCCGACTACCGCGCCGCGCTGGCCGTCCCGCCCGAAGGGTGACACGGGGGCCGAGGGGTCCGGCCGATCCTGGCGCCGCGCGCCTGGGGGCCCACCCGGGGGGGGAGGCGTTGCCTGGCCCCCCGCCGGGGCGCCGGGGCGGATTCACCCCATCGGGTGATTTCACCTTCCGGCCATCCGTTCTAAACGCGACTCAAGCTTACCGAGACGAGGACCATGCCCAGAGCGTTCATCACCGGGGTCACGGGCCAGGACGGCGCCTATCTCTCCCAGCACCTGCTCGAGCAGGGCTACGAGGTCTATGGCCTGGTGAGACGCTCCGCCTCGGCGGACGTGGTGGACGAGCGGCTGCGCTGGCTGGGCATCGCCGGGCAGGTCCGGATGATGGACGGCAACCTGCTCGACCTCTCCTCCCTGCTGCGCATCCTGCAGGAGGTGAAGCCGGATGAGGTCTACAATCTCGGGGCCCAGTCCTTCGTGAAGTCCTCCTGGGGCCAGCCGCTGCTGACAGGGCAGGTCACCGCGCTGGGCGCCAACAACGTGCTGGAGGCGATGCGCCTCGTCGCCCCGGAGGCCCGCTTCTACCAGGCCTCGTCGAGCGAGATGTACGGGCTGATCCAGGAGCCGGTGCAGAGCGAGTCGACGCCCTTCTATCCGCGCAGCCCCTATGCGGTGGCCAAGCTCTACGCCCACTGGATGACGGTGAACTACCGCGAGAGCTTCGGCCTGCACGCTTCCTCGGGCATCCTGTTCAACCACGAGAGCCCGCTGCGCGGCATCGAGTTCGTCACCCGCAAGGTCACGGACGGCGCCGCCCGCATCAAGCTCGGCCTCGCGGGCGAACTGAAGATGGGCAACCTCGACGCCAAGCGCGACTGGGGCCACGCCCGCGACTACGTCAAGGCGATGGCCCTGATGCTGCGGCAGGAGAAGCCGGACGACTACGTCGTGGCGACCGGCCGCACCACGACCGTGCGCGACATGTGCCGGATCGCCTTCGCCCATGTCGGGCTGGACTACGAGGAGTTCGTCAAGGTCGACCCGGCCTTCCTGCGCCCGGCCGAGGTGGACGTGCTGCTCGGCGACCCGTCCAAGGCGAAGCGCGTGCTGGGCTGGGAGGCGGAGACCTCGCTGGAAGCCATGATCCAGGAAATGGTGGAGGCGGACCTGTTCCGGCACCGCTCCCGGATGCAGCGCTGACGGCGATGGCCGGCGTGCCGGGCCGCCCGCTGCCGCAGCGCATCCTCGTCACCGGGGCAGGCGGCTTTGTCGGCCGGCATCTGATGCCGGTGCTTCGGGCCGCCTTCCCCGCCGCCCGGCTGCTGGCCGCCTCGCGCCAGGGCACGGTCGCCGGGGCGGAGGAGACGGTGCCGCTCGACCTGCTCGACCCGGGGCTGGAGGCTGTGCTGCGGCGCTTGGCGCCGGATGCCGTACTGCACCTCGCGGCGCAGTCTTCCGTGCCCGAATCCTTCGCCGACCCCGCAGGGACCTGGCGGGTGAACCTGGGCGGCACCATGGCGCTGGGCGAGGCGATCCGCCGCGCCCTGCCGGAGACGCGGCTGGTCCACGTCTCCTCGGCCGAAGTCTATGGCCTGGCCTTCCAGAGCGGCGTGCCGCTGACCGAGGACGCGCCCTTCCGCCCTGCCAACCCCTACGCCGCCTCCAAGGCCGCGGCCGACCTGGCGATCGGCGAGATGAGCCTGCGCGGACTGAACGCGGTACGGCTGCGCCCCTTCAACCAGGCCGGCGGCGGGCAGACCGACCGCTTCGCCCTCGCCGCCTTCGCGAAGCAGGTGGCGCTGATCGAGGCCGGGAAGCAGGAGCCCGTGCTGCGCACCGGCGCGTTGGACCGCTGGCGGGACTTCCTGGACGTGCGCGACGTCTGCGCCGCCTATGCCGCCGCTCTGGCCCGGCCCGACCTGCCGGCCGGCTGCGTCTTCAACATCGCCTCCGGCACGCCGCGCCGCATCGGCGACATCCTGGACACGCTGATCGCCCTGGCCGGCATCGAGGTCCGCATCGAGGAGGAGGCCTCCCGCCTGCGCCCGACCGACGTGGAGCGGACCGCCGGCGACGCCACGGCCGCGCATGCGGCGCTGGGCTGGGCCCCGCATATCCCCTGGGAGACGACCCTGGGCGACCTGCTGCAGGATTGGCGCGACCGCGTGGCCAGGGGCTGATCCCCGGCCGCCGTCGCCTGGAGGGAAGGCTCCGCCTCCCCCGAGGGCCCGGAGCGACGCTTACCGCTCGCCGGGGTGGGCCGTGAGATCGAGGATCGCCCGGGCGGCCGCCGACCAGGGGGTGGGACGGAACTCCTCGCGGATCCGCCGTTCCAGCGCGGCGATCTCCTGCGGCTGCTCGATGGCGCGGCGGATGAGGGCGGTGGCGCCGGTCACGTTGTCCGGGTCGAGATAGAGGCAGAAGGGGCCGCCGGCCTCCGGAACCGAGGCGCGGTCCGAGGCGATGCAGGCGCGGCCGAAGCTCAGGCTTTCCGTCACGGGCAGGCCCCAGCCCTCGTAGAAGGACGGGAAGAGGGTGAAGCGGCAGTCGCGGTAGAGCAGGCGCAGCTCCGCGTCGCTGCCGCCGCGGACCAGGACCAGCTTGCCGCCAAGATGGGCGGAGTTCTCGATCTGCTGCATCAGGTCGGCGACCAGCCAGCCGACCTGCCCGGCGAAGACCAGGCGCGGCACCTGCGCCTCCGGCATCTCGCGCATCAGGCGACGCCAGGCACGGAATGCCAGGGTATGGTTCTTGCGCGCCTCCAGGGTGGAGACGAACAGGACGTAGCCCGGATCGGCCGGCGGCGGCGCCACGGCGGGCGGCAGCGGCGGGATGGCGCCGAAGCCGGTGCCGACGGGGATCGTCTCCACGCGCGTCGCGGCGGCGAGGCCCTCGCGCGCCAGCCATTCGGTCAGGTCGGCCGCGGTGGCGCGGGAGATGGCCAGGGCCCAGTCGCAATGCGGCAGGGTGGCGCGCAACCAGCTGCCGAAGACCCGCACCAGCCCGGGGTCGAACCACTCGGGATGCAGGATGGCGATCAGGTCGTAGACCACCAGGGCGACGCGCAACCCGTGACGCTGCTTCAGCCCTGCTAGCATCTGCCCGTATTCCGGCCGCGACCAGGGCGCGCCGGGGACCAGCAGGACGTCGCCCGGCGCCGGCGCGATGGCCTCGCCCTGTGTCCGGCGGGCGGCGGGGCGCAGGCGGTCGTGCGCGAAGCCTGCGACGAGGCCCGCGATCGCGCGCGCGCTCTCCACCCCGTGCTTCGCCGCGGCGGCCTGGGACAGGACCGTCCGCATCAGCGGGAAGCGGACGGTGCCGGGCAGCCGGCCCAGCGAGCGCTTGATCAGCCCCCGCTCGCCCGGGCCTTCCGGGGGGCGGGCCGCATGCGCCGCCAGCACGTCGAAGCCGCTTCTCCCGGCGGGCGCGGCTTCCGCCTGGCCGGCGCCCAGCCGCTCGTAGAGCTGTTCCACGTCACTCCAGGCCACCTGCTGCAAGCCGCCCGCGAGGGGCTGGTGGCGGCAGAAGCGGACGCCCGGCTCGGCGGAGAGGGCACGGCACATCTCGAAGGCGAAGCGCTGGATGCCGGATGGCCGCTTGCCGATCAGCAGGTAGTCGAACAGGTCCTCGACATCGACCCAGACGGTCATGGGCGGCGGGGTCCGGGGGCGGCGGTCACGCCGCGGCCCCGATGCCCAGGACCTCGTCGACCGGACCGTCGGCGATGATCCGCCCGCCCTCCAGCCGGATCGCCCTGGTGCACCAGCGGCGCACGATGCTCATGTCATGGGTGGCGATCACCAGGATCTCCGCGCCCTGCACCAGGCTGGTGAGGCGGGCTTCCGCCCGCTCCATGAACTGGCCGTCGCCCGCCATGAACCACTCGTCCATCAGCAGGATCTGCGGCTCCATCGCGGTCGCCATGGCGAAGGCGAGGCGGAGCTGCATGCCGGCGGAATAGCCGCGCACCGGCACGTCGAGGAACTCGTCGAGCTGGGAGAACTCGGCCGCGTCCTCCTCCAGCCGCTCCAGCTCCTCGGCACTCAGGCCGCGGTAGAGGCCGCGCAGGCGGATGTTCTCGCGCCCCGTCGAATCGGGGTCCATCCCGGCGCCCGGATCGATCAGGGAGCCGATCGCGCCCTCCACCCGCAGGCTGCCGCCCACCGGCTCGTAGATGCCGGCGATGGTGCGCAGCAGGGTGGTCTTGCCGGCGCCGTTGTGGCCGATCAGGGCCACCCGCTCGCCATTCCCGATGGCGAAGTCGAGCCCGCGCAGGGCGCTGACCACCACGCGGTTGGAGGCGTCGGTGCGGACCCGCTTCGCCGCCTTCGCCAGGAGGCGCTTCTTCAGGCTGCGGGCCCCGACATGGTAGAGCGGGAACTCGATGGTCAGCCCGCTGGATTTGATCAGCGCCATCCACTCAGACCCAGAACGCGACCCGGCCGCGGAAGCGGACGAAGAAGGCGAAGGCGCCGGCGGCGGCCAGGGCCGTGTAGAGGAAGGCGGCGAGCCAGGCCACGGGCGGCCCACCGCCTTCCACCAGGGGCCCGCGCACCGTCTCGAGCAGGGCGTAGAAGGGGTTCAGCACCAGCCAGGGCTGCCAGTCGCCCGCCAGTTCCGGCTTCCAGATCACCGGCGTCATGAAGAAGGCGAGCTGCATCACGCTGCCGACGATCGGCCCGATGTCGCGGAAGCGGGCGCAGAGCATGCCGAGGAAGAGGGAAACGGACAGGGCGTTGATGGCGAGCAGGAGCAGGCCGGGAATGGCCAGCACCGCCTCCGCGCCCGGCCACTGGTCCAGCGCCAGGAAGACTAGGAGGATCAGCGGCAGGCTGTGCGCCGCCGTCAGCAGATTGCGGAAGACGCAGCGCAGCGCGTGCACGGTATAGGGCAGCCGCAGCTGGCGGATCACCCCCTCGGCGCTGGTCAGCGAGGTGCAGGCGTCGGTGACCACGGCGCTGATGACGTTCCAGGTGATCAGGCTGACCGCCAGGTGCGGCAGGTAGCCCTGCAGCGTCATCCCGAAGAGCCGGGCGTAGAGGAAGCCCAGCCCCACCAGCATCACCGCGGTGGACAGCGTCATCCAGAAGGGGCCGATGACCGAGCCGCGGTAGCGGTTGCGCAGGTCCAGCCGGGCCAGGGCCCAGGCCAGCCGCCAGGATGCCAGCCCCTCGCCCAGATCCTCGAGGGCCCGGGAGAGGTGCTTGGGGTCGCTCGCGTCGATACTGTGGACGGGCGCCAGGAGAGCGGTCATGCGGCGCTGCCTATACGATGCCGCCTGCCCCCACAACAGAGCGTGGCGCCCGTGCCGGCTGCTATTGCTTCAGGGCGTAGCCGGTCCCGGCCGGGGCGGCGCCGAGGGGCGTGGCGGCCGCGGGCGGATAGGCGGCGGGGGCATAGGCCGGGGCGGCGGGTGGTCCGCCGGCGGCCCGGCTGATCCGGGCGCGGTCGGGGCCGTAGCTGATCATCACCCGGTCGCCGGCCTGCAGCCCCTCCTCGTTGGTCTGCACCACGGCGACGTCGCCGCCGCCATCCTGGCGGATGACGAACTCGATGGCCTGGCCGGTGGTGGCGCCCCGCTCGATCGCGTTGCCGGCCAGCCCGCCGATGATCGCGCCGCCGAGTCCGGCGATGAGGTTGGAGCGCCAGTCGCCGCCGATGAAGGAGCCGGCGACGCCGCCGGCCACCGCGCCCGCCGCCGTGCCGACGCCCGGTCCGCCATAGCCGCCCTGTACCGTCACCGGCCGGGAGCCGACGATGGTGCCGTAGCTGACCGCGGCCGGACGCCCGAGCGAGGCCGCGCTGTAGGTCGCGCCGCTCTGCTGCGGCGCGCAGGCGGCAAGGCCCCCTGCCAGCAGCAGGGGCGCCAGCAGGGCGCGGAAGGTCGGGACGAAGGCAGGCATCGGAAGGCTCCCTGGGGGACGGTGTTGCCGGAACAACGCACGTCACGAGGATACAGGGGTCATTTGGCGCCTTGAGGACACGGTCGCCACCCCCCGGCGTGTGAAGAAGCATCTCCAGCTTGCCTGCCCCCCGGGGTTCCAGTAGCCCTTCCGGCCACAGGCAACCGCCTGTCCCGGCCGCGCTGCGGCCTTCCGAACGGCGTGGGGGCGTCGCGAGGGGGCCGCGAATCGCGGACGGGCTTCTCCGAAGGGGGGATAGGGGATGGCTCCTGCCGGTGCCGATCGGTGCAATCTGCTCGCTCGCTGGCGAGGGGTGGCGACCCTGTCGCTGCTGACCCTGGTCGCGGCCTGCGGCAGCCAGCCGACCACCTCGGGGCCCACGACGCGCGCATCCGCCTCGATGCACCGCCCCGCCTCCTACGACCCGCCCGGCCCGGCCGGCGATCCCTGGGGTCCCTATGTCCGCGAGGCCTCCCGCCGCTTCGACGTGCCGGAGCGCTGGATCCGCGAGGTGATGCGCCAGGAGAGCGCGGGCCGTGCCACGGCCACCAGCCCGGTCGGCGCCATGGGGCTGATGCAGGTGATGCCCGGCACCTATGCCGAACTGCGCTACAAGCACGGGCTGGGGGACGATCCCTACCACCCCTACGACAGCATCATGGCCGGCACCGCCTACATCCGGCAGATGTACGACCTCTACGGCAGCCCCGGCTTCCTCGCCGCCTACAATGCGGGCCCGCGCCGGCTGGAGGACTACCTCTGGGCCAATCGCGGCATGCCGGCGGAGACGCGCAACTACGTCGCCCGCATCGGGCCGCGCATCATCGACGCCCACCCGAACCGGCGCGCCCCGCCGGAGGTCTACGCCGCGGCCGAGATCCCGCTGAACATCCCCGCCGGTCCGCGCCGCATGGACAGCGCCACCATGCTGGCCCTGCGCGAGCAGCGGGAGCAGCGCCGCCAGGCCGACCAGCCGGCGGTACAGATGGCCAGCCTGCCCGCTGGCCCGGTGGTCCGCATGGAACCCATCCCGGACGGGTCCACCCGCCGGGTGCAGGTCGCCAGCCTGGGGGTCGCCGGGCTGGGTCCCAATGTCGTCGCCATGGAACCGATCCCGGATGGCACCTCCGCCGCCGCGGTCGCCGCGCCCACGCTGGGCCGCAACGTGATCGCGATGGACCCGATCCCCGACGGCTCCACCGGCCCGGCACCCGTGGCGAGCGCAGCCGCGGCCAGCCTGGGTCCCAACGTGGTCGCCATGGCGCCGATCCCGGACGGCTCCACCGGCCCCGCCCCCGCCGTGGCGGAGGAGCCAGCCCCGCGTCCTGCGCCCCGCTTCGCAGAGCAGCCGACCCCGCGGTCCCTGCCCACCCCGCCGGCCTTCGCCACGGCGCCGGCCCCGCCGCCCCGTACCCAGTTCGCCGCCGCGCGCACCCCGGCCCCGGCGCCCAACTTCCCGGCGCCGGCCTCCGGCCCGTTCCGGAACATGGCGCTGATCCCCGCCGCCCAGGCGAGCACCCTGCCGAGCGGGATGCGCGGTAGCCCCGCCCCGGCCGTAGCCGCGACCGGCGGCAACTGGGCGGTGCAGGTCGGCGCCTTCGCCAGCGAGAACTTGGCGCGCGCCGCCGCCAACCAGGCCAAGGGCAGCATCCCCGGCGCCAACCGTGTCGCGGTCCAGGCAGTGTCCCAGGGACGCTCCACCCTCTACCGCGCCCGGGTGATCGGCCTGTCGCGCGAAGGGGCCCAGGGGGCCTGCGAGAAGCTGCGCGCCCGCGGCGCCTGCATGGCGCTGTCGCCCGACGCCCAGAGTTGAGGCGGCCCATGCCGGGGGAGGGTCTCCCTCTGGATATACGGGGCCCCGGACCGGGTAGTTCGGGGCCCTTGTCGTCTCCAGGTGGATGCCTCCAAGAGGGGACGCCGTCCCCTCCCCCTCCCTCCCCCTGCCGGGGCCCGAAGCCGGGCCCCGGACCCCGGGCTTGAGTCTGGCACCCGCTGAGCCGTCAGCCTGCGGGCTGTCCCCGGAGAATTCGCGGACCGGCGGGGCTCCACGGAAGAATGCCGGGCCACACACGCCGTCGCCGGAGGTCATGGACCTCCGGCGCGACCCCGCTGCCGTGAAGGGGGGTGCAGGGGCTCTGCTCCTGCCGGATAGGGAGGTTGGGGGGACAAGGCGGAGCCTTTCCCCCCAGGGCGCGCCCCGCGATCAGGCCAAGGGATCGAGTCCCAGCGCCCGGGCGGTGTCCTGGATGGAGCCCCAGGTCCCTGGCGGCAGTGGCACGCCCTTCGCCAGCCGCTCGGCGCGGGTCCGGGCCTCAGGCTCGCCCGGCAGCAGGACGGGCTGGCCGGGGGTGGCGGGGCGGGCGGAGGCGAACCAGTCCACGTACTCGCGCCCCACGCGCTGGAACTCCGCCTCCGTGCCGAAATGCTGCGGCGAGAGGTAGATGGAGAGCATGCCGTTCGCGATCCGCCCGCGCGTGTCCACCGGCCCGGCGCAGCCGCCGCCGGTGAAGGCGCCGGCCAGCAGTTCGCAGGCGAGGGCGAGGCCGGAACCCTTGTGCTCGCCGAAGGCGCGGATGGCGCCCAGCCCGCCCGCCGCGTCGCGCGGGCCGACCGGGGCATAGTCGCCGTAGAGCGTGTGCGGGTCGCTGGAGAGGGTGCCGTCCGGTTCGATCAGCGCGCCCTCCGGCAGCGCCTTGCCGCCGTTGGAGGCGACCAGCACCTTGCCCTCGGCGACCAGGGAGGTGGCGAAGTCCAGCACCACCGGCCGCCCGTCCAGCGGCACGCCGACGGAGAAGGGCGCGGTGGACAGCCGCCGCTCCACGCCACCGAAGGGCGCGACCAGGGTGGAGCCGGCGACGTTGACGAAGTGGACGGAGAGCAGCCCGGCGGCGATCGCCTGCTCCGAATAGGCGCCGATGCGGCCGACATGGCCGGCGTTGCGCAGCGCCACGATGGCAGCGCCCTGGGCCTTCGCCCGCTCGATGCCCGCCGCCACGGCCTGTGGCGCCACGGTCTGGCCGAAGCCGAACTGGCCGTCGAACAGCAGGAAGCCGCCGCCGTCGGTGACGATCTCGGCATTCCGCCCGGCATGGACGTAGCCCGCCTGGAGCCATTCGACGTAGCGCGGCACGCGGGCGACGCCATGGCTGTCGTGGCCGGCGAGGTTGGCGCCCAGCAGGTGCTCGGCGATGCGATGCGCCTCGGCGGCGTCGCAGCCGGCGGCGACGAAGATGTCGCGCACCAGGGCCTCGAGGCGGGGCGCCTCGATCAGGGTGTCGGTCGAACCCATCGGGGAAAGTCCTTCAGGCGAGTTGGGCGATGGCCTGGGCCTGGGCGATGTTCGCGCGGTTCCAGGTCGGCGTCGCCAGGATCTCGTTGAGGCAGACGCGCGGCGGCATCCGGGCAGCGAAGAGCACGATCTCCGCCAGGTCCTCGGGTTGCAGCATCCGCGCCCGCTCCTCGGCCGTGGGCGGCACCGGGCGCAGGTCGAGGATGGGCGTGGCCACCTCGCCGGGGCAGACGCAGGTGGAGCGGATGCCGTGGATGCCCTGCTCCGCATTGACCTGGGCGGAGAAGGCGACGAGCCCGGTCTTGGCGGCGGTGTAGCCGGGACCGGAAAGGAAGGAGATCAGCTTCCCGGCCATCGAGGCGATCTGCACGATCAGCCCGCCGCCGCGTTCGCGCATGGCGGGCAGCACGGCGACGGTGGTGAGGAAGGGCGCGGTCAGGTTGGCCTGGATCATCGCCTCGATCCCGGCGGGGTCGAGCTGGTGCAGGTAGCGGCGCGGCAGGTTCAGCCCGGCATTGTTCACCAGCAGGTCCGGCCCGCCGAGCGCCCCGGCCACCTGGTCGGCGGCGGCCGCCACGGCGGCAGCGTCCGTCAGGTCGGCCGGCACGACCAGCGATTCGCCCGGCAACAGCGCCGCCGTCTCGCGCAGCGGCGCCTCCCGCCGGCCGGTCAGCGCCACGCGCATCCCGGCACCGGACAGGGCGAGCGCGACCGCCCGCCCGATCCCCGTCCCCGCCCCGGTGACCCAGGCCGTCTTCCCGGCGAGTTCCGTCACAGGACCCGGCCGGAGGCGGGGTCGAGCAGGTGCATGTTGTTCATGTCGGCGGCCATGGACAGCGGCACGCCGGGGGCGGCGGGGGCGGTGGGCTCGACGCGCGCGCAGACCTCGGCATCGGCCATGCGGAAGTGCACCAGCGTCTCCATGCCCATCGGTTCGGTGACCTCCGGCGTGGCGGAGAGCGGGGCGACGCCGGGGCGCTCCAGGTTCTTCGCCTCCGTCAGGTGCTCGGGGCGGATGCCGAACAGCACCTCCTTGCCGGCCCAGGCGCTGTAGCGGCCGGTGCGGCTCTCCGGCACGTTCAGCACGATGTCGCCGGGCAGGTGGACGCGCAGGGCGGCGGCGCCGTTCTCCAGCCGGGCGGGGATGAAGTTCATCGCCGGGCTGCCGATGAAGCCGGCCACGAAGCGGGTGGCGGGGTTGTGGTACAGCTCCTGCGGCGGGCCGACCTGCTCGATCACCCCGTGGTTCATCACCACCACCCGGTCGGCGAGCGTCATCGCCTCCACCTGGTCGTGGGTGACGTAGATGGTGGTGGTGCGGACGGTCTGGTGGACCTTCTTGATCTCGGTGCGCATCTGCACGCGCAGCTTGGCGTCGAGGTTGGACAGCGGCTCGTCGAACAGGAACACCTTGGGGTCGCGCACGATGGCCCGGCCCATGGCGACGCGCTGGCGCTGGCCGCCGGAGAGGGCCTTGGGCTTGCGCGCCAGCAGCGGCTCGATGTCCAGGATGCGGGCGGCGTTGTCGACCCGGCGGTTGATCTCGTCCTTGGCGAACTTCCGCAGCATCAGCCCGAAGGCCATGTTGTCGCGCACCGTCATGTGCGGATAGAGCGCGTAGTTCTGGAACACCATGGCGATGTCGCGGTCGCGCGGGGGGACGTCGTTCACCACCCGCCCGCCGATGGAGATCTCCCCGTCCGAGATCTCCTCCAGCCCCGCGATCATCCGCAGGGTGGTGGACTTGCCGCAGCCGGAGGGACCGACGAGGACGACGAACTCGTGGTCGGCGATCTCCAGGTCGATGCCCTTCACCGCCTGGACCCCGCCCTCATAGGCCTTGACCACCTTGCGCAGCGATACCTGAGCCATACGACGTCCCTTCTCAGCCCTTCGTTGCGCCGGCGGTCAGGCCGGCGATGTAGTAGTCCATCAGGAAAGCGTAGACGAGCAGCGGGGGCAAGGCGGCCATCAGGGCCCCGGCCATGATCTTGCCCCACTGGAAGGTGTCGGCCCGGATCAGCTCGCTGACGATGCCGACGGTCAGGACCATCTGGTCGGAGGAGACCAGGAAGGCGATCGGATAGATGAAGGCCGCCCAGGAGACGGTGAAGGCGAAGATCATCGCCGCCAGGATGCCGGGCAGGGCCACGGGGATGAAGATCTTCCACAGCATCTGCAGGTGGCTGGCCCCGTCGATCACCGCTGCCTCGTCCAGCTCCTTGGGGATGGAGGCGAAGTAGCCGATCATGATCCAGGTGCAGAAGGGCACGGTCAGCGTCGGGAAGATCAGCACCATGGCCCACATGTTGTTGTACAGGCCGAGGCTGCCGATGATCTGGAACAGCGGGATGAACAGCAGGGTCTCGGGCACCAGGTAGGTCAGGAAGACCCCGGTGGCGAGCGCCCCGCTGCCCCAGAACTGCATCCGGGCCAGGGCGAAGGCGGCCAGGGTGCTGATGACCATGGTGATCAGCACGGTGCAGGTGGTGACGATCACCGAATTCCTGAAATGCGTCAGGTAGGAGCCCTGGGTCAGCAGCTCCCAGTAGTTGGAGAGCGTCGGATGCCAGACCATCCAGGGGTTGCTGCTCAGGTCCGCGATCTCCGCGCTGCCCTTCAGGCTGGTGACCAGCATGTGGAAGGGCGGGATCAGGAAGAACAGCACGAAGACGGCGAGCGCCGCATAGGCGCCGATCAGCGCCCAGCGCCGTTCGGCCGAGAGGCTGCCGGAGCGGCGCTCCGCGGGCGCCGCCGCGGGACCGGCGGTGGTGGCGCTCATGCCATCTCCTTGGACCGCTTGTTCACCCCGCGCAGGGTGAGGATCGCGAAGACGGCCAGCAGCGGGAACA
Source organism: Roseomonas sp. OT10 (assembly GCF_020991085.1). Taxonomy (NCBI): domain Bacteria; kingdom Pseudomonadati; phylum Pseudomonadota; class Alphaproteobacteria; order Acetobacterales; family Roseomonadaceae; genus Roseomonas; species Roseomonas cutis. The sequence continues at coordinate 4,484,582 of NZ_CP087719.1, forward strand.
TGAACAGGCTGACCGAGGCGCCGAGCGGGATGTCGCCCGACTGGATGCCGACCTGGAAGGCATAGGTGGCGAAGACGTGCGTCGTGTCCTGCGGCCCGCCATTGGTCAGGATGCGGACGATGTCGAAGTTGGCGAAGGTGACGATCAGGCTGAACAGCACGGTGATGCTGATGATGTTGCGCATCATCGGCAGGGTGACGAAGCGCAGCTTCTGCCAGAACCCCGCCCCGTCGATCGCCGCCGCCTCGTAGAGCTGGTCCGGTACCGACTTCAGGGCGGCGAGGTACATGATCATGAAGAAGGGCGCGCCGTAACAGACGTTGACCAGGATGACGGAGAAGCGCGCCCAGCCCGCCTGTCCCAGCCAGGGCACGGGGTCCACCCCGATCCCCATCAGCGCCCAGTTGAAGGCGGAGTAGGAGGGGTCGAACAGCCACCACCACGCCAGGGTGGAGATGGCGGGCGGGATCACCCAGGGCACCAGCAGCATGCCGCGCCACTTGCGCTGGCCCTTCGCCGGCAGGGCGTGCAGGACATGCGCCAGGATGAAGCCGATCAGCGCCTTGGCCAGCACGGCGGAGACGGCGAAGAGCACGCTCTGCCAGAAGACGGCCCAGAAGGTCTCGCGCGTCAGCAGGAAGGCGAAGTTGTCCAGCCCGACGAAGCGCGTCATGCGCTTGTTCTGCATCGCCAGGTACACGGCGTAGAAGAACGGATAGATCACCAGCCCGCTGATCAGCAGGATCAGCGGCAGGGTCATCAGGAAGGCCGTGGTGGACTTGCGGCGCGCCAGGCGTTGCAGCGTCCCCACCTTCGGCCGCACGGCCGGGGCGGTGGCGATGGGGGCGGTCAGCGTATCGGCCATCCGCGTCTCCTGGAATCGGTGCGGCCGGGCCGGGGCTTCCGCGCCCCGGCCCGGCGAGGCGGGGTCAGCCGCGCTTGAAGCCTTCGATCTCGCGCTCGGCCCAGGCCATGACGCGGTCCGCCGGTTCCTTGTTCTGCACCGCGCGGGCGATCATCTTCGCCTGGATGCCCTGGTTGTACATCTGCACCGCGATCTCCGGCGGGGCGGGGTAGTAGGCGATGAACTGCTCCGCCTTGTGGTGCGGCTTGACCGGGTAGTTGAAGACGACGCCGGTCGGCGGGCCTTCCTTCTCCCAGGTGTCGAAGTCGGTCATGCTGGTGAAGGGCGGGATGTCGTAGCCGTTGGAGGCGGAGACCATCCGCTTCGCCTGGTCGCGCTCCGACAGGAATTCCACCAGCGCCTTCGCCGCGCCCTTGTTGCGGCTGAACGACCAGACGCCCCAGAAATACGGCAAATAGGGGGTGAAGCGCCCCGCGGGGCCGGAGGGCGCGGGAAAGGTCCACATCTGCTCCGCGTTCTGCGGCGCGTCGCGCTTGGCCACCGCCCAGGCGGAGGGCGGGTTGAAGACCAGCGCCGACTTGCCGGAGATGATCGCGCGGTTGTTCGAGGCGTCGTCCCAGGAGAAGACGTCGGGCGGCAGGAAGGCGGCGAGCTTCGTCGCGTAGTCCAGCACCTTGCGGACGTTGTCGCTGCGGACGGTGGTCTCTCCCTTGCCGTTCACCAGCTCCGCGCCGAAGGAGCGGAACAGGCTGCCGATCCAGTCCGTGGCGTCGGTGAACTGTCCCATCGGCAGGCCGAAGGGCACGCCCGCCTTGTGGCAAGGCTCGGCCGCGCGCAGGAAGTTGTCCCAGTTCCACTGTTCCGCCGCTGGCGAGGCCTCGGCGCGGGCGGGATACATGGCCTGGATGTCCAGTCCGGCATGCTGCTTCAGCAGGTCGATGCGCCCCAGCGAGGGCTTGTTCTGGCTGCCGGAGATGGCGGGCACGGCGCGCCAGGTGTTCTCCACCCGGGAGAGGTACTGCACGATCGGGTTGATCGCGCCGTACTTCTCGGACAGGCGGCCCATCACGTCGTCCATCGGCTCCAGCAGCCGGGACTGGGCGTGGATCTCCCAGGTCGGGAAGGAGAGGATGTCGTGGCCTTGCCGAGCCTGGGCCTCGGCCGCGATGGTCAGCAGGTTCTTGTTGCCGACGGAGGTGATGAAGTCGACCTGCAGCTCGACCCGGTTCTTCTGGCCCCATTCGGCCAGGATGCGGCGCATCTCGTCATTGCCGGCAGGGACCCAGTGGTCCCACAGACCCAGCGCCAGCTTCCCGCCCGACGCCTGGCCATGCACGTTGACCAGGGGCAGCGCACTTGCCGCCGCCCCGCCCAGACCCGCGCGCAACACCTGCCGGCGGGTCGCCTGCCCGTTCGTCATTGGTCCGTCCCTCCATCCCGTCGCGCGCCCCGGGTGCATCCCAGGGTCGTGCCGCCGCTTGGCCGGCGCGGGTGTTTGGAGAAGGTTAGGCAGACCGTGCGGCAGGGCGCAACAATTGCGACACCATGCTCCGGGGGCCGGGCCAGGGGCGGTGGGCCACATGGAGACGGTCTTGACGCGCCGTAATGTTGATATCAACCTTTAATCCCGAATCGTCACTCAGGAGATTGTCCGCATGAACTATGTCGAGGGTTTCGTCCTTGCCGTGCCCACCGCCAACAAGGAGGCCTATCTCCGCCACGCGGCGGCGGCGGCGCCCGTGTTCAAGGAGCTCGGCGTGCTGCGGCATGTCGAATGCTGGGGCGACGACATCCCCCCGGGCAAGGTGAACGACTTCCGCACCGCCGTGCATGCGAAGGACGATGAAACCGTCGTCTTCAGCTGGTTCGAATATCCCTCGAAGGACGTCCGCGACGCGGTGAACGCGGCCATGCGCACCGACCCCCGCTTCGCGGAGATGGGGGAGATGCCCTTCGACGGGCGGCGCATGATCTTCGGCGGCTTCCTGCCGATCCTGGACGCCTGAGGAGACACCCCATGTCCCAGGAACAGGGCGCCCCGATCTGGTACGAGCTGATGACCGCCGATCCCGATGCGGCGGCAGACTTCTACGGTGCGCTGCTCGGCTGGACCGTTGCCGCCGCGCCGGGCCCGGACACCGGCTACCGGCTCTTCCAGCATGCGGGGACGGCGATCGGCGGGCTGATGGCGCGGCCGGAGGGGGCCGCCATGCCGCCCTCCTGGCGCCTCTACCTCTCGGTGACGGAGGCGGATGCGGTGATCGGACGCATCGCGGCCGAGGGCGGCCAGGTGCTGTTCCCGGCCACCGACATCGCCGGGGTGGGCCGCTTCGCCCTGCTCCGCGACCCGCAGGGCGCCGCCTTCTCCGTGATGCAGCCCGCCTACGAAGGCCGCAGCGAATCCTTCCACCCGACCGCGGCCGGGCACGCACGCTGGAACGAGCTGGCCGTCCCGGACCCGGCCGCGGCGCTGGACTTCTACGGCCGTCACTTCGGCTGGCAGCGGAAGGGTGCCATGCCGATGGGCGAGATGGGCGAGTACCAGTTCCTCGCCCACCACGATCAGGTGATCGGCGCGGTCATGCCCCTGCCACCCGGCCGCCCGCCGGGCTTCCTGACCTATTTCGGCGTGCCCGGGATCGACACGGCGGCAGCGGCGGTCCGCGACGGCGGCGGGACGGTCCTCTTCGGTCCGAACGTCATCCCGGGCGGGGAATTCGTCCTCATCGCCCTGGACCCGCAAGGCGCGGCCTTCGGGCTGGTTGGTCCGCGCCAGGCCTGATGGCAGGGAAGTCCGCCGTCGCAACGAGCGTCGGAGCCCCACCCCCAGGGGATACCCCTCGATGCCGAGGGGCAGGCAGGGCCTCCCCCCCCGGCTCAGGCGCCGACGATCACCGCACCGCCGAACTTCTCCGCGACGAAGGCCTTGATCTCCGGCGCGGCGTAGCCTGAGGCGAGCTTCTTCGCCCAGGAAGCCTCGGCATCCTTGCGCGGCACGACGACGAGGCAGGTGTAGACGCTCTCCGCGCCCTCCTTCACCAGCCCGTCGCGCAGCGGGTTGAGGCCTGCGGGCACGGCGTAGTTGCCGGTGATGGCCGCGGCATCCACGTCGTCGAGGGAGCGGGCGATCTGCGCCGCCTCCAGCTCCACGAAGCGCAGGCGCTTCGGGTTCTGGGTGATGTCGGCGACGGTGGCACGGAAATCCACGCCGGGGGCGAGCGTGATGGCGCCGCCCTGCGCCAGCAGCAGCAGCGCGCGGCCGCCATTGGTCGGGTCGTTCGGGATGGCCACGCGCCCGCCCTGCGGCAGGTCGGCCAGCGACTTCAGCTTGCGGCTGAACACCGCCATCACCGTCAGCACGGTCTTGCCCACCGGCACGAAGTCATAGCCGCGCTGGGCCTTCTGCGCATCCAGGAAGGGCTGGTGCTGGTAGGTGTTGGCGTCCAGGTCGCCGGCGGCCAGCGCCGCGTTCGGCTGGATGAAATCGCCGAACTCCGTGATCTTCACCACGAAGTTGTCGCGCGCCAGCACGTCGCGGACTTGCTCCAGGACCTGGGCGTGGACGCCGCTGGTGACGCCGACCCGCACCGGGCGGGCGGCGGTGCCGATCGCGGCGCCGCCCTGGGCGAGGGCGTCGCGGGACAGGAGCATGCCGCCGGCCGCGGCGAGGATCAGGGAACGACGCTGCATGGTCGGGGAACTCCTCAGAAGGCGGGCTCGACGCTGCCCTGGAAGGTGTCGCGGACGAAGGCCTTGATCTCGTCGTTCTGGTAGGCGGCGAGGAGACGCGGCAGCCAGGGGGCGTTGCGGTCCTGCTCGCGCACGGCGATCACGTTGGCATAGGGGCTCTCGGCGCGCTCGCGCGCCAGGGAATCGCGCACGGGGTTGAGGCTGGCGGCAATGGCGAAGTTGGTGTTGATGGCGGCCAGGTCGACCTCGTCGAGCACACGGGGGATCTGCGCCGCCTCCAGCTCCACGATGCGCAGCCGCTTCGGGTTCTGCACGATGTCGGCAATGGTGGCGCGGTAGTCGACGCCCGGCGTCAGCGTCAGCAGCCCGGCGGAGGCCAGCAGCAGCAGCGCGCGGCCGCCATTGGTCGGGTCGTTCGGGATGGCCACGCGCCCGCCCTGCGGCACGTCGGCCAGGGCCTTGTGGCGGCGGGAGTAGACGGCCATCGGGAAGACCATCCCCTTGGCCACCGAAACCAGCTTCAGCCCGCGATCCTGCACCGTCCGGTCGAGGAAAGGCTGGTGCTGGTAGGAGTTCGCGTCCAGGTCCCCGGCGGCGAGCGCGGCATTGGGCTGGATGTAGTCGGAGAACTCGACGACCCGGATCACGAAGCCGTCGCGGGCGGCGATCTCACGCACCTTCTCCATGATCTGCCCGTGCGGGCCGGCGGTGGCGCCGACGCGCAGCGGACGGGCGGCGGTGCCGATCTGCTCCGCCCGGGCGGCGGCGAAGGGCATGGCGAGGGCGGCGGCGAGGGCCGCGCGGCGGGTGGTCGGCATGGAGGGTCTCCCGGTGTTCGGCAGGGGTGTCAGCGGTGGCTGACGCGGCGGACCAGCCAGTCGCCGAGCGACTGCAGGGCCTGGACGAAGAGGATCAGCAGCACGACCACGGTCGCCATCACCTCCGGCATGAAGCGCTGGTAGCCGAAGCGGATGCCGAGGTCGCCCAGCCCGCCGCCGCCCACGGCGCCGGCCATGGCGGAGTAGCCGACCAGCCCGACCAGGGTGACGGTGACGGCGGCCACCAAGCCGGGCATCGCCTCGGGCACCAGGACCCTGGCCAGGATCTGCAGCCGCGTGGCGCCCATGGCGCGGGCCGCCTCCACCACGCCCCGGTCCACTTCGCGCAGCGCGTTCTCGAACAGGCGGATGATGAAGGCGGTGGCGGCCAGGGCCAGAGGCACGATCGCCGCGCCGGTGCCGATCGAGGTGCCGGCGACCAGCCGGGTGAAGGGCACGATCGCCACCATCAGGATGATGAAGGGGGTGGAGCGCACGGCGTTCACCACCAGCCCGAGCGGCCGGTTCACCCAGGCGGAGGGGCGCAGCCCGCCCGGCGCGGTGGCATGCAGCAGCAGGGCCAGGGGGAGGCCGGCGGCGATGGCGATGGCGATGGCGGCGGCGACCATCAGCAGCGTCTCCCACGCCGCCTCGACCAGCAGGTCCTGCAGCGTGGGCGTGAGCCAGGGCAGGTCGAAGGGCAGCATCAGGCGGCCTCCTCCACGGGGGTGACGTCCAGCCCGAGGGAGCGCATCCAGGTCGCCCCCTCCTCCAGCGCGGCCGGCGGGCCATAGGCGGCGAGCGCCATCAGCCCGAAGGGCTCGCCGCCGATCTCGTCGATGCGGCCGGAGACGATGTTCAGGTCCAGCCCGAAGCGGCGCGACGCCTCGCTGACCACGGCGCGGGTGGAGTTCGGCCCGGCGAAGAGCACCTGCCAGAGCTGCCGCCCTTCGCCCGCCCCGGGTCCGGGCAGGCGGGCGAGGGTGCCGGGCGGCACGGCATGGCCGATCACCTCCGCCACGAAGCGGCGGGTGGTGGCATGGGCGGGCCGGGTGAAGACGTCGAAGACGCGGCCCTGCTCGACCACGCGGCCCGCCTCCATCACGGCGACCCGGTCGCAGATCGCCTTCACCACCGCCATCTCATGGGTGATGAGCAGCACGGTCAGGTCCAGCCGGTCGCGCAGCGCACGGATCAGCGCCAGGATCTCGCCCGTGGTGTCGGGATCGAGCGCGCTGGTCGCCTCGTCGCAGAGCAGCACCTTCGGGTCGGAGGCGAGCGCCCGGGCGATACCCACGCGCTGCTTCTGCCCGCCGGAGAGCTGCGCCGGATAGGCATCCCGCTTGGCCTCCAGCCCGACCAGCGGCAGCAGCGCCGCCACCCGCGCCTCGCGCTCGGCGCGGGGGATGCCGGCGATCTCCAGCGGGAAGGCGACGTTCTGAGCGACGGTACGGGAGGAAAGCAGGTTGAAGTGCTGGAACACCATGCCGATGCCGCGCCGCGCCGCGCGCAGCCCGGCCTCGTCCAGCGCCAGCATGTCGCGGCCGAGCACCTCCACGCCGCCGGAATCCGGCCGCTCCAGCAGATTCACGCAGCGGATCAGCGTGGATTTGCCGGCGCCCGAGCGGCCGACGATGCCGAACACCTCGCCCGGCGCGACATCGAGCGAGACGCCGTCGAGCGCAAGGGTCGCGGTGCCGCGGCCGGTGAAGCGGCGCGTGAGGTCGCGGAGCCGGATCGCGGCCGGGGCCGTCGTGGCTGAGGTCTGGGACATGATGGGCGGGCACTCGGGAAAAACGGGGCTTCGGGGCCGCACGGGACCCTTCGGCGGACAGCTTCAGACGGTCAGCAGGGACACATCTCAGGGCGCATCGCGATCCTCCAACACCGTCGGATGACCCACGAAGCGCGGCCGGCTCAGCCGGCTTTCGCTTCCTGGCGCTTTAGCACTTGGTGACGCGGCGCAAGCTGCATCCGTCAAATCCCCGCGGCCCGAGGTCGGAACCTTGAGCAAGCGCGACATAGAGGCGTGGATTACGTCCTGTCAACGCGGCGGCCTTGTGGGGGGAGCACGGCAGACGCACCATGGAAGCATGATCCGAACCCCCTCCCCCGCCCCGTGCCCGCCGGGCGGGGCGCGCCGGCTCGCCGTGGCATGAGCCGCGCCTTCGACGCCCTGGTCATCGGCGCCGGCATCGGCGGCGCCACCGCCGCCGCGCACCTCGCCGCGCACCGCCGCGTCGCGCTGATCGAGGCGGAGGAGAGCGCCGGCTACCACACCACCGGCCGCTCGGCCGCGATCTGGCTGGCCAATTATGGCTCGCCCGACGCGAAGGTGCTGACGCTGGCCTCCCGCCCCTTCTTCGAGGACCCGCCGGAGGGCTTCGCCGCCGCGCCGCTGTTCCGCCGCCGGCCGGTCGTCCACCTCGCCCCCCCGGAACAGCTTCCGGTGCTGGAGGCGCTGATCGCCAACGGGCGCGGGGTGGAGCCCATCGCCCTCGACGACGTGCGGGCGATGGTCCCGGCGCTGCGCCCCGGCTACGCGGCGGCGGCGGCGATCGAGCACGAGGCCTTCGACATGGACGTGGCCGCGCTGCACCAGGGCTTCCTGAAGCAGGTCGCGGCGCGCGGCGGGGTGCTGGCCCTGCGCGCCCGGGCCGGGCGGATCGCCCGGGTCGACGGGCAGTGGCAGGTGGAGACGAGCGACGGCACCGCCTTCGCCGCCCCCGTGCTGGTGAATGCCGCCGGGGCCTGGGCGGACGAGGTCGCGACCCTGGCCGGCGTTGCCCCGCTGGGGCTGCAACCCAAGCGGCGCACCGCCCTGATCGTCGATCCCGCGCCCTATGACGTGACGGACTGGCCGCTGGTCGAGGATGTCGGCCATTCCTGGTACGCCCGGCCGGAGGCACGCTCCCGCCTCATGGTCAGCCCGGCCGACGAGACGGACCAGGAGCCCGCCGACGCCCAGCCGGACGAGCTGGACGTGGCTGTCGCCGTGGACCGGATGCAGCAGGCGCTGGACATCGCGGTGCGCCGGGTGGAGCACCGCTGGGCGGGGCTGCGCACCTTCACCCCCGATCGCGGCCTGGCCATCGGGCCCGGCTCGGCCGAGGGCTTCTGGTGGAATGCCGGCCAGGGCGGCTACGGCATCCAGACCGCCCCCGCCGCCGGTGCCCTGCTGGCCGCGCTGGTCGAGGGACAGGACCCCGGCCAGGCGCTGGCGCCGGTGCTGCCCCTGCTCGACCCGCGCCGCTTCGCCGGAGAGACCGCATGACGACGCTTCCCACCCCTGGGCTTCCCACCCCTGGGCTTCCCACCCCTGGGCTTCCCACCCCTGGACTTCCCACCCATGACGACGTCCGCGCCGCCGCGGAACGGCTGGCCGGGCGGATCGTCCGCACGCCGATGCTGCGCCACCCGCTGCTGGACCAGTTGACCGGCGCGACGGTGCTGGTGAAGCCGGAGCCGTTGCAGCGCACCGGCTCCTTCAAGCTGCGCGGGGCGACCAACGCGGCGCTGAAGCTGTCGCCGGAGCAGCGGGCGGCGGGGGTGGTGACGCATTCCTCCGGCAATCACGGCCAGGCGGTGGCCTGCGCCGCCGCCGCGCTGGGGATGCGGGCGCTGATCGCGATGCCGCAGGACGCCCCGGCCATCAAGGTGGAGAGCACCCGGCGCTGGGGCGCGGAGATCACCTTCTTCGACCGCGCCACCACCGACCGCGAGACCCTGGCCGACCGGCTGGCCGCCGAGCACGGCGGCACCGTCCTGCCCCCCTTCGACCATCCGGATGTGATCGCCGGCCAGGGCACGGCGGCGCTGGAGCTGATCGAGGATGCGAAGGCCGCCGGGCTGACGCTCGACGCGCTGCTGGTCTGCACCGGCGGGGGCGGGCTCGTGGCGGGCAGCGCCCTGGCGGTGGAGGGCGCGAGCCCCGGCACGGAGGTCTGGGGGGTGGAGCCGGAAGGCTGGGACGACACCGCCCGCTCGCTCGCCGCCGGGGAGCGGCTGCGGGCGGACGGCCAGGGCTCGCTGCTTTGCGACTCGCTGCTCTCGGTGCGGCCGGGGGCGCTGACCTTCGCGATCAACCGCCGCCTGCTGGCCGGCGCCGTCGCGGTGGACGACGCAGAGGTGCTCCACGCCATGCGCTTCGCCTTCGAGGCGCTGAAGATCGTGGCCGAGCCCGGCGGTGCAGTGGCCCTGGCCGCGGCGCTGACCGGCAAGGTGCCGCTGCAGGGCCGCACCGTGGGGGTGGTGATCAGCGGCGGCAACGTGGACCCGGCGGTCTTCGCCCGGGCCCTGGCGGCGTAGCGCCGCCCTCAGCCGGCTTCGGCAGGCACGCCCTCGATCCGCTCGCTGCCCTTGCGCCAGCGATGCGTGCTGGCGCCGAAGGCGGCGAGCTGGCCGTCCGCATCGAAGACCTCGGTGCGGACGAAGTAGAGGCTGCGGCCGCCGCGGACCAGCTTCGCCTCCGCCACCACCCGGCCCAGCCCGACCTGGCCGGTGAAGCGGCAGTCGAGGTCCACCGTCACCGCCTTGCGGACGTTCCCGGGCACGCTGCACCACAGGCCGGAATAGCCGGCCGCCTGGTCGATCAGCGACAGGATCACGCCACCATGGACGATGCCGCTGCGGTTCAGGTGCTTCGTCTCCGCGTGGCAGACGATGCGGGCGAAGCCGTCACGCCATTCCTCCACCTCCATTCCGATCAGGTCGTGATAGGGGGCGCCGCCGGGGTCGTTCTGCATGTGCCAAGGGGTGCCGCCCGCCGCCGCGCCCGTCAAGCATCGCGGGCGTCACGCATCAGGCGATCTGGAGGTCCTGCAGCACCGCCTCCAGCTCCTGGAAGGTCGGCATGCAGCCGCTGGGCACCATCTTGCGTCCCGTCTCCACCGAGACCTGCGGCGCGTTGCCGTGCAGGTGGGCGACGAGGACGGCGCGGATCACCTCGAAGTACTTCGACTCCTCCTCCACCACCGCCTTCAGCCGCGTGGCCATCGGCCCCATCAGCCCATAGGCCAGCAGCACGCCCAGGAAGGTCCCGACCAGCGCGCCGCCGATCATCTTGCCCAGCACCGCCGGCGGCTGGTCGATCGAGCCCATGGTCTTGATGACGCCCAGCACCGCGGCGACGATGCCCAGCGCCGGAAGGGCGTCCGCCACGGTCTGCATGGCATGGCTCGCGTGCATCTCCTCCTCGCGGATCTTCTTCAGCTCGCGCGCCATCACGTCCTCGATCTGGTGCGGGTCGTCGGCATTCATGCCCACCATGCGCAGGTAGTCGCAGATCAGCGCGGCGGCGTGGTGGTCGTCCCTGATCTTGGGGAACTTCGCGAAGGCCGCGCTCTCCTCCGGCTTCTCGATATGCGGCTCCAGCGCCATGGCGCCCTTGGTCTGGGCGAGGCGGACGAAGAAGTAGAGGAGCGAGAGCATGTCCACGTAGTCTTCCTTGTGGTAGCGCGCGCCCTTGATGATCTTCCCGAAGCCGCCGGCCGTGTGCTTGATGTCGTGCATCGAGTTCGACATGACGAAGGTGCCGATCGCCGCGCCGCCGATCATCATCATCTCGAAGGGCAGGGTGGCCATGATGATGTTGAAGTGGCCGCCGGCGATGGTGTAGCCGCCGAAGACGGCCACCAGCATGAAGATGAAGCCGCCGATCGTGGTCATCGGGCCTGCGTCCCCGGCGCCGGGTTCTGCCGCAGCAGCAGGATGGCGACGCGGCGGTTCGCCGCGGCCTGCGGGTCCTCGGGCAAGAGCGGCTCCCTCTCGGCAAGGCCGGCCACGCTGCGCAGCCGGGATTCGGTCAGCCCCCCCTCGATCAGCAGGCGGCGGGTGACGTTGGCGCGGTCGGCGGCCAGGTCCCAGTTGGACCGTTCGCCCGTGCGGAAGGGCTTGGCATCGGTGTGGCCGGTGATGGCCACGGCATTGGGCACGCGCTGGATGATGGCGGCGACCTTGGCGATCAGCGCCCGCGAGCGCTCGTTGGGCGCCGATCCGCCCAGGGCGAACATCGGCTGGCGGTCGGCGTCGAGGAGCTGGATGCGCAAGCCCTCCGGCACCTGCTCGACGCGGAACTGCTGCGCCAGCTCGGCCAGGACGGGGTCGGCCTTCACGGCGGAGCGCAGCTGCTCGGCCAGTTGCTCCAGCGCGTCGCGCTCCCGCCGCTCCAGCTCCTGGCGCAGCGCGCCCTCGGAGGCGGCGGCGAGGTCGGCCTCCCGCGCCTCCTCCCGGCGGCGTTGCGCCGGGCCCGCCTGCTGCGTGGCCGGGGAAGCCAAGGCATCCGGCGACGGCGGCACGGCATCCAGGTGACCGTCGCGCAGGATGTCGCCGCGGCGGATGCCGGGGGTCGCCATCTCCACCCGGCCGGGGCGCGCCTCCGGCCCGTCCGACTCGCCGGGGGGCGCATCGCGCATCGGCAGGAGACGCGCGGGGACCTCGCTCTCATCCTCGGTCTCGATGTCCTGGAGGATGGGCGCAGGGCCCATCTCCAGCCGCACCGCACCGGTGGTCGAGGCGAGCTGGCCGGCATCGTTCGGCGTGCTGCCGCCGAAGGGCTGGCCGCTGCCGCTGCTGCCCCGCGCCATGACGTTCGTCGGCGCGAAATAGTCGGCGAGGCCGTGGCGCTGCTCCTCCGTGGTGGCGTTGAGCAGCCACATGAGCAAGAAGAAGGCCATCATCGCGGTGACGAAGTCGGCATAGGCAACCTTCCAGGCACCGCCGTGGTGCCCGTCTCCGCCGCCTTCCTCCCGGCGGATGACGATCGTCGCCCCCTCGCCGTTGCGATTGCCTTTTGCCACGCCCCGCCATCCTGGCCCTGTCGGTACGAAGGATGGCGCATTGGGACTTAAGAACGTCTAACCAAGCAGGATGCCGCGCATGGGCGTGGCGAGGCGGAAGGCGCCGCGCCGCAGCCGCCGCCCCATCAGGGTGGCGAACAGGCCCTCGCCGGCATTGGCGCCGGCGTTCAGGGCGTCACTGCCCGCTCCCGGCAACGTGCCGACAGGGCAGGCGTGGCCAGACGGCGCCCGCTCCCGGAGGGTGCGGGAACACCACCCCGTCAGGGCGGCGTCCCGCGCGGCGGATCAGAAATACCCGCCCTTGGCGGTGATCTCCTGCAGGCTGTCGCCCTCCGCCACCCAGCGGAAGATCTCCTTCTCGTTGCCCAGGATCTGCTCGGCGCGTTCCAGCACGGCCATGGCGATGCCGCGCGGCACGACGATCACGCCGTCGATGTCGCCCACCACGATGTCACCCGGCCGCACCCAGACGCTGCCGATCTTCACCGCCACCTGGTAGTGCGAGATCAGGCAGCGCCCCAGGCTGCCGTTGGGCGAGCGGTACTTGTAGAAGATCGGGAAGTCCTTCTGCAGGATCTGCGCCGTGTCGCGGATGCCGCCGTCGATCACCGCGCCGCGCACGCCCATGCCGACGGCGGTCGCCGTCATCACCCCGCCCCAGAGCGTGCCCTCGGTATCGCCCGTGGTGTCCCAGACGATGAAGGCTTCGCGCGGGATCTGCTCCAGCATGTGGGTGCGGAAGGTCAGCTCGCCGCTCACCCGCGTACTGGGGGCGCTCTTCACCGTGAAGGCGAAGCCGGCCACGGTCTTCTCCGGCCGCAGCACCTGGAGGTAGCCGGGCAGCGCCTGGTCCATCAGCACGTGCTCGCGGAGCACGTCGGAGATGGCGCCGGTGTAGAGCTTCTCGTAACGCGCCAGGATCTCCGCGTCCGGGATCGGCAGCGGGACGATCTCATGGACCTCGCGCTCGCGGATCAGGCCCTCCAGCTTCATCATCGCGGCCTCCTTCTGGAGCGCCTTGGTATCGACGGACCCGTCATCGGGCATGGAGCTTCTCCCTGTTCGTGGATGTCAGAGCGCCAGCCCGCCATCCACCGGGATGTCGGCACCGGTGACATAGGCGGCGGCGTCGGAGCAGAGGAACAGCGCGGCGCCCGCGCAGTCCTCCGGCCGGCCCAGCCGCGCGGCGGGAATGCGTTCCAGCACCCGCGCGCGGTAGCCCGGATCGGCGAGCGCGGCCGCGTTGCGCGCCGTCTCGATCGCGCCGGGCGAGATCAGGTTGGCGGTCACGCCCCGCGCGGCCGTCTGCTTCGCCAGGTTGCGCAGCATATTGCCCAGCGCCGCCTTGGTGCCGGCATAGACCATCATCATCGGATGCGGCCGCGACGCCTGCACCGAGGATACGCCCAGCACCCGCCCCCAGCGCCGCTCCAGCATTCCCGGCACCAGGGCCTGGGCCAGGACCAGGCTCTCCCGCAGGTTCACCGCCCATTGCAGGTCCATCGCCTCGGGCGTCGCCGCGTCCCAGGCCGCCTCGACCTGCACCGAGGCGCAGAGCACCAGGATGTCCACCGGCCCCGCCCGGCCCGCGAGTTCCAGCCCCGAACCCGGCGGGCCGAGGTCGAGCGCGAGCGGAACGGCACCGGGCAGCCGCGCCGCCTCGGACTCCGCCTCCCGCGCATGCGCCTCGGCGCCATGCACCACCACCCGCGCCCCCGCCTGCGCCAGCGCGGTGGCGATGGCCAGGCCGATGCCGCGGCTGCCGCCGGTGACGAGCGCCGTCCGGCCGTCCAGTCGCCAGGAGGCGGTCATGGGTGGCGCCCGTTCCCCGGGGGAGGCGCCGCCTCCCCCGTAGCCCCCTCCGCCGGGGGCGAGCCGGCCCCCGGACCCCGGCAGGAGTCTGGCGCCGTATGGCATGGGTCAGCCTGCGGGCCGAACCGGGCAGGCAGGGCATGAAAAGCCATGCCCGCGTCGTGCCGGCGGCACCCTCGGGCGCCGGAGGTCATGGACCTCCGGCGAGGCGATCCCGCTGCAACGGCCCCGTGAGAGGGGGTCCAGGGGCTCTGCTCCTGGCGGATGGGGGGTACGGGGGCGAAGGCAGCGCCTTCCCCCCGGGGAGCGGGCACGACGCTCAAGCGATCTCCTGACGGATGCAGGCCACGGCATGATCCGCGCCCACGTCGCGCAACGGCGGAACCGCGTCCCCGCAGGCGGGGACAGCCTCCGGGCAGCGGGTGCGGAAGGGGCAGCCGGAGGGCGGGTTCAGCGGGCTGGGGATGTCGCCGCGCAGCACGATGCGCGGGCCACGATCGGCATGCGGCCGGGCCTCGGGCACGGCGGAGAGCAGGGCGCGGGTATAGGGGTGGCGCGGGGTGCGGTAGACCTCGCGGGCCGGGCCGATCTCCATGACGCGGCCGAGGTAGAGCACGGCCACGCGGTCGGAGACGTATTCCACCACCGCCAGGTCGTGGGCGATGAGCAGCATGGTCAGGCCGAGCCGGGCGCGCAGCTCCTCGATCAGCGCCACGATCTGCGCCTGGACGGAGACGTCGAGGGCGCTGACTGGCTCGTCCGCCACGATCAGCTCCGGACCGGGGGCGATGGCGCGGGCGATGCCGATGCGCTGGCGCTGGCCGCCGGAGAATTCGTGCGGGTAGCGCCCGGCATGGTCGGCGCGCAGGCCGACCGTTTCCAGCAGCTCGGCCACGCGGTCGGTCCGTTCGGCGCGGGTCTTCAGCAGGCCGAAGGTCTCCAGTGGCTCGGCGATGCTGTCGCCCACGCGCAGGCGCGGGTTCAGCGAGGCGTAGGGGTCCTGGAACACCATCTGCATCCGCTGGCGCAGCGGGCGCATGGCGCGGCTGGGCAGGGCGGCGACATCCGTGCCGTCGAACATGATCCGGCCGGCGGAGGGCTCGTGCAGCCGCATCACGCACTGGCCGATGGTGGTCTTGCCGGAGCCGGACTCGCCCACCAGCCCCAGCACCTCGCCCCGGCGCAGCGTGAAGGAGACGTCGGTCACCGCCTGCACCGCAGTGGGCGCGCGACCGGACAGGCGGCCCAGGCCGCCGGGCTTCTGCGGGAACCACTTGCGCAGCCCCTCGACCGCGAGCAGCGGCGCGGCGGTCATGCGGCCTGCTCCAGCGGCAGGGCGGGAATCTCGCCCATGCGGATGCAGCGGGCGGCACGCCCGGGCCCTGCGGCGAGCAGCGGCGGTGGCGCGGCGCGGCATTCGGCGCGGACATGGACGCAGCGCGGGGCGAAGCGGCAGCCGGGGGGAGGGAAGGCGGGGTCGGGCGGGGCGCCGCCGATCGGGCGCAGGGGCCGCCGGCCGCGCCAGGAGGAGCCGAGCTCCGGCACCGAGGCGAGCAGGCCCTGGGTATAGGGGTGGCGCGGGCTGGCGAGGATGTCGCCCACCGGCCCCTCCTCCACCACCTGGCCGGCATACATGACCGCCACGCGCCGGGCCATCTCCGCCACCACGCCCAGATCGTGGGTGATGAACAGCATGGACAGCCCCGCCTCCTGCTGGAGGCGGCGCAGCAGGTCGAGGATCTGCGCCTGGATGGTCACGTCCAGCGCCGTCGTCGGCTCGTCCGCGATCAGCAGGCGCGGGTTGCAGGCCAGCGCCATGGCGATCATCACGCGCTGCCGCATGCCGCCCGACATCTCGTGCGGATAGCTGCGGGCACGGCGCGCGGGGTCGGGGATGCCGACCTGCTCCAGCGCCGAGAGCGCCCGATCCCGTGCGGCGCGGCCGGTGCGCCCGCCGGGGGCGCCGTGCAGGGCGGCCGCCTCGGCGATCTGGTCGCCCACGGGGAAGACCGGGTTCAGCGAGGTCATCGGCTCCTGGAAGATCATCGCGATCTGCCCGCCGCGCAGCCGCCGCCGCGCCTCGGGCGTCAGGGCGAGGAGATCGACGGGCCCCCCGCCCTCCGGCCGGAACAGGATGCGGCCGGAGAGGGTGCGCGCCTGCGGCTGCGGCAGCAGCCCCATCACGGCGAGCGAGGTGACGGACTTGCCGGAGCCGGATTCCCCCACCACGGCCAGGGTCTCGCCCGGGGCGACGTCGAAGCTGACGCCGCTGGTCACGGGCGTGACGCGGTGGCGGCTGGCGAAGCCGATGCCGAGGTCCTGGACGGAGAGCAGGGGGAAATCCGTCACGGCGTCAGACCGGCTTCGGTTGCAGCCAGGCGGTGCCGAGCAGCCAGGCACCGCCGGAATCGATCTCCAGGTTCTGCAGCTCGCGCCGCACGACATGCCGCGCCTCGCGGAAGAACAGCCAGGCGTAGTAGTCGCGGTCGAGCAGGAGCTGCTGCGCCTTCGCGTAGAGCCGCTTGCGCTCGGCGCGGTCGGTGGCGCGGCGGGCGGCGTCCACCGCGTCGAACACCTCCGGGTCGTTGATGCCGGACCAGTTCTGCGAGGCGTCGCGGCCGAAGAAGGGGCTGAACACCTGGTCCGGATCGGCGCGCGGCACGTTGACGCGGCCCATGGCGATCTCGTGCTGGTGGTCCAGCACCTTGGGCACCCAGGCCTGCCGCTCCAGGATCTCGATCTTCAGGTTGATCCCGGCGTTGCGGAGCTGCGCCTGGATGAGCTGGGCGAGCTGCGTGTCCGGGTCGCGCTGGATGATGGAGAGGGTGGCGGAGAAGCCGTTCGGATGCCCCGCCTCGGCCAGCAGCCGCTTCGCCCGCGCCACGTCGAGGGTCGGGGCGCGCAGCGAGCCGTCGAAGTTCCACTCGCTGTTGGGCACGAAGGTCGGCGTCACCGCGCCGTATCCTCGGGTGATGGCGCGCATCAGCTGGTTGCGGTCCATCGCCGCGTTCACCGCGGCGCGCAGCCTCTGGTCGTTGAAGGGCGGCCTGGTGACGTTGAAGGTCAGCCACTGCGCGATGCCCGGCGGCACCGGCATCAGGCGGAGGGCGGGGTTTGCTTCCACCTCGGCGAAGTCGCGCGGGGTGATGCCGTCCACGACATGCACGTTGCCCGCCTTCACCTCGATCATCTTGACGGCGGTGTTGGGGATGAAGCGCACCGTCACGCCGTCGGCATAGGGCAGCTTCTTTCCGTCCGCCCCGTCGCGCCAGTAGCTCTCGTTGCGGTGCATCACCACCTGGCTGCCGGAGACCCATTCGCCGAAGCGGAAGACGCCCGTGCCGACGGGGTTGCGCCCGAAATCCGCGCCGAACTTCTTCAGCGCCGTGGGCGAGCACATCATTCCCGCCTCCACCGCGAAGGCGGAGATGGCCGCGCCCGAGGGGCCCTTCAGCCGCACGCGGACGGTGTGGCTGTCCGGCACCTCGACCGAGGCGACGTCGCCCATGTCCGGCGAGCGCGGCGCGTTGGTGGCGGGGTCGATGGTGCGGCGGATGTTGAAGGCCACCGCCTCGCCGTCGAAGGGCGTGCCGTCGTGGAAGGTCACGCCGCGGCGCAGGCGGAACAGGATGGAGGCGCCACCATCGCCGTACTCCCAGGATTCCGCCAGCCAGGGGACCAGCTCGCCCTTCTCGTCGAAGCGCACCAGCGATTCGAACATCTGGATCAGCACGTAGCGGTCCGAGGTGGGCGCGTCGCCCATGATCGGGTCGAGGCTGCGCGGCTGGAGGTCCATCGAGGCGACGATGCGGCCGCCGCGGATCGGCTCGGCATTGGCCTGGGCCAGGCCCGGCCACGGCACGAGGGCGGCGGCGGAGGCGCCCAGCAGGGCGCGGCGCGAGAGCGCGAGGCGACGGTTCATGTGGACGTTCCCTGGTTCCGGCGGCCGGGCACCGGGACTGCCTGTCCCCGTGCCTTCCGTCTTGCCAGGAACCTTTCAGATATCTTATAGGTTCGTCAAGCGTATTTCGCGCCACGACCCTGGGGAGGAGGACGACGCCCGTGACCGCGTCCGCAGAGCGACCGCGCCTGACCGCCTCCGTCACCGATTTCGTGCTGGGCCGGGTCGCCGCCCGCATGCTCCGCCCCGGCGACGCCTTGCCCAGCGAGGCGGAGCTGGCCCGGCTGCTCTCCGTCTCCAAGCCCGTGGTGCGGGAGGCGATGGGACGGCTGGTGGCGCTGGGCCTCGTCTCCGTGCAGCAGGGCAAGCCGACCACGATCCAGCCGCTCTCCGCCGGTCCGTTCCAGGAGCTGCTGCGCATGGCGGTGCGCACGCACGACAACGGGCTGCACGAGGCGATCGAGCTGCGCCGCGCGCTGGAGACGGAGGTCGCGGCGCTGGCCGCAGAACGCCGCAGCGAGGCGCAGGTGGAGGCGATGTTCGGCCACCTCGCCACCATGCGCGCCAATCCGCAGCGGCTGGACCCCTGGCTGCGGGCCGACTTCGCCTTCCACCTGACGCTGGCCCAGGCGGCGGAGAACCGGTTGCTGGCGCTGCTGGTCGACGCGCTGTCCGACGTGATGCGCTACACCATGCGGCTGATGGGCACGCAGATGGACCTGCGCGACCCCATGGCCACCCTGGCCCGCCACGTGGCCATTGCCGAGGGCGTGCGCGACCGCGATGCGGAGGCCGCGCGCCGGGCCATGCGAATCCATTTCGACGCGACCGACAGCGTGGTGAAGGCGATCGGCGACGATCCCGAGCGCCTCGCCCGGCTGGAGGACTGAGCCCATGCTGCGACGAATCGGAAACCGGCTGCTCGCCATGCTACCCGTGGTCGCGATCGTGACCGTGGTGGTCTTCGCGCTGACCAACCTGCTGCCCGGCGATCCCACCCTCACCATCCTGGGCGAGCAGGCGAGCCCCGCCGCCCGTGCCGCGGCGCGGGCCGCCTACGGCCTCGACGACCCGCTGCCGCTGCGCTACGCGCAATGGGTCTGGCGGGCGTTGCAGGGCGATCTCGGCCGCTCCTTGCGCTCCAACGAGCCGGTGGTGGCGATGCTCCAGGCGCGCGTGCCGGTCACGCTGCTGCTGGCGGGGCTGTCCATCCTGATCGCCGTCGCCATCGGCCTGCCGGCCGGCGTGCTGGCGGCGCGCTTCCGCGGCACCTGGCTGGACGTGGCGGCCTCGCTCACCTCGCTGGCAGGGATGGCAGTGCCGTATTTCTGGCTGGGCGTGCTGCTGATCCTGCTCTTCTCCGTGCGGCTCGGCCTGTTCCCGCCCTCGGGCTACGTGCCGCTGACGCGGGACCCCGCCCTCGCCCTCCAGCACATGGCGCTGCCGGCACTGACCATCGGCCTCGCCTTCGCCGCGCTGGTGATGCGCCAGACCCGCGCGGCGATGCTCGGCGTGCTGAGCCAGGACTATGTCCGTACCGCCCGCGCCAAGGGCCTTCGCGAGCGCTCCGTCATCCTGCGCCACGCGCTGCGCAACGCGCTGATCCCGGTGGTGACGGTGATCGGCCTGCAGGTCGGCGCGCTGCTCGGCGGCGCGGTGGTGACGGAGACGGTCTTCGCCCTGCCCGGCCTGGGGCGGATGCTGGTGGAAGGCATCTTCCAGCGCGACTTCCCGGCGATCCAGGGCGCGGTGCTGTTCATCGTGGCTGCCGTGCTGCTGGTGAACCTCGTCACCGACCTGCTCTACGCCGTCCTCGATCCCCGCGTGCAGGCGTGAGGCCCCGATGAGCGCGACCGCCCTGCCGCTTCCCGCCATGCCGCGCAGCGCCTCGCCCGGCCGGGTCTTCCTCCGCCGCGTGCTCCGCTCCTGGCAGGGCGCCGCTGCGGTGGCCATCCTGGCCCTGGTGCTGGGCATGGCGCTGCTGGCGCCCTGGCTCGCCCCCTATTCCCCCATCGACGTCGATTTCGACGCGCTGACCGAGGCCCCCTCCGCCCGCCACCTCTTCGGCACGGACGAGGTGGGGCGCGACGTCCTCTCCCGCATCATGCACGGCGCCACCGTGTCGTTGCAGGTCGTGGGCCTCGCGGTCGGGCTGGCGCTGGCGGTGGGCTCGGCCATCGGCCTCGTCTCCGGCTGGCTCGGCGGCTGGGTGGATGCGCTGATCATGCGCGTCATGGACGCGCTGCTCGCCTTCCCGCTGCTGGTGCTGGCGCTGACCATCGTCGCCATCCTCGGCCCGGACTTGATGAACGCGATGCTCGCCATCGCCATTACCAAGACCCCCGGCTTCGCCCGGCTGGTGCGCGCCGAAGTGCTGACTTTGCGCGGGCTGGACTTCGTCAAGGCGGCCCGCGTCGCCGGCGCCGGCGACCTGCGCATCCTCGCGCGCCACATCTGGCCCAACGTCTCGGGCAATGTGCTGGTCTACGGCTCGCTCTCCGCCTCCCAGGCGCTGATCACCGAATCCGCCCTCTCCTTCCTCGGCCTCGGCGCCCAGCCGCCGGCGCCGAGCTGGGGCTTCATGGTCGCCACCGGCCTGGAATACCCCGCCGCCTGGTGGATGTCCGTCTTCCCCGGCCTCGCCATCTTCCTGACCGTCCTGGCCTTCAACTTCCTCGGCGACGCCGCCCGCGACGCGCTGGACAGCCGGTTGCGGCACGATGATGCGTGAGGGCGCGCCCGTTCCCCGGGGGAGGCGTTGCCTCCCCCGATACCCCCTCCACCGGGGCCACAAGCGGGCCCCGGACCCCGCTGGGCGTTGGCGCCCGCTCGGCGGTCCGCCTGCGGGCGGAACCCGGGGAGCGCGCGGACAGGCGGGGCACCGATGAAGAATGATCCCGGCCGCGAGCGCGGACATGCCCCTCGCCGGGGAGCGTGGCTCCCCGGCGCGACCCCGACGACACGCGCGAACGAACGGAAGGTCCAGGAAACTCAGTTTCCTGGCGGATAGGGGGTACGGGGGAAAGGCAGCGCCTTTCCTCCGGGCCACGAAGTGCAACGTTCAGAGGAGAGACGTCCGGACCATGAAGATCGTGGACATGCGGGTGCGCTGCGTGGCGATTCCGCTGGACAGCCAGTTGCGGCACAACACGGGGGTGCATCCGGGCTACTTCCTGCGCACCGTGCTGGAGCTGATCACCGACGAGGGGATCGTGGGCCTGGGCGAGGTGGGCGGCGGCGACCAGCGCGGGGCGCTGATGAAGCTGAAGCCGCGGATCCTGGGCATGGACCCCTTCGCGCTGGAGCTGATCAAGCTGAAGGTGCTGCGCGCGATCTACTACCTGTCCAATGCGCGGCTCTACGCGGCGATCGAGATGGCCTGCCTCGACATCCAGGGCAAGATGCTGGGGCGGCCGCTCTCGGACCTGCTGGGCGGGCGGGTGCGCGATGCGGTTCCGATGATCGGCTACCTGTTCTGGCGCTACGATCGGCCCGGCGGGGGCGACGACCGCTCGGCCGAGGATGTGGCGGAGCATTGCGTGGAGCTGCACGAGACGCTGGGCGTCACGGCGATGAAGCTCAAGGCGGGGGTCGAGGACCCGTTCGAGGAGGCGCGGGTGCTGGAGCTGTGCCGCAGGCGGCTGGGCGACCGCTTCGGACTGCGAATCGACCCGAACGGCGTGTGGTCGGTGCGCACCGCCGTCGCGGTGGGGCGGCGGCTGGAGGCGCTGGGGCTGGAATACTACGAGGACCCGTCCTGGGGGCTGGAGGGCAACGCCGCCGTGCGGCAGCAGGTGCGCATCCCCATCGCCACCAACATGTACCCGGCGCGCTTCGACGATCTCGGCCCCGCGATCCGCATGGGCGCGGTGGACATCGTGCTGACCGACATCCACTACTGGGAAGGGCCGCGCGGGGTGAAGGACCTGGCCGCGGTCTGTCGCACCTTCAACCTGGGGGTCGCGATGCATTCGGGAGCGGAGTTCGGGATCGAGCTGGCGGCGATGCTGCACACCGCGGCGACCATCCCGGAGATGACGGTCGCGGGCGACGCGCACTATCACTACCTGACGGACGACATCATCCAGGGCGGCAAGATGCGCTACGTGGACGGCGCCATTGCCGTGCCGACCGGGCCCGGCCTGGGCGTCGCGCTGGACGAGGAGAAGATGGAGAAGTACGGCCGCCTCTACGAGGAGAAGGGCGACTACTACGCCCGCTTCCACGCCGACCCGCGTCGGCCGGACTGGTTCCCGGTGGTAGGCGGGCAATGAGCGCGCCGGAGGTCCTGATCCTCTCGCCCTACCTGCCGGAGGAGGATGTGACGGCGCTGCGCGGGTTGTTCCCCTGCCACGGCCCTTTCGACGCCGCCGGGCTGGACAGCTTCCTGGCGACGCAGGGCGGGCGGGTGGCGGGCATCGCCACCAGCGGCAAGGTGGTGCTGGACGCGGCGATGCTCGACCGGATGCCGGGGCTGCGGATCATCTCCTGCTTCAGCGCCGGGACGGACCGCATCGACACCGACGCGCTGGCGCAACGCGGCATCCCGCTCACCACCACCTCGACCGCGCTGGCGGAGGACGTGGCGGACCTTGCCATCGCGCTTGCTGTCATGGCGCGACGACGGCTGGTGGCGGCGGATGCCCATGCCCGGGGCGGCGCCTGGCGCCAGGGGGCCTTTCCCCTGGGACGCTCGCTCAGTCGCTGCCGGCTCGGCCTGCTCGGCTACGGGCATATCGGGCAGGCGGTGGCGCGGCGGGCGGCGGGCATGGGGATGCCGATCGCCTACTGCACCCGGCGCCGCCGCGAGGACAGCCCGCATGCCTACCGCGCCACGCCCCTGGAGCTCGCGCAGGGCTGTGACCTGCTGGTGGTGGCCTGTCCCGGCGGCGAAGCCAACCGGCATCTGGTGACAGGCGCCGTGCTGGACTCGCTGGGGCCGGAGGGCACGCTGGTGAACGTCGCGCGTGGTGAGATCGTGGATCAGGACGCGTTGATCGTGCGGCTGGCGGACGGGCGCCTGGGATCGGCGGGGCTCGATGTGCTGGAGGGCGAGCCGGTGGTGCCCGAGGCACTGGCGCGACTGGAGAACGTGGTGCTGCTGCCGCATCTCGGCAGCGCAACGGTCGAGGCTCGTCACGCGATGGGACAGGCCATGATCGAGGGCTTGGTGAAGCACCTGTAGACGCCCCATGGCTTGCCTCGGGGTCTGTTCGAACGGCCGTGGACGATGGCCATGCCGGCGGTGAACAACCCCAGGCGCGCCCCCTCGTTCTGCTCGTCGTGCCTCCGGTGGCGCGAGACCGTCCTGGGTGAACGCCTCCCCGGCGTCGTGCTCCGCCACTGCGCGGCACATCTGCCTGGCTACGCCCTCTGCTTCCGCAGCATGGCGGTCGCGGCAATCAAGGCCGGCCTCGTCGAGGAGGCGCGTGAGGCGTTGCGTAAGGTCGCGCGCCTGCGGCCCGACTGGGTCGCAGGCACAGCGCCGATCTTCTGGTTCCTGCGCTGGCCCGAGGATGTCGAGCGGTACGGGAAGGCGTTTCGCATCGCACGGCGCCTGGGTACGGCGGCCGATGCGGGCGGCCTGATGCCGGCTCCCACCGCCCTGGCGTGACGCGCGGCGCCGCCATAGGCCGGGTCCCGCTGCACGAGGAGGTAGACGGCCAGCGGGCTGGCCAAGAGCACCTCCATCAGGCGCCAGACGCCCAGCCCCACCGCAACTTCCGTCACGCATCTTGCCTGCGCCGCTTCGAAGCGAGGATAGGGGCGCCCCTAGCCTGCCACCAAGCAGGACCACGGATGCCCATACCTCCTCGGCGCCGGGTTCGCCGTCATCGCTGCGCGCTTCGGATGGCGCGTCTGGCGAAGACCGGCGGAGGCTTCCGCATCCTGGCACAGCACCATGGCCTTGCCGCCGCCATCCCCTGGTTCAGGCAGGTGTCCGCGGATCCTCGCCCTGCGTCACCCAGCGCATCAGCACCCGGCAGGCCGCGTCGAAATCCTCGATCCGCATCGCCTCGTCCGGGTTGTGGCTGCCGTTCTGGTTGCGCACGAACAGCATGGCCGAAGGGATGCCCGCCTTCTGGAAGGCCGAGGCGTCGTGCCCGCCGCCGCTGGGCATCCGACGGTGCGGCACGCCCAGCATCCGCGCGGCCTGCCCCAGCCCTTCCAGCAGCGCGGGGTCGAGCGGCGTCGGCGTGCCGGCGCTTTCCGGCCCTAGCTCGAAGCGCACGCCGCGCCGTGCCCCGATCTCCGCCACCAGCCGGTGCAGCGCCGCGAAGAGCCGGTCCAGCGCCTCCTGGTCGACGCTGCGCACGTCCAGCTTGAATTCCGCCTCGCCGGCGATCTTGGTGAAGCCCGCCTCCGCCGCCGTGGCCATGACGCAGAAGGTGCAGACCAGCTCGCGCCCCTCCGCCTCCAGCGCGATCCATTCCTGCTCCAGCCGATAGGCCAGCTCCGCCAGCGCGGCCGCCGCGTCGCGGCGATAGCGGCGCGGCGTTGCCCCGGAGTGGTTCCACTCCCCCAGCACCCGCGCGAAGCGGTGCCTCCGGCTGCCGGGGATGCCGGTGACGAGCGCGACCGGCAGCCCCTCCGCCTCCAGCACCGGCCCCTGCTCGATGTGCAGCTCGACGAAGGCCGCGGTGTCGCGCGGGGTCAGCGCCGCCTCGCCGCGCGCGCACCAGTCGGGGTCGAAGCCCGCCGCCCGCATCGCCTCGCCCAGCGTCACCGGCGCATCCATCCGCCGCACCGCCAGCGCCTCGGGTGGCAGCATGCCCAGCGCCGCGCGCGAGCCGGGGCAGCCGAAGGGGAACCAGGCGCCCGCCTCCTCCGCCCGGATCGCCATCACCGTGATGTCCCGCGGCGGCACGAAGCCCGCGCGGCGCAGCCCGGAGACGACGGCCAGCCCCGCCAGCACCCCCGCCACCCCGTCGTAGTCCCCGCCGCGCGGCACGCTGTCGAGGTGGCTGCCGAACACCACCCGCCTCGCCGCCCGGTCGGCCCCGGGCAGAGTCAGGTATAGGTTCCCGGCCGGATCGGTGCGCGCCTCCAGCCCGATCCCCTCGCCCGCCTCGCGCACCAGCGCATGGGCGGCGTTCTCGCCAGGGCCGTAGGCCTCGCGCGTCACCCCGCCGGCGGGATCGGCGGTGGCCGCGTGCAGCCGGGCGAAGAGCGTGGCGGCGAGTTCGGTGTCGGGCAGCAGGTTGGTCATGGCGGCCCAGGGAAAGCGCGAAGCCCCGGCTTTTGCCAGACACAGGATTCCTGCGCCCCCACGGCAGGAAACCTGCGGCAGCCTGGTCGGGTGGCTGGCTCTGCGCAGGGCCTTGTGGTGCGCACGTGACCCGGGGGGAAGGCTCCGCCTTGCCCCCCGATACCCCCCATCCGCCAGGAGCAGAGCCCCTGGACCCCCTGGGGGCTGCCGCGGGACAGCCTGACACGGGATCGCGGCGCCGGAGGTCCATGACCTCCGGCGGGTTCGGCTACCTCGCGCGCTGACGGATTCTTACTTTCCTGCGCCCCGCCTGATCCCGTGCTCTCCGGGTTCAGTCCGGAGACCGACCCCCCACCACGCAGAGCCAAACTCCCGCCGGGGTCCGGGGGCCGGCCCGCCCCCGGTGGAGGGGGTATTGGGGGAGGTGTTCAGACCGGGGACATTCCTGACGCTTGTTCGGAGACATGCTTGACGCTGATGGGCGAGTGGCCTCGGGAGAGGGACGATGCCCTGGAAGGCGTTATCGGTGATCGAGAGCCGAAGGGAGTTCGTGCGTCTGGCCGGCACGGGCGAGGTGAGCGTGGCGGAGTTGAGCCGCCGCTTTGGGATCAGCCGGCAGACGGGCTTTGCCCTGCTGCGCCGGTATCGGGAGGCGGGCGAGGCTGGGCTGGAGGATGCCTCGCGCCGGCCGCGGACGAGCCCGCGGCGGGTGGGGCCGGAGATGGAGGCCCGCCTCCTCGAACTCCGGGCCGCGCACCCGCGCTGGGGTGGGCGCAAGCTGGCACGCCGGCTGCGCGACCTGGGGGTGGAGGCGGTGCCGGCGCCCTCCACGGTGACGCAGGTGCTGCGCCGGGCCGGCCTGCTGGAGGCGGGCGAGATGCCCGACCGGCGCGCCAGCGGCCGTTTCGAGCGATCGGCCCCCAACGAGCTGTGGCAGATCGACTTCAAGGGGCACATCCCGGCCGGCAAGCGGCGCTGTCATCCGCTGACCGTGCTGGACGACCATTCCCGCTATGCGCTGGGCATCCTCGCCTGTGCCGGCGAGACGCTGACGGAGGTGCAGGCGCGGCTGAGCGAGGTGTTCCGCCGCTATGGCCTGCCCGCGGCCATCCTCTGCGACAACGGCTCGCCCTGGGGGGCATGCGGCCAGCTCGGGCGCCTGCCGGTCCAGCGCAGCGCCTTCGAGGTCTGGCTGATGCGCCTCGGGGTGGCGACCCGGCACGGCCGGCCGCGCCACCCCCAGACCCAGGGCAAGGACGAGCGCTTCCACCGCAGCCTGGACGTGGAGGTGCTGCAGGGCCGTCATTTCGCCGACCTCGAGGCCTGCCAGCGCGCCTTCCAGGCCTGGCGCCCCGTCTACAACGAGCAGCGCCCACACGAGGCGCTGGGCCTGGCCGTCCCGGCCAGTCGCTATCAGCCCAGCCGCATCCCCTTCCCCCGCACCCTGCCACTGCCCGACTACTACGCCACCGACCTGGTCCGGCGGGTGCGGCCCGACGGCTGCTTCAAGCTGAAGGGCCACTTGGTCGGCCTGTCCCAGGCCTTCGCCGGCCTCGACATCGCCCTCAGGCCCACCTCATCCCAACACCTCCTCAGCCTTCATTTCATGCGCTTCCACCTCGCCAACCTCGACATCTCCGCCTCCCCCACCATTATCCACTCCGTCAGGGATGTCTCCGTACACCCGTCAAGCATCTCTCCGGTCTGAACAGGGGAGGCAAGGCCTCCCCCGGGGAAGCCGGGCCACGCACACCCCTCACCGTGACACGCGCCTCAGCCGCCGCCGGCCTCGCGCAGCAGCCAGTCGCGCAGCGCCACCAGCGCCACCTCCCGGCCGCGTGCCGGCAGGTGGGCCAGGTGCCAGCCGGTGCCCCGGCGCAGTGGCGGCACGGCGGGCGCGGGGTTCACCAGCCGGCCGCTCTCGAGTTCCGGCTGCACCAGCGACAGGTCCGCCAGCGCCACCCCCAGCCCATGGCCCGCCGCCTGGGGCGGCAGCAGCGAGGAGCCGAAGCGCAGCGCCCGGTCCGGCCGCAGCCCGCGCAGCCCGGCATGGGCGAACCACTCCTCCCAGTCCTCCGGCGCGGTGTCGGAGACCAGCAGCGTCTCGCCGGCCAGGGCACGTGGCTCGGCCAGGTCGCGCGCCGCCAGCCAGGCGGGGGCGCAGACGGGCACCAGCCGGTCGGGGAAGAGCAGGTGCGTGGCGAGGTCGGGCCAGGGGCCACGCCCATGCACCACCGCCGCATCCGGGGTGCCCGCCCCCGATCCGCCATGCAGCGCCGGCGCCTCGATGCCGGTGGACAGGCGCAGCTCGATCTCCGGGTGCTCGCGATGGAAGCGGGGCAGCCGGGGCAGCATCCAGCCGATCGCGAAGGAGGTCTGGGCAAAGACCCCCAGCGCCGTGCGCGGGCGGGGCGACAGGGCGCGGGCGATCCCCGCCTCCATCGCGTCCAGCGCCTCGGACAGCACGGGCAGCAACGCGCGGCCCGCGGCGGTCAGGGTGAGCGAGCGCGGGCCGCGGTCGAACAGGCGCTGGCCCAGCCGGGCCTCCAGCAGGTGGACGTGGCGGCTGACCGCGCCGGGGGTCACGCCCAGCTCTCCCGCCGCGGCCGCGAAGCCGCCCAGCCGGGCGGCCGCCTCGAAGGCGCGCAGGGCGTTCAGGGGTGGCAGGTCACGTCGCATGGACCCGCAGGAAAGCTGAGGCTCTGGCGGAGAACAAGTGGTTTGTCTGCGGCTGGCCCGCGGCGCAGCTTGCCCCCGGAAACACCACACCACGGCGAACCTGCCGGGACCGACCACCCATGCGACACCGTGCGACGCTGCTGCTCGCCGCCCTCGCCTGCGCCCCCGCCGCGACCGCGGCGCTGGGCCAGGAGTTGCGCCTGGGCGTGTCGGCGGAGATCACCTCCGCCGATCCGCATTTCCAGTCTGCCAGCCCGAACAACGCCCTCTGGCGCCACCTCTACGAGCCGCTGGTGGGGCTGTCGGAGACGGGGGAGAGCATCCCCGCCCTCGCCGCCTCCTGGCGCCTGCTGGCGCCCGACCTGTGGGAGTTCACCCTGCGCGAGGGCGCCCGCTTCGCCGACGGCTCGCCGATGACGGCGGAGGATGTGGCCTTCTCGCTGCGCCGGCCGCCCACCGTGCCGAACAGCCCCTCCTCGCTGGCCGTGCATGTCCGCACCATCGCGGAGATCACGGTGGTCGACGACCGCACCCTGCGCCTGCGCACGGCGCAGCCGGACCCGATCCTGCTCCAGAACTTGGCGGCGGTTGCTATCGTCGCGAAGCGCGCGGCGGAGGGGAAGGCCAGCGCCGACTTCGCCAGCGGCGGCGCCGGGCTGGGCAGCGGCCCCTACCGCTTCGTCTCCTGGGTGCCGGGGCAGGCCTGGGTGATCGCGCGCAACCCGCTCTCCCCCGTGCCGCAGCCCTGGGCGCGCGTGACCTTCCGCCCCGTCTCCGGCAATGCCGCGCGCACCGCCGGGCTGCTGGCGGGCGACCTAGATGGGATCGAGCAGGTGCCCACCGCCGACCTGCCGCGGCTGCGCGGCGATGCGCGCTTCACCGTGATCTCCGGCGTCTCCACCCGGCTGATCTACCTCCAGCCCGACACGGCGCGGGAGCAGAGCCCGCAGGTGACCGGCCCTGACGGAGAGCCGATCGCCAACCCGCTGCGTGACCCGCGCGTGCGCCGGGCGATGAGCCTCGCGATCGACCGCCGCGCCCTGGTGGAGCGGGTGATGGAGGGCGAGGCGGTGCCGGCGGGCCAGTTCCTGCCGGACGGCTTCTTCGGCACCTCGCCCGCGCTGCACCCCGACAAGGCGGACCCGGCGGCGGCGCGGAAGCTGCTGGCCGAGGCGGGCTGGCCGCAGGGCTTCCGGCTGGTGCTGGCGGGCCCCAACAACCGCTACGTCAACGACCGCAACGTGATGCAGGCGGTGGCGCCGATGTTGACGCGCATCGGCATCCGCACGGAGGTGCAGGCGGAGCCCTTCGCCGTCTTCATCCCGCGCATGTCGCGGCAGGAGGCGTCGCTGGGCCTGGCCGGCCTCGCCACCGTCTATGGCGACGCGGCGCGGCAGATCGGCGGCGTGGCGGAGAGCTTCGACGCCGCGCGCGGCTCGGGCAACTTCAACTACCTGCGCTATTCGAATCCGGAGCTGGACGCGCTGATGCAGCGGATCCGCACCACGATGGAGCCGGAGGCGCGGCGCGCCCTGACCGCGCGCGCCAGCGAGGTGGCGATGGCCGACCTGCCGGTGATCCCGCTCTACTTCCAGAAGGCGTCCTGGGCGCTGCGGCGCGGGCTGACCATGCCGCCGCACCCGGCCGAGTACACCCTTGCCACCACCATCCGGCCGGAGTGAGCCGAACCATGCGACATCCCGACATCGACCGCACCCCGGGACCCTTCGCCAACCGCTCCCGCACCGTGACGCACCGCCTGCCCGGCGGGGGCGGCACGGTCTGGGCCCTGGCCACGGCGCGCGACAAGGCCGCGGGGGTGGAGGCGCAGACGGAGGACCTGCTGGCGGTGATCGACGGCTACCTGACCGCCGCCGGCACCGACCGCTCGCGCCTGCTGCGCGCCGAGGTGTTCATGGCCGACCTGTCGCAGAAGGCGGCGATGGACGCCGCCTGGACGCGCTGGCTGCCCGGGGGCTGCGGCCCCGTGCGCAGCGCGGTGCAGACGCCGATGCCGCCCGGCGACCTGGTGGAGATCATCGTCACCGCCGCCCTGCCCGGAGAGCCCGCGTGAGCCGCATGCAGATCCTTCCCCCCGGCATCGCCGGGCACAACCGCACCATGGTGACGCCGCACTACGCGGTGATGCCGCCCGAGGGCATCCTGCCCAGCCGCCTGCCGGGCTTTGCGGGCACGGCGATCCACTTCCACACCAGCCCGGCGATGGGCGCGAACTTCGCCCAGGCGCTGCTGGCGATGGAGCCGGGCGGCGGCACCACGGGGCCGCGCGAGGACGGGCTGGAGCATTTCCTCTACGTGCTGGAGGGCGAGGCGGAGCTGGGCGCCGACGGCGAGGCGCGGGTGCTGGGCGCGGGCGGCTTCGCCTATACCCCCGCCGGCCGGGCCTATGGCATCCGCGCGGTGGGCGGCCCGGCGCGGGCGATCTGGATCCAGCGCCCCTACATCCCCGCCCCGGGCATCGCGCCGCGCGGCGCCTTCCTCGGCCATCGCGACGCCGTGCCGCGGGTGAACAAGCACACCCAGGGCCGGGCCTGGCAGGCGCTGCTGGGCGAGGCGGACCTCGCCATGGACATGGAGGTGAACATCCTGTCCTTCGCGCCGGGGAACTACTTCCCCTTCGTCGAGACCCACATCATGCAGCACGGGCTGTATATGCTGGAGGGCCAGGGCCTCTATCTGCTCGGCCGCGAGTGGCACGAATGCTGGGCGGGCGACTTCATCTGGATGGGTGCCTACGTGCCGCAGCAGTTCTATGCCACCGGCTGGGGCGAGACGGCCTACCTGCTCTACAAGGACGTCAACCGGGACGTGGTCTTCCCGGGCCGGCAGGGGCAGGCCGGCCGCTGATCCGGCGCCGGGCCGGCGTCATCGCGTCGCCACCGGCATCGTTCGCCGGTACTCCGTGCCCGTCGCGAACGGCTTCCGGATGGCACGATCGAAGCCAGTGGAGATGGAGGCGTTGATCCCGCTGCGGGCGCGCCTCCTTTCCGCTTCACTTCCGTCCGCGCGTCGCCCTCACATGCCGCCGATGTAGTTGGGTCCGCCGCCGCCCTCGGGGGTGTGCCAGTCGATGTTCTGGCTGGGGTCCTTGATGTCGCAGGTCTTGCAGTGGACGCAGTTCTGCGCGTTGATCACCAGGCGCGCGGCGGCGTCGCCCGCCTCGACCTCGGCGCTCTGCCCGCCCGGCGCCTCCAGCGCCTGGGCGTCGGGCTCGCCCTTCAGCACGCGCTCCGCCTCCGGCCCCACCGCCTCGTAGACGGCGGCCGGGCAGTAGCGGCTCTCGGGGCTGCGGAAGCGGTCCCAGTTCACGGCCTTCCAGCGCGCCGGGTCCTTCAGCACCAGATGGACCGGCTGGTCCTCCTCGTGGTTGGTGTTGGACAGGAACACGCTGGACAGCCGGTCGAAGCTCAGCACCCCGTCGGGCTTCGGATAGGCGATGCGCGGGCTCTGCGCCGCATCGCGCAGCGTCTCGTGGTCCGCGTGGTGCTTCATCGTCCAGGGCGCGCGGCCCTTCAGGACGTAGGTGTCCAGCGCCGCATGGGCCATGCCGCCCCAGAAGCCGAGCTTGGCGAAGCCCGGGCGGATGTTGCGCACGCCTTTCAGCTCCTCGGCCACCCAGGAGGACTGGATCGACCGCGGATAGGCGTCCAGCACCGCGCGCCGGTCGCCGGCCAGCGCCTCGGCCGCGGCTTCGGCCGCCAGCATGCCCGTCTTCATGGCCAGGTGCGTGCCCTTGATCTTGGGCACGTTCAGGAACCCCGCCCCGTCGCCGATCAGCGCCCCGCCGGGGAAGGCGAGGCGGGGGATGGACTGCCAGCCGCCCTCGTTCAGGGCGCGGGCGCCGTAGGCGATGCGCTTGCCCCCCTCCAGCATCTTCCGCACCTCGGGATGCGTCTTGAAGCGCTGGAACTCGTCGAAGGGGGAGAGCCAGGGGTTGGGATAGTCCAGCCCCACCACGAAGCCGGTGGAGACCAGGTTCTCGCCCAGCATGTACAGCCACGACCCGCCATAGGTGTCGCGCGGCAGCGGCCAGCCGACGGAGTGCCACACCAGCCCGGGCGTGTGCCGCTCCTTCGGGATCTCCCACAGCTCCTTCATGCCCAGCGCGTAGGTCTGCGGCCACGCGTCGCGGCGCAGGTCGAACTTGGCTTCCAGCCGCTTGGTCAGCGAGCCGCGGCAGCCCTCCGCGAAGAGGGTGTAGGTGGCGCGCAGCTCCATCCCCGGCTGGAAGTTCGGCCCCTCCTCGCCGTCGCGGGCGATGCCCATCACCCCGGCGACCACGCCCCGGACCTGCCCGTCCTCGAGGATGGTCTCGGAAGCCGCGAAGCCCGGATAGACCTCCACGCCCAACGCCTCGGCCTTCGCGCCCAGCCAGCGGCAGACATTGCCCAGGCTGACGATCCAGTTGCCGTGGTTGTGCATCTGCGGCGGCGTGGGCAGCCTGAACGCCCGCCTCTCGGTCAGCAGCATGAAGCGGTCCTCGCCGGCCGGGGTGGCGAGCGCCGGCGGGTCGTCGCGCCAGTCGGGGAACAGCTCGTCCAGCGCGCGCGGCTCCAGCACCGCGCCGGAGAGGATATGGGCGCCGATCTCGCTGCCCTTCTCCACCAGGCAGACGCTCAGCCCCGGCGAGACCTGCTTCAGCCGGATCGCAGCGGCCAGCCCCGCAGGGCCACCCCCCACCACCAGCACGTCGAATTCCATCGCCTCCCGGTCGGACATGGCTCAGCGTCTCCGTATCTGGTGCTTCCCGAAGGTCAAGCCGCCTTGCCCAGTTCCGCTTCGAGTTCTGGGATGATCTTGAAGAGGTCGCCGACGAGGCCGTAGTCGGCGACCTGGAAGATCGGCGCCTCCTCGTCCTTGTTGATGGCGACGATGACCTTGCTGTCCTTCATCCCCGCCAGGTGCTGGATCGCCCCCGAGATGCCGAAGGCCATGTACAGCTCCGGCGCCACGATCTTGCCCGTCTGCCCCACCTGGTGGTCGTTGGGCGCATACCCCGCATCCACCGCCGCACGGCTCGCCCCCACCGCCGCCCCCAGCCGGTCCGCGATCTTGTCCAGCAGGTGGAAGTTCTCCGCCGAGCCCATCGCGCGCCCGCCCGAGACCACCACCCGCGCCGCCGTCAGCTCCGGCCGCTCCGACTTCGCGATCTCCGCCCCCACGAAGGAGGACACGCCCGGATCCGCCGCCCCCGGCGCCGCCTCGATCGCGGCCGATCCCCCCTCCGCCGCCACCGGGTCGAAGGAGGCCGCGCGCACGGTGATCACCTTCTTCGCATCCGACGACTTCACGGTGGCCAGCGCGTTGCCCGCATAGATCGGCCGCACGAAGGTGTCCGCATCCACCACCGCCGAGATGTCGCTGACCGGCTGCACGTCCAGCAGCGCCGCCACCCGCGGCATCACGTTCTTGCCCACCGCCGAGGACGGCGCCAGCAGGTGCGTGTAGCCCGGCGCCAGCGCCACCAGCAGCGCCGCCACCGGCTCGGCCAACTGGTGCGCATAGGCCTCGCCCTCGGCCAGCAGCACCTTGGCCACCCCGGGCAGCTTCGCCGCCGCCTCGGCCACCGCGCGGGGACCGGCCACCAGCAGGTGCACCTCCCCCCCGATCCGCTGTGCCGCCGCCACCGCCGAGCGGCTCGGCTGGATCAGGGCGCGGCCGTCGTGATCGGCCAGGACCAGCACGCTCATCGTCAGATCACCTTCGCTTCGGTCTTGAGCTTGCCCACCAGCTCGGCCACCGAGCCCACCTTCACCCCCGCCTGCCGCTTCGGCGGCTCCTCCACCTTCAGCGTCGTCAGGCGCGGGGCGGCATCGACGCCCAGATCAGACGGCTTCACCGTCTCGATCGGCTTCTTGCGCGCCTTCATGATGTTGGGCAGCGAGGCATAGCGCGGCTCGTTCAGCCGCAGGTCCGTCGTCACCACCGCCGGCAGGGCCAGCCTCACCGTCTCCAGCCCGCCATCCACCTCCCGCGTCACGGTGGCCGCCCCGTCCGCGATCTCCACCTTGCTCGCGAAGGTCCCCTGCCCGCGCCCCAGCAGGGCGGCCAGCATCTGCCCCGTCGCGTTCATGTCGTCGTCGATCGCCTGCTTGCCCAGCAGGATCAGCCCCGGCTGCTCCTTGTCGACCAGCGCCTTCAGGATCTTGGCCACCGCCAGCGGCTCCACCGCCTCCGCCGTCTCCACCAGGATGCCCCGGTCCGCCCCCATCGCCAGCGCCGTGCGCAGCTGCTCCTGCGCCTGGGACGGACCGATCGAGACCGCCACGATCTCCGTGGCCGCGCCCTTCTCCTTCAGCCGGACCGCCTCCTCCACCGCAATCTCGTCAAACGGGTTCATCGACATCTTGACGTTGGCGGTCTCCACCCCCGTCCCGTCCGTCTTCACCCGGACCTTCACGTTGTAGTCCACAACCCGCTTCACAGCGACCAGCAGCTTCATCAGACCGTGCCTCGTCCCGCTTCCTTGCCAGACCCCGTGCGGGGCCGTCATGCGCTCAGCAGCCGCGCGGCATCCCCAGCACGTGCTCGCCCGGATGGAACAGCATCAGGTTCGTGCTGATCGGCGCCACCCGGCAGACGCGGGCGCAGAGTGTGGCGACCTCCTCCCGGATCTCCGCATGAGGGTCGACAGGCATCTCGGTCATGGACGTGTTCCGGGTTCTGCTGTGTGGCTGGCTGATGCGGCCGGATCATGCCACCAGACGCGATGTATCGCATCGACAATTCTTGTCGATCATCTATGCCGATATTCTATCTCCTTCGAGCAGCCGGCCTTCCCACACCCGCTCCTCCACCATCGCCGCCACCTCCTGCCGCAGCACCGCCTCGAAGCGCTGCACCGCCTTGGAAGCCCGTCGCCCCTGCGGCCGTGCCACCACCAGCTTGCGCGACAGGTGCGGGTCCACGACCGGGGAGGCGCCGAGCAACCCGGCCGACACCTCCTCATGCACCGCCGCGAGCGGCAGCACCGTCGCGCCCAG
The DNA here is from genome assembly GCF_020991085.1 of Roseomonas sp. OT10. Taxonomy (NCBI): domain Bacteria; kingdom Pseudomonadati; phylum Pseudomonadota; class Alphaproteobacteria; order Acetobacterales; family Roseomonadaceae; genus Roseomonas; species Roseomonas cutis. The sequence continues at coordinate 4,519,358 of NZ_CP087719.1, forward strand.
GCCCCTGGCCACCAAGCCCTTCAGGATTTGCAGGGCATCGGCCTCCACGGGGATGCGCAGCGCAAGGCCCAGCCGGCCCGCCTCGCGCTCCACCAGGATCCGCAGGCCGTGCTGGGGCCCCGGCAGGATCAGCTGGTGCCGCACCAGCTCCGCGAAGGGGATCGCGTGGTGCGGCCGGGACTCGCCGCCGGCGCGCGTGATCAGGTAGAGATTCTCCATCAGCAACGGCGAGAAGCGGATGTTGCTCCCCTGCTCGGAGCCGTAGACCACCGCGACGTCCAGCTCGCCGCTGTGCAGCCAGTCCAGCAGATAGCCGCTGAAGGCGGTGACCACCCGCAGCCGCACCTCCGGGTAGAGTTGCAGGAAGCGCTCGATCAGCCGCGTCGCCAGCACGTCGCCGACGGTGGGCGGCACGCCCAGGATCACCCGCCCCCGGACCGCGTCCGCCTCCTGCAGCAGGTCGGCGCGCGTCTCCTCGATCTGCCGCAGGATGCCGCTGACCCGTTCGCGCAGCATCTCCCCGGCCGGGGTTAGCACCATGCCGCGCCCGTGCCGGACGAAGAGCGGCACCTTCAGCTCCTCCTCCAGCAGTCGCATCTGGCGGCTCAGCGCCGGCTGGGCGATGCGCAGCCGGTCGGACGCCTTGCTCAGGCTTCCCAGATCCGCGACCTGCTGGAAGGTGTTGAGCTGCCGAAGATCCATGAAACGATATAATCCGTGGATATCTCCTTGAGCAAGATTGTCGTTCCGCAAAAGGTCCGCTCTCCCCTAGAAGCAAGGGACAGGGGGCGTCCCATCACGGCCGCGCCCGCCGCGATGAGGAAGCGCATGGTCTCGGAAGCACCGCCCGCTGGGGCACCGGCCTGGCAGCGGGACGTCTTCGACGTCCTGAAGGCCGCGAAGGTTCGGCACGTCGTCTATGTCCCCGATGCCGGGCATGCGACCGCCATCCGGATGGCCGAGGCCGACGAGGACATCCACGCCGTCGTCCTCACCACCGAGGAGGAGGGCATCGGCTACCTCGCCGGCGCCTGGCTCGGCGGCGAGCGCGGCGCGCTGCTGATGCAGTCCAGCGGCGTGGGCAACTGCATCAACACCCTGGGCCTCGCCGCCTGCGCCCGCTTCCCGCTGCTGATGGTGGTGACCATGCGCGGCGACTGGGCGGAGTTCAACCAGTGGCAGAACCCGATGGGGCAGGCCACCGAGGCGGCGCTGCGGCTGATGGGCGTCATGACCTGGCGCGCCGACGACCCCAGCGACGTCGCGCCCCTGCTGCGCGGCGCGGCCACCATGGCCTTCGAGGGCGACTCCGCCTGCGCCGTCCTGCTCGGGCAGCGTCTGATCGGCGAGAAGGAGTGGGTGAAGTGACCCCCGGCGGAACCCTGGAGCGGCGCGCGGTCGTCTCCGACCTGTTGCAGGATCGCGGCGACCTGCTCGTCGTCACCGGCCTCGGCTCGCCCTCCTACGACGTGATGGCGGCGGGCGACCACGACCTCAACTACTACCTCTGGGCCGCGATGGGCAGCGCCATGACGGTGGGCCTCGGCCTCGCCACGGCACAACCCGACCGCCCGGTGATGGTCGTCACCGGCGACGGCGAGGCGCTGATGGGCTTCGGCGCGCTGGCCACCATCGCGCTGCGCAAGCCGCGCAACCTCTCCATCGTCATCCTCGACAACGGCCATTTCGGCGAGACGGGAATGCAGCCGAGCCATGCCGGCCAGGGCATCGAGTTCACCCGCGTCGCCCAGGCCTGCGGCTTCCCGGTGGTCGACCTCGTCACCGAGCGCCAGGGCGTGGAGCCGCTGCGCCGTCGCGTGCACGCGAAGGAGAGCCTGAACCTCGCCGTGGTGAAGATCGCCGCGGTCAACCTGCCCCGCGCCCTGCCGCCGCGCGACGGCGTCTACGTCAAGAACCGCTTCCGGATGGCGCTCGGCCACCAGCCGGCGTGACGCCGCCCGGGCCGGGGCCCGCCGCGACGGGCAGGCCCCGGCCCCAGCACACGAGAAGGGGAGGTCAGGAATGGGCGACATCCGGCGCTACCGCAACACGGTGGACGGCGAGCCGCGCGAGGGCAGCGGAGGCGACTGGATCGCGTCGCAGAACCCTTTCACCGGCGAGACCTGGGCGGAGATTCCGCGCTGCACCGCCCGGGACGCGGCGGAGGCGGTGGAGGCCGCGCATCGCGCCTTCCACCAGGGCGCCTGGCCGGCCCTGACGGCCACGGCGCGCGGCAAGCTGCTGCGCCGCCTGGGCGATCTGATCCTGCGCGACGCGGAGACGCTGGCGCGGATCGAGGTGCGGGACAACGGCAAGCTCTTCGCCGAGATGCACGGGCAGCTCCGCTACATCCCGGAATGGTTCCACTACTACGGCGGGCTGGCGGACAAGATCGAGGGCGGCGTGCTGCCGCTCGACAAGGCGGAGATGTTCGCCTTCACGAAGCACGAGCCGCTGGGCGTCGTCGTCGCCATCACGCCCTGGAACTCGCCGTTGCTGCTGCTGGCCTGGAAGCTGGCGCCGGCCCTGGCCGCGGGCTGCACCGTGGTCATCAAGCCCTCCGAATTCACCTCCTGCTCGACCCTGGCGCTGATGGCGCTGATCGAGGAGGCGGGCTTCCCGCCCGGCGTGGTGAACACCGTCACCGGCTATGGCGCGGAGATCGGCACGGCGCTGACCGAGCATCCGCTGGTGGCCAAGGTCGCCTTCACCGGCGGCGACGCCACGGGGGCCGCCGTCTACGGCTCCGCCGCGAAGGGGCTGAAGCACGTCACGCTGGAGCTGGGCGGCAAGTCGCCCAACATCATCTTCGACGACGCGCGGATCGAGGATGCGGTGAAGGGCGCCATCTCCGGCATCTTCGCCGCCTCCGGCCAGACCTGCATCGCCGGCTCGCGCCTGCTGGTGCAGCGCTCCGTCTATGAGGAGGTGGCGAACCGCGTCGCCGCCTTCGCCGGCACCGCGCGGCTGGGCGACCCGATGGAGCTGGAGACCCAGGTCGGCCCCATCACCACCCTGCCGCAGCGCGAGAAGGTGCTGTCCTACATCGACATCGCCCGGAGCGAGGGCGCGCGCTGCCTGCTCGGCGGCGGCACGCCGGAAGCGCCCGGGCTGGCCCGGGGCTGGTTCGTGGAGCCCACCATCTTCGCCGACGTGACCAACACGATGCGCATCGCGCGAGAAGAGGTGTTCGGCCCGGTGCTGTCGATCATCCCCTTCGAGGATGAGGCGCATGCGGTGGAGATCGCCAACGACACGATCTACGGCCTGGCCGCTGGCGTCTGGACCGGCAGCACGCGGCGCGCCTTCCTGATGGCCGACCGGCTGCAGGCCGGCACCGTCTGGGTCAACACCTACCGCGCCGTCAGCTTCATGGCGCCCTTCGGCGGCTACAAGCGCAGCGGCATCGGGCGGGAAAGCGGCCAGGACGCGATCTACGAATATCTCCAGACCAAGACGGTGTGGATGAACCTCGCCGAGGGCGTCCCGAATCCCTTCGTGCTACGCTGACAGGAATTAAGGCCAACGCGCCGGGGGGAGGACAGGTGGGTTCCAGCAAGATCGTGGCGCGTTTCGACCTCTGGTACCATCCGGCCATGGCGGAGCGCTTCGCCGCCGAGCCGGGGCTGGAACTCCTGACCCTGCCCCTGGCGGGCGAAGACCCGCTCGCGCAGCTCTCCAGGGCGCATGCCTACCAGATCTCCTCCGCCAAGGACGAGCTGCCGCGCCGCTGGTTCGCGGATGCGGCGCTGCTGCGGGACTGCCCGCGGCTGCTCTGCGTCTCCACCAACGGCGCCGGCTACGACACGGTGGACGTGCCCGCCTGCACCGGGGCCGGGGTGCTGGTGGTCAACCAAGCGGGGGCCAACGCCCAGGCCGTGGCCGAGCACACGCTCGGCCTGATGCTGGGCCTGACCAAGCGCATCGTGGAAACGGACCGGCTGCTGCGGTCCGGGCGCGTCGCCTCGCGCGAGGATCTGATGGGGCAGGAGCTGGCGGGACGCGTGCTCGGCCTGGTCGGGATCGGTCATATCGGGCGCCGCGTCGCAGGCATTGCCGCGGCCTTCGGCATGACGGTGCTGGCCACGGACCCGAACCTTCCGCCCGGTGAAATCCGGCGACGTGGCGCCGAGCCCGTCGCCTTCGACGCGCTGCTGGCGCGCGCCGACGTCGTCTCGCTGCACTGCCCGCGCGGGCCGTCGACACTGGGGCTGATGGACGGCGCCGCCTTCGCCCGCATGCGGCCCGGCGCGCTCTTCGTCAGCACCGCGCGCGGCGGCATCCATGACGAGGCCGCGCTGGAAAGCGCGCTCCGCTCCGGGCATCTCGGCGGTGCCGGGCTGGATGTCTGGGAGGTGGAGCCGCCGCCCGCCGACCACCCGCTGCTGGGCCTGCGCAACGTGGTCGCGACCTTCCATACGGCGGGCGTGACCGGCGAGGCGCGGCGCAACATGGCACTCTCGGCGGCAGGGCAGGTGATCGCCGCGCTGCGCGGCGACAGGCCACCCCACATGGTCAATCCGGAGGCCTGGCCGGCCTTCCTGGAAAGGCGCGCCCGGATCCTGGGGGCCTGACGCGCCGCGACGGCAAACCACAACGACATGCCCGGAGGAAGCAACATGAAGGTCCAACGACGCGCGTTCCTGCAACTGCCCGCCGCCCTCACCCTGGCCGGCCCGGCCGCCGCGGCCGATGCCTGGCCCAGCCAGCCGATCCGCTTCATCTGCCCCTTCGCGGCCGGCGGCCCCACCGACGTCGCCGCCCGGCTGGTCGCGGATGCGCTGGGACCGGTCCTGCCACAGCGCGTCGTCGTCGAGAACCGCACCGGCTCGGGCGTGGTCATCGGCACCGAGGCGACGGCCAAGGCGCCGCGCGACGGCTACACCTTCCTCTACAGCACGGTGGCGCATGCCGTGCTGCGGCCGCTCTTCCCCAACCTCAGCTTCGACCCGGTCAAGGACTTCCAGCCGGTCGCGCTGGTCGGCACCATCCCGATGCTGCTGATGGTGAACAAGGACGTCCCCGCGCGGAACCTCCAGGAGCTGATCGCACTGTTCCGCGCCTCGCCCGGCAAGTTCAACTACGGCAGCTCCGGCGCGGGCGGGGCGGTGCACCTGGCGACCGAGCTGTTCCTGCAGCAGGCCGGCAACCTCAAGGTGAACCACATCCCCTATCGCGGCGCGGCGCCGGCGATGCCGGACCTGCTGAACGGCAACCTCACCATGTTCCTCAACGTCGCCTCGGACGGCGTGACCAGCGTCCAGCGCGGCCAGACCCGGGCGCTCGCCGTCAGCGCGTCGCACCGCCTGCCGCAGCTTCCCGACGTGCCGACCTTCGGCGAGGCCGGTCTGGCGGGCTTCGAAGCCTATACTTGGCACATGCTCTTCGCACCGGCCGGCACCCCGATGCAGATCGTCCAGGGCATGAACGCGGCCGTGAACCGTGTGATGGGCGAGGAGCGCATGCGCCAGCGCTTCACGGAGATGACCATCGAGCCGAACGCCGCCTCGACGCCGGAAAGCGCCGCGCGATGGCTGCAGGCCGAGATCGCGAAGTGGGAGCCGCTGGTGCGCGCGGCCGGCATCACGGCCGGCTGAGGCGGGCCCGGGAGAGCGGTGATGCGGCGGATCGGCCGGGGTCGGTGGCGCGGAGAGGCGATGCCGGGGCCCCGTGGCCTCGGGTCTGACATGGGAACGAGGCAACCGGGATGACCGCCCCATCTCCATCCGGCGACAGGCCCGGCCTGCTCCTGCTTCCGGGCCTGATCTGCGATGCGGCACTCTGGCAGGCCCAGCTCGGCCCGCTGGGCGAGGTTGCGCGCGTGGCGGTGGCGGACCTGACGCTGGACGACAGCATCGCCGCCATGGCCGCGCGCGCCCTCGCCGCCGCGCCGGACCGCTTCGCCCTCGCCGCGCTGTCGATGGGCGGCTACGTCGCCTTCGAGATGCTGCGCCAGGCGCCGGAGCGCATCACGCGCCTGGCGCTGCTGGACACCAGCGCCGCCCCGGACAGCGCGGCGCGGGCCTCGCAGCGCCGCGCCGGCATTGACTCGCTGCATTACGGCCGCTTCGCCGGCGTGACCCGGCGGCTGCTGCCGCAGCTCGTGCATCCTGCGCTGGTGGACGGGCCGGTGGGCGACATGCTGCGGGCCATGGCGGCCCGGGTGGGCGGAGAGGCCTTCCTGCGGCAGCAGCAGGCCATCCTGGGCCGCGTCGATTCACGCCCGCTGCTGGCGGAGATCCGCATCCCCACCCTGGTCGCGGTGGGCGATTCCGACGTGCTCACGCCGCCGGCCGAGGCGCTGGAGATGCATCTGGGCATCGTCACATCGCGCTGGCACCTGTTCCGGCGATGCGGCCACCTGCCGCCGCTGGAGCATCCCGACGAGACCACCCAGGTCCTGCTCGACTGGCTGTCATGGCCGGTGGAAGGATGAGCGCCGGCGGCCGCCCGCCCGGCAGCGACCCCATCGGAATCAACGGAGGAGGAACCCCATGCACCGACGCTCCCTGCTCGCCGGACTGGCCCTAGGCCCGACGGCAGCCCTGCCCCGCCCCGGCCTGGCGCAGGGCGCGGCCGGCGGCTGGCGCCCCTCGCGCCCCGTCACCATGCTGGTGCCCTTCGCCGCGGGCGGGCCCACGGACGTCATGGCCCGCCTCCTCGCCCTGCGCATGTCCGAACGCCTCGGCCGGCCGATCGCGGTCGAGAATGTCGGCAGCGCCGGCGGCATCGTCGGCACCCAGCGCCTGGCCCGGGCCACGCCGGACGGCCATACCTTCGGGCTCGGCCACATGGGCACCCATGCGGCGAACCTCTCCTTCTACCGCCGCCTCCCCTACGACCCGGTCGCGGACTTCGAGCCGATCGGGCAATACGCCACCAATCCGATGATCCTCGGCGTGAACCCCTCCGTCGCCGGCAATGCCCAGGAGCTGCTGGCCTGGATCGCGGCGCATCCTGGCCAGATGATGGTCGCCAATGCCGGCAACGGCTCCGTCTCCTATCTCGGCGCGCTGCTCTTCGACCGTGTCTTCCAGGCCAAGGCGACGCTGGTGCCCTATCGCGGCGCGGGGCCGGCGCTGCAGGACACGGTGAACGGCGTCACCCATGCGGTGGTGGACCAGGCGCTGACCGTCATCCCGCAGGCGCAGTCGGGCGGGCTGAAGGGCATCTGCGTCACCGTGCCGCGGCGCCTGCCGCAGCTTCCCGACCTGCCCAGCTCTGCCGAGATCGGCAAGCCGGAGTTCGACATCGCCGTCTGGAACGGCGCCTTCGTCCCGAAGGGGACCCCGCCCGAGATCGTGCGCTCCCTGGCCGCGACGCTGAGCGAGACCCTGGACGACGCCCTGATCCGCGAGCGCTTCGCCACCCTGGCGGTGGAGATCCCGCCCGCCGCGGAGCGTGGCCCGGAGCCGCTGCGCCGCCTGATCGCGAGCGAGATCGTCCGCTGGCGCCAGGTCGCCGCCGATGCGGGGGTGACGCCGGAGTAACGACGGAACAGGAGGGCGCCATGCGGCCGATACAGCGGGGACAAGCTGGGCCGCGTCATACCGGCGGCGGGATGACCTGACCTGTGGCGCCGTGGTGTTCCGGCGGTGGACCGGGAGGGGACGCCGTCCCCTCCCAGACCCTCCCCTGCCGGGGCCACAAGCGGGCCCCGGTCCCCGCTGGGAGTTGGCTCTCCGTGGTAGGTATCAGCCTGCGGGCTGATCCCGGGGAGAGCGCGGACAGGCGGGCCTCCAGAAGAGATCCAGAAGGCGTCAGCGAGGGCTGAGGCCGGTCCCGCCGAGGAGCATGGCTCCTCGGCGCTGTGACCCCTTATCCGGCTGTCCCGCGGCAGCGCCCACCGGGTCCAGGGCCCGCAGGGTCCTGGCGGAGTGGGGGTGCGGGGGCGAGGCAGCGCCTTGCCCCCGGGGCATGGGCGCCAGACGGCAGACGTCAAGGCATCGCGCCGCGCGGATCAGTAGGCTGGCCTGTATCGCATGAGGCGTTCCGAGAGGTCGGTCGTCGAGCGATCTGACCTCGGCTCAGAAACCCTGGAGCCAATGCTGCGGAGATGGCGGTCCATCACGTTGGCGGCCTCAGCGACGTCTCCAGCATCGAGCGCGTCGACGATCCTCTGGTGTTCGTTGACGGAGGAATGCGCGTCCTCGGCTCTCGCCGGCCCCCGGCTGGCGAGGACCAGGGAGGAGCGGAAGACGAGTTCTTCCACGTAGCGCCGCAGCACGCCCGGCGGGTTGAACGAGGCGAGGAGGAGGTGGAACTCGCCGCCGAGGCGGATCGCCTCTGGCTTGCCGATCGCCGCCCGGTGCAGGACGACGTTCTCACGCAGCAGCCCGATCTGGTCCACGGTCAGGCTGTGGCCGATACGGCCGAGCAGCAGCACCTCCAGGCTGGCCCGGGTGGCGAAGACCTCCTCCGCCTCGGCCTCGCCCGGCATCGCAACGGTATTGCTGCGATTGGCCCGGACCTCCACCAGCCCCTCGCCGGCGAGCTGCGCCAGGGCGCCGCGGATGACGGTGCGGCTTACCCCGAAGGCCTCGGCGAGGGTGGCTTCGGGCAGGCGCGTGGCAGGGGGAAGCGCGCGTTCCAGGATCGCGGCGCGCAGGGCCTGGCGGATGCGGTCCACCCCCTGGCCGTCGCGGCTTTTCGTCGTGTTGTCGGCGGAGGCCATCGGGGACGATGTCCTAGAGGATCGTGACCGAAAGAGAAGCGGCAGAATGATGCTTGAAAGTGTATCCAGTAAGATTTAGGAAATGGATACACTTTGGGTAACCAACCCGGGGAAGCGGGCCGAACCCGCCCACGCCAGAGCGCATGACCCTGACTGCCGTTTTGGAGAGCCTCATGCTGTCTCGCCGTCTCCTGCTCGCGGCCCCCGCCGCCCTGGCCGGTCCCGCCCTGGCCGCGCCCGCGCTGGCGCAGCCCGGCACTTGGCCCACGCGCCCGGTCCGGATCATCGTCCCCTTCCCGCCCGGCGGCTCCCAGGACGTGCTGACGCGCATCCTGGCCGAGAAGCTGGGCGAGCGGCTGCGCCAGAGCTTCGTCGTGGAGAACCGGGCCGGGGCGAACGGCCTGATCGGGCTCGACACCGTCGCGAAGAGCCGGCCCGACGGCCACACCTTCGGCGTGGGCGGCGTCGGGCAGATCGTCATCGCCCCCTACCTCTATTCCATGCCCTTCGACCTGCGGCGCGACCTTGTGCCGGTCGCCATGGTCTGGGACTACGCCAACGTCGCCGTCGCCGCGCCCGAGCATCTCCACGTCCCCGACCTGGCGGCGCTGGTCGCCTGGGCCAAGGCGCAGCCGCAAGGCGTGTTCTACGCGATCTCGAGCGTCGGCACGCCGGGGCATCTCTGCACCGCGCTGTTCTGCGAGCGGGCGGGCATCAAGGGCACGCACATGGCGGTGCGCGGCGGCGCGGGCATCCAGCTCGCGCTGACCCAGGGCGAGGCGGCCTTCACGCTGGACGGCGGCGTGCCCGCCTTCGCCGGGGCGATCCAGCAGAAGGCGCTGAAGGCCTTCGCGGTGACCAGCGCCGAGCGCTGGCCGGGGATGGAAGACGTGCCCACCATGGCCGAGGCGGGCTTCCCCGATTTCGTCATCACCGCCTGGACCGGCCTCATGGCGCCGACCGGCACGCCGGCCGAGGCGATCGCCATTCTCCAGGCCGCGATCGAGGAGATCGTGAAGGACGCGCCGACCCGCGCCCGGGCTTTGGCGGCGGGCGGGCGGCTGCTCAGCGCCCCGCCGGCGGCGGTGCAGGCGCGCATGGAGGCCGAGGGGCCGCTGTGGCGCGACATCATCCAGCGCACCGGCACGAAGGTGGAGTGAGGCGATGCGGCCCGTCCTCCCCGCCGCCGGCACCGTCCCGGCAGCGTCCCGACGCCTCCTGCTGGGCGCCGCGCTCGGCACCCTGGCGCGGCCGGCCATCGGCCAGCCGGCCTATCCCTCGCACCCTGTCCGCATCGTCGTGCCCTTCCCGCCGGGCGGGGCGCTCGACGTCCTCACCCGCATCCTGGCGGAGAAGCTGACGGCGCGGCTCGGCCAGTCGGTCGTGGTGGAGAACCGGGCTGGCGCCGCTGGCCTCGTCGGGCTCAACGCCGTCGCCAAGGCGCCGCCCGATGGCTACACGCTGGGCGTGGGTGTCGTCGGCTCCCTCCTCATCAACCGCTTCCTCTACCGCATGCCCTTCGGGCCGAACGACCTCGCGCCCATCGCCCTCACCTGGGACTACGCGAACGTCGCCGTCGCCTCGCCGAAGCATGTCGCGGCGCCGGACCTGAAGGCGCTGGTCGAATGGGCCAGGGCGCAGCCGGGCGGCATCTTCTATGCCATCTCCAGCGTGGGCACGACCGGCCACCTCTCCACCGCGCTCTTCTGCCAGCGCGCCGGCATCACCGCCCAGCACGTCGCGGTGGGCGGCGGCGCGGGCATCCAGCTCGCGCTCACCCAGGGCCAGGCCGCCTTCACCCTTGATGGCGGCGTGCCGGCCTTCGCCGGGGCGATCCGGGGGGGCGAGCTCCGCGCCTATGCGGTGACCAGCGCCGAGCGCTGGCCGGGGCTGGACGAGGTGCCGACCATGGCGGAGGCGGGCTTCCCCGATTTCGTCATCACCTCCTGGACGGGCTTCGTCGCCCCCGCCGGCACGCCGCGCCCGATCATCGACCGGCTGGCCGCCGCGCTGAACGAGGTGACGGAGGACGAGGATGCGCGCCGCCGCGCCTTCGCCATCGGCGGGCGGCTGATCCGGTCGACACCCGAGGAGATGCAGGCGCGCATGGAGCGCGAGGCGCCGATCTGGGAGGGCGTGGTCCGCAGCGCGGGGGTGAAGGTCGAGTAGCCCGCCGGGCCGGCGCTGCCGGCCCACCGCCCCCTCAGGAAGGCCGAATGATGACCCCCGAGACCTATGACCTCGTGATCCGCGGCGGCACCGTCGTGACCGCCGACGCCGTCTCGCGCTGCGACCTCGCCATCCTCGATGGCCGGGTCGCGGCGCTCGGGCTGGGGCTGCCGCCGGGGCGGGAGGAGATCGACGCTACGGACCGGCTCCTGCTGCCCGGCGGCGTCGATACCCATGCCCATGTGGAGCAGCCCTCGGACCCGCCGCTGGTCAATGCCGACAGCTTCGAGAGCGCCTCGGCCTCGGCGCTGGTCGGCGGCACCACCAGCCTCGTCTGCTTCGCGCGCCAGCCCCGGGGCGGCTCGCTGCGCCGGGCCGTGGACGACTACGCGCCGCGCGTGGCGCGGAGCCGCATCGACGTGGCGCTGCACCTGATGATCACCGACCCGCGGCCGGAGGTGATGGAGGAGGAGCTGCCGGCGCTGGTCGCCGAGGGGCACCGCTCGGTCAAGATCTTCCTCACCTACGACGGCCCGCGCGTCTCGGACGGGCAGGCGCTGCGCGTGCTGGCGGCGGCACGGCGGCTCGGGGCGCTGGTCTGCGTCCATGCCGAGCATCACGAGCTGATCGAGTTCCACAAGCAGGCCCTGCTCGAGGCGGGCCTGACCGCGCCGAAATACCATGCCTGGGCCAAGCCGATCCTGGTGGAGCGGGAGTGCATCCACCGGGTCGCGAGCATGGCCGAGGCGCTCGACGTGCCGGTGCAGATCTTCCACGTCTCCGGCGCGGAAAGCGCCGAGGAGGTGGAGCGCTTCCAGCGGCGCGGGCTGAAGCTCTGGGCCGAGACCTGCCCGCAATACCTCGTGCTGACGGCGGAGGATCTCGACCGCCCCGGCATGGAGGGCGCGAAGTTCCTGTGCAGCCCCGCGCCCCGGAGCCGGGCGGACCAGGAGGCGCTCTGGGCGGCGATCCGCCGGGGCGTCATCGCCAACGTCTCCTCCGACCACGCCCCGAACCGCTTCGAGGGGCCGGACGGCAAGCTGGCGCATGGGCGCGACGCGCCCTTCACCAGGATCGCCAACGGCGTGCCCGGCCTCGCGGCGCGGCTGCCGATCCTCTTCAGCGAGGGGGTCTCCCAGGGACGCATCGGGCTGCGGGAGTTCGCCGCCCTCTCCGCCGCCAACCCGGCGCGGCTCTTCGGCCTCGCACGCAAGGGCAGCCTGGCCGTGGGCGCCGATGCCGACATCGCCATCTGGAATCCCGACCGGCGCGTCACCCTCACCAACGCGCTCATGCAGCACGGCTGCGACTACACGCCCTACGAGGGCATGGAGGTGCGCGGCTGGCCGGAGACGACCCTGCTGCGCGGCCGCCTGGCCTGCGTCGACGGGACCGTGCTCGCGCCCCCCGGCGCCGGCGCCCTGCTGCGGCGGGACGCCTATCCCTTCATCGCCCCGCGCGGCGTCTTCCCCGGGCCCTTCGACCCGGTCGCGGCGCGGCCCGTCCCAGGAGCAGACGCATGAGCGGCATCGAGAGGCTGCAGAAGAAGGGCTTCCTGTCCATCGCCGTCCGCCATGGCGGCGGCGTCTACGTCTCCGGCCTGACGGCGGACGACCTCGGCGCCGGTATCGAGGGCCAGACGCGCGAGACCCTGGCCAAGATCGACGCGGCGCTGGAGGCGGCGGGCAGCGACCGCTCCCGCCTGCTGAGCGCCCAGGTCTGGCTGAAGGACATCGCCGACCGGAACGCGATGAACGCGGTCTGGTCCGCCTGGCTGCCGGCGGGGGAGCCGCCCGCGCGGGCCTGCGTGCAGGCGGAGATGGCGCGGCCGGAATGCCTGGTCGAGATCATGGTCACGGCCGCGGCCGGTTGAGGGGGAGCGGGATGCAACGCCGGATTTTCTTCACGGCAGCCGCCGCCACGGCGATGCTGGCACGGCCCGCGCTGGCCGCCGCGCCCAATGCCCTGCGCTTCGTGCCGCAGGCGAGCCTGGGCAACATGGACCCCATCTGGGGCACGCAGATGGTGGTGCGCAACGCCGCCATGCTGGTCTGGGACACGCTCTACGGCATGGATGCCGACCTGGTGCCGCGCCGCCAGATGGTGGAGTCGGAGGAGGTGTCGCCGGACGGGCTGACCTGGCGCTTCCGCCTGCGCGAGGGCCTGCGCTTCCACGACGGCGAGCCGGTGCTGGCACGCGACGCGGTCGCGAGCCTGGAGCGCTGGTCCGCGCGGGATTCCATGGGCCAGATGATCCGCGCGCGGCAGCAGGAGCTGGTCGCGGTGGATGACCGCGAGTTCCGCTGGACGCTGCGCCAGCCCTTCCCGCGCATGTTGCAGGCCCTGGCCAAGATCGGCGCCCCCTGCACCTTCGTGATGCCGGAGCGGATCGCGCGCACGGACCCCTTCCGGCAGATCGGTGAGATCGTCGGCTCCGGGCCGCTGCGCTTCGAGGCCGATGCCTGGGTGCCCGGCGTGTCCGCCGCCTTCAGCCGCTTCGCCCAGTACCGGCCGCGCGAGGAGGCGTCGTCCTGGCTCGCCGGCGGCAAGCGTGTGGCGCTCGACCGGGTGGAATGGGTCGTCATGCCCGATCCCGCCACGGCGGCGGCGACCCTGCAGAACGGCGAGGTGGACTGGTGGGAAGCGCCGCTGCCCGACCTCGTGCCGCATCTGCGGCGCCGGCGCGACGTTCGCGTGGACATCGCCGACCCGCTCGGCAATGTCGGCGTGCTGCGCATGAACTGCCTGCATCCGCCCTTCGACGACGTGCGCATCCGCCGCGCCGTCATGGCAGCGATCGACCAGGCCGACTACATGCAGGCGGTGGCCGGCAGCGACACGGCCATGTGGCGGCGCATGCCCTCCTACTTCACCCCCGGCACGCCGCTCTACACCGAGGCCGGCGGCGAGATCCTGCGGGACGGGCCGCGGCTGGAGGCGGCGCGGCGGATGCTGGCCGAGGCGGGCTATGACGGCCGCCCGGTCGTCATGCTCGTCGCCCAGGACAACGCCATCACCAAGGCCCATGGCGACGTGACGGCGGACCTGCTGCGGCGCCTCGGCATGAACGTCCGGGACGTCGCCACCGACTGGGGCACGGTCGCCACGCGCCGCGCCAGCCGCGAGCCGGTGGAGAAGGGCGGCTGGAGCATCTTCTTCACCTGGTTCAGCGGCGTCGATTGCGCCACCCCCGCCGGCTACAACGGCCTGCGCGGCCATGGCGCCGAGGCCTGGTTCGGCTGGCCCTCCGTGCCGGCGATCGAGGCGGCGCGCGACGCCTGGTTCATGGCGGGCGACGCGGCCGCGGAGAAGGCCGCCATCGACCGCCTCAGCCGCGCGGCCATGGACGGCGTCCCCTACATCCCCACGGGCTTCTTCCTCGCGCACCAGGCCTGGAGGAGCGGCGTCAGCGGCATCGAGAAGGCGCCGCTGCCGCTGTTCTGGAATGTCTCCAAGGCCTGACCACACCACCGCATCGGGAACATCGTCATGGAACGCATCGTCAGGGTCGCCGCCGCGCAGATGGGCCCCATCGCCAGGGAGGAGAGCCGCGCCGAGGTCGTGCAGCGCCTCGTCGCGCTGCTGCGCAAGGCCAAGAGCTTCGGCGCCGAGCTGGTCGTCTATCCCGAGCTGGCGCTGACCACCTTCTTCCCGCGCTGGGCGATGGAGAATCCCGAGGCCGCGGACGGCTACTTCGAGACCGCCATGCCCAACCCGGCGGTGCAGCCGCTGTTCGACGAGGCGAAGGCGCTGGGGATCGGCTTCTACCTCGGCTATGCCGAGCTGGCCGAGGAGGAGGGACGCCGGCGCCGCTTCAACAGTGCGCTGCTGGTGGAGCGCGACGGCCGCATCATCGGCAACTACAGGAAGGTGCATATCCCCGGCTACAAGGAACAGGACGCCGCCGGGCTGCGCACGAACTTCGAGAAGCGTTTCTTCGAGAACGGCGATCTCGGCTTTCCCGTCTTCGAGGGTTTCGGCGGGACGATGGGGATGCTGCTCTGCAACGACCGGCGCTGGCCGGAATCCTACCGCGTCATGGCCCTGCAGGGGGTGGAGCTCGTGATGGTGGGCTACAACACCGGCGCGGTGCGGCGGAACCAGGTCGGCAACCACGCCGCCGCCCTGCAGCCCGCGCACCAGCCCAGCATGCACAACCACCTGGTGATGCGGGCGGGCGCCTATCAGAACTGCTGCTGGGTGGTGGGCGTCGCGAAGGCGGGCTACGAGGAGGGCGAGGACCTGCTGGGCCAGACCTGCATCATCGCGCCGAGCGGCGACATCGTCGCCATGGCTGTGGGCGTGGGCGACGAGGTGGTGGTGGCCGATTGCGACCTGGAGGCGGGGCGCCCCTACCGGGAGACGATCTTCAACTTCGAGGCCAACCGGCGCATCGAGCATTACGGCCTGATCACCCAGCGCCGGTAGCTCGGCCTTGCGGCACGGGGCCGCCCACACAAGTCTCGGAGCCGGTGGCTGCTACCGCCAGATCCAGGTCGTCTTGCGTCCCGGGATTGATCCCGTGGCGCCGGGCGAGCCTCCTCATACGCGCGGCGCGATGCGCTGACGTCTGCCGGACTGGCACTCGTGGCCCGGGGGCAAGGCTCCGCCTCGCCCCCGTACCCCCACTCCGCCAGGACCCTGCGGGCCCTGGACCCGATCAGCGCTGCCGCGCGGTGGTGGTGACGGGGTCGCGGCGCCGAGGAGCCATGCTCCTCGGCGGGTACGGGGTCCGCGCTCGCGGACGCCTATGGCACTTTATTCGGAGTCCCACCGGTCCGCGTTCCGTCAGGATTCATCCTGCAGACTGACGGCAGCCACGGAGTGCCAAACTCCCAGCGGGGACCGGGGCCTGCTTGTGGCCCCGGCAGGGGAGGGTCCGGGAGAGGACGGCGTCCCCTCCCGGTCCACCGCCGGAACTCCACAGCACGACGGGTCAGGACAGTCCGCCGTCCGTATCAGGCCCTCTTGACCATGCTGTATCGCCCGACGGATCGCCCCTGTCTGCGGGCGTTCCGGTGAAGAAGCTGGCGCATGGCGCGCCCTGCCACGCCCGCGGGAAGACTGCGCCGCCGGACTCTGAGATCAAGGATCTAGACCAGGGCGGCGAAGCGGCGCGCGATGGCGGCCGGTGAAAGGCCATACATCTCGAAAAGATAGGGGGCGCTTGCGCCCTCGGCGAAGACGTCGGCGACGCCGAGGCGGGCGAATCGCGCCGCATGGCCGGACTCCGCGATCACCTCCGCCACGGCGGAGCCGAGGCCGCCGATCACCGAGTGGTTCTCCGCCACCAGCAGCGGCCGCCCCTCGGCCGCCAGCGCCCCGACCAGGGCCGCGTCCAGCGGCTTGATCGTGGGCAGGTTCACCAGACCCGCCTGGATGCCCTGGGCCGACAGGATGTCCAGGGCCTCCAGCGCCAGGGCGACCATGACGCCGCTGGCCAGGATCCAGCCGTCGCGGCCCCGGCGGACCACCTGCCCCTTGCCAATGGGCGGCATGCTCTCCGCCTCGAACAGGAGCGGCAGGTCGCCGCGCTTGATGCGCATGTAAGCCGGCCCCTCATGCGCCGCCATCGCCGCCAGCATGGGCGCGACATGGGAGGCGCAGGCAGGTTCCATCACCACCATGCCGGGCAGGGCCCGCATCAGCGCGATGTCGTCCGTCGCCTGGTGCGTCGGGCCGCCGGGCGAGGTGAGACCGGGCATGAAACCCACCAGCTTCACGTTCGCACGGGGATAGGCGATCTGCAGCGTCACCTGGTCGAAGGCACGGCGCGAGGCGAAGACGCCGAAGGTGTTCACGAAGGGGATGTCGCCGCTTCGCGCCATGCCGGAAGCCACGCACATCAGGTTAGCCTCCGCGACGCCGAGGTTGAAGAACCGCTCGTGCAGGCGGTCGCGGAACAGGTCGGTCTCGGTGGGGCCGGTCAGGTCGGCCCCGAGACAGACGATCCGGGGATCAGACAGCGCCAGGTCCAGCAGCGCGCGGCCATAGGCCTTGCTGGCGGTGGGCGTCCCGTCGCGCCAGACGGCGGCGGACTGGGCGATGGTGATGGGTGCGCGCACGGCTCAGCCCTCCAGCTCGGTCAGGGCCTGGGCCGCCACCTCGGGGGGCAGCTTGGCGAAATGGCTCTTGCGGCCTTCCAGGGCGGAAACGCCCCGTCCCGGCCGCGTTTCGGCGATCAGCACGGTCGGGCCTGCCGCGTGGTCCCGTGCGGCGGCGAAGGCGGCCAGCAGCGCCGGGATGTCGTGGCCGTCCACCGGGATGGCGTTCCAGCCGAAGGCGCGCCACTTCGCGGCGATGTCGCCCATGTTCAGGACGCTGGTGGTGGCGCCGTCCACCTGCATGTCGTTCACGTCGACGATCGCGCACAGGCCACGCAGCCCGAAGGCGGCAGCGGACATCGCCGCCTCCCAGGTGGAGCCCTCCTGCAGCTCGCCGTCGCCGATCAGCACGTAGACCCGGCTGGCGCTGCCGCGGCGGCGCAGCGAGAGGGCCATGCCCACCCCGACGGAAAGCCCCATGCCGAGGGAGCCGCAGGTCGCCTCCACCCCGGCCAGGCGCTCGGAGGCGATGATCTCCATCGGGCTGCCGTCCACGCCGTACTGCGCCAGCTCCTGCACGGGCATCACCCCGCGCTCGGCCAGGGCCGCGAACAGGCCGACGCCGTAATGGGCGGGCGAGAGCACGAACCGGTCGCGGCCTTCCCAGCCCGGGTCCTCGGGGTCGAAGGCCATCTCGTGGAAATAGAGGGCGGCGAGGATGTCGGCGGCCCCCAGCCCCTGGCCCGCATAGCCTTCCCCGATGGGGGCCACCATGCGCACGACGTGGCGGCGCAATCGCCGCGCCTTGTCCGCGAGGGCCGTGGCGTCGAGCCCGAGGCGGTGGGTCGTGGGATGGGCTGTCATGCGTGCTCCTGCGCGTTCGGCGGCGCATCGGTGCTGCGGGCAAGGGCATCCACGGCGAGCATCGCGTCGCGGAGGGCGGCGACGGTGAGACGCGGCCCGGGCAGGTGGCCGGCATGCGGGGCGGTAAGGGTCGCCTCGGCGATTCGTTCGAGCCCGGCGCGATCCCCGGCCGACAGCCCGATCTCCGCCAGCCGGCGCGGCAGGCCGACCCGGGCGTGGAAGGGCAGCAGCTGCCGTAGCATCGCTTCCTCGCCGGCGAGGTGGAGCTGGACCAGCAGCCCGAAGGCGACCTGCTCGCCATGCGGCCGGTGCGCGGAGCCGGGATGCCGCGTGAAGCCGCGGGTGAGGGAATGCGCGATGGACAGCCCGCCATTCTCGAAGCCGAGCCCGCTCATGAGGATGACCGCTTCCACGGTCGCCTCGAAATCCTCCGTCAGCCGGCCCGCCGCGACATCCGCCATCGCCTGCGGCGCGTGGCGGAGCAGCGTCGCGAAGCCGTGCATGGCGATGGCCGCACCGGTCCGCAGGGGCGGCGTCCCGAAGGGCGTGATGCCGTCCACCGCCGCGCACGCCTCCGCCTCGAAACGCTTGGTGATCCCGTCGCCGATCCCCGCCCGCAACAGGACGGGCGGCGCGCGCAGCAGGATCTCCGTGTCCACCAGCACGGCCTCCGGACTGCGCGGCAGCCGCTCCACCCGGTCCAGCGCGCCATCGTCGCGGTACATCACGAAGATCCGGCTGGTGGGGGAATCGTTGGAGGCCGCGGTCGGCACGGTGACGACGGGGACGCCCCGGCGCAGCGCCACCGCCTTGGCCGCGTCGATGGCACGCCCCCCGCCCAGGCCGATGACGCAGCCCGCCTCCGCCGGCAAGGCCGCGTCCAGCTCCGCCACGCCGGCATCCGACACCTCGCCGCGCAGCGCGGCGCCGCCGGCGGCGACACCCGCCCCCCGCAGCGCAGCCAGCACCGCCGGCCCGTGCAGGGCCAGCATCGCGGCGTCGGCGACGAGGGCGGCCGCGCGCGCGATGCCCGCCACCACGGGCCCGATCTCCCGCAGCGCGCCGGGCCCCTGCAGGTAGAGGCGCGGGCCGCCGAAGGCGCGCACGGCCGCAGCGCTCATGCGGGCACCGCGGCCCGGGTGGGGGCCAGCCTGTCCGGGGGCGGACCGGCCAGGGCGTAGGACGCCTCGATCAGCCGCATCACCGGCAGCATCGCGTCCAGATCGGCCAGCGGCGCCTGGCCGCGACGCGCCCGCTCCAGCACGTCGCGCACGAAGGCCGGATATTGCCCGACATTGGTGGTGTGCATCCGCAGCCTCCGCCGCGCGCCGTCATTCGCGGTCACCTCCACCGTCTCCGCGTCCGGCACGGCGAGGTAGTGGCGCGGCGTGCGCAGGGCGAAGTGCAGGTCGAAGGTGCTGGTGGGCGCCGGGTAGAGGTAGCCGGTTTCCACCAGGGCGAGCGCGCCGCCCGGTCCCGCGAAGGCCAGGGCGCCGTAATCCTCCACCGGATGACCCCAGGCGGCGTTGGACAGGCTGGTGGCCGCCGGGCGTGCCGCCTCGCCCCAGAGCGCATGGACGATGTCCACGAAATGCGGCCCGAGGTTGAGCACGCAGCCGCCCCCGGCCGTGGCGGGGTCCAGCATCCAGGCGCAGCCTGCATCCAGGTAGCGCTGCGCGAAGCCGGCGATGAAGCGGAAGGCCATGTGCTGCACGCCGCCATCCTCCGCGGCCAGGTCCTGCAGCAGCCGGAAGAAGTCGCCGTTCCGCAGCACCAGCGGCACGGCCGCGAAGGCCCTGCGCGCCGCGGCGAGACGGGCGATGCGTGCGAGCTCTGCGCTGTCGAGGCCGCAGGGCTTCTCCAGGGCGAAGGGGATGCCTTCGCCGATCAGGAATTCCGCCTGCGCGGCCATGTCGGCATGGCGCCCGAGGGCGAAGACGAAATCGGGCCGCTCGCGCCGGCAGAGCTCCCGGTAGTCGCGGTCGTCGGGGCAGCCCAGCCGCTGGCCGAGCGCGGCGGACACGGCGGGATCGGGATCGCTGACACCAGCCAGCACGAGGCCGGGGATCTGGAGGGCGGGGTCCAGGTAGAGCGGCAGATGCCAGTGGGACGCACCCACGAAGGCGACTCGCATGTGGCGCTTTCCTCCATGGTCTGGCAGCCCCTCCGCCAGTATGCTCCGGGCCGCCAAAGTGTCGACACAAATACGTGCCGATTCCGGAAATTGTCGGCAAAACTGATCGAACAGTCTATTGGTGTACACACTCTCATCGGCTGCTGCTGCGACGGTCCCCACGGCCGCCCGATGGGTCGGAAGGGATGGCGGCGGCCGCACGCTCTCTCCCGAGCCCCCGCCAGCCCTTCGAGCCGGTGTGTCGCCACCATGCTTCCGGCGCGGCCGTGCTCACCGCGTGCCGGCCGGCTCCACCGGGGCCGGGCCCAGCTCGTCCCCGGCGAGCCGCTCCGAGAGCCGCGCCAGGGCGGTGTGATCCTGCCCCGGTCCGAGCAGGGCCACCGCGCTGGCGGACAGCTCCCGGCACAGCGCGGCGAAGGGCGCGGGCGTGTCGGTCTCGCGCCCGATCTCCAGCGCGATGCCGAGGTCCTTGACCATCAGATCCAGGCCGAACCCGGAATCGAAGCGGCGCGACAGCACGAACTGCTTGAACTTCTTCTGCGTGCTGTTGTTCATGCCGGTGGACGCGTTCAGCACGTCCACCATGAGCGACGGGTCGAGCCCGAACCGCTGGCCGATCAGCAGGGCCTCGACGCCGATCAGGAAGCCGGCCGCGCTGACCAGGTTGTTGAGGGCCTTCATCGCCTGGCCGGCCCCCACGGCGCCGCAGCGGTGGATGCTGCTGCCCACGGCGGACAGTACCGGCGCGGC
Organism: Roseomonas sp. OT10; assembly: GCF_020991085.1. Taxonomy (NCBI): domain Bacteria; kingdom Pseudomonadati; phylum Pseudomonadota; class Alphaproteobacteria; order Acetobacterales; family Roseomonadaceae; genus Roseomonas; species Roseomonas cutis. The sequence goes on from NZ_CP087719.1 coordinate 4,539,993, forward strand.
GCGCTCCAGCGCCGCGGCCTCGCCCCCGACCATGATGGACAGCTCGCCGGTCCTGGCGCGCGACACGCCGCCGGAGACGGGCGCATCGATCATGGCCACGCCGCGGCCGGACAGCAGGCCGGCCAGCCGCCGGGTGGCACCCGGGGAGCCCGAGCTCATCTCGATCACCAGCGTGCCGGGCGCCAGCCCCTCGCCCATCGCCTCCAGCACCTCCGCCACCTGCCGGCTGGTGGGAAGGATGGTGACGACCGCGTCCGCTCCGCGCGCAGCCTCCACGGGGCTGGCGGCCGCCCGGCCGCCGCAGGCCTGCGCGAACTGCTCCGGGCGTCCGGTGGCGGCGTCGCAGGCGATCACGTCGAACCCCGCGCCCAGCAGCCGCGACGCCATCGGCCAGCCCATGTTGCCGATGCCGACGAAGCCGATGCGGCGGATCAGCGGCGTGCCGGCCGCCGGCGGCGAGGCGAGGCTCATTCCGCCGGCCCCTTGGCGGGGCCAGGCAGGGCCCCCTCCGCCACCAGCACCTCATGCGCCGCCTTGAAGGCGTCGAGGCCGGCAGGGATGCCGCAATAGGCCGTGGCGTGCAGCAGCACCGCCTTGATCTGCTCCACGCTCAGGCCGTTGTTGAGCGCGCCCTTCACATGCAGCTTGATCTCGTGCGTGCGGCCGAGGGCCGCCAGCATGGCCAGGTTCAGCATGGAGCGCGTCGGCCGGTCGAGCGTCGGGTCCCCCCAGGCCCAACCCCAGGCCCAGGCGGTGGTGGCACGCTGGAAGGCCATCATGAAGTCGTCGGCCCTGGCCAGCGAGCCGTCGACGTAGTCGGCGCCGAGCACCTCGCGGCGGATCGGCAGGCCTTTGTCGAACAGTGCCGTGTCTTCGGACATGCGGACCTCCTGGAGGGGCGGGGTTGGGGCATCCGCGGCGCCCCTGCGTCCGGCGCGGATGCCCGTGCTGCGGCCGGAGGAGCAGGCCCGCGCCGGCCGGCGCCGCCGCCTCCTGCTGCCTGCACTCACGCGCCGGCGGTGACGAAGGCCGCCAGGATCGGCACCTGCGCGGTCAGCATCGGCAGGCCGCCATGGGTGACGCAGCCACGGCCTGCCGCCGCGGCGAGGAAGGGCGTCACCGCCGGCTGCATCACCACCTCCGCCGCCAGCATGGCCGGCACGAGGCGCGCCGGCTCCACCGGCAGGGCGTCGCCGGGGTGCAGGCCCAGCGAGGTGGCGTTGACCACGATGTCATGCCCCGCCGGGTCGGGGCCGCCGGCCGCAACCGCGCCACCCGGGCAGGCCTGGCGCAGCCGGGCCGCCAAAGCCTCCGCCCGGTCGGGCGTGCGGTTGTGGATGGTCAGCGCCGATGCCCCGTGCCGCAACAGCGCGAAGCCGATGCCCGCGGCCGCGCCCCCCGCGCCCGCCATCCAGACGCGGCGCCCTTCGACCGGGTGGCCGGCCATCCGCAGCCCCGCCACGAAGCCCTCGCCGTCGAACTGGCCGCCGACGAGCCGGCCGTCCGGATCGCGGCGGATGGCGTTCACGGCCCCGGTCAGGCGCGCGGCCTCGGTAAGGGAGTGGCACAGCGCCGCGATCCGCTCCTTGTGCGGCACCGTGACGATGATGCCGTCCAGGTTCGGCAGCCGCCGCAGCCCGTCCACCACCGTGGCCAGGTCGCCGGGGGCGACGTGCATCGGCACCAGGACGGCGTCCTGGCCGAGCGCGGCGAAATGGGCGTTCATCGCGCCCGGCGTGCGCAGATGCGCGACCGGGTCGGCGAGGATCGCCAGCAGCCGGGTGCGGCCGCCGATCGAGGCGCGGCTGGCGACGTCGTCCGCCATGGCTACGGCGCCCCGTTGGCGGTCCAGCCGCCATCCACCGCCAGCACGGCGCCGTTGATGCTGGACGCCGCCGGGGAGGCGAGGAACAGCGCCATCGCCGCCACCTCGCCCGGCTGCACCAGCCGGCGCTGCGGCGAGCGGTGGGCGATGGCCCCGGCGTCGAGACGGCCGCGTGCCAGCAGGTCGGCCACCAGGGCGGTTTCGACATAGCCGGGGGCGAGCGCATTCACCCGGACCCCGTGCTCCGCCCATTCGCAGGCCAGGGAGCGGGCGAGGTTCGCAACGCCGCCCTTGGTGCCGCAATAGGCCGCGCGGCCGGAGCCCCCCACCGCGTGATACAGGCTGGCCGTGAAGAGCAGCAGGCCGGAGCCCTGCGCCACCATGCGGCGGCCGGCGGCCTGCGCGGTCAGGAAGGCGCCGGTCAGGTTCACCTCCACCGTGCGCCGCCACTCCGCCTCGGTCAGTTCCAGCGTGGGCTTGTTTGCGGACAGGCCGGCATTGGCATGCGCCACGTCCACGCCGCCCCAGGCCTCGTCCATGCGGGCGAAGGCGCCCTCCACCTCGGCGGCATCGGCGACGCTGCCGCGCACGGTGATCCAGCCGGCCGGCGCATCCGGCACCGGCCCCAGATCCAGGATGCAGACCCTGGCGCCCCGGGCGGCGAAGGCATCGGCCACAGCGCGGCCGATGCCCTGGGCGCCGCCGGTGACGAGGACCCGCGTCCCGGGCGGCGGCAGGGGCGAGGGCGTCGCCGCCTCGCCCGGCAGGGCCATGGCCGTGCTCATCGCGGCAGCGGGAATTCTTGCAGGCAGGGCAGGTAATCCGGCTCCACATCCACCTCCAGCGTCGCCAGCAGCCGCACCACCCCGCAGTAGAAGGCGACCACCACCGTCAGCTCCGTCAGCCGCTCCGCATCCAGGTGCGCGCGCAGGGCGTCGAAGGTCGCGGCCGACATGCCGGGGCCGTGGTACATCTCGCGCGCCCCGCGCAGCACCATCCGGGCGAGGGGCTCCAGGCCGCTGTCCTGCCCCTCTGTCTCCGACGCGATGGCGGCGATGTCGGCATCCGGCACGCCGAAGTCGCGGCTGATGCGGATGTGGTGCGACCACTCGTAGGGGCTCCGCGCCAGCCATCCGACCTGCAGGATGGCCAGCTGCCGCAGGCGCGGATCGAGCCGGCTGCGGTGGCGCACGAACATGCCGAGATTCTCGATGGTCTGCGCCGCGCCCGGGCTGTTCGCCAGGATGCGGTTGAGGGCGATCGGGCGGGCGAGGATGTCGCGGTGCTCCGGAGGCAGGTCCAGGGGGTCCAGGTAGGGAAGGCGGGCCATCGGCGGCGTGTCCCCGTCAGCCCAGGTCGCCGAGGCGGTAGAAGCGCGCCGCGTTGTCATGGAACAGCCCCGCCCGGTCCTCCGCCGGCCAGCCGGCGGTGATGCGCTTGAAGGCGTTCCACAGGGCAGTGTAGCCGCAACTGGCCTTGTCGACCGGGAAGTTGCTCTCGAACATGCAGCGGCCGGGACCGAAGGCTTCGACGCAGGTCTCCACGTAGGGCCGCCAGGCCTCGGCCAGCCGGCGGGAATCGGGCGGCTCCGCCCCCTCGTGGAAGTCGAATCCGAAGAGCCGCATCCCGAGCCCGCCGAGCTTGATGTGCAGGTTGGGGCAATGCGACAGCTCGCGGATCGCCGCGCTCCAGGCGGCGAAGACGTGCCGGCGGCGTTGGGCATAGGGGCCGATGCCCACGGCGCCGCCGACGTGGTTCAGCACGATCGGCGTGTCCGGGAAGGCGTCGGCGAGGTCGCGGAGTTCCGCGAGCTGGGTATGGTACATCCATGCGTCGAAGCTCAGGCCGAGTGGCGCGAGCTGGGCGAAGCCCTCGCGGAAGGCGGGCTCCAGGTACAGCATGGGCGGCGGCGTCGCGACGGAGCCCCGCGCACCCGGATCCGGATGCCAGGCGGCGATGTGGCGGACGCCCCGGAAGCGGCCGGCCCCCGCCTCGATCTGCGCTTCCAGGACGGGGCGGATGGCGGCGCCGGCGCAAAGCTCCGCAAAGCCGACGATGCCGTCCGCGACGCGGCAGCCTTCCGGGCGGCGGGCCGCCTGGCGTGCCGCGGCCGCCACGAACTCCACCTCGCCGACCGGCTGGAACAACGGGTCGCCGCCGCTGCGGAAGCTCGTCCGGCATTCGATGAAGACGCTGGCGCGGATGGCGTGGCCGCCGGATGCATCCGCCAGGAAGTCGTCGAGCAGATAGGCGTCGTCCGCCCTGTCCCAGAGGTGGTGGTGGGCATCCACGATCGGCAGCTCCGGCTCCAGGGCCGGTTCGGCGTTGCGGGCCAGCCAGGAGGGGCGGATGACCGGGTGCCGCACGGTCGCGGCGGTGGTCGCGCTCAGAACAATTCCTCCTTAATGTCGACATTATGCTTGCCACCAGTCTAGGGCTCCGGCGTGCCGCGCGTCGACCCCCTATTCCGTCTTTCGGCCACAGATAAGAACTGATCCCGCTCGGTAGGCCACCCCAGGCACCATCGCCTGCATTGACAGAGGTGACGTGGCGAGCAAGTGTCGACATGAAAGGGGAGGCCCCGATGACCAGGACCCTCGCTGCGGCATTGCGCCGCCTGCCGTCGCGGTGAGCGCGCTTTCCCTGCACGGCCAGGCCGAGGGCGAAGGGCCGCTGGTCGTCCTGCTGCATCCGGTGGGCCTGGACGGCAGCTTCTGGGGGCCGCTCCCGGCGGCGCTGGCCGGGTCGCGCCGGGTGCTCAGCCTGGATCTCGCGGGGCATGGCCGCTCGCCCGCGGTGTCGCGCCCGAGGCCGATCGAACTCTATGCGGATGACGTGGCCGATTCCATCCGCAGGGCGGGTGGCCCGGCCGCCGTGCTGGGGCTCAGCTTCGGGGGCATGGTGGCCCAGGTGCTGGCCCTGCGGCATCCGGAGCTGGTGTCGGCGCTGCTGCCTTGCGGCTGCGGCGGCGACTTTGCCGAGGAGATGCGCCCCATGCTGCGGGAGCGCGGCCTGGCGGCGGAACGCGGGGGGATGGCGGCGGTGGCGCAGCCGACCCTCGATCGCTGGTTCACCGCCGGGTTCCGCGACGATCCGGCCGTGGCGCGGGTACGGGCGCGGCTGCTGGGCGACACGGTCGAGGGCTGGTCCGCCGGCTGGCACGCCATCGCCGGGCTGTCGGCCACGCCGCAGCTCGGCCGGATCGCCGTGCCCACGCTGGTGGTCGCGGGGGAGCAGGACGCGGCCACGGCCCCCGCCGTGTCGGAGGCGACGGTGGCCAGGCCCATCCCGGGCGCGCGCTTCGCCGTGCTGCCCGGCGCGCCGCACATGATGCAGATCGAGTGCCCCGACGCCTTCACCGCCGCCGTGGCGGGTTTCCTGCTCGGCAACGCGCGGCCGGCGGCAGCATGAGCGGCCTGCTGCACCATCGCGTGAGCGGGCGGCCGGTCGGCGCGGGGCCGGCGCTGCTACTGATCCATCCGCTCGGCGCGTCGCTGGACTTCTGGGACGCCTGCCTGCCGGCCTGGGAGCCGCGCCTGCCATGCGTCGCCGTCGACCTGCGCTCCGCCGGCGCCTCGCCACGCGGGGAGGTCCCGCCGGGACTCGACGCGCATGTGGCGGATCTCGAGGCCCTGTGCGAAGCGCTGGGGCTGGAAGCGGTCGTCCCCGTCGGCTGCGCCATGGGCGGCATGGTCGCCGCCGCCCATGCGGCGCGCCACCCGGGGCGGGCGACGGCGCTGGTTCTGTCCAACCCCACGGCGCGCTCCTCCGATGCGGCGCGGGCGATGCTGACGGAGCGTGCCGCGACCGTCCGGGCCGGCGGCATGGCGGCGATCCTGCCCGGCGCGGTGGAACGCCCCTTCGAGGCGCAGCCGCGCGATGCGCGCTTCGCACGCTACCTTGCCGCCTTCGCCGCCCAGGATCCGGCCGCCTATGCCGATGCCGTGCTGGGCTTCGCCGCCGCCGATGCGGGCGACGACCTGTCACGCATCCGCTGCCCCGTGCTGCTCGTGCCAGGGCGGTACGACCTGCTGCTGCCGCCCTCCCTGGCCGAGGAGGTGCGGCGCCTGCTGCCTTCCGGCGACGTGCGGCTGGAGATCGACGAGGAGGGCGCGCATTTCCTGCCCTATCAGCGTCCGGCGCGCTTCGCGGCCCGGGTGCTGGACTTCCTCGACTCCGTGCAGGGTTCCGGCAGTGGCGCGGTCGCCGCGCGATGAGGATTCCGCTCCGCCACCGGCCTGCGCGATCCGCGGACGGGTGCGCCGGCGCGCGGGCGAACGAGGAGGATGCATGACACGGAAGGGCTTCCTGCTGGTGCTGATGCACCCGCCCACCGCCTTCGAGGAGGAGTTCAACGCCTGGTACGATTCCGAGCACGTGCCGGAACGCCTGGCGGTGCCGGGCTTCGAGAGCGGGCTGCGCTACATCAGCGTGTCGGGGGCCGCGCCCCGCTACCTCGCGATCTACGACCTCGCCGCGCCGGAGGTGATGGAGTCGCCGGACTACCTGCGCGTCGCGCATGAGCGCTCCAGCCCCTGGACCAAGCGCGTGACGGCCAGGGCGCGGGTGCAGCGCTTCGCCGGAACGCAGGTCTATCCCGGCGACCGCGTCACCGGGCGCGCGGCACGGATCGGGCTGCTGCGCTTCCGCGGCCTGCGGGAGGGCGATGCGGATGCCGTGGTGGCAGGCATGCGCGACCTGTACGAGGGAAGGCCAGAGGTGCGACAGGTGCGCGTGCTGGCGCAGGATTCGGGCACGGCCGGCACCGACGTCCTGGGCGTGGTCGAGGCGGCCGCCCCGCTGCCGGACAGCTTCGATCCCCGCGTCTTCGGCGATGTCGCCGGCGCGTTGGATCTGGTCGGCAGCTACACGCCCTTCTGAGCGGCGCCGGCCGGAAAGCTATGGCCAGCCGCCGGCATCTCCACTAGAGCTGCCGGGGCGGCAAGCCGACGAGGCGACGATGCGTATCACCTGGTTCGGCCATTCGGCCTACCGGCTGGAGTTCGGGCGGTCGGTCGTGCTGATCGACCCGTTCCTGTCGGGCAACGGCACCTTCCGGGGCGATGCCGAGGCCGCGACGGCGGGCGCGACCCACATCCTGCTGACGCATGGCCATGGCGACCATGTCGGCGACACCGTCGCCATCGCCCGGCGCACCGGCGCCAAGCTGGTCGCCACCTTCGAGCTGTGCCAGTTCCTCGGCGCCAAGGGCGTGGCCGCGACCGACCCGATGAACACCGGCGGCACCACCGACCAGGGCGAGTTCAGCGTCTCCCTCACCATCGCCTTCCACTCCTCCTCGGAGATGGACGCCAACGGTGTGCTGCAGACCCTGGGCCTGCCCAACGGCCTCGTCGTCACGCCCAAGGACAAGGCGGAGCCGGTGGTCTACCACATGGGCGACACGGACATCTTCTCCGACATGGCCCTGATCGCCGAGCTGTACGACCCGGCGGTGGTGATGGTGCCGATCGGCGACCGCTTCACCATGGGGCCGCGCAGCGCCGCGCTCGCGGTCCGCCGCTTCCTGCCGAAGGCGCGGACGATCCTGCCCTGCCACTACGCCACCTTCCCGCCCCTGCTGCAGTCCCCCGAGCCCTTCCTGCGCGAGATGGGCGAGCAGGCCGGCCGCGTGCGCGTCCCCGCCATCGGCGAAGCCTTCACCGCCTGACGGCATGGACACGGAGCGACCGGCACACGGACGGCGCCGCCCTGCCATGGCCGACCGCGAGGTCGACCTGCCGCCGTCGCAGGAGGTGGATGGCGCGCCGGCCTCACCCAATCTGCAGCGCTTCCGTGCCATCATCCGCCGGGTGCTGTCGCGCGGGGACGAGCAGTCCTCGCTGGTGACGGAGATCGCCTGCACCATCGGGGCGGAAATCCTGGACGGCATCCAGCAGCCGGGCCAGGACCTGAACTCGGTGGAGTTGGCCCGCCGCTTCCGCACCAGCCGTACGCCGACGCGCGAGGCACTGGTCCTGCTGGAGAAGGAAGGGCTGGTGGAAATCCCGCCCCGCCGCAGGCCGCGTGTGGTCAACCACTGCCTGGCGGAAATCCAGGAAATCTACCGGGTGCGCGCCGCGATGCTGGCGCTGGTGGCGACCGAGGCCGGCGAGCATGCCACGGCCGAGGAGATCGCCGACCTGCGCGCCATCGTGACCGCCATGCAGGAGGCCGCGTCGAAAGAGGATCGCGACGGCTATTACTGGGGCAACGTCCGCTTCCACGAACGCCTTGGAGAGCTGTCGAAGAACCGGACGTTGCAGCGGCTTCTCGATTCTCTGGTTCTGCGCAGCCTTCGCTTCCGTCGCCGCACGCTGTCAAATCCGGAACGCGTAAAGCGCTCCATCGCCGACCATTCGCGCCTGGTCAGCGCGCTGGAGGACCGCGACCTCTCTTTGGCAGCCGCGCTGGTGCAGGCCAATGTCCTGGGCGCGCTGCGGATGCTGGAAGTCATGCTGCAAGAGGATGCGCGGTCCGAAAAGTGTGGCCGACCGGCGCCCTCGGCCGGCCGAAGGGCTGATCCGGATGGCGGGATGACCTGACCCGTGGTGCTGTGGTGTTCCGGCGTCGGACCGGGAGGGGACGCCGTCCCCTCCCGGACCCTCCCCTGCCGGGGCCACAAGCGGGCCCCGGTCCCCGCTGGGAGTCTGGTGCTTCCGGTGAGCGTCAGCCTCCGGGCTGAACCCTGACGGAACGCGGACAGGCGGGACTCTGAAAAAGCTTTGAAGGCGTCAGCAATTGCTGCGGCCGTACCCGCCGAGGAGCCATGCTCCTCGGCGCCGTGACCCCGTCGCAGTCATCTGCGCGGCAGCACTCCTCGGGTCCAGGGCCCGCAGGGTCCTGGCGGAGTGGGGGTACGGGGGCGAGGCAGAGCCTTGCCCCCGGGCCACGCGCGCACCCCGCGCCGGCACGGAGTGGCGCGTCCCGCCGTTCGTGTGAGATCACAGTGACGATTTCAGTACGAGGTGCAGCCGACAGTGCGCCACGGCCACTTCGCGCCCTCGGCATCGGCCTCCGGACAGGCGTGCCAATCCGAGGCCAGAGCGGCACGGGGGCGCGGCCATACGGCCCGGAGCGCCTTTGTCACCGTGGTCTTCCCTCCGACAATGCGCAGCGCGTCGGGCGCGTCAATCGATCGTGGCGCCGGACAGCCGCACCAGCTCGGCCACCTTTGGCAGTTCCCGCGCGTAGAAGGCCGCAAACTCCTCCGCGCTGCTGCCGACCGGCTCCGAGCCGAGCTGGAGGATGCGGTCGCGCAGGCGCGGCGCCCGCAGTGCCGCCATGGTTTCCTGGGACAGTCGGTTGATCGCGGCGGGCGGCGTGCCGGCCGGCGCGAAGAGGCCGACCCAGATCGCCAGCTCGAAGCCCGGCAGCATCTCGCCGATCGCCGGCACCTCTGGCAGCTGCGAGGTCCGCCGGGTCGTGGTGACGCCGAGCGGCCGGAGCTGCCCAACCTTGATCTGGTCCAGCACCTCGATCACCGCGCTAAACACCAAGTCCACGCGCCCCGCCACGAGATCCGCCGCCGCCGGGGCGCCGCCGCGATACGGCACATGCGTCATCCGGATGTCCGCGGCACGGCCGAACAGCGCTGCCGCCAGGTGCTGGGAACTTCCTGGCCCCGCCGTGCCGTAGTTCAGGCGCCCCGGATTGGCCTTGCCGTAGGCGATCAGCTCCTGCAGCGACCGGGCGGGCACGGCCGGGTTTACCACCAGCACGTTCGGGGTGAAGGCGACCAGCGACACCGCGGCGAAGTCCTGCGAGGGGCTGAAGGGCAGGTGCTTGTACAGGGCCGGGTTGGTCGCGTGGGTCGAGGTCGTGGCCATGATGAGCGTGCAGCCGTCGGGGGCGCTGCGGGCCACGTGCTCGGACGCGATGTTGCCCCCTGCCCCGGCGCGGTTCTCCACCACGACCGGCTGCCCGAGGAGCGGGGCCAGCGCCTCGGCGAGCAGCCGGGCGGCAAGGTCCGTGCTGCCGCCGGCAGCGAAGGGCACGACGATGCGCACCGGGCGCTCCGGTGCCCAGCGCGTTTCCGCCCGCGACCTCCCCGACAGGCAAGGGAGCGCGGCCAGCGCCGCGACGAGATGACGACGATCCATCCGCTCCACTCTCCCCCTGCAACCGGCGCCAGGCGTCTTTGCCAGCCGGTGCGTTGGACGATTCAGCCGGGCGTCGCGCCGGAGATGCGCACCAGCTCGGCCCATTTCGGGATTTCGCCGGCCTGGAAGGTCGCGAACTCCTCGGACGTGCTGCCCACGGCCTCGAAGCCGATCTCGGCCAGCCGTGCGCGCAGGGCCGGCTGGCGCACGACCTTCGCGGTTTCCCGCGACAGGCGGTCGACGGCCGCTGGCGGCGTCCCGGCCGGTGCGAAGAGACCCACCCAGCCGGCGACCTCGTAACCCGGCAGCGCCTCGGCGATCGCGGGAATGGCGGGCAGCAGCGCGATGCGCCGGGCGGTGGTCAGGCCCAGCGCCACCAGCGCGCCGCTGCGCACCGGCTCCAGCACCTCCACCACCGGTGCGAAGACCAGCTGCACGCGGCCTGACAGCAGGTCGGACACGGCCGGTGCGCCGCCGCGATAGGGGACGTGCGTCATCTCGATGCCGGCCATGTAGCCGAACAGGGCGGCGGAGATGTGCTGCGAGCTGCCGCTGCCTGCCGTCCCGTAGTTCAGCCGGCCGGGATTCGCCTTCGCATAGGCGATCAGCTCCTGGATGCTGCGCGCCGGCACGGAGGGGTGCACCACCAGCATGTTCGGCGCGTAGGCCACGAGCGACACCGCCGCGAAGTCGCGCTGGGGGTCATAGGGAAGGTTGCGGAACAGGGCAGGGCTGGCGGCGTGGGTCGTCGCGCTGGCCATGATGAGCGAATAGCCGTCCGGGGCGCTGTGCGCGACATGCTCGGCCGCGATGGTGCCGGACGCGCCGGCGCGGTTCTCCACCACCACGGGCTGGCCGAGCGGTGTGCTGAGTGCCTCCGCGACCAGCCGCGTGGCGACGTCGGTGCTGCCGCCGGCGGCGAAGGGGACCACGATGCGGATCGGGCGGTTGGGGTTCCAGCCCCCCTGCGCCTCGACCCTGCCTGAAGGGAAGCCGGCCAGCAGGGGGCCGAAGCCGGATGCCAGCGCGATGAGTCCCCGACGCGACTGCATGATCTTGTCCCTCCTCAGGGCGGCGCCCCCGGCCCGGCGGCTGCAAGGTGTTGCCGACCTCTTTGGGGTATTCTATATAAAATATTACAAGTGTCGACATATTCAGTGCCGACAAGCGCAATGAAGGGTGCCTCGCCATCTCCCGGTGGCCGGCAGGCCCTCGCGCAGGGAGGGATAAAGATGGCGCGCCTGCCAGGATGCGAGTTCACCCGAGGCTCTGCCGATTGCTGCACCGCGAAGGAAGCGCCTTCTCGCCGCGACGGCCGGATGACCGCCCACGCTGGACATGCCGGGGCCCGGCCATGACCATCAAGGCGCACGACCTGGTGGGCCTCGCCCTGGCTCGCCATGGTGTCGACACTGGCTTCTTCATCATGGGCGGGCCGATGAACGGGGCGCTGTCCTCCTGCATCGCCCAGGGCCTTCGCATGATCGACGTGCGGCACGAGCAGGCCGCCGCCTTCATGGCCCAGTCCTATGCCCGGCTGCGCGGCCGCCCGGGCCTGTGCATGGCGGCCTCGGGCCCCGGCACGATCAACCTGACCACCGGCCTCGCCAACGCCCTGGTCGACTGCGCGCCCGTGGTGGCGTTGGGCGGCTCCAGCCCCGTCAGCCAGGCGGGCCTGGGCGCCTTCCAGGAGATCGACCAGCTCGCGATCATGCGCCCGATTACCAAATGGGCGGAGCGCGTGCACGATCCGCGCCGCATCCCGGAATACATCGGCCTCGCGCTGCGCCACGCCATGGCCGGACGGCCGGGCCCGGTCTACCTCGACCTGCCGGGGGACGTGCTGCACGCCGACGTGGACGAGGACGCGGTGCGCTGGCCCGACACCGACCTGTCCGGGGCGCTGACGGCCCGCCCCGCCGCCTCGCCCGCCGCGCTGGCACGGCTGCTGGAGCTGCTGCGCGGCGCCGAGAGGCCGCTGATCCTGTCCGGCAGCGGCATCCTCTGGTCCGGCGCGTCGGCCGGGCTGCAGCGCTTCGTCGAGACGGCGGGCATCCCCTTCTACACCACCCCGCAAGGCCGCGGCGCCGTGCCGGACGACCACGCGCTCTCCTTCCCGCGCGCCCGCTCCACGGCCTTCCGGGAAGCCGATCTGGTGCTCATCCTGGGAACGCGCACCAACTACGTCTTCGGGCATGCCAGGCCGCCGCGCTTCGCGAAGTCCGCGCGCTTCGTGCGGATCGACATCGAGCCGGCGGAGATCGCCGGCGACGGCCACCTCGCCCTCGGCATCGTCGCCGATGCGGGCGCGGTGCTGGCCCAGCTCGACGAGTCGCCGTCGCGGGACGACCTCGCCCACCGCTATGCCGGCTGGCGGGCGCGGCTCGCCGCCCTGGACGAGGAGAAGAAGGCCGCAGCGGAGGCGAAGCTGGCCACCGGCCAGGTCCCGATCCATCCGCTGCGCCTGTGCCGCGAGGTCCGCGACATCCTCGACCGCGACGCCGTCCTGGTGGTGGACGGCCAGGAGATCCTGAACTACGGCCGCCAGTCCATCCCCACCTTCGTGCCGGGCCATCGGCTGAACTCCGGCCCCTTCGGCACCATGGGCGTCGGCCTGCCCTTCGGCGTGGGCGCCAAGGCGGCGTTGCCGGACAAGCAGGTGGTGGTGCTGCACGGCGACGGCTCCTTCGGCCTGAACGCGATGGAGCTGGACACCGCGGTGCGCCATGGCCTTCCGCTGCTGGTCGTGATCAGCCTCAACGGCGGCTGGACCGCCGATCCGGACGAGGTCAAGCCGGGCCGCAAGCTCGGCTACACGCGCTTCGACCGCATGGCGGAGGCGCTGGGTTGCCACGGCGAGTACGTGGAGCAGCCAGAGGACATCCGTCCCGCGCTGGAGCGGGCCCTGCGCGCGGTCGCGGATGGCAGGGTGGCGGTGGTCAACGTGGTGACGGATTGGCGCGCTCGCGCCCAGACCGCGGAGTTCACCGCCTTCACGACCTGACGCGCCAGGGCGGACCGTGATGGCGCCGCACGGCCCAGGCCGTGCCGAGAACGGAGGAAACAGGAATGCTCGATACGGTGCGGGACGCGCAAAGCGGCAGGGGCGAGCAGCCAGGGGATGCCGCGGCGCCCCACGGCGCGCTCGCGGGCGTGCGGGTGGTCGACCTGACGCAGTTCGAGGCGGGGACCTCCTGCACCGAAACCATGGCCTGGCTGGGCGCGGACGTCATCAAGGTCGAACCCCCGGGCAAGGGCGAGCAGGGCCGCAGCTCCTCCACGGATGCGGCGGGGGCGGACTCCCATTACTTCCTGCTGCTGAACGCCAACAAGCGCAGCGTCACCTGCAACCTGAAGCACGAGCAGGGTCGCGCCCTGCTGCGCGAGCTGATCGCGACGGCGGATGTCTTCATCGAGAACTTCGCCCCCGGCGTGATCGAGCGGCTGGGCTTTCCGTATGAGGAGGTTGCGCGCCTCAACCCGCGGATCGTCTACTGCCAGATCAAGGGCTTCGCGCCCGATGGCCCCTATGCGAAGTTCCTGGCCTTCGACCCGATCGCCCAGGCGGCGGGCGGCGGCCTGTCCATCACCGGCGAGGCCGATGGCCGGCCCCTGAAGCCCGGGCTGAATGTCGGCGACACGGGCACGGGATTGCACGCCGCCATCGGCATCATCGCCGCGCTGTACCAGCGCCAGGCCACCGGGCGCGGCCAGCGGATCGAGGTCACCATGCAGGATGCGGTGATCAACTTCGGCCGCATCGCCTATGCCACCCAGGCCATGTACGGCTCGCCCGCCCCGCGCGCGGGGAACCAGAGCATCATCGCCGGCACCTCGCCCAGCGAGGTCTATCCCTGCAAGGGCGGCGGCAAGAACGACTACTGCTACGTCTACACCACGCGGGCGGGGAACCGGCACTGGGAAAGCCTGCTCAAGGTCATCGGCCGGGAGGATCTGCTGGGCGATCCGCGTTTCGACTCGCCCAAGGCGCGCCAGCGCAACTACCGCGACGTGGACGCGGTGCTGTCGGAGTGGACGAAGCATCACGACAAGATGTGGGTGATGCAGACGCTGGGCGATGCCGGCGTCCCGGCGAGTGCCATCTTCGACACCCAGGAGCTGTCGGACGATCCGCACCTGCGGGCACGCGGCACCTTCGTGACGGTCCAGCACCCGGTGCGCGGCGCCTTCGTGATGCCGGGCTTTCCCATCAAGATGTCGGACTCGCCGGTGACGGTGGAGGCGGCACCCCTGCTCGGCGCGCACAACGAGGCCGTCTATGGCGGGCTGCTCGGCCGCAGCGCCGAGGAGCTTCAGGCGCTGCGGAACGACGAGGCGATCTGACCATGCCCCTCACGCCCCATGCGCTCACCCGCCGTCGCCTCGCGGCGCTGCTCGGCGTCGCGTTGCCCGGCGCCGCGCTGCCCCGCGCCGCCCTGGCCGACGGAGAGGACTGGCCGGCGCGCCCGGTCAACGTCGTGGTGCCCTTCGCCCCCGGCGGCGCCACGGATCTCGTCGCCCGGGTCCTGGCGGAGGAGCTGCGCGTCCAGCTCGGCCGGCCTTTCGTCGTGGAGAACCGGGCCGGCGCGGCCGGCACGATCGGGGTGGAGTTCGCCGCCCGCGCCGTGCCCGATGGCTACACGCTGCTGTTCGCCACCCAGGGCACGATGACGATCAACCCCCATCTGTACAGGGCGTCGGCGGTGGACATCCAGCGCGACCTGGTGCCGGTGACGCAGACCTTCTCCGTCGATCATGTCCTGGTGGTGCCGGCGCGCAGCCCGGCCACCAGCGTCGCCCAGCTCACCGCCATGGCGCGGGAGCGGCCCGGGCAGCTCACCTATGGTTCGGCCGGGGTCGGCTCCTCCGTGCAGCTCTATACCGTCCTGTACGGCATGCTGACGGGGATCAGCCTGCTGCACGTCCCCTATCGCGGCTCGTCGCCGGCGCTGATGGACGTGATCGCGGGCCGCATCGACATGCTGATGGACTCCGTCCCCTCCTCCATCACCCATATCCGCTCCGGGGCCGTGCGGCCGCTGGCCGTCACCGGCAGGAGGCGCAACGCCGCCCTGCCCGAGGTTCCGACGATGGCCGAGGCGGGCGTCACGGATTTCGAGGCCGCCGCCTGGGGCGCCTTCATGGTCCCCGCCGGCACGCCGGAAACCGTCGTCGCGCGGCTCGGGAGTGCGGTCCGCGCCGCCTATGCCAAGCCGGCGGTGGTACGCAGCCTGGCGGACAAGGGCACGGATGCCGTGGCCTCCTCCCGCGAGGAGCTGGCGCAGTTGATCGCCCGCGACACGGAACGCTGGGGGCGGGTGGTGCGGGAGGCGCGGATCACGCTCGAATAGCGCGCCGCCGCCGTGCCTGTGCGGCCTGCGGCACCGGCTCGGCCACCGGGGCTTCCTCCGCCGCCACGGGCGACGGGGTGCTGTTCAGCCCGGCCCAGCCAGCCTCGATGTGGTCGACCAGGGCCTGGACGGCGCCCTCCCGGTTCCCCGCCTCCGCGAGGGTCAGGAAGCGCTCGTGCTCCGCGATCTGCTTCTTCCGGCGGCCCGCGTATTCCTGGC
The DNA here is from genome assembly GCF_020991085.1 of Roseomonas sp. OT10. Classification (NCBI taxonomy): domain Bacteria; kingdom Pseudomonadati; phylum Pseudomonadota; class Alphaproteobacteria; order Acetobacterales; family Roseomonadaceae; genus Roseomonas; species Roseomonas cutis. The sequence goes on from NZ_CP087719.1 coordinate 4,555,490, forward strand.
TGATGAAGGGGTACTTCGCCCAGAGCACGCGCACGAACTGCAGCGTCTGCGGGCGCTGCGCCAGTTCGTAGAGCCGGAAATGAAAGCGGTAGTTCTCCGCCCGCGTCGCCTGCGGGTCGGTTGCCGCCTCGGTCAGCGACACGATCCTGGCCTGGATCTCGCGAAGCTCGGCCAGCGCCTTGCGGGTCATGGCCGCCATGGCGCGGTCGGCCAGCTCGCGCTCCAGCAGGACGCGCAGCTCGAAGATCTCGCGCGTGGCGTCCGGCACGACATCCGGGACCAGCAGCCCCTTGTGCGAGACGCCGGCGACATAGCCCTCCGCCTCCAGCGTGTGCAGCGCCTCGCGCACCGGCGTGATGGAGACGCCGAGCTCCTCGGCGATCTGGGACTGCTTCAGCTTGGTGCCGCGCGGATAGGTTCCGGCGATGATGCGTTCCCGAAGGATGTCTGCCACCTGGTCCTGCTTGGTCTTGAACGCCATCGTCGCGATATCCCTACCCGACCCTGCCCGGGCTTTCCGGTTGCCAGAATACCCGGCCGCACTCGCCGAGGGAAACGCGCAGGGCGGGCGGCCGCCCTTCGCCGCCCGGCCCGATCCGCCCGCGTCAGCGCTGGAAGTTCAGCCGCAGCCCCGGTTCGTCCCACTGCATCCTGGCCAGCTCTCCCTTCGCGGAGAGGGTGATGTAGGCGGTCCGCATGTCCTCTCCCCCGAAGCAGATGTTGGTGGGGTGGGTGTCCGGCATCTTGACCTCGCGAACCACCCGGCCGTCGGGCGCGAACACCGTAATGAAGCCCGTGCCCAGCGTCGTCACGGCGATATCTCCCGAGGCCAGGACCGCGAGGCTGTCGAACCGGGCATGGCCCGGCAGGCCGCCGATGATGGTCCCGCCATGCGGCGCGGGGGCAGCGCCCGCCTTCAGGACGCCTGGAGACTCCACGTCGAAGCGCCACAGGCGCGCGCCTTCCGTATCGGCGACGTAGACCGTGCGCTCGTCGGGCGACAGGCCGACCCCGTTGGCGCTGAGGATGGGGTAGGCCACCTCCCGGATGGAAGAGCCGTCCGGCAGGGCATAGTAGAGCCCGCCATTGTCGCGGTGCCGCGGATGGCGCTTGCCCATGTCGGTGAAATAGAAGCCGCCCTGCCGGTCGAAGACGATGTCGTTGGGCGCCGACAGGCGGTGGCCGTCGCATTCGGCATAGAGCACCCGTCGCTCGCCCGTCCGCAGGTCCACCCGCTGCACGGAGCCGCCCTGGTAGCCGGGCGCCGGCCCCATGCCCATGAAGTGCCCGGGCAGGTAAAGGTTGCCGCCGTTGTCGCACAGGTACAGCGCCCCGTCCGGCCCCATGGCGAGCCCGTTCGGCCCCCCGGCCGGCGCGCCGAGGGGCGTCGCCGCCCCGTCCGGCGACACCCGGGTGATCCTGCCGCCATTGATCTCGGTGATGATGACGGAGCCGTCCTCCAGCACCACCGGCCCTTCGGGAAAGCCCAGACCGCGGGCCATGATCTCGATGACGCTCATCCTGTCTTCCTTCCCTGTCGCGTGGGCGATGCCGTTGCCCCGGCACGCGCCCGTCCTTCCCTCGGCCGGCGGGACGACTCGCCGGCGCTCATGGGCATGCCGGCCCGCCCACCCGGTCGGGCACCCTCTCGCGCCGCCAGCCCGCCGGCGCCGCGCCGAGCCAGCGCGGTGCCTCGCCCGGCCACAGGATGGCGCCGTCGGCCGCCACTCCCCAGCCCGAGGCCACGCCCAGCACGCGCAGACCGTCCGGCGCGGTGGACAGCGTGTTGACGTGGTGGTGGCCGTGCACCAGCAGCCTTGCGCCCAGGGCGCGTGCCAGCTCCTCCAGCGCCGCGGCGCCGATCGGATGGCTGGACGGCGCCTCGTGCGTCACCAGGATGTCGGCGCGCTGTCGCCGCAGCGCCTCCCAGTCCTCCGGCCAGATGGCCATCGCCGCCAGCGCATCGGCGAGCGCCCTGCGCTGCGCGGCGTTCCAGCCCGCCTCCAGCGTCGCGAGGTCCGCTTCCAGCTCCGCGCGGGCCTGCAGGCGTGGCGGTTCCGGCGGCTCCCAGACGCGGCGGCGGAACACGCCGCCCAGCCCGGCGACACGCAGCCCCCCGATCTCCACCACGCGTCCGTGCAGGGCCCCCGGCGCGGTCAGGGGATTGCGCTGCGGCGCGGACAGGTTTGCCCACATCTCCGGCCCGCCATCGTAGTCGTGGTTGCCGAAGATCCAGTGCACCGCCACGCCTCGCCGCAGCAGCGGCGCCGCCAGCCTGTCCAGGGGCTCGTCGCATTCCATGTCGCCCAGCAGCACCGCCGCGCGCGGCGGCGCCGGCAGGGCCGCGAGACCTTCCTCCACATAGCGCCAGTGGCGATGGATATCGCCGACGAAAACGATGCCGCAGGCGTCGCGCACGGGGTCAGATCACCCCTTCGGCCGCAAGCTCCGCCACCTCCCGGGCCGAATAGCCAAGCAGGTCCCGCAGCAACCGCTCGTTGTCCTCGCCATAGCCGGGCGCGCCGCGGTCGATGATGCCGCCGCTGTAGGCGGGCGTGGCGGACAACCGGGACGGCAGCTCCGTGACGGGCCAGCGGCCGATCCTCGTGCCCGTCACCTCCGTCATCCAGTCCAGTGCCGCGAGCTGCGGGTCCCGGTCGCAGCGGTCCTCGGCATCCTGGCACACGCCCGCCGGGACGCCGGCGGCCTGCAGGGCCGCCATGCAGCCATGCGCGTCCTGATCCCGCGTCCAGGCGGTCAGCGCCGCGTCCAGCGCGTCCTGGTTCGCGAGGCGGGCTTCCAGCGTCGAGAAGCGCGGGTCCCCGGACCAGTCCCGCCTGCCGGCAACGCGGCAAAGCGCCTGCCACTCCGCCTCCGTGAAGCAGGCGATGGCGATCCAGCGATCCGTGCCGGCGCAGCGATACGCCCCGTGCGGCGCGGCGGGCTTGTAGGGCGAGCGGTTGCCGATGCGCGTCCAGGACCGGCCGTTCACCGCATGGTCCAGGATCGGCACACCGCCATGGAAGATGCCGGATTCGCACTGCGAGCTGTCGATCCACTGCCCGCGCCCCGTACGGTCGCGGTGGAACAGGGCGCCGATGATCGCCATGGCGAAGCCATACGCGCCGATCCAGTCGAGGTAGGAATAGCCCCAGCCCGCGGGCATCGCCGGCTCCGGCAGGCCCGACATCTCCGCCGTCCCCGCGAAGGCCGCGGCCACGGGCCCGATGGTGCGGAAGCGCCCATAGGTGCCGACGCCGCCCATGCCGGACTGCTGCACGTAGATGATGTCCGGCCGGATCTCGCGCAGCGCCGCATAGCCCAGGCCGAGGCGCTGCAGCACGCCCGGGGAGAAGCCTTCCGCCACCACGTCGGACTGGGCGATCATGCGGCGCGCGATCTCCAGCCCCTTGGGATGGCGGATGTTCAGCGACAGCCCGCTCTTGCCGGCGTTCTTGTTGTTGAACTGCCCGCCCATGTCCGCATCCGTCACGCCGGGCAGCGGCGCGGTGGCGGCCCGGCGGGCGTCGCGCCCGCCGACCGGAGCCATGGCAGCCAGGCGGGTGTCCGGGTTCTCCTTCCACTCCACCTTGATGACGTCCGCCCCCAGGGCGGCGCAGAGCCGCGTCCCTCCGGCCGAGGCCAGGAACCAGGAGAAGTCGAAGATTCGCACGCCCTGGAGCGGGAAGGCCTTGCCGCGCGCCGACAGCCGCGCCGGGCCGCTGCGCGGGCGCGCCGGCACGCCCGGCCCGCCCGCCGCCGCCGGCCGCCGCAGCACCTCGTCCGTATGCTCGCCCAGGAGCGGGGCGCGGGTGCCGGGGAGCCAGCGCGTTTCCGTGCTCAGCCAGCGGCTCACCGGATAGGGCAACGCGCGGCCGAGTTCGGGATGCTCCACCGCCGCGAAGGTGCCGCGCCGCTGCCAGTGCGGGTCGGCGACGTTCTCATGCGGCTTGCGCAGCGGCGCCCAGAGCAGGCCGGCCGCCTGCGCCTCCCGCCAGGGCAGGTCGTCATAGGTGTAGGCCCGGATGAAGCGCTGGATCACCTCCACGACATGCGCCTTGGACTCGTCGGCCGCGGCGGAGCCGGGGATGTTGCGCGCGCGCAGATCCGCGCCGTCCTCGGGCGTGGTCAGGTCCGCCTGCATCCCGTACCGGGCCAGGAAGGGCACCAGGTTGGCCTGATCGCGTACGGACAGGCCCAGCGCGATGCACCAGCGCCCGTCCTTGGTATGGCCGATGTTCGGGACGTGGTTCGGGTGCTCGCCGGCGTGGCGACAGGTCATGCGGTAGAGCGGAGCCCGGCGCATCACCCAGGACATCACGTCAAGCTCGGTGTTCTTGGACACGGCGTCATGCACGGCGACGGAGACGTCCTGCCCCTCGCCGGTATGGAGCCGGTGCAGCAGCGCGGCGAGGATGCCGACCACCAGCTGCTCCCCCGCGATGTGATAGGCATGCCAGAGCTGCGGCGCGATGGGCGGCAGGTCGTAGTGCCACGGCGGCGCGGCATCGTAGCCGCAGTTCATCATCACCCCGCCCAGCGCCAGGTGAATCAGGTCGCTGGCCTTGTGGTCCTTCCAGGGGCCGGTGTCCCCGAACGGCGTCATCCGCGCCACCACCAGGCCGGGGAAGCGCCCCGGCAAGGAGTCCAGGGTCTCACCCAGGGCCGCATGCAGGGCGCCACGCGTGGAATCCAGCACGATGTCGGCCGAGCGCAACAGATTCTGCAACGCGGCACGCTGCCCGGGATCGTCGAGGTCGAGCCGCACCGAGCGCTTGCCGCGGTTGTAGGTCCAGAAATGCAGCGACCGCTCCGGATCGGCTCCGTCGCCGGCGAAGGGTCCGATGCGGCGGGTGGGGGAGCCGCCCGAGGGTTCGACCTTGATGACCTCCGCGCCCAGGCCACCCAGGATCAGGCCGGCATACTCGGCCAGCTCGTCGGCGAACTCCACCACGCGCAGCCCCGTCAGCATGCCGGGCGCGTCGGCCGGCAAGGCTCCGGGTTCCGCCGTCGTGCCTGTCTGGTCCTGCTGCCCTGTCACGCGCTCCACCCCCCCTGTTGTTGTCAGCCGCCCGGTCGGCGGCCCTGCGTCCTGCACGATCATCGTGCCCGCCCGGCAAGCGCGCATCCCACCGGACAGGGCGCCCGGCGGTCCGCGCCGCCCGATGCCCACGCGGCCCCATGGGCCCGCGTCCCACTCAGCCGCCCAAGCGGAACTTCGGCAGGGTGAGCGTCTCGTCCACGCGTTCGAACGCCACCTCGACGGGGGCGCCGATGGGTGGATCGGCCGGCGCCTCGCCGGCGAAGTTGCTGAGCATCAGCGGCCCCTCCTCCAGCTTCACGAGGCAGACGAGGTAGGGGACATCGCCACGGAAGCTGTCCCAGTAGGCGCGGTGGAACCGCACCCAGGAGATCAGGACACCCTTCCCCGACACGGCCTCCCACGACTGTGAAGCGGAAAGGCAGGCCGGGCAGACGGGCGAGCCGGGATAGTGCCGGTGGCCGCAGTCGTCGCAGCGCTGCACGGACAGCACGCCGTGCCGGCAGTTCTCCCAGAAGCCGCGGCTGACGGGATCGATCTGCGGGCGGGGCTTGGCGGGAAGCGGGTTCTCCATCACGCGCCTCCTCAACCCCGGGTGTAGATGATGGAGCGCGAGCAGGGCGTGATGGCGCAGAACTGCGCCACCTCGGCGCCTTCCACCTGGCGCTCGCCGCATTCGCCGCGCAGCTGCCGTACCGCCTCGGCGTTCAGGGCCCAGCCCTGCATGTAGGAGTTGGAGAGGTGCCCGCCATCGGTGTTGGTGGGAAGCCGCCCGCCCAGCTTCAGCGTGCCGCCCTCGACGAAGCCGCCGGATTCGCCGCGGCCGCAGAAGCCCAGCCCCTCCAGGCTGAAGAGGACCGTGGGGCTGAAATTGTCGTAGCACATCAGGGTATCGACGTCCGCTGGCCCGACCCCGGCCATCCCGTAGACCTGACGGGCCACGTCGCGTCCCTGGTGGTACCAGCAATCCGGGTCGTAATTGGCGATCGAGGCCGTCTCGTAGGCTTCGCGCCCCCCGATGCCGGAGATCAGGATGGGCCGCTTCCGCAGATCGCGCGCCCGCTCCTTCGTCGTCAGGATCAGGCACACGGCGCCATCATTGATCAGGCAGTAGTCGAGGAGCCGCAGCGGCTCCACGATCGGGCGCGCGGCCTCATGATCGTCGATGCTGATCGGCTGCTTCATCACCGCGTCGGGGTTCAGGCAGGCGTGGTGGCGGAAGGCCACCGACACCTCGGCCAGCTGCCGCGTCGTGGTGCCGTAGAGGGCGCGATGCTGCTGGAACATCAGCGCGTGCGCAGCACCCGGCGAGGTGAAGCCGAAGGGGTCCCAGACGCCGGGGCTCTCCTCCCCGCCGTAGTTGACCCGCCGCGACCGCCCGATATTGGCGTAGATCAGCGCGGCGTAGTCGCAGAGCCCGGCATCCAGCGCCGCGGCGGCCTCGATGATGCCCATCGCTGACATGCGGCCATGCGGCGGCAACGGCATCGTCCATCGTGGCGAGAGGCCAAGGATCTCGCCCATGCGTGCGTAGTACGGGATGCGGCACACCAACAGCCCGTCGACCTTGTTCTTGTCGAGGCCGCAGTCGTCGACGGCGTGGCGGAACGCCTCCGCCCCCAGGCCGTAGTCGTCCTTCTCGGGGAAGTTGCCGTAGCGGGTGTTCCCCACGCCGACGACGGCGATCCGGTCCTTCAGATGGGTGTAGTCGCTCATCGGAAGGCGGGGCCCCGCGGGGCCTTCGGCGCGCGGACCGGCGCCGGCTCCTGTTGCATCGTCGGATCCTCCCTCTGCCCGCTTCGCGGGTCGATCCTGGCATCCGCCGGCGCCCGTGGCGTGCGGACCGCGTCGGCATTCATAAAATATAAAATGCCTTTTGCCACTGGCGCAGACAAGCGCCTTTCGCGATCCTCCCTCCGATTGCTTCAGGGAAAGGCCGGACGCCATGACGGCACCACTGCGGATTCCTGACCTGCACGGCAAGGCCGTGCTGATCACGGGCTCCTCCACCGGCATCGGCGCCGCCGTCGCGCGTGCCTTCGGCGCCCAGGGCATGCGGGTCGCCGTGCATGGCCATGCCCACCCCGAGGCGGCGGAGGCGGTTGCCCATGACGTCGAGCGTGCCGGCGGACATGCGGTGGTGCTGCGCGCCGACCTGCAGGCAACGGAGGACTGCGCAGCCCTGGTGCGTGACGCCCATGCCGCCCTGGGAGGGCTGGACGTTCTGGTGAACAACGCCGGTGGCGTGGTGGAGCGCCGGCCTGTCCGCGACGTCGACGACGCGCTCTACGACGCCATCACCGAGCTGAACGCGCGTTCCGTCTTCGCCTGCTCACGCGCTGCCCTGCCCATCATGGAAGCGCAAGGAGGCGGCTGCATCGTCTCCACCACCTCCCTGGCGGCGCGGAACGGCGGCGGCGGCCGCTCCGTCCTCTACGCCGCCTCCAAGGCCTTCGTCTCCACCTTCACCCGTGGCTTGGCCAAGGAAGTCGCGCGCTTCCACATCAGGGTCAACGCCGTCGCGCCCGGCGTCATCGACAAGCCGGGCAAGGCGGCCACCACGCCGACGCACCAGATCGAGGCATCGCTGCGGCAGACACCGATGCGGCGGATGGGAAGCGTGGACGAATGCGTCGGCGCCTACCTCTACCTCGCCTCGCCCCAGCTTTCCGGCTTCGTCACCGGCCAAGTGCTGGAGGTGAATGGCGGGCTGCTGATGCCCTGATACCGACGGCGGGATAACCTGACCCGTCGTGTTATGGCGTTCCAGCGTCGGACCGGGAGGGGACGCCGTCCCCTCCCAGACCCTCCCCTGCCGGGGCCACAAGCGGGCCCCGGACCCCGCTGGGAGTCTGGTGCTTCGTGGCTGCCGTCAGCCTGCGGGCTGAACCCTGACGGAGCACGGACAGGCGGGACTCCGAAAAAAGTTTCAAAGGGCATCAGCGAATGCTGCGGCCGTGTCCGCCGAGGAGCATGGCTCCTCGGCGCCTCGACCCCGTCGCAGTCATCCGCGCGGCAGCACTCCTCGGGTCCAGGGCCCGCAGGGTCCTGGCGGAGTGGGGGTACGGGGGCGAGGCAGAGCCTTGCCCCCGGGCCACGGACGCCCGTCCGCCAGACGTCACCGCATCATGCCACGCGTACGAAGCGTCTCACCCCTCCAGCCTGAAGCGGGGCAGCACGGCGCCGTCCGGCATGTCGTGGAAGACGAGCTCGACGCGCCGTCCGATCCAGCTACCGTCCGGCGCCGGGCCTTCCAGGTTGCTGATCATGACCGGGCCTTCGTCGAGTTGCACGGCGATGACGTTGTACGGCGCCGGATAGGCCGGCAGGTACTGCCTGTGGAAGATCACCCAGGAGAGGATGCTGCCCTTGCCGGAGATGGCGGACCACTCCAGTTCCTCGGACAGGCACGCGCTGCAGGCCGGGCCCGGAGGGTACTGCCAGGTGCCGCAGTGCCGGCAGCGTTGCAGCTGCATCCTGCGCTCGCGGATGCTCTGCCACATCGGACGGTCGTACAGCCCCATCACGGGGGCGGGCGTGGATGCGATGCCGGTGTCCATGGTGCCCCCTACCGTGCGTAGATCAATGAGACGGCCTTGCCGGCGACGTCCGAGGTATAGTGGACGTGGCTGCAACCCTCGACCTGCCGCTCGCCGCATTCACCCCGCAGCTGCCGGACGCATTCAATCTGGTGCGCCCAGCCTTGCATGTAGGTCTCCGACAGGTGCCCGCCACCGGTATTGGTCGGCAGCCGCCCGCCCGGTCCGATCCGTTGCTCCCGCAGGAACTTCCCTGCCTCCCCGAGCGCGCAGTAGCCGTAGCCTTCCAGCGCCAGGGGAACGTGAACGGAGAAGCTGTCGTAGACCTGGAAGACATCCATGTCCTCCGGCCCGATGCCGGCCATGGCATAGGAGCGCGCCGCCGCCTGGCGCTGCGCGGACAGGTAGAACTCCGTGAGGCGCGGCTCCAGCGCCGTGGCGCCACGGTTCAGGTCCGACCGGCCCACGCCTTCGATGAAGACGGGCCGCTCGCAGATGCGCTTCGCCCGCTCTGCCTCCGCGAGGATCATGGCGACGCCGCCGTCGTTGATCAGGCAGTAGTCGAACAGGTGCAGCGGCTCGCACACGTAGCGGGAGGACATGTAGTCCTCGATCGTGATGCGCTGCCGCATGATGGCGTTGGGATTCATCGAGGACCAACCGCGCTGCGCCACGGCCACCTCGCCCAGCTCTGCCTCGGTGAAGCCGCGCGCCTGCTTGTAGGCCTGGAAGGTGAGGGCGTAGAGCGCGCCCTGGGAGGTGAGGCCCCAGGGCGCGTGATAGACGTAGGAGAGGAAGGCATCGCCCCCCATGGCTTGCGGCCCGCCATACTGGGTGCCGGCCGTGCGCTGGTCGTTGCCGTAGACGATGGCCACCACGTCGGCCAGGCCGCTCTCGATCGCCATGCAGGCCTGCGTCACGGAGAGCACGGCATCCGCCTGGTCGCCCCAGGCGGGGTTGATGCCGAGCACCTCGCCCAGGCGCTCATAGGCGGTGGTCGGGCCCGCGATCAGCCCGTTGACCTCGTCCCGCCGCAGCCCGGAATCCCGCAGCGCCGCCGAGAAGGCCCGCAGCGCGTAGCCGTAGCAATCCGCCGGCTTCTCGCCGGCCCGGCTGCGCGCCCAGTCGCCCACCCAGTCGGTATGCCCGATCCCCACCACCGCGGCGGCACGCCGCAGCCTCGGCGCCGCCTGATGCTGCCCGCTCATGTCCCTTCTCCCTCCATGGCCCTCATGCTGCGAGCCAGACGTCGCCCAGGTCCTGGTAGATCATGTGGGTCGGCGCCATGGACCAGCCGCGGACGCGGCTGTTCATCACCACGATGCGCTGCCACCACAGGATGGGGACGGCATAGGACTGCTCCAGCAGCCGCGACTCGAACTGCCGGACCAGCTTCTTGCGCTCCGCCGTGTCGATGGTCTTCGCCTGCTCGTCGAAGAGGCGGTCGAGCTCGCGGTCGGTGGCACGTGCCACCGCGACCTCGGCGCGGTCGTAGGAGATGTACTTCACCAGCACGTTGGTCGGGTCGTCGCTGAACTGGGTGAAGGAATCGACGAAGGCCTCGAAGTTGCCGCTGTTCTGGGCCGCGTACCAGGAGGACAGCTCGACCTGCTGATGCTCGGCCCGCACGCCGATCTGCCGCCACTGGTCGATCATGAAGATGCCGGCGGTGACATAGGGCTGGTGGTTGCGGTCCAGCAGGGTGAAGGTGAGGTTCTCCGCCCCCGCCTCCCGCAGCAGGCGCCGGGCCTCGGCGCGGTTCGCCGCCAGGTCGCGGCCATAGCCCGGCCACTTCTCCATTTCCTCCGGGGTGGCGGACCATTCGCTGCCCGGGCGCACCAGCCCGCCCACCTGGCCGAGCTGGGAGATCTTCGACAGGTTCCGGGAGCCGCCCCAGCGGTCGATGGCCAGGGACAGCGCCCGCCGTACCCGGGGATCGTCGAACGGCTTGCGCTGGCAGTTGAAGGTCAGGATCATGTGCAGCATCCAGCTCGACTCCTGGACCCGCGCATCCTCCCCCAGCGCCTTCACGATCCGGTCGCGCTCGTTGGGCGTGAAGCCGCGGAACTCCGCCAGGATCTGCCCGCCCGACAGCGCGTTCACCATGGCGGCGGGCGACATGGTGATGGCCCGGAAGCCATCGAGATACGGCCTCCCCTGCCGGAAGTAGCCGTCGAACCGCTCGCCGACCCAGTGCGAGCCGGCAACATGCTCCACGAAGCGGAAGGGGCCGGTGCCCATGATGTTGCGGGCCGGGAAGTTCGGGTCCGCCTTCAGTCGCGCGGCGCTGAAGATCGAGTTCCAGGGAGAGGCGAAGGTGTCCATGATGGAGGCGTCCACCGCCTTCATGCGGAACACCACCGTGAGCGGGTCCGGCGTCTCGATCGACGCGATCTGTCCGAAGGAGGGTTGCCGGTTCGAGACCACGCCCTCCGGCGGCGCGCGCATCCGGTCGTAGCTGGCCTTCACGTCCTCGGAGGTGAGGAGGGTGCCGTCATGGAAGCGGACGCCGGGGTGCAGCCGGAAGGTGTAGGTCAGCCTGTCGTCGCTGGCCGTCCAGCTTTCCGCGAGGTCGCCGACGATGTTGGGGTAATTGCCTGGCTCGTAGCGCAGCAGCGTGGAGTAGTGCGGCGCCACGCGGTGCATGACCGCGAAGGTGCCCGTCGCGTGCAGGTCGTAGGTCGGGGGTTCCGCGGCCACGGCGAAGGTCAGCGTCCCGCCGCGCTTCGGCGCCCCGTCCGACTGGGCCCGGGCCGGCCCCGGGCCGCCCAGGCCGCCGCCGATCAGGGCCGGCAGGGCCAGGGCGGCCCGGCGGCTCAGCATCCTCCGGCCGATTGCATCCGTCATGTTCGTTTCCTTCCCTTGTTCTTGAACCGCGCCGCTCAGGTCCGGAACCGCGGATCCAGCCAGTCGCGCAGCGAGTCCCCCAGCAGGTTGAAGGCGAAGACCGCGAGCGAGATCGCGATCCCGGGGAACAGGATCATCCACGGCGCCTCCTGGTAGAAGTTCGACGAATCACCGGCCAGCATCAGCCCCCAGGCGGGCTTCGGCTCCGACACTCCGAGCCCGAGGAAGGACAGGGACGCCTCCAGCAGGATGGCCTGGGCGATGTAGGCGGTCAGGAGGATCAGGTAGGGCGCCACCACGTTGGGCGCCATGTGCCGCAGGATGATGTGGAGGCTGCCATAGCCGCCCGCGCGCGCGGCATCGATATAGGGCATGGCCCGGACGCCCAGCGCCGCCGCGCGCACCACGCGCGCCGCGCGCGGCACGATGGGGATGGCGATGGCGGCGATGAGGTTCGCATCGATCCCCAGGATCGGCCGGTGCCCGACCACCGTGACCATGACCAGCGCCAGGACGATGATCGGGAAGGACAGCACGATGTCCACGAAGCGTTGCAGCACCAGGTCCACGCGGCCGCCGAAATAGGCCGAGGTGATCCCCAGCAGCGCGCCGGCGGTGCAGCCGAGAAAGGAGGAGAGGAAGCCGATGCTCAACGCGGTCCGCGCGCCGTAGATCAGCCGGGTCAGGATGTCACGCCCGAAGGCGTCCGTGCCCAGAGGGTGCTCCGCCGAGGGCGGCGCGAGCATCGAGGCGAAGTCGATCGCCTCCGGGTCGAAGGGCGCGAGGGAGTCCGCGAAGACCGCGGCGAAGGCCATGGCCAGGACGACCAGCAGGCCCGCCATCCCCAGCGGCTGGGCGGCGGCGAAGCGAATCAGCGCCAGGTCCGACCAGTGCCAGCGGCGCCGTGCCTGCCCACCTTCCACGAAGGCGCTCATGTCCCGCTCCCCTCAGGCCTGGCGCACGCGCGGATCGAGCACGCCGTACAGCATGTCGACCAGCAGGTTCATGGTCACGAAGACCACGGCCAGCAGCATCACCAGCGCCTGCACCATGACGAAGTCGCTGCGCGTCACCGCCTCCACGAACAGGCGCCCGATGCCGTTCAGGTTGAAGACCTGCTCCGTCACCACCAGCCCGCCGATCAGGAAGGCGAACTCCAGTCCGACCACGGTGATCGCCGGCAGCAGGGCGTTGCGCATGGCATGGCGCGTCACCACCCACCGCTCGAACACGCCCTTGGCACGCGCGGTACGGATGTAGTCCTCCCGCATCACTTCCATCACGGAGGAGCGGACCATGCGCGCCACCACGGCCGCATAGCGGTAGCCCACCGCCAGGGCAGGCCAGATCAGCTGCGCGATGTTGTCGACGGGCGACTTCCAGAAGGGTGTGTAGGTCACCGGCGGCGACCACTGGAACAGCGTCAGCAGCCCCAGGATCACCAGCATGCCCAGCCAGAAGGAGGGCACGGCCAGCCCGGCCGTGGTGAAGATGCGCACCGCGTAGTCGATCCAGCTGTCGCGGAACAGGGCCGATACCGTGCCCAGGGGGACGGCGATCAGCACGGCGATGATCGCCGCCATCAGGGACACCTGCATGGTCAGCCCGATCCGGACGCCGATCTCCTCGGCCACGGGGCGGCCGGTCCACATGGAGGTGCCCAGGTCCAGCGTGGCCAGCCCGCGCATCCAGTCGGCGAACTGCACGACCAGGGGCCGGTCAAGGCCCAGGCGCGCCCGCTCGCTGTCGACGATCTGCTGCGTCACCTGGGCGCCGTCGCTGCGCAGCTTCATCTCCACGATGTCGCCCGGCACAACGCGCAGCATGAAGAAGGTGAGCACCGCGACCCCGAGCAGGGTCGGCACCATCAGCGCAATCCGGCGCAGGGCATATCGCAGCATCGCGTCCTCCCTCCTCAGATGCGGATGCAGGCGGCCAGGTGACCCGCCCGCACCTCGCGGAGGGACGGCACGGCCTCCGCGCACTCCGCGACGGCCATCGGGCACCGCGTGCGGAACACGCATCCCGACGGAGGCGACAGCGGGGAGGGCAGCTCGCCCCCCAGGGCACGCGGAAGCCGCCTGCGCTCCACGGCCGGGTCGGGGACGGGGGCCGCATCCAGCAGGGCGCGGGTGTAGGGGTGCTGCGGCGTGGCATAGAGGGCGTCGCGGTCCGCCACCTCCATGACATGGCCGAGATACATCACCACCACCCGGTGCGAGAGGTGCCGCACCACCGCCAGGTCGTGGGCGATGAACAGGAAGGACAGGCCCAGCTCCGCCTGGAGCTCCGCCAGGAGGTTGATGATCTGGCCCTGCACGGAGACGTCCAGCGCCGACACCGCCTCGTCGCAGACGATGAAGTCCGGCTCCATGGCGAGGGCGCGGGCGATGCCCACGCGCTGCCGCTGCCCGCCCGACATCTGGTGCGGGTACCGCTCCGCCATCTCGGCGGGCAAGCCGACCTGGCGCAGCAGCGTCGCGCACCGCTCCCGCGCGGCGTTCCGCCGCAGGCCCAGCCGGCGGGTTAGCGGCTCGCGGATCGTGTCGCCCGCCGTCATGCGGGGGTTCAGCGAGCTGTAGGGGTCCTGGAAGATCACCTGCATGCGCATCCGCAGCGCCTGCATCCGCTTCGCGGACGCCTGGGTCACGTCTTCGCCGTCGAACAGGATCTCGCCGCTGGTCGGCTCCTCCAGGCGCAGCACCATCCGGCCGACCGTCGTCTTGCCGCAGCCGGACTCGCCCACCAGCCCGAGGGTTTCGCCCCGCCGGACGCTGAAGGACACCGCCTCGGCCGCCCGCACGGTCGCCGTGCCGCCGAACAGCCCACGGGCGGGGACCGCGAAGTGCTTCGTCAGGCCACGGACCTGCAGCAGGGGAGAGGGCGCGACGGATCGCGCCGCTCGCGCCGCCGCGCCGGCGGCGACCCGGCGCGGCATGGCGCCCGGCATCTCGTCCGCGCGATGGCACGCCGCCTGGCGCCCTGCTCCCATCCTCCGCAGGGGGGGATCGCGATCGCAGCGGGGGATGCGGGCGGTACAGCGGGGCGCGAAGCGGCAACCCGGCGGCGGCCGCAGCAGGTTGGGGGGCAGTCCCTCGATGGTCTCCAGCATCCCGGTGCGCGGCTGGTCCAGCCGCGGCACGGAACGCAGCAGCCCGATGCTGTAGGGGTGGCGCGGCGCGGCGAAGACCTCCTCCGCCGGCCCCTCCTCCACCACGCGGCCGGCGTACATCACCGCCAGGCGGTCGACGTAGCGCGCCACGATGCCCAGATTGTGGGTGATGAGGATGAGGGTGATCCCCAGCCGACGGGACAGGTCCTTCATCAGCTCGAGGATCTGGGCCTGGATCGTGACGTCGAGCGCGGTCGTGGGCTCGTCCGCGATGATCACCTTGGGATTGCAGGCCAGGCCGATGGCGATCATCACGCGCTGCCGCATGCCGCCGGAGAACTGGTGCGGGAACTGCCCCAGCCGCCGCTCCCCGTCCGGGATGCCGACCAGCCGCAGCAGCTCCACGGAGCGGGCCCGCGCCTCCTCCTCCGACAGGCCGAGATGGATGCGCATCGGCTCCGCGAGCTGCATGCCGATGGAGAGCACCGGGTTGAGGCTCGTCATCGGCTCCTGGAAGATCATAGCGATGTCGCGGCCGCGCAGGGCGCGCATCTCTCCCTCGGGCAGCGTCAGCAGGTCGCGGCCGCCGAAGAGCACCCGCCCGCCGACGATCCGCCCGGCCGGACGGGACAGCAGCCGCATCACGGACAGCGCCGTCACCGACTTCCCGCACCCGGATTCGCCGACCAGGCCGAGCGTCTCGCCCGGCTGCACCGACCAGCTCACGCCGTCCACCGCCCTGACCGGCCCGGCACTGGTCGCGAACTCGACGGTCAGCCCTTCCACGGCGAGGATCGGTGCCACGGGCGCCTGCAGGCTCGCACCCGGAGCCTCGTCGAGCATCGGCAGCGTACCGATCACGATAGCCGTTCCTCCCCGTCTTTTCTTACATCATATAAAATACCTCAAAACCCGGCAGCGCAAGCGCCTCCCGCCCGGATGCCCTCATCCGGGCGCCGGCAGCAGGATGCTCGCGCCGGTCGTGCGCCGGGCCTGGAGGTCGCGATGCGCCTGGGCCGCGTCGGCCAGGTCGTAGCGCCTCCCGACAGCCACGCGCAGCGTTCCCGCCGCGAGCGCCGCGAACACGTCCCGTGCCCGTGCGAGCAGCTCCGCGCGATCCGCCGTATGCGTCACGTAGGCCGGGCTGGTGACGTAGAGCGAGCCGAGCGTGTTGAGCCGGAACAGGTCGAAGGGCGGGACGGGGCCGGAAGCCGATCCGAAGCTGACCAGCAATCCACGCGGCCGCAGGCAGAGCAGCGAGGCCTCGAAGGTCTCGCGTCCCACCGAGTCGAAGACCACGGGCACGCCCTGGCCCCCGGTCAGCTCCCGCACGCGTCCGGGCAGGTCGTCGCGCGGATGCACGACGACATGGCGGCAGCCGTTCGCCAGGGCGATCGGCACCTTCTCCTCGCTGCCCACCACCCCGATGACGGTGGCGGAGCGGGCGGAGGCCCATTGGCACAGCAGCGAGCCGACCCCGCCCGCGGCAGCGTGCACCAGGATCGTCTCGCCCTCGCGCACCGGGTAGGTGGTGTGCAGCAGGTAGTGGGCGGTGATCCCCTTGTTGAAGGCGGCGGCCGCCAGCTCGTCGCCCACCCCGTCCGGCACGGCCACGAGATGCGCCGCGCGCACCACGCGCAGGTCGGCGTAGGAGCCGACCGGCGGAAAGGAGTACACGACCCGCTCGCCCGGCCGCACCGTGTCCACCCCGGGGCCGGCCTCCAGCACCACCCCCGCCGCCTCGATCCCCAGGGGTGCCGGGTAGGATGGCAAGGGATAGCGGCCGGTGCGGTGCTGGATGTCGATGAAGTTCACGCCGATCGCGGTGTGGCGCAACAGCACCTCGCCCGGCCCCGGCGCCCCGACCGGCCGGCTCTCCAGCCGCAGCACCTCCGGCCCGCCGGGACGGTCGATCAGGACGCAGCGCGACGGCCGCCCCTGCATCCTCAGCGCCCGCCCGACACGGTGACGTTGGTGCCCAGCACGTAGGAGGCCTCCTCCGACAACAGGAACAGGATCACCCGCGCCACCTCCTCCGGATCGGCGACGCGGCCGATCGGGACGGTGGGCACGAGCCGCGCCAGCCGGTCGGCCGGGTTCATCTCCGTCTCCGTCAGCCCGGGGCTGACGGCGTTCACGCGGATGCCGCTGCGCGCCACCTCCTGGGCCAGCCCGATGGTCATGCTGACCACCGCGCCCTTCGAGGCGGCGTAGTGCACCCGCTCGCCGGCGCTGCCGCGCACCGCGGCGACGGAGGCGAGGTTCACGATCGCCCCGCCCGGCCCGCCGCGATCCGTCGCCATCCGCCGCACCGCTTCACGCGCGCAGAGGAAGGCGCCGATCACGTTGGTGTCGATCAGGCGCCGCAGCTCCGCGACCGGCAGGTCGGCCACCGTGGTCGGGCCGCCGTTCAGCCCGGCATTGTTGACGAGGCCGGTCACCCTGCCGAAGCGGGCCTCCGCCGCATCGAACAGCCGCGCCACGTCGGCTTCGGCCGCCGTGTCGGCCTGCACCATCAAGGCCTCGCCGCCCGCCGCCCGGATCGCGTCGGCCACCGCCTCCGCGGGCTCCCGCCGCTCCAGATAGCTGCCGACGACGCGCCAGCCGCGGGCAGCGGCCAGGCGCGCCGTGGCGGCGCCGATGCCCCGGCTGGCGCCGGTGACGACGAGGACGCCGCCCCTCCGCCGCTCCTCAGACACGGGGCCAGATCGGCTCTGCCGTGGCGAGGGAGGCCGGATAGACGGGCACGGCACGCCCCCCCTGCCACTGGATGATCACCAGCTCCGCACCGATCCGCCGCCCCTTCTCGTCGAACTTCAGCCGCCCGCCGGGCGACAGCTTCGCGACGCCATCGGTCAGGTCGAAGGCGCGCATGGCATCGGCCACCTTGCGGCGGTCCGCCGTGCCGGCCCGCTCCGTGGCCTCGCGCAGGATCATGATGTCGGTGTAGGTCATGATGGAATCCTGGTTCAGCCAGGGCTCCCCGGTGCGGTCGGTGAAGCGCTTGGACAGCTCCTCCTGCCCCTTGCCGCCCCAGTTGGCGACCACGCCCATCAGCCCCTCGATGACGTCGCGGCCGATCACCTGCCCCAGCTCCGGGGCGCCGATCGCGCCGCCGTTGCTCACCTTGGGCAGCCGGTCTCCGGCGAGGCGGTACTCGGCGAACTTGTCCATCAGCAGCTTGATATCGGGTACGTTGCTCATCAGCGTGAGCAGGAACTGCGGCCGGGCGCTGCGCACGCGCTGCACAATCGAGGTCGCGTCGGACAACGGCGGTGTGTAGGTCTCGTCCACCACCGCGCGGAGCTTGTTCCGCTCCAGTTCCGTGGCGCGGAGCGGGCGCATGAAGCTGGTGGCGGAGGCGTCGTTGCCGCCGATCAGCCCCACCGTCGTCGGCCGGGAGCCGGTGGCGCGCTGCGCCAGCTCCAGGATGGTCGGCAGCACCTTGGCCGCCTGCTCGTCGGCCGTCGGCGCCATCTGGAAGACGTAGCGGAAGCCGCGGTTGGTGATCAGGTCGGAATAGGACAGGGTCAGCCAGGGGAGCTCCGCCCGCTCCGTCACCTCCGTCACCGCGAGGGTGAAGCTGCTGAACCACGCCCCCGTGCCACCCACCAGGTCGGGATGCTGCGCCACCATGCGCTGCGCGGCATTCTTGGCCTTCTCGGCGGAGTCGCCGGCGTCGAACACCACCAGCTCCATCTTGGCGCCGCCGAGCGCCTTGATGCCGCCGCCGGCGTTGATCTCGTCGATCGCCATGTCCGCGCCGAGGCGCATGAGCAGGCCCTGGCGTGCCCAGGGACCTGACATCGGCGCCAGCAGCGCCACCTTCACGGTCTGTCCCTGGGCCGTCGCCGGGCGGCTGCCCAGTGCCGCCGCCCCCGCGCCCAGCCCGAGCGCCAGGGCCGTGCGGCGCGGCACCGCCGGCCCGAACGCAACCCTCGTGCGGTTACCCTGATCCATCGTCCGTCCCTCCTTGTTCGTGTTCGTCCGTCACGCGTCGCCGAGGCCGAGATAGGACCGGCGGACCCGGTCATCCCCGGCCAGGGTCTCGTAGGGGCCATCCAGCACGATGCGGCCCGTCTCCAGCACGTAGCCGCGGTCGCAGAGCTCCAGCGCCTCGGCCACGCGCTGCTCGACAAGCAGGATGGTCAGGCCGTCCTCGCGATGGATCTGCGAGACGCGGTCGAAGATCATGTCGGCGATGGCGGGGGCCAGCCCCATGGAAGGCTCGTCCAGCATCAGCAGCTTCGGCGCGCAGGCCAGGCCGCGGCCGATGGCCAGCATCTGCTGCTCGCCGCCCGACAGCGTGCCGGCGAGCTGGCCGGCGCGCTCCGACAGGATCGGGAACAGGCTGTGGATGCGCTCCAGCGTCCGCGCCCAGGACTCCCGCCCCGCCAGCGGATAGGCGCCCATCTCCAGGTTCTCGCGCACCGTCATGGCCTTGAAGACTTGGCGGCCCTCGGGGACATGGGCGATGCCGAGATGCGCGCGCCG
This sequence comes from Roseomonas sp. OT10, assembly GCF_020991085.1. NCBI lineage: Bacteria > Pseudomonadati > Pseudomonadota > Alphaproteobacteria > Acetobacterales > Roseomonadaceae > Roseomonas > Roseomonas cutis. The sequence continues at coordinate 4,574,523 of NZ_CP087719.1, forward strand.
CGCCGCCGGCATGGCCAGGAGGTCCTCGCCCTGGAAGCGGATCGCGCCCGCCACCGGCGGGACGATGCCGCTGATGGTCTTGAACAGCGTGGACTTCCCCGCGCCGTTCGGGCCGACCACCGTGACGAACTGCCCCGCCTCCACCACGAGCGACACGTCCGTGAGCGCGCGCAGCCCGCCATAGGCGACGGAGAGCCCCGTTACGTCGAGCATTTGGCCAGCCACTTGCGGCCGAGATAGGCCTCGATCACCGTCCTGTCCTCCACCACCTTGCGCGGCATGCCCTGCGACAGCACGCGGCCATGGTCGATCACCAGCAGCTCGTCGGCGACGCGCAGCATGGCGTGCATCGTGTGCTCGATGATGATCGTGGTCATGCCCTCGTCCCGCAGGCCGTGGAGCACGTCCAGCACCGCATCGCACTCCTCGCGGCCCAGGCCCGCCAGCGTCTCGTCGAGCAACAGCAGCCGCGGCCGCCCGGCCAGCGCGCGCGCCAGCTCCATCAGCCGCAGATCCTTGTTGGTCAGCCCGCCGGCCGGCACCGCGGCAAGATGGGACAGCCCCGTGCGCGCCATCGCGTCGCGCGCCGCCGCCACAGCCTCCTCGTCCGTCAGGCCGGCGCCGTAGGCACCGACCAGCACGTTGTCGAGGAGCGGCAGCCGCGGGAAGGACCGCACCACCTGGAAGGTGCGGCCGACGCCCATGCGGCAGATCTCGTGCAGCTTGCGCCCCACCATCTGCTGCCCGTCCAGCAACGCCTCTCCCCGATTGGCCGGCAACACGCCGTTGAGGACGTTGAACATGGTGGTCTTGCCGGCGCCGTTGGGCCCGATGATCCCAAGGATGCTGCCCTCCGCCACGGAGAAGCTGACATCCTCCACCGCCTTCAGGCCGCCGAACGACTTGGACAGCCCACGCACCTCCAGCAGCGTCCGGCCCCGGGGGCGCACGGCCTCCGGCAGGGCGCGTGGCGGGGGCATGGGGGCGGGAGGGGCGGCCACCGCGGCTTTCGCGCCCCGCCGGGTCCAGCGGTCCCGGATGGTCCAGTACAGCCCCTCCGGCGCCAGCAGCATGATCAGGATGATGGCGATGCCGTAGACCACGCCCTGGATGCCCGGGACGAGTTCCCCAAGCTCCGCATGCAGGGTCTCCGACAGCGGGATCAGGATGGCGGCCCCGATCAGCGGCCCCCAGTAGGTCCCGACGCCGCCGAACAGCACCACCACCAGGGCCTGGGCGGAGACCAGCATCCCGAACACCGCCTCCGGCGTCACCACGAGCAGCACGCAGGCGTAAAGCCCCCCCGCCGCCGAGGCGAGCGCGCCGCTGACCATCAGGGCGCGCATCTTCCACAGGCGCACGTTGATGCCCGCCGCCTCGGCCGCCAGCTCGTTCTGGCGGATCGCCATCAGCGAGAGGCCGAAGCGGGAGTTCTCCACCACCATGCTGACCGCCATCGCGATGGCGAGCAGACCCACGGCGATGGCGGTGTAGGAGCGGGGGTCGGAGAACTGCAGCCACGCGGCGGGCGCATCCCGCCGCATGGGCAGGGAGACCTCCTGGTAGCCGAGATACTGCAGCAGGTAGGAGATGAGCAGGGGATAGGCCAGCATGGCCAGCGCGAAGTAGTGGCCGCGCAGCCGGAAGGTCGGCAGCCCGATCAGCAGCGCGGCCAGCGCCCCGAGCAGCACGGCGACGGGGATGCTGATCCACGGCGTCACGTCGAGCAGGGCCGTCCCCAGCGCCACCGTGTAGGCGCCGAGGCCGAAGAACGCCGCATGGCCGAAGGAGGTCAGGCCGACATAGCCGGAGAAGACGTTCCAGCTGAGGCCGAGCACGGCCCAGATCGGCACGAGGGTGAGCATCAGCTGGTAGTAGCTGTTGGTCACCATGCCGCTGACGGCGAGGTAGGCGGCGAGCAGCAGGGCCAGGACCAGGCCGTGGCGCCGCAGCCGAGAGGAAGCGCCGGGCCTCATGCGCGTTCCGCCGATCGGCCGAAGAAGCCCTGTGGCCGGAGCATCAGGATCAGCAGGAAGACCACGAAGATCGCGGAGTTCTGCAGCTGCGGTGGGAGCGCCAGGGCGGAGAACTGCTGCACGAACCCGACCGTGAGCCCGCCCCAGAAGGCGCCGAGGATGCTGCCCATGCCGCCGAGCACGACGCCGGCATACATGATGATCACGAAGTCGAGCCCCACGAAGGGTGAATAGGACAGGAAGGTGGCGATCAGCCCGCCGGCGACCGCGGTGATGCCGCTGCCCAGGCCGAAGGCGATGCGGTGCGCGCGGTCCACGTCCACGCCCGCATAGGTCGCGGCCGTGGGGTTGTCGGCCGCCGCCCGCAGGGAGCGGCCGAGCCGCGTCCGCTCCAGCAGCACGTAGAGCGCGACCGCCACGGCGATCGCCACCAGGCTGGACACCAGCCTGGCCTGGTTCAGGAAGATGACCGCATCCGTGAACGGCACCTCCAGCACCCAGGCGGAGGAGGAGAGCGGCGTGCGCACCGTGCGCGGCGAGGAGCCGAACACGATCAGCCCGCCATTCTGCAGCACCAGCGACACCCCCAGCGTCACGATCAGCTGCCCGAAATGTCCCTCGTCGAGGCTGGCGGAGCTGCGCAGGCCCGAGACGCGGGAGATGAGGAAGCGGTGCAGCAGGACGCCGCCCGCGAAGACGATGGGCCCCGCCAGCACGGCGGCCAGCAATGGCCCGGCATAGGGCCCGAGGAAGGCCAGCAGCCCCCAGCCGGTGAAGAGGTAGTAGGCGGCGAACATCCCCAGCATCAGAAAGTCGCCCTGCGCGAAGTTCACCACCCGCATGATGCCGAAGATCAGCCCGAGCCCAACGCACATCAGCCCGTAGATGCAGCCGATCATCACGCCCGCCACCAGGGCGTTCAGGATGTTCTCGATGAGGATCTGGGCTTCGCTCAAGGGTCGTCTCCCTTGCGCGTGCCTCGCGGTGCGACCGTTCCGCCTTCCATGGCCTTCAACGTCCCCTCTTGCGCGCGCCATGCGTTGATCGCCGGCTGCGCCGTTGCGGTGCCGCCCGCCCCTCCAGGGGCGGGCGGATCGCCGCCTCTAGACCTCGATCGTGCCGGATGCCCGCAATGCGGCGAGCCGTGCCGCGTCGTAGCCCAGCAGGCCGCCGAGCACCTCGTCGGTGTGCTCCCCGATCAGCGGCGGCCGGCGCAGCTCCACGCGCTCGCCATCCATCCGGAAGGGCGGCGAGGTGTAGGTCGCCTCCTTCAGCTCCGGGTGGTCCAGGCGCTGCCAGTAGCGGCGATGCCGCAGCTGCGGGTCGTCCTCCATCAGGCTGCGCGGATCGGCGACCACCCCGGCCGGGATGCCAGCCGCCTGAAGCCGGGCCATGACCTCCGCGGCCTCGCGCCCTTCCGTCCATCGCGAGACGGCCGCCTCGACCTCGTCCACCCGGGCGAGGCGCCCCGCGGCGGTGGCCAGGCCCGGATCGGCCGCCAGGGCCTCCGTGCCGATGAGCGTCGCCAGCGCACCCCACTGCGCGTCGGTCAGCACCGTGATGGCGCACCAGCGATCCTCGCCGCGGCAGCGGAAGACGTTGTGCGGCGCGTGCCGGGCGGAGCGGTTGCCGACGCGCTCCGGCTCCTTCCCCGTGATCGCCTGCTCCAGCACGGCCGGCCCGAGGCAGTTGATGGTCGACTCCACCTGCGCGAGGTCGATCTTCATGCCGCGGCCCGTGCGCCGGCGGTGCCGCAGCGCCGCCAGCACCGCGAAGGCGGCGTGATAGGGATTGGCGGCGTGGTCCGGGAAATGCGTCCCCGGCCCCACCGGCGGTCCGCCCGCATAGCCCGTCAGCGACATCATCCCGGTCACCGCGCTGATCGTCATGCCGACGCCCAGCAGGTTCGACAGCGGCCCGTCCTCGCCATACATCGGCATGGACAGGTAGATGATGTCCGGGCGGACCTTGCGGACCTCCTCGTAGCTGAGGCCCAGGCGGTCCATCGCGCCCGGCCCGAAATTGTTGCTCACCACGTCGGCCTGGCGGATCAGGTCGAGCACGATGGCCTGGCCTTCCGGGGACTTCAGGTTCAGCGCCACGCTGCGCTTGCCGGTGTTGCGGGAGGCGAAGTATCCGCTGCGGTTCAGCCCGGCCACGCCGTCGCGGAACGGCCCGCCGAGCCGGACCGGATCGGCGCGCGTCGCGCTTTCGAACTTGATGACCTCCGCGCCGAAATCGGCGAAGATCTTCGTGGCGAAGGGGCCGGCCCCGGCCCAGGTCAGGTCGGCGAAGCGGATGCCCCGCAGGAAGCGAGCCTGCATGCCGTGTTCCTCCCTCAGCCCGCCGCCGAGCGCGACGAGGCGCCGCCCAGCATCTCCGCGGTGTGCTCGCCCGGCAGCGGCGCGGCGCGGTCGACCTGCCAGACCGGCTCGGACAGGCGGTAGGGCGCGCCGGGAAAGCGAAAGCTGCGGCCCGCCGCCGGATGCGGCAGTTCGCGGAAGTAGCGGCGGAACAGAAGCTGCGGATCGGCCGGCAGGTCCGCCACCCGGCTGACCGGGGCCATGATGAGGCGCCGCCGCAGCGCCTGCTCGCGCATCTGCGCCTTCGTCTTGTCGGCCGCGAAGGATTCGAACAGCGCCCGGAACTCGTCCCGCATGGCGCGCGTCGTGCGCTTGCGCCGGTCGGACCAGTCGGGCTCGCTCAGCCGGTCGGCGCCCGGATGCCCCTCCTCCCGCATCCAGTCCACCAGCGCCTTCCAGGAGGCGGGGATGGAGGGCGAGCTTGCCAGGAACACATGCCCGTCCCGGCAGGCGAGCACCTGCTCCGTGGCGTCGCGCGTTCCCTCGCCGCCCCGCACGGGAATGCGCTGCTCCAGGTCCCAGACCTGAAGGGCGTTCTGCAGCGAGTGCGCGATGCACTCCTGCGCCGAGACGTCGATGAGGTGGGGGCCCCCGTCGTTGTTCTCGACGTCGTAGAGCGCGAGAGCCAGGGCCGCGGCCGTGTACAGCGAGGCGACGAAGCTCGTCTGCTCTCCCGCGATGCGCAGCGGCGGCGCATCCGGCGTGCCCGACATCCAGGCGATCCCGCCCAGGGCCTGGGTCACGAGATCGGATCCCAGATATCCGGCATAGGGTCCGTCGAGCCCGAAATGCGAGACCACGGCGACGACCCGGCGCCCCGGCACGGAGAGCACCAGGGGCAGCAGCTCGGCTTCCGGTCCCTCGAGCACGACGATGCCCGCCCCGGCCACGAGGTCCGCCAGGACCGCCCGGCCGTCCTCCAGTTCCAGGTCGACGGCCACGCTCTTCTTGTTGGCATTGAGGAAGGAGAAGCGCACGTCGCCCCCCAGCCCCGGCAGTCCTGCCTCGCCGCGATCCGTCCGCCCTCCTGGCGGCTCGACGCGGATGACCTCCGCGCCGAGATCGGCGAAGAGCCGCGTGGCATAGGCGCTCAGCTCACGGGTCAGATCGATGATGCGCAAACCATCATAGGGACGCTGCGTAGCGTTCGGCACGGGGTTCCCCCTCTCGTTCGTTGTGGCGCCCAGGACGTTTCACGCCCTGGGCAGGACCGCTTCCAGGGTCGCGTGGAAGGCGGCGGGAGCCTCATAGGCAACCCAGTGACCGGCGCCGGGGATGATCCGCACCGACGCATCGGGCCGGGCCTGGCGCAGCGCCGCGATGCGGCCGGGCAGGTCGGGCGCGGCTGGCGCGTCACGTTCGCCCCAGATGGCCGCGACCGGTGCGGGCACCCGCGGCAGCACCCCGCTGAGTGAGGCGCTCGTGGCGAAGGGGACGCTCGCCACGCGCGCGCGGGAGCTGTTCCACTCCTGGATCTCCAAAGCCAGGTCGTCGACATGGACCGGATCGGCCAGCATCAGCCGCTCCAGATTGGCGCGGTGCGCGGCGCGGCGTTCCGCGCCGGTCTTGTCGCGCACACGCTCCAGGCGGATCGGTCCGCGCGGCACGCCCAGGGCTCCGGCACCAACCAGGACCAGCGATCGCACGGACGACGCAGCGGCGGCGGCCACGTGGCCGGCAATCAGTGCGCCGAATGAGAAGCCCACCAGATCGCATGCGGCCCCGGGCGGCAGCAGCTCCGTCAGCCCGGCGGCGACGATCCCGCCCAGGCTGTCAGGCCCGTAGGGCTCCGGGGGCATCGCGGACTCGCCAAGTCCCGGCAGGTCGGCAGCCAGCACGGTCCGGGACCGGGACAAGGCAGGAATGTTGCGGACCCAGTGCCGCCAGGAGCCGGCACCGCCATGCAGCAGCACGATCGGCGGCCCCTCGCCCCACAGGTGCCAGACCATCGTGCCGGCCCCGCAGGGGGTCTCCCGACGCCGGGACGCCATCTGGACCTGTTCCAGGGCCTCCGCCGCCGATGCGGCCTCCGCAGCCTGGTCCCGGAAGGAAGGCATCATCGCCAGCCGTGCCCCGCTTCCCGGATCGGGCGCAGGGGCCGGGATGACATACGGCAGCCCGCGGAAATGAAGGCTGGTTTCATGCGCCTGAGGTTCCTCCCCGGGCATTGTGCAAAATGCATTCTATATGTCAATCGCGAAGGACGCTGCCGCCCGGCTGGCCGCCCCTGCACGTCCAGGCGCGCGAAAAGAGAAGCAGGAGGCTGTGACCCGGCTACCAGCGGCCGGGCATCCTCCCGGCGCGGAGGTCCGAGGTTCGGTTGTCGGTCTCAGCAACCCAACCCTACCGAAAACCACCGCGGTGACCGCCCGCTCAGGAACGGCTAGCCGGCGTGCCCGGCACCTGCATGGACCTGTTCGACCGCGAGCAGTATCGCGACTTCCACGGCCAGGAGCCGCCGGCCGGGTGGCGCGAGGCCACCGTGGACGACGTGCGCGCGGCCTTCGGCCACGAGCGCCCGAACGTCCTGTTCACCTCGCCCCCCCCTGCAAGGGCTTCTCCGGCCTGCTCAGCGAGACCAAGAGCCGGACCCGGAAGTACCAGGCCCTGAACCGCCTGACGCTCCGCGGCATCTGGCTGGCGCTGGAGGCCTACCGGGACGATACGGTGGAGCTGATCCTGCTGGAGAATGTGCCCAGGATCGCCTCGCGCGGCCGACCGCTCCTGGACCAGATCGGCGGCCTGCTACGGGCCTACGGCTACGCCGTGGCCGAGACGACGCATGACTGCGGCGAGCTGGGCGGTCTGGCGCAGTCGCGCCGCCGCTTCCTGCTGGTGGCCCGCCACACCGCCAAGGTGAAGCCATTCCTCTACGAGCCGCCGAAGCGCTCGCTGCACGGCGTCGGCGACGTCCTCTCCCGCATGCCCCTGCCCGGCGGTCCGGTCGGGCGGGTGGCCGCCTGAGACCGCGCGATGGTTGCGCCGCTCCTGCCCCAGCCCTGCTGGGCCGGGTTTGCTCGGACAGCGGCCGGGGTGCATACGCCCGAAGCCGATCGGGCAAGTCTTGCGAAACGTGTCGTGTGATGTCCCTTGGCAACCCCTGCCTGCGCCGTCCCACCGCTTCGCCGGGGCCGGCCGCCTGCTTGACCGCCCCCCCGGCGTGTTCAGTCGTCTTGTGATCCGAGGCGGGAAAGCGCTTCGCTGGGCGTGGAGAGCGGTGCAGCGAGGGTCGCCTGCAGGGCCGCCGCGTAGAACAGGGGCGGCGCCATGGAACGCGCCAGCTCCACCACGCGCTGCTGCAGACGGGTCACGATTTCCGAATTCTGCGCGGAGACGTCGCTGGTTTCACCGGGGTCCCGATCAAGGTTGTACAGTTCGATCTTCGGGGGCAGCGCGGCCGACCAGTACAGCTTCCACGGCCCCTCGCGCACCGCGCCCTGCGTCGGCTCCACGTTGTAGACCACGTCGTTCCGCGCCATGCCGCCGAGGCTGGAGAGCTGCTGCCAGAGATTCTGCCCATCCATCGGCCTGGCCTTTTCCAGGCTCGCGCCGGCGAGATGCGCGAGGGTGGGCATCATGTCGACGACATGCATGACGCCATCCAGCTCGCCGGCGCGGACGCGGCCGGGCCAATTCGCCAAGGCGGCGACGCGTGTGCCGCCCTCGTAGAGCGTGCCCTTGCCATCGCGGAAGGGCACGTTGCTCGCCGGCAGCTCGCCCGAGAACGCGCCCTCTCCCACGAACATCTTGGAGCGGGTGCCGCCATTGTCGCTGTGGAACACGATCAGCGTGTTCTCGCGCATGCCCCGCCTCTCGAACGCATCGACAACCTTGCCGATCTGCTCGTCCATGGCCGTGATCATCGCCGCATACAGGCGCCGCGAAGGATCGGCGATACCGGAGTAGCGGTCGATGTAGCGCTGCGGCGCCTGGAAGGGCGTGTGCGGCGCGGTAAAGCACAGATAGAGGAAAAGCGGCGTCCGTGGGTCATGCGCACCGATGAGGCGGCTGGCCTCGGCGCCGAGGAGCTCCGTGTCGTAGCCATCCTCCCGCAGCAGCTCGTTGTCGCGGTACCAGTCGACCACGCCATGGGCCTCGTGCTTGAAGTGGTCGATCTCGCCCACCAGCGGACCGTAGAAATGGTCGAACCCCCGCTGCCGCGGCCAGAACTCCTGCCGGGCATGGCCGAGATGCCACTTGCCGACCAACGCGGTCCTGTAGCCCACCTCCTTGAGTGCCTGCGGCAGGAGGAACTCGTCCGTTGCCAGCCCGTAACTCGCGCCGGACGGGATGACCCCGGTCTGCAGCCCGTATCGCAGCGGATAGCGGCCCGTCATCAGCGCCGCGCGCGTCGGCGTGCACATGGGTTGGGCGTAGAATTGCCGCAGCCGTGCCCCGTCGCGCGCCAGCGCGTCGATGTTCGGGGTCTGGATGTCGGAGCCGTGGAAGCCGACATCGGCGTATCCGAGGTCATCAGCCAGGATGTAGAGGATGTGCGGTCGCGGCGCCGCCTGGGCGCGCGCCCGCGGCGACATGGCGGAAAGGCCGGCGATCGCCGCCATGAATCCGGCCGCGCCGGCCAGGATGTCACGCCGAACGGGCAGCGAAAGCTCGATCTGGTTCGCGGAGGAGCTCATTGCATCATGCCTTCTGTGGGCGCTGGACACAGCGGAAGCCGATATGTCCCGTGGTGCTGTCGATGGCCTGTCCCTGCCGCGCCGCGGGTCGGTAGCGCTGGCAGTAGTTGGGGGCGCAGAGATGCGAGCCGCCCTTCAAGACCTTGCGTGGGAATGCGAATTCGGGATCCAGGCTTTCCGCCGCCGTGCCACCCACGGGGTTGCGCGGTACGCAGCACTTGCCGGCTGCCGGCGTCGGATGTCGCTCCCGGTACCAGTCCGCGGTCCATTCCCAGACATTCCCGATCATGTCGTGCAGCCCGTAGCCGTTCGGCGGGAAAGCCGTGACCGGCGAGGTTCCGACAAAACCGTCCAACGCGGTGTTCTCGGTCGGGAAGTGCCCCTGCCAGGTGTTGGCGCGGTGCACGCCATCCGCCATCAGCTCCTCGCCCCAGGCATAGGTAGCGCCCTGCAGCCCCCCCCGTGCGGCGAATTCCCACTCGGCCTCGGTGGGCAGGGCCTTGCCGATCCAGGCCGCGTAAGCCTCCGCATCGGCATGCGCGACATGGACGACCGGGTGCTCCGGCAATTCCTGCCAGCAACTGCCCAGGCCGCGAGGGCGGCGCCAGTCCACGCCTGGCACGAAGCGCCACCAGCTGGACCAGTCCCTCGGCTCGCACGGCGCCGTCGGTGGGGTGAAGACCATCGAGCCGGACACCAGCGTCTCCGGCGGTGCCATCGGATAGTCTTGGGCGCGCGGCGCCCGCTCAGCCAGGGTCACGTGGCCCGTGGCCGCGACGAAGCGGGCGAAGTCGCGGTTGGTAACCGGATGGCGGTCGATCCAGAAACCGTCCACAACCACGTCACGTACCGGCCCTTCCTCGGGATAGTGCCGGTCGGAACCCATGGCGAAGCGTCCGCCCGGGAGCCAAACCACCGGTTGCGCATCGCTTCCCATCACAAGGCAGTTCCGCTAGAAAAACGGATCGTCCCTGGCCGGTGGAGGGCGATCGCTTGGCCGCATTTCCGGAGGCTCCCGCGCTGGAGGCCGAATTCAAAGATTTCAATGACCTGGCACAGGCGACCTCGGGTTGGAACCTTGTCTACACCCAAGCAGCGGGCGGCGCCTTCAGCGGCTCCATCCGGATGGCGGCGACTCCCGCCCTGCAGATCGTCGTGCAGAACTGGTCTGCGCCGCTCATGGTGGAGGGCGAACAGCCGCGCAACATGGCCTCCATCGCCATGACGCTGTCGGCCAGCGGCGGAGCACGCTGGAAGGGACTGGATCTCGATCCGCATGCCAGCGTCTTCGGTGGCAGCCAAGGGCACGAAGTGGAATTCCGAAGCCTCGGCGAGATGGAGATCATGGCCGTCTCGATGAGTCACACCCTGCTTGACCGGCATCTCGGGGCGCTCTTCGGCATCGACGGCATGACGCTCGGCAGCGAACTCCTGTGGCGTATTCCGCACGGCACTGCCGGGGTTCTTGAACGTGGCAGGGCGCTGGATCTGCTGCGCGCGGTGCTGGCCAATGGCGCCGCCAGCAGCGAGGCTGCACGCCACCATCTCGAGGAAGCCGCCATGCAGATCCTGCTGGGCGGCTTGCAGATCGAGCCGCAGCAGGGGCTGGTTTCGAACAGACAGCGCTCGCGCATCGTGCGCCTGGCGGAGGAGGTGCTGCGTGCCCGATTGAACGACCCCCCCTCGCTCAGCGAATTGTGCGGCTTGACGGCGGCGAGCGAGCGCGTGCTGCAGCTTGCCTTCCAGCACGTCCATGGGGTGTCGCCCAAGCGATACCTGCGCATCCTGCGGCTCAACGTCGCACGACGGAAGCTCCGGCGTTGCGAGGGAACCGTCACAGAGATCGCCGCCGACCTCGGCTTCTTCCATTTCGCGCGCTTCGCCATGGAGTATCGCGAGCTGTTCCACCAGCTTCCCTCGGAGACCCTGCGCCAGGCCCGGTTGGAGCACGGCGTGGCGCCACGCCTTTCCGACAGCCGGTGCGGCTCGCCTTCGCGGATGGCTGCCGCCCGATCGCCGGCATGACAGGGCCGACCTGGACGACGCCTGGCTGCCATCGGCATGCGCCGGGTCGGGCCTGCGAATGGCGACGGCGACACGCATCACCTGTCCCCGGGATTCCGCCTCAGAACCGGAAGGACACGGCCACGAGCGGGCCGCTGAGGCCCACATCGAGGTCCGTACCCCGCCTGCTATGCTCCAGCTGCATGTGGCGGTAGCCAGCACGCAGGCTGACCGAGTCGGAGACCTGATAGTTGATCGTGCCGAGCAGCTGCCAAGTCAGATCGGAGCCGGCACCGAAGCCACCGGCATCGCCGTACACCGAAGCGCTCCAGCTGGTGCCCAGCCGGCGCGTGTAGCGCAGCGCCAACACGGGATCGATCCAGCTCGCCGAGGGCTTCAGTGTTCGGGCGGCGAGTAGGCCCTCGTTGAGGCTGAGCCGCGTACTCACGGACCATGGGCGGAAGCCGGCACCAAGATCAAGCGCGTTGGTGCCGTCCTCCCATACCCGGTATGCCCCCAGCACCGTACCCATGGTCGTGCTGAAACGGCCCTTGCCGCCCGAGAAGAGCCGGTCTCGTGGCGTCGAGACGTCGCTCTCGACCGTCAGTGTCAGGACGTCCACGAGCAGGCCGAAGCGGCCGTAGCGCATCTCGGCCGAGCCCATGAAGGCGAAGCCGCTGATGTTGGAGAGCGTGTCGCCGAAGTTCGCCTCCACGCTGCGCTCGGGTACGCGGCTGAACGGCGTCGACACGGTGCCGCTGATCCCGGCGATCCAGAGGTACGGCGTCACGGTGAAGCTCAGGCCATTCTGCGGCGCCATGCCCGTCGGCGCCGTACCTGTCGTCGATACTGTCTCCTCGGCAACGGCCGCCGTGCCGATCAGCAGGGGCAGGGCGACCACGCAGGACGCAGCGACGAGGCAGATCCGTGTGGGCACGGTGGCGTTCTTTCGTTCGGTAGCGAGCATGGCGAACTCGGCGGGATTCAGCGTGCCGCCGGCTCGATGCTGACGGCGAGCTCCTCGACGTAGTGGATATCCACCTGATCACCCGGCCTCAGCGCCCGCACGAAGTTCCGCATCGGTTCCGCGCGCACCGCCACCGTGTGCAGATTGTTGCCTGGATCCAGGAAGCTGACCCTGTAGGTGGCACGATCGATGCTGACCACGGTGACGCGCACGCTCGTCGCCTCATAGGCACCGGCGGCCGGTCGCTCCCCGAGCGCGGCGCGATATTCCCCGGAGTCCACCGTGGGTGGCGGTGCTGAGCCCGGCGCGCCCATCTGCACCGCCACGGCTTGGTAGTAATCGACCGTCACGCGATCCCCGGGGCGGACCTGCGCCAAGTTCCGGACTTCGGGGCCCGCTTTCACGGTAAGCAGGCCACCGGTCAGGGAGCGCAGCAATACGGTGCGCGTAGCCATGTCGATCGTCTCCACAGTGGCGAGGAGCGTGACACGGTCTTCGACCACGGCCGGCTCGGCCGCCTGGGCGACCGACCGGGCCAAGCTGCCAAAGCCGGTGCCGAGCGCCAGGGCAGCGCAGGTGGCCAGCAGCAAACGTCGTGAGGTCAAGGCGGGCTCTCCGAGGGAAGCGTCACGGCTTGGCGCGAGACGGCGACTGTTTCCTACGGTCACCGAACCGGCGCTATCCGCTTTCCGAAACCTGCTGGTGCAGGCCGAGAGCGGGCTGGCCTCGATCACGGGCCACCCGGCCGGGCCCGGGCGCGTCGGCGTCTCCGTCTGCGACATCGCCTGCGGCATGTCCGCCCACGCGGCCGTGCTGGAGGCGCTGATCGCGCGCGCGACCACCGGCCTCGGCGCGCGGCTGGAGGTCAGCCTGTTCGACGGCATGGCCGACTGGATGAACGTGCCGCTGCTCTACGCCGAGGGCACCGGCCGGTCGCCGGAGCGGGTCGGCCTGGCCCATCCCTCCATCTGCCCCTATGGCGCCTTCCCGACGGCCGATGGCGGCCTGGTGCTGGTCTCCATCCAGAACGAGCGGGAGTGACAACGCTTCTGCGACGTCTTCCTGCGCGAGCCGGATCTGCCGGGGCGGGAAGGGTATGGCAGCAACACGGCGCGCGTGGCCCACCGCGCCGCGGTGGACGCGCGGGTGGCGGCCGCCTTTGCCGGCCTTGCCCGCGAGGCTGCAGCGGCGCGGCTGCGCGAGGCCGGCATCGCCTATGGCATGGTGAACCGGGTGGAGGAGCTCTCGCGCCACCCCGCCCTGCGCCGCGTGACGGTGGAGACGGAGGCGGGGCCTGCCTCGATCGTCGCGCCACCGGCCCTGCGCGACGGCCGCCAGCCGGAACTCGGCCCGGTGCCGGCGGTGGGTGAGCACTCGCTGGCCATCCGGCAGGAGTTCGCCGCCGCCGTGGCGGCGGAATAACCAAGGACGGAAGGGCCGCTCGCAGGCCATCGGTGGCGGGAGGCGGGCCGCCCCGTCTCTCCGCCGCCGTCCCTCGACCGCCGCCACGCTGTCAGGACGCAAGCGGCGGCGGCAGATGTAATTCATATTGACAAGACGGGCGTCGGTCCCCGTGATGCGGCCCAAAGCGTGCCCATGCGCCGCGAGGGGGGAGGAGTCGGACATGACGGACGGCAAGGCATGCCGCATTCTCCTGACGCGCGCCTTACCCGCCCCGGTGATGGACCTGTTCCACCGCGCCGCCACCTGTGCCGCCAATCCCGAGGACCGCGGCTGGGACCGGGACGAGATCCTGCGCCATGCGCATGCCCATGCTGCCGAGGCACTGGTCGTGATGGCGATGGACCGGATCGATGCCGGTCTGATCGAGGGCCTGCCCGCTTCGGTCCGCGTGATCGCGACCTACTCCGTCGGCCATGACCACATCGACCTGGAGGCGGCGCGGAGTCGCGGGCTCGCCGTGCTGTCCACCCCCGACGTGCTCAGCGACGCGGTGGCGGATCTGGGGATCCTGCTGCTCCTCGGCGCCGCCCGACGCGCCCGCGAGGGCATGCAGATGCTCTACGACGGCGCCTGGACCGGATGGTCCCCCACGCAGCTGATCGGACGGGACCTGTCCGGCGGCCGGCTCGGGATCGTCGGCATGGGCCGGATCGGGCGGGCGATCGCGCGCCGGGCCCGGAACGGCTTCGGGATGGCCGTGCACTATCACAATCGCTCCCGCCTCTCCCCCGAGGCCGAGGATGGCGCGGCCTTCCACCCCCGCCTCGACGACCTGCTGGCGGTCAGCGACTTCCTGATGCTGGCGGCGCCCGTCACGCCGGAGACGCGCGGCATGCTGGATGCCCGCGCCATCGGGCTGCTTCCCGCGGGGGCGGTCGTCGCCAACGTGTCGCGCGGCGACCTCGTGGACGACGAGGCGCTGATCGCGGCGCTGGCCGGCGGCCGGGTGATGGCGGCGGGCCTCGACGTGTTCCGCGGCGAGCCGGACATCCACCCGGGCTACCTCGCCCTGCCGAACGTCTTTCTCCAGCCGCATCAGGGCAGTTCCACCATCGAGACGCGGCTGCGGATGGGAGCCCTCCTGCTGGACAGCATCCTCCGCCTCCGCGCCGGCGAAGCCGTCGCGAACCGCCTGGCCTGAACCCTCAGGAGCCCGTCTGCCATGTTCCAGCACCTCGCGCCCGGCGCGCTGTTCTCCCTCGAAGGCCGCGTCGTGTTCATGACGGGCGGCGCCGGCGGCATCGCCGCCGGGCTGGCACAGGGCTTTGCCGCCGCCGGGGCCCGGCTGGTGCTGGTGGACCGCAACGAGGCGGTGGTGACACGGGCGGAGCAGCTCCGCTCCGCCGGTGCCGACGCCACCGCGCAGGTCTTCGACATCCTGGACGAGGCGGCGCTGGCCGATGCCATCGCGCGCACCAGGCGCGATCTCGGCCGCCTCGACGTCGTGGTGAACAACGCCGCCGTGATCGTGCGCAAGCACATGCTGGATCTCTCGCTGGAGGAGTGGCGGCGCGTCCTGGAGGTGGACGTGACCGCCGGCTTCAGCGTGGCGCAGCAGGCGGCGCGGGTGATGGTGGAGCAGGGGAGCGGCCGCATCATCCACCTCGGCTCCATCATGGGGCACGTGTCGCGCCCGCTGCTCGCCCCCTACGTCACGGCGAAGAACGCCATCCATGGCCTGACCCGCGCCATGGCGGCCGACCTGGCCGGCACCGGGGTCACGGTGAACGCGCTGGCACCAGGCTACACCGCAACGGAGTTCAGCCAGGCCAACATCCCGGAATTCCACGACTTCGTGCGCGACTGGACCCCGGCCCGGCGCTGGGGGCGCCCCGAGGATCTGTGCGGGGCGGCGCTGCTGCTGGCCTCGGAGGCCGGCGCCTACATCAACGGCCAGGTGATCTATGTCGATGGCGGATTCCTCGCCGTGACACGCTGACAACATGCAAATTATGTTGACAACTTATGGCCCTCAAGGTTAGTGATCGAAACAGACTTCCTGGGGAGGAAGCTGCAGGATGCAAAGCATCGCGGAAGCAGTGCCGGGCCGAATGGCCGGCACCGGAAAGGACGTGCCGGCCGTAGCGCCGGAGGCCCCGGTCGGCACCGTCCCGGTCCCGGGAGAGCCGTCGGCGGCGTGGCGTGACCTCCTCCGCCTGCCGGCCCTCACCTCCATCCTGTCCGTTGCCTGCTTCGTCCTGCTGTGGTGGGGGGTGGCCGCCTGGGTCGCCAGCCCGATCCAGCTTCCCACCCCGGCCGCCGTCTTCGCCGCCCTGGTCGAGCTGGTGCTGGACGGGGAGGTGTACGAGAACGTCTCGGTCAGCTTCCTGCGCCTGCTGCTCAGCATGGCGGTCGCCTCCGCCCTGGCCCTGCCGCTCGGCTTCGCCATGGGCCTCAGCGAACGGGTGAACGGCTACGTCGACCCCCTGGTGGAGATGCTCCGCCCGATCTCGGGCATCGCCTGGATCCCGCTCGGCCTGTTCATCTTCGGCGTCGGCGGCACGCTTCCCGTCTTCATCATGACCTACGTGGCCTTCTTCCCCATGCTGCTGAACACCGTGGCGGGGGTGCGCGGCACGGACCGCAAGCTCGTGGCCGCCGCGCGCACCATGGGGGTGAGCCAGGCGCGGATCATCCGCCTGGTCGTGCTGCCGGGCGCGTTGCCCACCATGATGGTCGGCGTGCGCATCGCCTTCGCCGGCGCCTGGGCCGCGATCATCGCCGCCGAGCTGATCGGCTCGCCGAGCGGGCTGGGCTTCGCCATCGAATGGTACCGGCAGCTGCTGATGAGCCCCAACGTCTTCGCCTACATCATCGTCGTCTCGATCGTGGGCTATGCCTGTGACCTCCTGATCCAGGGCCTGCGGCGCCGCCTGACGCCCTGGGCGACCGGGACGGAGCTGGCCTGATGAGCGCCTCCCTCCTCGATGCCGCGACGCCCCGCCCTGGCTCGCGCTGGACGCCCCTGATCCGCGGCGCGACGCTGCCGCTGCTCCTGCTGGCCGGCTGGCAGGCCTGGGCGATGACCCTGCCGGAGGAGACGCGGGCGCCGTCCCCGGCCCGCGTGGCCACGACCTTCCTGCAACTCGTCGGCAGCGGCGACCTGCCTTCCTCGCTGTCACAGAGCTTGGGCCGGGTGATCAGCGGCTTCGCCATCGCGCTGGTGCTGGGCATCGCGCTCGGCATCGCCATGGGCAGCAACCGCACGATCCGCGCGGCCCTGGAGCCGATCGTGGAAGGCTTCCGCCCGGTGGCGCCGATGGCGATGCTGCCCATCGCCATCATGTGGTTCGGCACCGGGACGCCGGCGTCGCTGTCGATCGTCAGCTACGCCGCCTTCTTCCCGCTCCTGCTCAACACCGTGCACGGCGTGGCCCAGGTGGACCGCAAGCTGCTGCAGGCGGCGCGCACCATGGGGGTGCCCCGGCACCGCATCCTGCTGAAGGTGGTGCTGCCGGCGGCCTTGCCGGGCATCCTGCTCGGCGCCCGCCTGGCGCTCGGCGTCGCCTGGACGGCCATCATCGCGGCGGAGCTCGCTGTGGGGTCCAAGTCCGGCGGCGGCAGCTCGGGCGGCATCGGCGCGATGATGTTCGTCTTCTACGCCTACAGCATCGACCTCAACGGCATCGTGGTCTGCATGGTGGTGATCGGCGTCGTGGCGCTGGCCATCGACCGGCTGTTCCGCGTGGCCGAGCGTCACCTCGTGCCCTGGAGGCAGTGACATGACCGGACCCAAGCTGCGCCTGCGCAACGTCACCAAGGCCTTCACCTCTCCCCGAACCCTCACGCGCACCCTGGCCGTGGCGGAGGTGAACCTGGACATCCAGGCAGGCGAGTTCATCTGCATCGTGGGCCCGTCCGGCTGCGGCAAGTCCACGGTGATGAACATGATCGCCGGGCTCGACATGCCCAGTTCCGGCAGCATCGAGATCGATGGCCGCCCCGTCACCGGGCCGGGTGCGGACCGTGGCGTGATGTTCCAGGACTATGCGCTTTTCCCCTGGCTCACGGTCGAGGACAACATCGGCTTCGGCCTGCGCAACGGCACGCCGGGCAACGGCATGAGCCGGGAGGCGGTGCAGGCGCGGATCCGCGAGCATGTGGAGCTGGTGCGCCTCTCGGGATCGGAAGCCAAGTTCCCGCACCAGCTCTCGGGCGGGATGCGGCAGCGCGTGGCGCTGGCGCGCCTCCTCGCCAACGGCCCGGAGGTCCTGCTGATGGACGAGCCCCTGGGCGCGCTGGACGCGCAGACGCGCCTGATCCTGCAGGCGGAGCTGCTGCGCATCTGGGGCGAGACGGCGCCGCGGGGCGAGCGCAGGACGGCGGTCTTCATCACGCACGACATCGAGGAGGCGGTGTTCCTCGCCGACCGCGTGGTGGTGATGAGCCGTCATCCGGGGCGGGTGCGGGCCGTCATCCCCGTGGACCTGCCGCGGCCACGCGGCGAGCATGCGCGTGCCAACCCGCGTTTCGGGCAGCTTTCGGAGGAGATCTGGAACCTGATCCGGACCGAGGCCTACGAGGCGATTGCCTGAACCGGAAACGACAACAAAAGACGATGGGAAGACGTTCATGAGGGATCTGACGATCGGGCGGCGGCTTCTGCTCGGAGGAGTCGGGGGCGCGGCGCTCGCCATGCCGTGGCTGGCCCGGGCGCAGGGCGGGCGGGAGGCGGCGAAGGTGTCCGTCGGGCGCATTCCCTGGGCCGCCTACAACTCGCCCATGACCCAGTACATGATCGAGAACAAGCTGTTCGAGCGGCGGGCGGCGGAGCTGGGCGTCGACCTGACCGTCGACTGGCGGGACTATCCGACGGCGCTGCCGATGGTGGAGGCCATCGTCGGCAACAACCTCGACATGGGGATGTGGGGCAACACGCCGATCATCCGCGCGATCTCGGCCAAGCTGCCGATCAGCCTGATGGTCGTCGGCGAGGGGCACCTGCGCCTGGTGCTGGCGACGCGCCGGGGTTCGCCGATCCGCACCATCCAGGACATCAAGGGCAAGACGGTCGGCGCGCTGCTGGGCGGCGACCCGTACAACGCCCTGACGCAGATGATGCGCTGGGAACTGGGCAGCGCCAATCCGCGGGACCACGGCATCCGGGTCGTCAACACGCCGACCCTTGCCCAGGCGGCCCAGGTGCCGAGCGGGATGGATGCGGCCATCACCGTCTACCCCGCCTTCCTTGCGGCGGAGAGCACGGGCACCGCCGGGATCATGAACTCCTTCGGCTACACGGAGGACTACTACAAGGGCCCGGAGGGCGAGGGCGGCGGGATCATGCTGCCTTCGGTGCGGCGCTCCCCCTTCTTCCCGGACGGCTACTACCTGCACCGCTCCTTCTGGCTGGTGAACAACGCCCTGCTGGACCGCAATCCCAAGGTGGCCCTCGCCTTCCTGATGGCGCAGCAGGATGCGGTGAACGCGCTCACGGCCATGGAGGCGGGGGCTGTCTCGCAGCTGGTGAAGGAGTTCTGGAAGCTGGACCCGACGCAGGGCGCCAAGGTGGTCAACGACGACGTGATCGCGCGGCGCGGCTGGATCTGGCCGACCGAGGCGGATGCGCGCGCGGTTCTGGAGACATCCAAGTATCTCGTCGACTCCAAGATGATCCCGGCGCCGCTGACCTGGAGCCAGGTCAAGGAATCGTTCCGGCGCACCGCCCCGATCGTGAAGGAGGCGTTCGACCGGCTCGGCGGCAAGCCGGCGGCGAGCGAGTTCACCCGCACGGATGTCGGCGACCTGCGCGGGCGGCCGGTCTGGGAGATCGACCAGTGGGCCGAGCAGAGCTGATCGGACAGGAACGGAGGGCGTGACATGAAGGTGGGATTCATCGGGGTCGGCGTGATGGGCGGGCCCATGGCATCGAACGTGCTGAAGGGCGGCCATGACCTGACCGTCTTCGACCTGGACGGCGACGCGGTGCGGCGGCTGGTGGAGGCGGGCGCGACGGGGGCGAGTTCGGCCCGCGAGGTCGGCGCGGCGAGCGAGGTGGTGGTCACGATGCTGCCGGAGCCGCGGCACGTGCGGGAGGCGCTGCTGGGACCGGACGGTGCGGCGCGGGGCATGCGGCCGGGCGGCGTGGTGATCGACATGAGCACGATCGACCCGGTGTCCTCCCGCGCCATCGCCGACGAGCTGGCGGCGCTTGGCATCGAGATGGTGGACAGCCCGGTGGGCAAGACCTCCGAGCATGCCGCCACCGGCACGCTGACTCTGATGGTCGGCGGCAAGCCGGAGGTGATCGAGCGGGTGAAGCCCGTGCTCGACTGCATGGGCAACGAGACCTACCTCTGCGGCGGCGTCGGTGCCGGGCATGCGATGAAGACGGTGAACAACCTGCTCGCCACCACGATCATGGCGGCGAACACGGAGGCGCTGGCGATCGGCGTCAAGTGCGGGCTGACGCTGGAGCTGATGATGGAGGTCATGAAGACCACCATGGCGAACAACGCCCAGCTCTACGTCGCCATGCCCAAGAAGGCCTTCAAGGGCGACGACTCACCGGGCTTCATGGTCAAGCTGGCCTGCAAGGACGTGCGCCAGGCGGTCGAGCTTGCGCGCAGCCAGGGCTTCGAGCCGCATGTCGGCGCCGCCTGCCAGCGCACGCTGGAGGAGGCGATGGAGAAGGGCTTCGCCAGCCGCGACACCGCGGCGCTGATGCGCATCCGCGAGGACCAGCTCGGCATCAAGGTGCGGCCGGCCGATCCGCAGCTGATGCGGGTGGCCTGAAGCCTTGCCCGGCAGCGGCGACATGGCGACCTTCCTCGGCTTCCGCCGGGCGGACGGGCAGGTGGGGGTCCGCAACCACCTGCTGGTCCTGTCCACGGGCGGGTTGACGGGCCGGACGGCGCGACGCGTTGCCGCCGCTCTGGCGGGCGCCGTGGTCGTCGTGCTGCCGCACAGCGCCGGGCTGGTCGGGCGGGACCTCCTCCTGCACCGCCGGGCCATCGCGGCGCTCGCGACGCATCCGAACGTGGGCGCCTGCGTGCTGGTGGGCGACAACCCGGTGGTGATGCGCCAGGCGCTGTCCGATATCGCGCCCAGCGGGCGGCCGCATGTGGGCCTCACGCTGGACGATTGCGGCCATGACGGGCTGGCGCTGACCGACCGCGCGCTGCGGGCGGGGGCGGGGCTCGCCCGGCTGATCTCGCGGGACCGGCGCACTGCCGAACCCGCCGCGGCCCTCGGCATCGGGCTGGAGTGCGGGCGCTCCGACCCGAGCTCCGGCCTGGTCGCGAACCCCCTGCTCGGGCTGCTGGCCGACTGGCTGGTGGATGCGGGCGGCTGGGCGGTGCTGGGCGAGACGCTGGAATGGCTGGGTGCGGAGCAGTTGCTGGCGGCCCGCGCCCGTACGGCGGACGCGGCGGCCGCGATCACCGGCGCCGTGCTGGAGCGGGAGCGCATCGCGGTGGCGGCGGGCCTCGACCTGCTCGGCAGCAATCCGGGGCCGACCAACATCGCCGCCGGCCTTTCCACCATCGAGGAGAAGTCCCTGGGCAACGTCGCCAAGAGCGGGTCGCGCCCGATCGAGGGCCTGCTCGGTTATGGCGATGCGCCGCCGCGGCGCGGCCTGTGGACCATGGACGCCTCCGCCTACGCACCGAAGTCGCTGACCGGCTTCGTGCTGTCCGGTGCCCAGGTGATGCTCTTCACCACGGGGGTCGGGAATCCCTACGCGAGCGCGCTCTCCCCGACGATCAAGCTCAGCGCCAATCCCGAGACCTGCGCCGCCCTGGGCGAGCAGCTCGACTACGACGCGAGCCCGGCCTTCATTGGCCGGGAGAGCCTGGCGGAAGCGGCGCTCTCCCTGCGCCGCCGCCTGCTCGACATCGCCTCGGGCGAGGCGACCTGGGGGGAGATCACGCGGGAGGGGGACGAGGTGCTCAGCCGCTTCGGGCAGGCCCTGTGATGGACACGGATGCCATCCGCCTTGAGGCGGCGGACAACGTCGCCACCGTGCTGCGGCCCGTGGCCGCGGGCGAGTCCATCCGCGTGGCCTGTGGCGCCGACGTGCGGCTCCTCCCGGCCATCGACGCGATCCCCATGTGCCACAAGATCAGCCTCCTGCCGATCGCGCAGGGGCAGGCGGTGGTCAAGTACGGGCAGGCCATCGGGTTGGCCTCGGCACCCGTGGAGGCGGGGCGGCACGTCCACGTGCACAACCTCCGCAGCGCGCGGGCGGGAGGGGCGTCGTGAAGGGCGGCGAGTTCCCGACGGCGGCGCGCGGCCGGCTGGCCGACCACGCCTACAACGTGCTGCTGCACAAGATCGTCACTGGCGAGTTCCGGGAAGGCGATCCGCTTCCTTCGGAGAAGGAGCTGTGCGCCCTGTTCGAGATCTCGCGCCCCGTCGTGCGCGAGGCGCTGCAGCGACTGCGGGAGCAGGGCGTGATCACCTCGCGACGCGGGGCCGGGTCCTTCGTGCAGAAGGCGCTGCCGGAGGAGGTGTCGTCCACCCAGGTGGTCCGCAAGCGTCAGGAGATGCTGGAGAACCTGGAGTTCCGCCACGCCATAGAGCCCCAGGCGGCGGCCCTCGCGGCCGAGCGCCGGCTCGACTCCGACCTTGCCGCGATCCAGGAGGCGATCGATCGCTACGCGCGTGCCGCCCTCGAGGGCAGCCCCGCGGCGCATCTGGACTTCCGCTTCCACCTGGCCGTCGCCACGGCCTCGCACAACCGCCGCTTCGTCGACGCGATCTGCTCCGTCGAGCAGGACATCTCGCACGGGGTCAACCTGTCGCGCTTCCTGTCGCATTTCGCGCATCTGGAGCGAAGCCGCAGCGTGCTAGCCGACCACACCCGCATCCTCGTCGCCATCCGGCAGAAGCGGCCGGAGGAAGCCCGCCGCGCGATGCGCGCCCATCTCGAGAATGCCCGCCTGCGCATGATCGACGCGCAGCCGGCGCTGGCCGATTCCGCATAGCAAAGGACGATGCCATGCCTGCCTATGTCATCAACGACATGGAAGTCACCAACCCCGAACTGCTGGAGGAGTACAAGAAGCTCTCGCCGGCGACCGTGGCCAAGTTCGGCGGCCGCTTCCTCGCGCGCGGCGGCCCGCACGGCGTCCTGGAGGGCGACTGGCAGCCCAAGCGGCTGGTGATCCTGGAGTTCCCGGACCGGGCGCAGGCGGAGGCCTGGGCCAACTCGGCGGAATACGCGCCGGCCAAGCAGGTCCGGCTGCGTGCGTCCCGCTCCAACATCGTCGTGGTCGAGGGCGCCGCGCCGCCCGCCACCCCCGCAGGGAACCCGACATGAGCCGGACCTACGTCAAGCGCCTTGGCATCCTGAAGCGGCGCGACGACATGACGCATGAGCAGTTCGTCGCCCACTGGATGGGGACGCACGCGACCCTGTGCAAGAAGCTGCCAGGCCTGCGGCGCTATTCCGTGAACCTGGTGGACCGGGAGCGCTTCGCGGCCTTCGGCTATGACGGCTTCTCCGAGCTGTGGTTCGATTCCGAGGAGGACCTGCACGCCGCCTTCGCCAGCGCGGAGGGCCGGACGCTCCTCGCCGACCTGCCCAACTTCACCTCCCGCATCGACCCGATCATCTCGGTCGAGACGCAGATGCTGTGGCCATGAGCGAGGTGGAGAGAGGCGGCACGCGGCTCGCCGACAAGGTCGCGATCGTCACCGGCGCGGGCGGGGGCTTCGGCGAGGGCATCGCCCGTCGCTTCGTGGCCGAGGGCGCCAGGGTCGCCGTGGTGGATCTGCGCGGGGAGGCCGCGGAGCGTGTGGCGGCCTCGCTGGGCGGGGCGGCGATCGCGCTCCAGGCGGATGTGGGCTCGCCCCAGGACGTGGCGCGGGTGGTGGCCGAAGCCCGGGAAAGGCTCGGCACGCCGGGGATCCTCGTCAACAACGCGGGCATCGCCCATCGCAACAAGCCGCTCCTGGAGGTGACGGAGGAGGAGTTCGACCGCATGTTCCGGGTGAACGTGAAGTCGATCTTCCTCTTCGTGAACGAGATCGCGCCCATCCTGCGCGACGCGGGCGGTGGCGTGATCCTCAACGTGGGTTCCACCGCCGGCATCCGGCCACGCCCCGGCCTCACCTGGTACAATGCCACCAAGGGGGCGGTGAACCTCGTCTCCAAGTCGCTGGCGGTCGAGCTGGCGCCCTGGAGGATCCGGGTCAACTGCATCTCGCCCGTGATGGGGGAGACGGGGCTGCTCGAAACCTTCATGGGCGTGCCGGACACGCCGGAGAACCGGGCAAAGTTCATCGGCACCATCCCCCTCGGCCGCATGTCGCGCCCGTCCGACATCGCCAATGCGGCGCTCTACCTTGCCTCCGACGAGGCGGAGTTCATCACCGGGGTCGACTTCCCCGTGGATGGGGGGCGGACGGTGTGACCTTCCGCCGGATCGGGTCGCAGCGGGACATCCTGGGCGAGAGCCCGGTCTGGGATGCGGAGGCCCAGTCGCTCTTCTGGGTCGATATCCGCCGCCCGGCGCTGCGCCGGCTCGATCGGGACGGCCAGGTCGAAACCCGCGTCATGCCCGACCTCGTGGGCTCCCTGGCGCTGGCGGGAAAGGGGCGCCTGCTCGTCGCCTTTGCGGGGGAGGTGGCGCTGTACGACTGGGCCGCCTCCCGCACGGAGACGGTGGCCGTGCTCCCCGACCGGCCGCCCGGTCACCGCTTCAACGACGGGCGCTGCGACCGGCAGGGCCGCTTCTGGGTCGGCACCATGCACAACGACACCCGCGCACCGGAGGGCACGCTGTTCCGCCTCGACGGCACGCGGCTCACTCCCGTGCGCGACGGCATCTGCATTCCGAACAGCCTGGCCTGGAGCCCGGACGGACGCACCATGTACTTCGCGGACTCGCTGCGGCGTGCCATCGAGGCACATCCCTTCGATCCGCGGACGGGGGTTCCGCAGCCGGGGCGCGACATCGCGCGAACCAGCCCGCCGGGCTTTCCGGACGGCTCGACGGTGGATGCGGAAGGCTTCCTGTGGAACGCCGAGTTCCATTCGGCCCGCCTGGTCCGCTACGCGCCGGACGGGCGCATCGACCGCGTTGTGCCCACGCCGGTCGACAGGCCGACGAGCTGCGGCTTCGGCGGGCCGGCGCTCCAGACCCTCTACGTTACCACCACCAGCCAGGCCATGAGCGAGACGGAGTTGCGCGAACATCCCCTGGCCGGCGCGCTGCTGGCCTTCGAGCCCGGCGTCCCCGGCCTGCCCGAACCCCTCTGGAAGCCCGCGGCATGATCCGCATCGCCCGGGTCGAGGCCTTCAGCTTCCGGGTCCCGATCGTGCAGCCGATCAAGGTCGCCTTCGGCACCTTCCGCGACCGGCCGGCCGTCTATGTGCGCGTCACGGACGAGGACGGGGCGCAGGGCTGGGGCGAAGCGTGGTGCAACTGGCCCGCCGTGGGCGCGGAGCACCGCGCCCGTCTCGTCGCCGATATCGGCGAGCGGATCGCAGGCTGTGCCTTCGCCACGCCCGCCGAGGTGTTCCACCGGCTGGAGGCGGAGCTGGACGTGCTGGTGCTGCAAACGGCGGAGGTGGGCCCGATCGCGCAGGCGCTGGCCGGCCTCGACATCGCCGTCTGGGACCTGTTCGCCCGGAAGCAAGGCGTGCCCCTCTACCGCCTGCTGCGCGACACCCCCGTGGCGGATGTCCCCGTCTATGCGACGGGCATCAACCCGGACGAACCGGAGCGCTTCGCCCTGGCCCGCCAGGCCGAGGGCCACAGGGCCTTCAAGCTGAAGATCGGCTTCGGCGAGGCGTTGGACCTGCGCAACGTCCACGCCCTGCGGGAGACGCTCGGCCCGGAGGCGGAGCTGATGGTGGATGCCAACCAGGCTCTCGACTTGCCGGCTGCGCTGCGGATGGCCGAAGCGCTTGCGCCCTTCGCCTTGCGCTGGCTGGAGGAGCCGCTGCGGGTGGATCGCTCCGCGGAGGAATGGGCGCAGCTCGCCCGGCTGTCTCCCGTGAGCCTGGCCGGGGGAGAGAACCTGCGCGGCACGGACCTTCTCGCAGCGGCGAAGGGCCATGTGCTGCGGGTGGTCCAGCCCGACATCACCAAGTGGGGCGGCATCACCGGCAACGCGCCGGTCGCCACGGAAGCGGTCGCGCGCGGCAAGTCCTTCTGCCCGCATGTCTTCGGCGGGGGTGTCGCGCTGCTGGCCGCGCTCCACCTCCTCGCCGCCGCGGGCGGGGACGGGACGCTGGAATTCGACTGCCATCCGAACGCCGCCCGGGATCTGGTGGTCGGCACGCTGCTGCCGGTGCGAGACGGACAGGTCCCGGTGCCGGCCGGCCCCGGCCTCGGCGCGGTGCCGGACCTGGATGCCCTGTCCCGCTACCGCACCTGGCCGGCATGACCGCCGTGCCGGGGATCGGCCTTCGGCACGCCGGCCTCGCCGATCGCCCGTGGAGGCATGACCGATGACCGAGGATACCTACGAAGTCCTGGCGCTTCGCTATGCCACCTTCGCGGGCCGTCGCCGGCGGGACAACCTCCTGCGGGTCGACCTGCATGCCGATGCGCCCTATCCGCTGGACTTCTTCATCTGGGTTCTTCGCAACGCGGAGCGGGTGATCGTCGTCGATACCGGCTTCGATACGCGGGAGGCCGCACGGCGCAACCGGGAGGTGCTGCTGGAGCCCCGCGACGCGCTCGCCGCCGCCGGGATCGATGCCGCGACGGTGCGCGACGTGATCGTGACACACATGCATTTCGACCATGCCGGCGGCATCACGCAGTTTCCCAACGCCACCTTCCACCTTCAGGACGCCGAAATGGCCTTTGCCACCGGTCGCTACATGGCGCACCGGCACGTCGCCCATCCCTTCGGGGTGGAGGTGACGTGCGACATGGTCCGCGCCGTCTATGCGGGCCGCGTGACGTTCCACGACGGCGAGGACGTCATCGCGCCCAACGTGACGGTCCATCGCGTCGGCGGCCACAGCGCGGGGCTGCAGGTGGTGCGGGTGCTGACGCGGCGGGGCTGGATGGTGCTCGCCTCCGATGCGATGCACCTCTACCAGAACCTCCTCGAGGAGAATCCCTTCCCCCTGATCTGTCATCTCGGCGATATGTATGAGGCGTTTCGCACCTTGCACCGCCTGGCGTCGGGGCCCACGCTGATCATCCCCGGTCACGATCCCCTGGTGACGCGATGCTTTCCGGCCCTGCAGGCCGGCACCGTGTTCAGGCTGGATGCCTCACCCATCCGGCTTCCAAGCGAGATGCTCGCAGCGCCCCCGGATATCGCATGACAGGTTGCCGCCTTCTCTGAGAGGCGACCCACGTCGTCGTCGCGCCGCTGGTTCAGCGGGACGTCCATGTCGGCTGTGGGCATCTGGCCGCCATGGCGAAGCGGCCCAGCCGGCATGGGGCCTGCATCTGCGGCAGTGGTGAGGGAGGGAGGTGTGGCCATAGATCAGGGCAACAGAAGCCACGCCTTTCTGCATACCGGCGGCAGGATGACCTGGCCCGTCAGGCTGTGGTGTTGCGGCGGCGGACCGGGAGGGGACGCCGTCCCCTCCCAGACCCTCCCCTGCCGGGGCCACAAGCGGGCCCCGGCCCCCGCTGGGAGTCTGGTGCTTCCGGTGGGTGTCAGCCTTCGGGCTGCACCCTGACGGAGCGCGGACAGGCGGGACTCCGAAAAAGCTTCAGAGGGCTTCAGCAAGTGCTGCGGCCGTGCTCGCCGAGGAGCCAAGCTCCTCGGCGCCGTGACCCCGTCGCAGGCTGTCCCACGGCAGCGTCGATCGGGTCCAGGGCCCGCAGGGTCCTGGCGGAGTGGGGGTATCGGGGGCGAGGCAGAGCCTTGCCCCCGGGCCACGGGCGCGGCACGCCGTTCGAGGCCCCGCGCGGGATCAGTGACGGCTGCGCAGGCGAGGATCCAGGATCTCCGCCAGGCGGTCGCCGATCAGGTTCACGCCCATCACGGTCAGGAACAGGGCAAGGCCGGGAAAGATCATGGTTCCCGGGGCATAGCGCACGTACTCCCGCCCGGCGTTCAGCATCGCCCCCCATTCGGGCGTGGGGGGCTGCGCGCCCAGGCCCAGGAAGCTCAGTGTCGCGGTGGCCAGGATCGCCCCGCCAAGCTCCAGGGTGGAGAGCACGATCAGCGTCGGCATCAGGTTCGGCAGCACGTGGCGCAGCAGGATCATCGGCACGCTGGTGCCGGCGGCGCGGGCGCCGTCGATATAGGGCTGTGCCGTGATGGACAGCGTGGCGCCGCGCACCACGCGGGCGAAGCGCGGGATGCCGGCGATGCCCACGGCCAGCCCGGCCGTCCAGAGCCCCACGCCCAGCACCGCGACGACGAGGATGGCCAGGACCAGGGGCGGGAAGCCCAGCAGCACGTCCACCACTCGTCCGCCGATGGAATCCAGCCGCCCGCCGAAGAAGCCCATCATGGCGCCGAAGCTGGCGCCGAAGACCAGCGAGATCGCCACCGTGGCAACGCCGATGCTCAGCGAGTAGCGGCCGCCATACACGATGCGGCTGAACAGGTCGCGGCCATAGAGGTCGGTGCCCATCCAGTGGGTCCCGTCCGGGGCGGCCAGGCGCATGCCCACGCCCGTCTCGTTCCAATCGAAGGGCGCAATCCAGGGGGCCAGCAGGGCAGAGGCCACCAGCGTCCCCAGCAGGACCGCCCCCACCATCCCGCCGAAGCCCCCCAGCAGCCGGCCCAGCCCGGCGAAGGGCGCCATCCAGGACCGCCGGCGCGCGACGGCGACGGCATCCTCCCCCACCAGGACCGTCTCGGGCACCGTCTTGGGCGCGCTCATGCCGACCCCTGCCGCACGCGCGGGTCGATGAGCCCGTAGAGCAGGTCGACCAACAGGTTCACCAGGATATAGGCCATGGTGGTATAGGCGATCAGCGCCTGCACCACGGGGATGTCCTTGGTCAGCACGGATTCCACCAGCATGGAGCCGAGGCCGGGGCGGGCGAAGACACGCTCCGTCACCACCGCGCCGCCGATCAGCAGGGCGAACTGCACGCCGAGCAGGGTGAGCGGCGCGATCATCGCATTGCGCAGGACGTGGACGGGGACCAGCACCCGCGGCGGCAGGCCCTTGGCGCGGCCGGTGCGGATGTAGTCCTGGGTCATCACCTCCACCACGCTCGCCCGGATCAGCCGCGCGAGGCCGCCGGCCAGGAACAGGCCGAGCGTGATCGAGGGCAGGATCAGCGCGTCGAGGCCGCTGCCCAGGATCGGCACCCAGCCCAGCACCGTGCCGAAGACGTGCAGCAGCACCATCCCGATCCAGAAGGAGGGCAGCGAGACACCCATCAGGGCGAGGGCCATGCAGGCGGTGTCGAAGATCCCGTTCGGTCGCAGCCCGGCCAGGACCCCCAGCACCACGCCCAGCCCCAACCCCACCAGCAGCCCGCCGGCGGCCAGCTCCAGCGAGGCGGGAAGCTGCTCCAGGATCATCTCCGAGACCGGCTGCCGCGTGCGGTAGCTGGTGCCGAGGTCGCCGGTCGCGGCGTGCAGCAGGAAGTCGCCGAACTGCTGCCAGGCCGGCTTGTCCAGGCCGAGGCGCGCGCGTTCGTTGGCGATCACCTCCTCCGAGGCCGGGGCACCGTTGAGCATCAGCGTCACCGGATCGCCCGGGATCAGCTGCATCACCCCCCAGACCACGGCCCAGGTCAGGACCACGGTGGGGATCGCCGCCAGCAGGCGACGCAGCAGGAAGCGGACGTTCACGCGACCTCCGGCGGCAGGGCGAAGGGCGCGGGGTCGAGGAAACGACGCAGCGCGTTGGCCGTCAGCTTCGCGAGCGTGTTGTCGCCGCCGTCGACCAGCAGCGACCCGACATAGGTCATCGACCCGACGGAGAAGACCGCACCCCCGGCCGGCGTCTCGAAGAAGACCAGGTCGGCGCAGGACCAGTCCTCCCGGGCGCGGGGGTGGCGGTGGATCAGCATGTCCTCGTTCACCGGGCCGTAGTCATCGTGGATCACCACGCCCTTGGCGACGATCAGCCCATGCACGGGAGAGCCGTAGCCGACGTCGAAGCTGTCCAGCTCGAACCCCGCCGCCCCGCCGCCCATGTAGCCGCGATCGCCGAACGCATCGCCCGGCCCCGCCTCGATGCCCTCGCGCAGGAAGGCCACGCGCGGGTCCAGGAAGTCGGGCGCGAAGCGGTAGGGAAAGCCGAGATGCCGCCCCTGGACGGAGAAGCCGTTGCCCACCAGCCGGTGCGCCGGCCGCCCGATGCGCCGCCACAGCCCGCCATAGCCGCCGCCGAAGGCATGGTAGCTCTCGCCCGGCATGGTGGGCCAGACGCGGATGCCGCCCTCGGCGCGCCGCAGCTCCAGCGCGTGCGGCGCGTCCTCGCTGGGCTCGGCGCGCCAGTAGAAGCCGTTGCCACCCAGGTACATCAGCCGCCCACCGCCGGCGAGAAAGCCGTCCAGCCCGTCCAGCATCCGCCAGGAATGGTATTCCGGGTGCTGCGCCGCGATCACCACCCTGTAGGGCGAGAGCGCAGCGACGCCCTCGGCGTGCAGGTCATGGTCGGTGACGATGTCGCAATCGATCCCCAGCCGGTCGAGCCATTCGGTGATGTAGCTGTCGCAGTTGACGCGCCCGGTGCCGGAGCCGTCCGGGGAGGGGTCCATCAGGCTCATCTGCCTGGGCCGGGTATCGAGCTGCGGCCGCAGCATGGAGGTGATCGCCACCCCCGATCCGTCGGAATGGTAGTTGTAGGTGGACAGCCCGAATTGCGGGTTCATGTCCGGCGTTTCCAGCAGCGCGCCCCAGCCGGCGGCGCGCTCGCGGATCTCGGCACCGCGGCCCGGGCGCACGTAGCAGGAGTAGACCTGGTAGGTGAAGGTCGGCACCAGCAGCGCGACCTTCGCGGTCGGCGCCCCCGCGGCGGGGCGGACGTAGAAGGGGATCATGTCCTCCCCCTCCGCGTTGCGCAGGTGCGCGGCGTAGACGCCGGAAGGCCAGTCCGCCGGCACGTCCAGCGCGAAGGATTCGGCCCAGCCCAGGTCGCCCTGGTCGTCGTCGTGGAAGTGGATGGCGGCGTACTGCTCCGGCGCCTGCTTCCAGTCGTGCACCGCGCCGGTCCAGGTGGCGCCCGTCACCGCGCGGGTCGGCAGGTTCCGCAGCGTGGCATAGGCCGATTGCGGCCCGATCTCGGCCGCGCGCTGGGTCGGGATGCCCTGTGCGAGATCCCAGCACGCCACCAGCCCCACGGCATCCCCGGGCGGCGGCAGCGGGGCACGCTGCGCCACCAGCGCGGCCTCCGGCTCCAGCGCGCCCCAGACGGTCGGCCGCTCGATCTTGCCGTTGAAATGTGCCGCGAAGGGGGCCGGACCTGGTCCTGGCACGGCCGCGATGACCGCGCGCGCCACCGTGGCCTCCGGCACGGGGCAGTCCGTCGCCGCGATGGCGGGCGCGGCACCGCCGCGCGGGTGCTGGCGGATCTCCAGCCGCCCGTCCCGCAGCCGCAGCAGCATGTCGCACCACTGCCGCTCCGCCAGCGGCTTGCCCGTGCTGACCGTGACGCCGTTGCACCGGGCCTCGGCCGAGCCGTCCTCGGCCAGGGCCAGCTCCAGGGCCAGGGCCTCGGCCGCAAGGCTCAGCACCACCTGGCGGCCGCGGCCCGGCGCGGTCGGGAAGACCGTCGCCGCCAGCAGCCAGCCGCCCCGGGGCAGGGCCAGGGCTGGCGCCACGGCGCAGGAGCCGGTCCAGGCCAACTGCTCCCGCCCCGGCCGCTCGCCATCCAGCGGCGTCGGCATGGCGACCTCGCGATAGCCGGGGCCGCGCGGGTTGGGATCGGCGCAGAGAAGGCGGACGAAGCGCAGGCTGTAGGGCGCGTCGCCCAGGCTGCCCACCATGAAGCGGATACGCTCGCCGGCACGAAGGCTCCAGCGGTCGCAGTACCCGGTCAATGCATGCATTCGGCGTCCTCGCATTCCTGGCGGCGCCGGCCGGCATCGGAAGCCCGCGGACCATCCCTCATGGCACCGCGCCTTCCGCCGTGCGGCACGGGACCCTGTCGTGCGCCCCGCCGCCGGCAGCCGTCCGGACCTCGGCCAGGGACCTTGGCAAGTATCGTGCTAGGGCGGGTCCAGGGCAGGCCTGCGCCATCGCCCGCGTCACCTCGCCGGAGAGCCTCATGCGCCGTCGCCTGACCGTCACCCTTGCCGCTTTGCTGTGCGTCGGCACCGCGCTTCCTGCCCTCGCACAGGGCACCGGCCTGACCATCACCTGGGGCGAGGACGACAGCGCGACGCGCCTCTTCGACCCGCGCGTGACCCAGTCGCGGCACGAGAGCCAGCTGATCGTGCAGGTCTTCGACACGCTGATCGGATCCGACGAGAACGCAGCCTACTTTCCCGGCCTCGCGAAGAGCTGGGAGATGGCGCCGGACGGGCTCTCGATCGTCCTGCACCTGCGCGACGACGTCACCTTCCACGACGGCACGAAGTTCAACGCCGAGGCGGTGAAGTTCAACTTCGACAGCATCGTCGACCCGAAGCTGGGCAGCCAGGCGGCGATCGACCTGCTCGGCCCCTATGCCGGCACAGACGTCCTGGACGAGTACACGGTGCGCATCCGCTACACCCGCCCCTACGGCGCCGCGATCGCGAGCTTCAGCCAGAACGAGCTCTCCCCCGTCTCCCCTTCCGCCGTGCAGCGCCTGGGTAATGACGGCTTCGCTGCCAATCCCGTGGGCACCGGCCCCTTCCGCTTCGTCTCCTGGGAGCGGGGGCGGCAGGTGGTGATGGAGCGCTACGACGCCTACAACTGGGCGCCCGGCTTCTCGCAGCACCAGGGGCCGAGCCGGGTGCAGCGGCTGGTCCACCGCTTCATCCCCGATGCCGCCACCCGCGTCGCGGCGCTGGAACGTGGCGAGATCGACGCGGCGGACGCCGTCCCGGTGCTCGACATGCAGCGCCTGTCGCAGAACCGCGCCTTCCAGACGCGCGTGGGCAACGCCGCCGGCCTGCCCACCGGCGCCTTCCTCAACACCAGCCACGGGCCGCTGGCCGACATCAAGGTGCGGCAGGCGTTGATCCTGTCGATCAACCGGCCGCAGCTGGTCCAGGGCATGTTCTTCGGCCTGATCGAGCCGGCCTTCGGCCCGCTGTCCAAGACCACACCCGGGTACTGGCCAGGCGTGGAGGAGTACTACCGCTTCGACCGCGCCAGGGCCGTGGCGCTGCTGGAGGAGGCGGGCTGGAAGCCCGGACCGGGCGGCATCCGTGTCAAGGACGGCCAGCCGCTGAGCATCACCTACTTCGTCCCGCCGCCGATGGGCCAGGACGTCGCGGTGCAGATGCAGGCGGAGGCGAAGCGGGTCGGCATCGACCTGAAGGTGGAGAACATCACCTTCGCCCGGCAGATCGAACTGGCCACCGCCAACACCTACGACATGCTGCCGCTGCGCTGGATCAACGCCGATCCCAGCCTGCTGGAGATCCCCTTCAACAGCCGCAACATCCCGCAGCCCGGCCGCTACCGCTTCAATCTCTCGCGCACGGCCGACCCGGTGCTGGACGAGCTCCTGGCCAGCGGTGCCGGCGAGGTGGACCAGCGGAAGCGCACGGCAATCTACCAGGACGTGCAGAAGCGCATCATGGACGCGGCGATCTGGATGCCGATCTACAACCAGGTGCAGACCGTGGCGTGGCGGTCCAACCGCACCGGCTACAGGCTGGCCCGCGCCCAGTGGATGCTGCGCTTCTACGAGGTTCAGGAGGCGAGATGAGCATGACCATGGCCCCGCTGCCCCTCACCCTGGCCTGCGCCGATTACGGACGCGTGCTGCCCCTGGCCACGGGGGCGGTGACGCCGGAAGGGATCGACCTCACCCTCGCGCTCGGCCGCAGTGGCTCCTGGCCGATGCGCGCGGCACTGATGCGGCAGGTCCTCGCCGATCCTGCCCTTGCAGGCGGCGAAGGCTCCATGGCGCAGCACCTGCGGCGCGTGGCCGCCGGCGATCGTTCCTTCGTCGCCCTGCCCGTCTTCGTGCTGCGCGGCTTCGCGGCGCACGACCTCTATGTCCGCAAGGACGGGCCGGTGCGCCGCCCCGACGAGCTGATCGGCCGGCGGGTGGGGCTGTACAGCTGGGTGGCCAGCGGCTCCGTCTGGTACCGGCACTTCCAGGCCGGTCTCGGCGTACCGCTGGATGCGGTGGAATGGTGGGTCGGCGACATCGAGGGGGTCGGCGAAACCCCGCCCGCGCCTGACCTGCCCCCCGGCGTCCGGGCAGCCCCGCCCGGGCGCTTCCTGGCCGAGATGCTGGCCAAGGGCGAGATCGACGCGCTGTGGAGCCCACCCCGCCCGACCCTCTACCACGCGGATAACGGCCCCCTCACCCGCCTCTTTCCCGACTTCCGGCCCGTCGAGACGGAATACTACCGGCACACCGGAATCTTCCCGCCGATGCATGTCATCCTGCTGCGCCGCGACGCCTGGGAGGCCGCGCCCTGGATCGCCCGAAGCCTGACCGACGCCTTCCAGCAGGCCAGCCGCGAGTTCGACGCCTCCCAGCGCGGCTTCCCTGATGCCTTTCCCTGGATGGAAGCGGAGTTCGAGCCGGTGACGAAGCTGCTCGGCCCCGAGCCTTATGCCCATGGCCTGTCCGAGGCGAACCGCAACGCGATGCAGGTTTTCATCGACCAAGCCCTGGCAATCGGCCTGATCCAGCGCCCTGTTGCGGTTGAGGAGTATTTTGAGGAGTTTCTGCGGAGCTGACCGCACTGCGCCAGGTATCCCAGCACCCAGGCCCAGGACCCGTTGGTGGCCTAAAGGAACGCAGCAGGGTGTAATGCCAACGGCGGAATGACCTGGTCCGTCGTGCTGTGGTGTTCGGGCGTCGGACTGGGAGGGGACGCCGGCCTGCGGCATCGACGCCGTGCGTCGATCCCCGTCCCAGACCCTCCCCTGCCGGGGCCACAAGCGGGCCCCGGTCCCCGCTGGGAGTTAGCTCTACGCGGTGGGCGTCAGCCTGCGGGCTGTACCCTGACGGAGCGCGGACAGGCGGGACTCTGAAGAAGCTTCAGAGGGCGTCCGCGAGGGCTGCAGCCGTACCCGCCGAGGAGCCATGCTCCTCGGCGCCTCGACCCCGTGTCCGGCTGTCCCGCGGCAGCGCTGATCGGGTCCAGGGCCCGCAGGGTCCTGGCGGAGTGGGGGTACGGGGGCGAGGCAGAGCCTTGCCCCCGGGCCACGGGCGCCCCCCCCCCCGCGCCGCCATGGGTCAGGGCATCGCACTGCCGATATGATTGCGGGTGCGGCAGAGGTGCCGTCACGCCCAGGCCGCCGTTTTCGCTCTGCCGCCTTCCCTCGGTGCAAACGGACGAAGTCGGAACCAGGACCTTCGGGAAGGCGGGCGCGGCTCCTACACCTTCGTATAATTGCGTCGCTGCACAAGCCTTCGATAGAGACCCTCCTGCGATAGCCCTGCAAGGATCTGGTGATGCCGGCTGGTCCTCTCCATCCATGTGGGAGTCTCACCGATCCCTGTTCCCGGCGCACGGTCATGGGGCTTGGCATCACCGCATTGGTGGGCGCCACCGCGCCCCGTGCCATCGCCGGCGCTGCGATTACCCAAGGAGCTCCTGCCATGTCCAGCGTGACAACCAGAGACGGCGTCGAGATTTTCTACAAGGACTGGGGTCCGAAGGACGCCCAGCCGATCATGTTCCATCATGGCTGGCCGCTGTCGTCCGATGACTGGGACACGCAGATGCTGTTCTTCGTGATGAACGGCTACCGCGTCATCGCCCATGACCGGCGAGGCCATGGCCGTTCGGCCCAGGTGAGCGAGGGTCACGACATGGACCATTACGCCGCCGACGCCGCCACGGTGGCCGAGCATCTGGACCTGCGCAACGCGGTGCATATCGGGCATTCGACCGGCGGCGGCGAGGTGGCGCGCTACGTCGCGAAGCATGGCCAGCCGGGCGGCCGCGTCGCCAAGGCCGTGCTGGTTTCCGCCGTTCCGCCGCTGATGCTGAAGACCGCGGGCAACCCCGAGGGCCTGCCGATCGAGGTGTTCGACGGCTTCCGCAAGGGCGTCGCCGAGAACCGCGCGCAGCTCTTCCGCGATGTTGCGGCAGGCCCGTTCTATGGCTTCAACCGTCCCGGCGCGACGGTCTACCAGGGCGTCATCGACAACTGGTGGCGCCAGGGCATGATGGGCGGCGCCAAGGCGCATTACGACGGCATCAAGGCCTTCTCCGAGACCGACCAGACCGAGGACCTCAAGGCGATCACCGTGCCGACGCTGGTGCTGCACGGCGACGACGACCAGATCGTCCCGATCGCCGACGCCGCGTTGAAGTCGATCAAGCTTCTGCGGAACGGCACCTTGAAGGCCTACCCCGGCTATCCGCACGGGATGCTCACCACCCAT
This sequence comes from Roseomonas sp. OT10, assembly GCF_020991085.1. Lineage (NCBI taxonomy): Bacteria > Pseudomonadati > Pseudomonadota > Alphaproteobacteria > Acetobacterales > Roseomonadaceae > Roseomonas > Roseomonas cutis. Next base: position 4,610,285 of record NZ_CP087719.1, read on the forward strand.
GCCGACGTGATCAACCCGGACCTCCTCGCCTTCGTGAAGGGCTGAGCGCCTGGGCGCCGGCGCGCCACAGGAACGGTGACGAGGCATCCCGTGGGAGGGAACCATCCATGACCGCTTCGCCTCCCCGCGGCGCCACGGTCGTCCTGGTGCACGGCGCCTGGGCCGACGCCTCCAGCTGGCGGAGGGTCATCCCCCTCCTCCAGCGCGAGGGCATCCCGGTGGTCGCCGTGCAAAACCCGACGACATCCCTGGCCGACGACGTCGCGGCCACGCGGCTCACGCTCGACGCCATCGACGGCCCGGTCGTCCTGGCCGGGCATAGCTGGGGCGGCACGGTGATTACCGAGGCCGGGAACGAGCCGAAGGTCAAGGCGCTGGTTTTCGTTGCGGCCTTCGCCCCCGATGCGGGACAGTCGACCGGCGATCAGGTGGCGGCGCATCCCGCGCCGCCCGGGCTGAGCGGCGTCGTGCCCCATGGCAAGGGCTACCTGAAGATGAGCGTCGAAAGCTGGATCGCCAACGTCGCGCCCGACCTGCCGGAGGAGGAGGCACGCATTCTCGCCGCGGTCCAGACGCCTCTGGGAGCCGGCACCTTCGGCGACAGGATCGGCACGGCCGCCTGGTCGAATCGCCCGAGCTGGTACATCGTCTCCCGCGACGACCGCGCGGTCAGCGTCGGGTTGCAGCGGGAGCTCGCCGCACGCCTGAAGGCACGGACAACGGAGGTGGCGGCCAGCCACATGTCGTTGCTCTCGCAGCCCCGGGCCGTCGCCGACGTCATCCGCGAGGCCGCCATGGCCTCCGGGGGGTAGCTCCCCGCCCGCCGCCAGGGCGAACGGCCACGGGCCCCATCACTCCAGGGAGCACCCACGATGCAGCCCTTCGTCTACGACGCCCTGCCCACGCGCGTGGTGTTCGGCAGCGGCACGCTGGGACGTGTCGCGGAGGAGGTCCGCATGCTGGGCTGCCGCCGGGTCATGGTCCTCACCGGCATGGAGCAGCGCGGACGAGGGAACGCCCTGCTCGCGCAGCTTGGCGATGCCGGGGCCGGGCTTTTCGCCGAGGCGGCGATGCACACGCCCGTCGCGGTGACGGAGCGGGCCCTGGCCGCCGTGGGAGAGGCGGGCGCCGATGGTCTGGTGGCGCTCGGCGGCGGGTCCGCGATCGGCCTGGGCAAGGCCATCGCCCTGCGCACGGACCTGCCGCAGATCGCGATCCCGACCACCTATGCCGGTTCCGAGGCGACCCCCGTGCTCGGCCAGACCGAGGGCGAGCGGAAGACGACGCAGCGGACGCGGAAGGTCCTCCCGGAGGTCATCCTCTACGACGTCGACCTGACCCTCACCCTGCCAGCGCCGATGTCCGCCACCTCCGGCCTGAATGCCATCGCCCATGCGGTGGAGGCGCTCTATGCGCCGGACGGCAATCCCGTCACGGCCAGCCTGGCCGAGCAGGGCATCGCGGCCCTCGCCCAGGCGCTGCCGCCCATCGTCGCCGACCCGGGCGACCGGGAGGCGCGGTCCGATGCCCTGTTCGGCGCCTGGGCCTGCGGCACCTGCCTGGGGACGGTCAGCATGGGGCTGCACCACCGGCTCTGCCATGTCCTCGGCGGCAGCTTCGGCCTGCCGCATGCGGCGACGCACGCCATCATCCTGCCGCACGTGGCCGCCTTCAACGCGCGGGAGGCGAGGGGCGCAATGGCCAGGGTGGCGCGGGCCCTGGGAAGTCCGGACGCCCCCGGCGGTCTGTTCGACCTGGCCGCGCGCCTGGGCGTGCCCAGCGCCCTGCGCGACATCGGCATGCCGGAGGACGGGCTCGACCGGGCGGCCGCCCTCGCGACCGAGAAGCCCGTCCCGAACCCGCGCCCCGTCACGTCCCGCGCCATCCGCGACCTGCTGGACGACGCCTGGCAAGGCCGGCGGCCGGGGGCGCGCCGCTGATCCGCCATCCGCGGATCGCCGTCGGGAACCACGAGCAGGAAGCGCAGCATGCCCATTTCCAGGCGTCGCACTTTGCTCGCCGCCGCCACGCTGCCGGCCCTGTCCAGGATGGCGGGAGCGCAGCCCGCCGACTGGCCGAAGGGGCCGGTCCGCCTGATCGTGCCTTTTCCGCCGGGCGGCAGCGTCGACACCCTGGCCCGCATCCTCCAGCCGGGCCTGCAGGAGGAACTCGGCGTGCCGATCGTCATCGAGAACCGGGGTGGCGCGGGGGGCGCGATCGGGACCGCGGCCGCCGCCCGCGCGGCGCCGGACGGACAGACCTTCCTGCTCGTCTTCGACAGCCATGCCGTCAACCCCGCGCTGATGCCCAATCCCGGCTACGACGCGCGGCGCGACTTCGTCCCCGTCATGCTGCTGGGTTCGGCGCCGATGCTGGTGGCCACGCCGAAGGCCCGGCCCTGGCAGGGGCTGCCCGAGCTGCTGGCCGCCGCCAGGGCGAAGCCGGACACGCTGACCTACGGCACCATCGGCAGCGGCAGCCTGGCCCACCTCGCCATGACGCTGCTGCAGGAGCGTGCGGGGGTCCGGCTGGTCCACGTGCCCTATCGCGGTGGCGGCCCGCTGAGCACGGCAGCCGCCAGCGGCGAGGTCGATCTGGTCGTCGCGACCAATGCCGGCCTGGGCGGGCAGGTCGGCCAGACGCTGCGGCCGCTGGCGCAGACCGGCGCACGCCGCTCGCCGCTCTTCCCCGCTCTGCCGACGCTCGGCGAGGCCGGCGTCGGCGGCATCGATGCGCGCGGCTGGTGGGGGGTGCTGGCCCCATCGCGGACGCCCCCCGGCATCGTGGACCGCTTCCAGGCCGCCCTGGGCCGCACCCTGGCCAGGCCACCGGTGGCCACGCGACTGTCGGAGACCCTGGGCGTCGACAGCGCCGCCTCGACACCCGCCGCCTTCGGGCAGTTCCTGGACGACCAGATCGACACCTGGACGCGCGTGGTGCGGCAGCACGACATACGCCCGGATTAGGACAGGCCCAGGGCGGCGCCTTCTCCCCCGGGGGAGGCAAGCGCCGCGCCGCTCAGGCGCCCCCGCCCGACACCCCCAGCGTGAGGAGGTGCCGCACGACCGGCGGCGCCTCGCCCTGGTGGCAGGCCAGCACGCGCTCCTGCACCGCCTTGTCGGCGACGGAGACGCGGCCGTGCTGGCGCAGGTGCTCGCTCCAGGAGGCGACGAGGAACCACTCCGTCACCCGTTCCGGCTCCGCGGCATCGGCCATCAGCCCCCAGGCGAAGGCGCCGTCGCGCCGGCGGATCGCGCCCAGCGGCGCGGCGGCCGCGCTGAAGGCGGGCTGGTCCGCAAGCGGGACGCGGTATTCGATGGTCACCATCACCGGGCCGCTCTCCGGCTCGGCCGTTCCGGCCAGGGCGGGGGCTGGCCAGTGGTGCGAGGGGGTCAGGTCCTCCTCCCCCGCCGGCAGCGGCAGCAGGCGGGCGAGCAACGCCAGCGCGGCGCAGGCCCCGCCTGCCACGAGCAGCGCGAGACCGATCGAGCTGCGCCCCGCCAGGGCGCCCCACAGCAGGCTGCCGCCGGTCATCGCCCCGGAGAAGACCGTCAGGTACACCGCCAGCCCGCGCCCGCGCACCCAGCCTGGCAGGACGGACTGCGCGGCGGTGTTGAGGGTGCTGAGCGCCGCGATCCACGCTGCGCCGACCAGGGCCAGCACCAGGCAGGCGAGCGGGACGCTGCCGACCAGCGCCAGCGCCGCCGTGGCCCCCGCCATCAGCAGTCCGGCGAGGAGGGCGACGCCCTCGCCCGACAGCGACCGGCGCAGCCGGGGCAGCAGCAGCGCCCCGCCGACCGCCCCGGCCCCGACCGCCGCCAGCATCAGCCCGTAATCCCCCGCCCCGCCCCCCAGGCTCTGCCGCGCCACCAGCGGCAGCAGCGCCCAGCAGCAGCTCGCCGGCACGAAGAACAGCACGGCACGCAGCAGCACGCGGCGCAGCGGCAGGCTGGCGAGGGCATAGCGGAAGCCCGCCCGCACCGCGCCGGCGAACTGTTCCGGAACCTCCGGGATCTCCTGCCGGCGCTGCCACCAGAGGAGCGCCGCGATGATCACCAGGTAGGAGGAGACGTCGAGCAGATAGGCGGCGGGCACCCCGGCCGAGAGGATCACCAGCGCCGCCAGGGCAGGCCCGATGGCGCGACTGATGTTGATCCCCAGGCTGTTCAGCGCCACCGCCGGACGCAGGGCGGCACGCGGCACCAGCTCCGGCACGATGGCCTGCCAGACCGGCCCGGCCAGCGCGGCGCCGATGCCGGCCAGGAGCGTCAGCCCCAGCAGCGCCCCGGGGCCCAGCAGGCCCAGCGCCGTCAGCGTGGCCAGGGCGAGGCTGACCAGCGCCAGCCCGGCCTGGATGCCCACCATCAGCCGCCGGCGATCGAGGATGTCCGACAACGCCCCGGCCGGCAGGGACAGCAGGAAGACCGGCAGGCTGCCCGCGGCCTGGACCAGCGCCACCATGGCGGGGGTCGGCGCCAGCTCCGTCATCATCCAGGCCGAGGCGGTGTCGCGCACCCAGCCGCCGACATTGCCGATCACCGTCGCCGCCCACAGCACCGCGAAGGCCCGGGTGTGGAAGGGCAGGAAGGCGGATGCCTCCCCGCGGCCCGTCGCGGCCGCCGGCGCGGCATCCGCGACGGCGGGCTCCCTGGCGCCGCTCATGGCCGGGACCGTTCGGGCCGGGACCGTTCGGGCCGGGCCGTGTCGTGCAGGGCAAGGAGCAGGAAGGCCCCGGCGAGGCCGAGATGCTCGAAGAAGGCATTGGCGGTCATGAGGCGCTCCGGTCCGGCGGGCAGGGCCCAGTACCGGTTGGCGATGGCCGTGGCGACAAGGGTGAAGGCGCAGAGGGCCAGGGCGCCCAGCCAGCGGCCACGGCCGGAGAGGATCATGGCGCTCGCGCCCAGCTCCAGGACGATCGCGGCCGCCGCGGCGGCGGCCGGCAGCGGCAGGCCGAAATGCTCCGCCTCCGCCACCGCGCCGGGGAGGTCGAACAGCTTGTTCAGTCCGCCCTGGATATAGGCGGCACAGAGGCCGAGCAGGCCCAGCGCCCCCAGTGCCCGGCGCATCTCAGAAGGCCCAGCAGGAGCAGCCGAGCGCCCCCCAGAAGCCGCGGTCGCTCTCCGCCGGGGAGGCGGCCGCCCAGGCACGGGCATGCGCGTGGCCATGGAGGCCGCAGGCGGCGTCGCAGCAGCGCGCCGTGGCCCGGGCGAAGGCGCCCGGCGCGCCCGCCGCCGCGTGCCGGTCCTGGTAGCCGCCGAAGCGGCGCACCGGGGACCAGTCGGGCATGGGCGGCGGCAGGGCGGGAGCCAGGGGCGCGTAGCCCCCTGCGCCGTGCACGATGCGGCCGCCGACCACGGTCAGGACGGAGGTGACGTCCCGGATCTCCTCGCCGGGGATATCGAAGTAGTCGCGGTCCAGCACGGCGAGGTCCGCCAGCTGGCCCACCACGACCTGCCCCTTCTTCCCCTCCTCGTTGGAGAACCAGGTGACCTTCTCGGTCAGCATCCGCAGCGCCGTCTCGCGATCCAGCGTGTTGCGCTCCGGCGTGATGCGCAGCCCGCCGACGGTCCTGCCCGTGGTCAGCCAGGAGAGCGCGACCCAGGGGTTGTAGGAGGCGACGCGGGTGGCGTCCGTGCCGGCGGAGACCTTGATCCCCATCTCCAGCATCCGCGCCACGGGCGGGGTCGCCTCGGCGGCCTTCGCACCGTAGCGTTCGACGAAGTATTCGCCCTGGTAGGCCATGCGGTGCTGCACGGCGATGCCGCCGCCGAGGCGGGCGATCCGCTCCAGCGACCGCTCGCTCACCGTCTCCGCATGGTCGAAGAGCCAGTGCAGGTCGCCGATCGGCATCTCCGCATCGACCTTCTCGAAGACGTCGAGCGCGCGGGAGATGGTCTGGTCGTAGGTGGCATGCAGCCGCCAGGGCCAGCGGTTCTGCACCAGGAGGCGCACCACCGCCTCCAGCTCCGGCTCCATCTCCGGCGGCATCTCCGGACGCTCGACCCGGAAGTCCTCGAAGTCGGCGGCGGAGAAGACCAGCATCTCGCCCGCGCCGTTGAGGCGGAAGTAGTCGTCGCCCTGCTGGTACTTCGCCGCCTGCGTCCAGCGCAGGAAGTCGTCCCTCTCCTGCTTCGGCTTCTGGGTGAAGAGGTTGTAGGCGATGCGCACGGTCAGCTCGCCATCCGCGGCCAGCTTCTCGATGACGGCGTAGTCCTCGGGGTAGTTCTGGAAGCCGCCGCCCGCGTCGATCGCGCCGGTGACGCCCAGCCGGTTCAGGTCGCGCAGGAAGTGCCGGGTGGAGTTGATCTGGTAGTCGAAGGGCAGCTTCGGCCCCCTGGCCAGCGTGGCATAGAGGATGCCGGCATTGGGCCGCGCCAGCAGCAGTCCGGTCGGCGTGCCGTCCGGGGCGCGCTGGATCTCGCCGCCCGGCGGATCGGGCGTGTCCGTCGTGTACCCCACCGCCCGCAGCGCCGCGCCGTTGAGCAGCGCCCGGTCATAGAGGTGCAGCAGGAAGACCGGCGTCTCCGGGGCGGCGGCATTGATCTCGTCGAGCGTCGGCAGGCGCCTCTCGGCGAACTGGTGTTCGGTGAAGCCGCCGACCACGCGCACCCATTGCGGCGGCGGGGTGGCGGCGACCTGCGCCTTCAGCATCGCCATGGCATCGGCCAGGGAACGCACGCCGTCCCAGCGCAGCTCCATGTTGTGGTTCAGCCCGCCGCGGATGACGTGCAGGTGGTTGTCGATCAGCCCGGGGATCAGCCGGCGGCCGCCGAGGTCGATCACCCGCGTCCCCGGCCCGGCGGTGGGCAGGATGTCGCGCGCCTCGCCCACGGCGGAGAAGCGGCCGCCGGCGATGGCCACGGCTTCCGGCGACGGGTTGGCGCGGTCGAGGGTGGTGATGCGGCCGTTGTGCAGGATCATCTCGGGGGCGGCGTCGGCGGCCATGGCGGCATTCCTGATCGGGAGGGCAAGGCCGAGGGCACCGAGGCCCGCGGCGAGGTCACGACGGCGGGGGCCGGTCATCAGGCGGGCTCCGTGGGCTTGCCGGCCGGGGGGGTGCCCCGCCCGGGCAGGGGCCCGAGCAGATGGCCGGCACACTCCTCGCGCAGCATCGAGAGGGAGGGCGCCTCCCCGGCCAGCAGGCGCCGCGCGAGCGGGACCACCTGCTCCCCCAGGAGGATGCCGAGCAGTCCCACCAGGGCCACCACGGGCGGCGCCGGCGAGCGGATCTGCAGCAGCCCGTAGATCACGCCGACCAGCAGCCCGGCTCCCAGGGAGAGCAGGTAGAGCCGCATTCAGCCCTCGTGGGCGCCGAACATGGACTTGGCGTAGACGATGCCCAGGCCGTAGGCGCCGCCGAGCCGCTTCGCGATGCCGGTCGTCATCTCGTAGCTGGCGGTGCGCGCCCAGTCGCGTTGCAGCTCCAGCAGGTACTGCAGGGACGTCATCGGCCGTGCCCCCGCCTGCACCATACGCTCCATGGCGCGCTCATGCGCCTCGGCGGAGACATCGCCGCAGGCGTCGGCGATGACGTAGACCTCGAAGCCCTGGTCGATCGCCGAGAGGGCGGGGCCCACGATGCAGACCGAGGTCCAGAGCCCGGCCAGCACGATGCGCGGCTTGCCGATGCGGTTGACCTCCCGGATCACCGCCGCGTCCTCCCAGGTGTTCATGGAGGTGCGGTCGAGCAGGGCCTGGCCCGGGAAGGCGCGCACGATCTCCTCGAACATCGGGCCCGAGAAGGACTTCTCCGCCACGGTGGTCAGGATGGTTGGCACGCCGAAGCCCGCCGCCGCCTCGGCGACCAGCGCCGCGTTGTTGCGCAGCATGACCGCGTCGATCGACCGGGTGGCGAAGGACATCTGCGACTGGAAGTCGATCATGACGAGCGCATGGTCGCCGGGGCTCAGCAGCATCCGACCGGGCGCGGGCGTGGCGTCTGGCATGTGGTTCGCTCCTTCTGCGATCAGGACCGGGCAAAGGCGAGCAGGTCGGCGTTGAGCTGCGCGCGGGACGTGTCGGCCAGGGCATGGGCCCCGCCGGGATAGACCTTCAGCAGCGCCCCCCTGATCAGCACCGCCGATCTCTGGGCCGAGGCTCCGATGGGGACGACCTGGTCGTCGTCGCCATGGATGATCAGGGTCGGAACGGCGAGGCGCCTCAGATCCTCGGTGAAGTCCGTCTCGGAGGAGGCCGCGACGCCGTCGTGGATCGCCTTCAGGCCCGACATCAGGCCCCGGGCGCAGAAGGCGTCCCGCATCCCCTCCGACGCCGCCGTGCCGCACCGCCCGGCGCCGAAGAAAAGGGTCGCGAAGCCCCGGAGGAACTGCGCGCGGTCGGCCAGGATGCCGGCGCGCCGGCCGTCGTAGACCGCCATCGGCACGCCGTCCGGATTGGCGGCGGTGCGCAGCAGGAGCGGTGTCACGGCGCCGGCCAGGACCACCCGGACGACGCGCGCGCTGCCATGGCGGCCCAGGTAGCGCACCACCTCCCCGCCGCCGGAACAATGGCCGACCAGCGTGGCATCCCTCAGGTCCAGCGCCTCCATCACGGCGGCCAGGTCGTCGGCATAGGTATCCATGTCGTTGCCGTCCCAGGGCTGGTCGGAACGCCCATGCCCGCGACGGTCGTGCGCCACGCAGCGGAAGCCATGGCCGGAGAGGTGCATCATCTGCGCCTCCCAGGCGTCGGCGTTCAGCGGCCAGGCATGGCTGAAGACGACGGGCCTGCCGCGGCCCCAATCCCTGTAGTGAAGGCGCGTGCCGTCGGTGGGGGTGACGAAGGGCATCTGGCTCGTGTTCTCCGCGGGCCCGCATCCGGATGCGGCGGGCGCCCGCAGCCGGGTGGCAGGCCGACTGCGCCCAGCACCGCCGGTGCCGCTCCGCCGGCGGCCGTCGTGCAGGCTCGCTGCCGTATCCACAGCGATAGGACACGGGGACACAGGCAGGGAATTATACGAAAGGATAGGAGGCGCCGCGCTTCAGCGCGGCGGCCGCGCTGCTATGCTGCCTCCCTGGCGGAGCGGGACTTGCCGGCCTCGCCGCCTGGGAGCGCATGGTCATGAACGTCGTCCAGGGCTGGCTGCAGCCCGGCGGAGAGGTGGCGATGGCGGCGGCCCGCGAGCGCCGCCGGCTGCCCCGCCCGCAACGCCCGACAGGACCGGTCGCCGCGGTGCTGCTGACGGTGGCGATCTTCGCGGCGGACACGCTGATGCCCCTCGGCAGCGCCGTCGCGGGGCTCTATTCCGTGGTGCTGATGCTCTGCGCCACCATGGTCCACCGGCGCGGCGTCATCGCCGTGGGCCTGGGCTGCGCCGGCCTGATGGTCGTCAGCTACCTCGCCTCGCAGGGCTGCGCCCTGGTCGGCGGCCCCCTCCTGCGGCTCTGCTTCAGTCTCATGGCCCTGGCCGGCGTGATGGTCCTGACCCTGCGCATGCAGGAGACCTATCGTGCGGTGCGCGCCCAGGCCCGGCTGCTCGACCTGACGCATGACGCCATCTTCGTCCGCGACATGGACGACACCATCCTGTTCTGGAGCCGGGGCGCCGAGGCGCTCTACGGCTGGTCGGCGGCGGAGGCGCTGGGCCGCCAGGCCGGCGGGCTGCTGCAGCCCGCGGTGGAGGGCGGGATGGAGGCGGCCCTCGCCGAAGCCCTGCATGTCGGCCACTGGGAGGGCGAGGTGGCGCATACGACGCGCGGCGGCCGGCAGGTGATCGTCGCGAGCCGCTGGGCGGTCCGGCGCGACCATGCCGGCCGGCCGCTCACGGTGATGGAGACGAACAACGACATCACGGAGCGGCACGAGGCCCTCCGCGCCCTGCGGCACAGCGAGCACCGCTTCCGCACGATCGTGCAGGGCGCGGGCGTGGCCATCTGGGAGGAGGACTACTCCGCCCTGCTGCCGATGCTGGCGCAATGGCGTGCCGCCGGCATCGGCGACGTCGCCGCGCATCTGGCGACCCATCCCGAGGCGCTGCGCGAGGCCGTGTCCCGCGTGCGGGTCACGGACGTCAACGAGACGGCGGTGCGGATGTTCCAGGCGCGCGACCGGGGGGAGCTGCTGGCGTCGCTGTGGCAGGTCTTCCTGCCGGAAACCCTCGACTCCTTCGCGCGGATCCTCGCGAGCCTGGCGGAGGGCCATCCCTCCTGCGAGGCAGAGACCACCGTGCGAACCCTACGCGGCGAGCGCCGCACGATCCTCATGTCCGTCACGCTGCCGGCGGCGCTGCAGGAGGACGGACGCGTGCTGGTCAGCATCATGGACATCACCGAGCGGCGCCGGACGGAGGAGGCGTTGCGCCAGGCGCGCGAGGACCTGGCCCATGCCGGGCGCGTGGCGACCCTGGGCGAGCTGACCGCGGCCATCACGCACGAGGTGAGCCAGCCGGTCGCGGCCATCGCCGCCAACGGCGCCGCCTGCGTGCGGTGGCTCTCCCGCCCGGACCCCGACCTGGGGGAGGCGCGGCAGGCGGCGCAGCGCGTGGTCCGCGACGCCAGGCGGGCCGGGGAGGTGGTGGCCCGGATCCGGGGCTTCCTGGGCAAGGGGGACGCCGCCTGGACCCGCCTGGACCTGCGGGACCTGGCCACGGAGGCGCTGCACCTGGTGGAGGGCGAGATACGCCGCCACGGGGTGCTGCTGCAGGTCGAGATCGAGCCGGGCCTGCCGGCGGTCCTCGGCGACCGGCTGCAGATCGAGCATGTCCTCGTGAACCTGCTGGTCAACGGCATCCAGTCCCTCGCCGCCGTCGAGGACCGGCCGCGCCGGCTTCTGCTGCGGGCCGGGCGACACGGCGCGGACATCCTCGTGCAGGTGGAGGACAACGGCCTGGGCGTCGCGGCGGAGCAGAGCACGGAGCGCCTCTTCGACCCCTTCTACACCACGAGGACGGCGGGGATGGGCATGGGGCTGACGGTCTGCCGCGGCACGGTGGAGGCGCATGGCGGGCGCATCAGGCTGCTGCGCCGCGCCGGCCCCGGGGCGGAGGTCCGCTTCACCCTGCCTGCGGCCGAGGCGGCGGCGTGACAGAGGCCGCGCCGCCGCTGATCCTGGTCGTCGACGACGACACCGCCGTGCTGGAGGGCCTGGGCAGCCTCTTCCGTTCCCTGGACATGCAGGTGCGGCTGTTCACCTCCGCGGCGGGCCTCATGGACAGCCCGGAGCTGGGGGCCGCCGGCTGCCTGGTGCTGGATGTCGACCTGCCCGGCCTGGATGGGCTGGAGGTGCAGCGGCGCTTCGCGGCATGGGAGGTGGCGATCCCCATCGTCTTCATGACTGGGCGCGGCGACATCCCCATGTCCGTGCGGGCCATGAAGGCCGGCGCGGTGGACTTCCTGACCAAGCCGTTCGACGCCGACGCCATGCTGGCCGCGGTGCGTGCCGCCCTGGAGCGCGATGGCGAGCGGCGGTCGCGCGGGCGCTCCCTGGATGCGGTGCGGGAGCGCTTCGCCACCCTGTCCCCCCGCGAGCGGCAGGTGGTGGGTCATGTCGCGGCGGGCCTCCTGAACAAGCAGATCGCGGATGCCATGGGGTTGAGCGAGATCACGGTGAAGGTCCATCGCGGCAACGCGATGCGCAAGCTGGCGGTCCGCAACCTGCCCGACTTGGTCCGCCTGCACGAGGCCGTCGCCACCTCGCCCGCTCCGGCGGCCGCGACCGGCCACCGGACGGCGCCGTGAGCGGCCCCGCGCGGGTGGCGGCGCCGGCGGAGCCCCTGTCGCGCCGGGCGCTCCTGCGAGGGGCGGGCACGGTGCTGCTGGCGGGGCCGGCGGCCTGCGGCTCGATCAGCCGGCTGCCCGATCCGGGCCGGGTCCCCGTGTCGCGCCAGGCCGACGGCTTCGCCTCCTTCCGCTTCAACGCCCATGACCGCGACACCACCCTCGCCTTCATCGACCGTACCGCCGACGCACGCACCCGGCTGGGGCTGGGGAAGATCAACGCCCTCGCCCTTTCCGGCGGAGGCGCCAGCGGGGCCTACGGCGCCGGCCTGCTGGTCGGCTGGACCCGGTCCGGCCAGCGTCCCGTCTTCGACCTCGTCACCGGCGTCAGCACCGGGGCGCTGACCGCGCCCTTCGCCTTCCTCGGCTCCGACTGGGACGCGCGGCTGGAGGCGGCCTATACGGACGGGACCGTCTCCGGCCTCCTCGCCTCCAACCTTCCTGCGCTGGTGCTGCCCAGCCTCTACAGCGGCGAGCCGCTTGCCGAGCTCGTCGCCAGGCATGTGGACATGCCGCTGCTGCGCGCGGTCGCCCAGGCCCATGCCAGGGGTCGGCGCCTGATGGTCGCCACGACCAACCTCGACACGCAGGAGACGGTGATCTGGGACATGGGCGCCATCGCCCATTCCGCCGTGACAGCATCCTATGGCGACGAGTGCCGGCGGCTGTTCCGGCAGGTGCTGGTCGCCTCCGCCTCCATCCCGGGAGTCTTCCCGCCGGTCATCATCACGCCGCCGAGCCCCGCATCGGAGCCGCAGGAGGAGATGCATGTGGACGGCGCCGTCACCGCCCCCTTCTTCCTGGCCCCGGAGGCGCTGATCCTCTGGCGGCCGACGAGCATGGCCATGCAGCCCGGGGAACTCTACGCCATCGTCAACGGCACGGTCGGCCCGACCTATGCGACCACCGAGGGGGCCTTCTTCGCGATCCTCTGGCGTTCCTACGACACGATGAGCAAAGCGACGACGCGGGCGCATCTGAACGCCTCCGCCGCCTTCGCTGAACGCAACGGCGCAAGCTTCCGCTATGCCGCCATCCCGGATTCCCTCGGGCCGGACAGCCTCGACTTCCGGCCTGCCATGCTGCGGGACCTGTTCGACCTCGGCGTCCATGCCTGCGAGACCGGCGAGGCCTTCCGCACCCTGGCCGAGGCACCCGTCATGACCTCGGACGATGCCGTCCGTCCGTTGCCACCCGCACAGCTGCGGCGCTGAGGCGCTGAGGCGCTGAGGCGCTGATACGGACGATGCTGCTGAACCACATCCTCGCCAACTGTGAGGGCCGGCGCGTCGCCGTCATCGTCAACCATGGCTTCGCCTGCCGGACCCCTTCCCCGCCTGGGGCCAGGGGGCGGCGTGAGCGGCAACGACACCACCGCGCGCGACGCCGTCTGGCGCCGTTGGGTCGGGGACGAATGGGCCGCCTATGACGACTTGCCGCCCGCGGTGCGACAGCGGATGCAGGACCACGCCTATGATCCCTGGGCGGTGAACGCGCGGCTGCTCTGGCGGGAGTTCCGTCAGCGGCTCGCCTCCTCGGCCAGGGCGGAGCGGCGGCTGCTGCGCCACCTGGAGCGCTGCGAGGCGCTGGAGCGGGCGGCCTTCGACGCGGCCCACCGCGCCGCGCACGGCACGCCGCTGCCGCATGTCGCGGCGGGCGTCTCCGTCCTGCGGGCCGACGAGCGGCAGGACGTCCGTCCGTCCCGGCGGTAGACGCGACGCCAGAGCCGGGTTGGCGCGCTCCGGGAGAGAACAGCTCTTCCTCCCGGGCCAGCGCGAGAAAGCTTGGCACAATAGGTCGACATCGGTCGACGGGTCCGGCCGCCCGTATCAGGCGGCGCCCAGCGCGACCTGCCGCGCCGCCGCCTTGTCGGCCATGGCCCTGCCATGCATGACGAGCAGCACGGCGCTGCCGCGCTCGGCGGAAACCTCGCGCAGCGTCCGGCGCGGCGCGAAGGTTGCGACCGGGTCCTGGTAGAGCTTCTGGTAGCGCGTGCGCGCCACGCCCAGGCGAACAGCTCCTCGATCACCACCGCGCCCTCCACCAGCAGAGCGAAGTTCACCGCGAGATAGGCGACGAGCGGCACGGCCGCGTTGCGCGGCACGTGCCGCTCGTCGCCTGGGCCTGGGTCAGGCCCTTCAGGCGCGCGAAGGCGAAGAAGGGGGAGCGGGTGGCGGCGACCACGCCGTCGCGCGCGATGCGCGGAGGCGGCCGCCAGCACCAACCCGAGCGAGGCGGCCGGCAGCAGCAGGTTGGACCAGTCGTCGAAGCCCGCCGCCGGCAGCCAGCTCAGTGTCGCCGCGAAGGCCACCATCAGCAGCAGGCCGAGCACGAAGCTCAGCACCGCGCGCAGAGCGGCGGCCGCGACCATGCCTGCGCGGTCCGCGACACCGCCGGGCCACAGCCCCGCCAGCGCGCCCAGCAGCGGCCCGAGCACCAGCGCGAAGCCCAGCGCGCCCAGCGACAGGATCAGCGTCGCCCCAAGCTGGTAGCCGATTTCCTCCCAGACGGGGGCGCCGCTGACCAGCGACACGCCGAGATTGCCCGTCGGCGTCAGGCCGATCCAATCGAGGAGCTGGACCAGCGCCGGGCGGTCCAGTCGTGTCAGCCGCGCATCGCGCTGGCTGCCGTCGAAGCTCTCCCCAGAGCCATGTTCCCAGGATGTGCCGGGGTCGATGAACGCCGTCCTCGCAGCCGGGCCGGCGCGGCGGCGGATCGGGTGAGAGCGGGCCTGCGTCCCCCCGCGCCTCAGCAGAGGGCGCGGCTGTCATGGTAGGGCGATGTCGAACGGAGCGGCCGCGTATGACACCCGCATCCGCGCGCGACGACGTTACTCCCGGGACAGACGGTAGCCGACGCCTGGCTCGGTGCGGATCAGCCCCGCCGACGAACCCAGCTTCTGGCGCAGGTGACCGATGTAGACGCGCAGGTACTGGGCGTCCTCCGCATGTCCCGGCCCCCATACCGCATCAAGGAGCTGGCGCTGGGTAACGACGCGCCCTGCCCCTCCCCGCGTCAGGGCGACGAGGAGATCCCATTCGCGCGGCGTCAGGCGCAGCGGCGAGCCGTCCAGCGTCGCCGTCCGCGCCGCGAGATCCATGGCGAGCGGACCGATCTGAAACGCTACCGCCGGCGGGTCCTGCCCCGCCGCGGCCGCCGCGCGGCGCAGGGCGGCACGCAGCCGCGCCAGCAGCTCGGAGAGCGCGAAGGGCTTCTCCACATAGTCGTCGGCGCCGGCATCCAGCGCCGCCACCTTGGCCCGCTCCCCGCCTCGCGCCGAAAGCACGATGATGGGTGCGGCGGTGAAGGCCCGCAGGCGCGGGATGACCGCCTGCCCGTCGAGGTCCGGTAGCCCGAGATCGAGCAGCACGGCGGCCGGGGAATGGGTGGTCGCGAGGCGCAGGCCCGCCGCGGCGTCGTCCGCCCGCACCGGCTCGTAGCCGGAGGCGGTGAGCGCCGGTGCGAGGAAGCGATGGATCTGGGGCTCGTCGTCGACCACGAGGATGCGCGGCACCCCCGGGCCGGGGGATGCGCCGCTCACGCGGGGAAGCGCACGGCGATGCGCGTCCCCTGTCCGTCGCGGATCGGGCTCTCCGCCGCGATCGTCCCGCCCATGGCGCGGACGAGGCCGCGGGCGATGGCGAGGCCCAGGCCGCTGCCCGCCGCGACGCGGTCGGTGCGGGAGGCCCGGAAGAACGGGTCGAAGATGTGCGCCAGCTCCTCCCGCGGGATGCCCGGCCCGTCATCCTCGATCGAGACGACGACGCTGGCGCCCTCGCGCCGCGCCGCCACAGCGACGGCCCCGGCCGGGCCGGAGAACTTCAGCGCGTTGTCCAGCAGGTTGGAGAGGATTTGGTCGAACAGCACCGGGTCCAGGGAGGGCGCGGGGAGGTGGGGGTCGAGCCGCCGTTCCACCGCCCGGCCGGTCGCCTGCGCCGCGCGTCCGGCCACCGCGTCGATGGCGGCGGGCAGGTCCAGCGGCTCGCGCCGCAGCGCCACATGCCCGCTCTCGAGGCGCACCATGTCGAGGATGTTGGTGGCGAAGCGGCCGAGGCGCGCGGTCTCCTCCTCGGCGGCCAGCAGGAGGTCGGCACGCGCCTCAGGCGGCAGGGAATCCCCCATCGTCCGCAGCGTCTCCAGCGAGCCGCGGATGCCGGTCAGCGGGGTGCGCAGGTCGTGGCCGAGGGAGGTGAGCAGGGTCGTGCGCAGCGTATCCGCCTCCGCCCGTGCCGCGCCGCGCGCCCGCTCCTCCATCAGCTCGGCGCGCTCCAGCGCGACGGCGGCTTGGTCCAGCAGCGCGTCCAGCGCGCGCTCCCGCTCCGCGTCCAGCGGCTCGACGCGGTCGGCAAAGCGCAGGGCGACGAGGCCCGCGACACCGCCCTGCGTGAGCAGCGGCTGGAACTGCCAGGCGATGTTGGGCAACGTATCCGTGCTCCAGCCGGTCACGCGGCCCTTCGCGTAGGCCCAGCGCGCCGCGGCCATGGCGGCGTCGTCCGGCTCCGCGCCGGCCGGGGCGCTGGCGCGGGGGAGGAGGTCGGCGTCGTCCGGCCGGCGCCCGCGCGGCAGGCCGAGGCCCGGCAGATCCTCGCCCGAGAGCGGCATCAGGACGCAGACGGGGCAGCCGGCGATGCGCTGCGCCTCCTCGGCGATGAGGGACAGCAGGGCGGGGCGGTCCATCGGCGCTCCCAGGCGCCGGCTGAACTCCGCCAGCCGGCGCAGGCCGAGGATGCGCGCCTGCGCGGCGCGGACGGACCGCCCGAGCCGCCCGGTGGTGCCGGCGAGCAGCAGGGCGACGAGGCCGAAGACGATCGCCCCCAGGATCTCCTGCGGGCCATCGATCGTCAGCGTGTAGCGCGGCGCGATGAAGAGGTAGTTCCATAGCAGGAAGGACAGCACCGCCGCGGCGAGCCCGTGCGCCGGCCCCGAGGCGACGGCCGCGGCCACGGTCGCGGCGAGGTAGACCATGCCGAGCGAGCCCTCCGTCACCCGCTCGTCGAGCGCCAGGTTGACCCCCGTGGCCAGCAGGGCGAGGACGGGCACGGCGACCCAGTCGAGCCAGCGGGGGAAGGCGCGTGCGGCCGGCGGGGCCAGGGGCCGCCCCGCGGCGGCCGGGTTGGGAACCAGGTGCAGCGCGAAGTCGGAAGCCCGGCGCAGCAGGGTGGCGGAGAGGGTGCGCCCGGTCAGGCGGCGCCAGAGGCTCGGGCGGCCGCGGCCGATGACGAGGTGGGTGACGTTGCGCGCCCGCGCTGCGGCGAGGATGGCACGCGGCAGGTCGGTGTCCACCACCGTTTCCGTCTCCGCGCCCAGCCCTTCGGCCAGGCGCAGCGCGGGGCCGGGGTCGCCGCCCGCCGCCCCGGGCCGTTCGACATGCAGGGCGACCAGCGGCGCGCGCAGGGCGTCGGCGATACGGCGGGCCTGGCGCACCGCGGCCTCGGCCGAGGCCTCGCCGCCGACCAGCACCATCACGCGCTCCCCGGCCGGCCAGGGACCCGCGATGGCGTTGGCGCGCATGTAGCCGGTGACGTCGGCATCGACCCGCTCTGCCGTGCGCCGCAGCGCCATCTCGCGCAGCGCGGCGAGGTTGCCCTCGCGGAAGAAGCTCTTCATCGCCCGCTGCGCTTGGTCAGGGCGGTAGATCTTGCCCTGGCGCATCCGCTCCAGCAGCTCGGCGGGGGGGATGTCGATCAGCTCCACCGCGTCGGCACCAGCCAGCACGTGGTCGGGCACCGTCTCGGCCACGCGCACGCCGGTGATACGCGCGACGGCGTCGGACAGGCTCTCCAGGTGCTGCACGTTCATCGCCGTCCAGACCTCGATCCCGGCGGCGCGCAGCTCCTCCACGTCCTGCCAGCGCTTGGGATGGCGGCTGCCGGGGGCATTGGTATGGGGCAGCTCGTCCACCACGAGGATGCCGGGGTGGCGGAGGAGGGCCGCGTCGAGGTCGAACTCTTCCAGCATCCGCCCGCGGTGTTCCATCCGGACGCGGGGCAGGAACTCCAGCCCCGCCACCTGCGCCGCCGTCTCCGAGCGGCCATGGGTCTCGACCAGCCCGACGACGATGTCGGCACCGCCGAGCGCGCGCCGCCGGGCCTCTGTCAGCATCTCGTAGGTCTTGCCCACGCCCGGGGCCGCGCCGAGGAACACCTTCAGCCGGCCGCGGCCCTCGCGCGCCGCGGCGGCGAGCAGGGCGTCCGGATCAGGGCGCGCGGGGTCCCGCGACGCATTGGCCGGTGGCGTCACGGGCCGCGCCGCAGCGGCGGGGGCCGGCCAGCGCGGTGGCCGGTTCCGGTGCTCAGCGATCGCGGCGCGGATCGGTGAGGACGCCGATCGTAAGGCCGAGGAGGCCGATGGCCACGGCCACGCCGAGCCACAGCGGGGCCAGGACCGGTTCCGACGTCGCCGGCGTGCAAAGCCCCAGGGCAAGCGATCCGACGAAACTCCACAGCAGGAACATGACGGCCGAGACGGCCTTCGCCCACCGCGATCCGAGGCGGCGCGCCATGCGGAATGTTCCACGACGCCTCGACCTGCGCACGGGCGAGGCGAAACGTGCAGGCAAGGGCAGGGGAAGGCGCGAGATGGCGGCTGACATGCGGCTGTGCTCCCGTCGTCATACCCTCCGTGATCTGGCCGGAATGGCGTAAAATCGCGATCATGATCTCGCGCTCCTGGCATAAAATCCCCGTAAAATCTGCCGCCGGAGCGACAGCGTCGCATATTTTTATGCGAGTTTTATGGGGACCGCCTGGACCACGAATGGCTTCTTTACGCGCTCTTCCCGATTGATCTCCCCGGTGCCGGCCACACGCCGGCCGGAGAGTTCCATGCTCGACCTTGCCCTCATTGCCCTCGGTCTCGGCGGCTTCGCGCTGATGGCCGCCTATGTCGCCGGGTGCGACCGGGTCTGACGCGCCATGCTCGACCTCATCCTCGGCGGCGCCGTGGGCGCCGGCCTGCTGGCCTACCTGCTATGGGCGCTGCTGCGTCCGGAAAGCCTGTGATCCCATGACCCTCATCGGTTGGGCGCAGATCGCGCTCGTCCTCCTCCTCGCCGTGGCGATCGCCGTGCCGCTCGGCCGCCACATCGCCGCCGTGCTGGACGGCCGCGTCGCCTGGCTGCGCCCCGTGGAGGCCGCCTTCCATCGGCTGGGCGGCATAGATCCCGGCCGCGGGCAGGACTGGAAGGGCTATGCCCTCGCCATGCTCGCCGCCAACGCGGCGGGCTTCCTGCTGCTCTTCGCCATCCTGCGCCTGCAGGGGGTGCTGCCGCTGAACCCGCGCGGTTTCGACGGCATGTCGCCCTGGCTCGCCTTCAACACGGCCGTCAGCTTCGTCACCAACACAAACTGGCAGGCCTATTCGGGCGAGGCCGCAGCCTCCTACCTGTCGCAGATGGCCGGCTTCACCGTGCAGAACTTCCTCTCGGCCGCCACGGGCATCGCGCTGGCCGCCGCCGTGTCGCGCGCCTTCGCGCGCGGCGGCGTGCGGGAGCTGGGGAATTTCTGGACCGACTTCATCCGCGTGAACCTCTACGTGCTGCTGCCGATGAGCCTCGTCCTCGGCGCCGCCTTCGTCGCGCTCGGCATGCCGCAGACCTTCGCGGACTACGCGACGGCCACGACGCTGGAGGGCGCGGAGCAGATCATCGCGCTCGGCCCCGTCGCCTTCCAGGTCGCCATCAAGCACCTGGGCACCAATGGCGGCGGCTTCTTCGGCGTGAACGCGGCGCATCCCTTCGAGGGGCCGGACGCGATCGCCACGTCGCTGCAGATCATGGCCCAGCAGGTCATTCCCTTCGCCCTCTGCCTGACCTTCGGCCGCATCGTCGGCGACATCCGCCAGGGCCGCGCGCTGCTGGCGGTGATGGTCGGCTTCATCCTCCTGGCCACGGGCGTCATCTACGCCGCCGAGGCCGCGGGCAACCCGCTGCTGACCGCGCTGGGCGTCGATCCCGGCCTGGGCAACATGGAGGGCAAGGAGGTCCGCTTCGGCCTGCCGCTCGTCGCCCTCTTCGCCGCGACCACCACCGGCGCCTCCTGCGGCGCGGTGAACGCGATGTTCGACAGCTTCATGCCGCTCGGGGGCATGGTCCCGCTCTTCCTCATCCAGCTCGGCGAGGTGCTGCCGGGCGGCGTCGGCTCGGGGCTCTACGGCATGCTCGTCTTCGCGTTGCTGGCGGTCTTCGTCGCCGGGTTGATGGTCGGGCGCACGCCGGAATACCTGGGCAAGAAGGTCCAGGCGCGCGAGATCAAGCTCGCCATGCTGGCGGTGCTGATCCTGCCCACCGTCATCCTCGGCTTCACCGCGGTCGCGGTGGTGCTGCCCGCGGCGGCGGCCTCGATCCAGGATGCCGGACCGCACGGGCTTAGCGAGATGCTCTACGCCTATAGCTCGGCGGCCGGGAACAACGGTTCGGCCTTCGGCGGCCTCACCACGGATACACCGTGGATGAACGTCACCCTCGGCCTCGCGATGCTGCTGGGGCGCTTCGCCTACGTCGTGCCGGTGATGGCCATTGCGGGATCCTTGGCGGCCAAGGCGAAGGCCCCCGAGAGCGCGGGCACCTTCCCCACCCACGGCCCGCTCTTCGCCGGGCTGCTGGCCGGCGTGATCCTCATCCTCGGCGGGCTGCAGTTCCTGCCCTCCCTCTCCCTGGGTCCGATCGCCGAGCATTTCACCCTGCTCGCCGGCAAGACCTTCTGAGGCATACCATCATGCTCGATACCACCACCGGCGCCGCGCGCGGCGTCCGGCCGTCCATGCTGGACCCGGCCCTCCTGCCGCGGGCCATGGGCGACGCGTTCCGCAAGCTGAACCCCGCGACGCTGCTGCGGAACCCCGTGATCTTCGTGACCGAGGTGGTCTCCATCCTGGTCACCCTGCTCGCCGCCCGGGCCGCCTTCCTGGGCGAGCCCTGGGCCTTCCAGGCGGGCATCGCGGTCTGGCTCTGGTTCACCGTGCTCTTCGCGACCTTCGCGGAGGCGGTGGCCGAGGGCCGCGGCCGGGCGCGCGCCGAGAGCCTGCGCCAGGCCCGCACGGAGACCCAGGCCAAGTGGCTGGCGCGCCCCGACGACTGCGCCGCTTGGCAGCCCCGCAGCGCCACGGAGCTGCGCATTGGCGACCACGTCCTGGTCGAGCCCGGCGACCTGATCCCATCGGACGGGGAGGTGGTCCAGGGCATCGCCTCCGTGAACGAGGCGGCCGTGACCGGCGAGAGCGCGCCCGTGATCCGCGAATCGGGCGGCGACCGCAGCGCCGTGACGGGCGGCACCCTGGTCGTCTCCGATTGGATCGTCGTCCGGATCACCGCGGCGCCCGGCTCGACCTTCATCGACCGCATGATCGCCCTCGTCGAGGGCGCCTCCCGCCAGAAGACGCCGAACGAGATCGCACTCGACATCCTGCTCGTGGGCATGACGATCATCTTCCTGATCGCCGTGGCCTCCGTGGTGGGGCTGGCGAGCTGGAACGGCCAACCTCCCTCGGTGCCCGTCCTGGCGGCGCTGCTGGTGACGCTGATCCCCACGACCATCGGCGGGCTGCTCTCGGCGGTCGGCATCGCCGGCATGGACCGCCTCGTACGCTTCAACGTCATGGCGACCTCCGGCCGCGCGGTGGAGGCGGCGGGCGACGTGGACGTGCTGCTGCTGGACAAGACGGGCACCATCACCCTGGGCAACCGCCAGGCGGCCGCCTTCAATCCGCTGCCCGGCGTGGCGGAACAGGATCTGGCCGAGGCCGCCGTGCTGTCCTCCCTTGCGGACGAGACGCCGGAGGGCCGCTCGGTGATAGCCTTCGCGCGGGACCGCCACGGCATCGCCCCGCCCGTGCTGCCGGCCGGCGCCAAGGTGGTGCCCTTCACGGCTCAGACCCGCATCTCCGGCATCGACCTGCCGGAAGGACAGTACCGCAAGGGCGCGGCCGACAGCCTGATCCGGGCCACCGGCGGCGAGGCCCCGGCCGCGCTGCGCGAGGCGGTGGAGCGCATCGCCCGCGGCGGCGGCACGCCGTTGGTCGTCGCGAAGGACGGTCGGCTGCTGGGCGCGATCGAGCTGAAGGACTTGGTCAAGCCCGGCATCCGCGACCGCTTCGTCCAGCTTCGCGCTATGGGCATCCGCACGGTGATGGTGACGGGCGACAACCGCCTGACGGCGGCCGCCATCGCCGCCGAGGCGGGGGTGGACGACTTCATCGCCGAGGCGACGCCGCAGGACAAGCTGGACTACATCCGCCGCGCCCAGGGAGAAGGGCGGCTGGTCGCCATGGCCGGGGACGGCACCAACGACGCGCCGGCGCTGGCCCAGGCCGATGTTGGAGTCGCCATGCAGACGGGCACCCAGGCGGCGCGGGAGGCGGGCAACATGGTCGACCTCGACAGCGATCCCACCAAGCTCATCGAGGTGGTGGAGATCGGCAAGGGGCTGCTGATCACCCGCGGCGCGCTGACCACCTTCTCCATCGCCAACGACGTGGCGAAGTACTTCGCCATCCTGCCGGCGATCTTCGTCACCCAGTACCCGGAACTCCAGGCGCTGAACGTCATGCGCCTCGCCAGCCCCGAGAGCGCCATCCTGTCGGCGGTGATCTTCAACGCGCTGATCATCGTGGCCCTGGTGCCGCTGGCGCTGCGCGGCGTGCGCTACACGCCCAGCGGCGCGGCGGCGGTGCTGCGGCGCAATCTGCTGATCTACGGCCTCGGCGGCCTCGTCGCCCCGTTCCTCGGCATCAAGGTCATCGACGTCCTCCTCCAGCTTCTCGGGATCGCCTGAGCCATGTCCCTGCTTCGCCCCGCCGCGACCGTCGTCGTTGGCTTCACCCTCCTGCTCGGCCTCGCGGTGCCGGCCGCCTTTACCGGGATCGCCGGCGTCGCCCTGCCGTCCCAGGCCGGCGGCTCTCTGATCGAGCGTGATGGGCGCGTGATCGGCTCCGCCCTCATCGGCCAGACCTTCACGGAGGCGCGCTACTTCCATCCGCGCCCTTCCGCGACGTCTGCGGCCGACCCGCAGGACGGCAGCAAGACGGTCGATGCCCCCTACAACGCCGCCGCCTCCGCCGCCTCGCAGCGCGGCCCGACCAGCCAGATGCTGATCGACACAGTGCAGGAGCGGATGGCGGAGTCCGGCCCGGCCCCGGTGCCGGCCGACGCGGTCACCGCCTCCGGCTCCGGGCTCGATCCGGACATCAGCCCGGAGAACGCCGCCCGCCAGGTGGCCCGCGTCGCGGCGGCCCGCGCCATTCCGGTGGAGCGCGTGCGCGCGCTGGTCGCAGCGAACACGGTGGCGCCGGCGCTCGGCTTCCTCGGTGCGCCGCGGGTGAACGTGCTCAGCCTCAACCTTGCGCTTGACGCGACACGCTGATGGCCTCGCCCCAGGAGAAAGGGGGAATACAGGTGCTATTTCGCGCTGGTGCTGCTGCTCGCCTGCGGCCTCGTGGCAGCTTACATCCAGCACCAGGCAGCCGGCGGCCCCCAGCTCCGGGCGACGCGCTGATGCTCCTCTGCCTGCGCCATCCCGTCTGCCTGGACGTCCGGCACATGGCGCGGAGCGAGGTCCATCGCGGCCTCACCGACGGGCTGTCGCCCGATCAGTGGCGCCAGATGGACGCGCTCACGACGCGCCGAGGGGAGACGAGCCAGAGCTCGCTCGCGTGGCTGCGAGGAATGCCGGAGTGAACCGCGCCGGGTTTGGCGGAGGCTCCAACCGTTGAGAGGATGGAGCGATGACGGCGAAGAAGACGGCGGCGAGCTACTCGCCTGAGGTTCGGGAGCGGTCGGTGCGGCTGGTGCTGGACGGCGCCGGGGAGCATGGCTCGCAATGGGCGGCGATTGGCTCGATCGCGGCGAAGATCGGCTGCACGGCGGAGACGCTGCGTCGCTGGGTCCGGCAGGCCGAGCGTGACCGCGGCAAGCGTGCCGGGCCCACGAGCGAGGATCGGGATCGCATCAAGGCGCTGGAGCGGGAGAACCGCGAGCTGCGCCAGGCGAACGAGATCCTGCGCAAGGCATCAGCGTATTTTGCCCTGGCGGAGCTCGACCGCCGGTCGAAGCCATGATCGCCTTCATCGACGATCATCGGGGCGTGTACGGGGTCGAGTCGATCTGCCGGGTTCTGCCGATCGCCCCGTCCACCTACCACGCCCATGCCGCGCGCCGCGCCGATCCCACTCTGGGCTCGGCCAGGTCGCAGCGGGACAGCATGCTGCGGGCGGAGGTGCGGCGGGTCCACGCCGAGAACTTCGGCGTCTACGGCGTGCGGAAGGTCTGGCGCCAGCTCGGCCGCGAGGGGACGTCGGTCGCCCGCTGCACGGTGGCGCGGCTGATGCGCCAGATGGGCCTGCGCGGCGTGGTGCGTGGCAAGGAGACCAGGACGACGGTGCCCGACAAGGGCGCGCCATGCCCGGCCGACCGGGTAAACCGGCAGTTCCTGGCGCCGCGGCCGAACCTGCTCTGGGTGTCGGACTTCACCTACGTCGCGACCTGGCAGGGCTTCGTCTACGTCGCCTTCGTCATCGACACCTTCGCGCGGCGGATCGTCGGCTGGCGGGTGTCGCGCACCTCCCATGCTGGCTTCGTCCTGGATGCCCTGGAGCAGGCGCTGCATGACCGGCGGCCTGTCCAGGGCATGGGGCTGATCCATCACAGCGATCGCGGGGTCCAATACGTGTCTATCCGCTACACCGAGCGCCTGGCGGAAGCGGGCATCGAGCCGTCGGTCGGCAGCGTCGGCGACAGCTACGACAACGCGCTGGCCGAGAGCGTCATCGGCCTGTTCAAGACCGAGGTCATTCGGCGCCGCGGCCCGTGGCGCAGCCTGGAGGGCGTCGAGTTCGCCACCCTCGAATGGGTGGACTGGTTCAACAACCGCCGCCTCCTCGAGCCGATCGGAAACATCCCGCCCGCCGAGGCGGAGGCGCGCTACTATGCCGCCCAGGAGGCCATAGCCCTGGCGGCCTGACTCACGCCAAACAGCCTCCGCCAAACCCGGCGCGGTTCAGAGGCCACCAGGCCGTCCGCCTGTTCGGCCTGATCGAACGTCTCTGACAGATCCGGGCCGTCTACGCCCGCGTCGGCGTCCTGTGCGAGATGAACCACGCCGCATTGACCAGCCCCCACGAGGGGTCCGGGCGGATTTTTAGTGTCGGATGGGGATGGTCGGGCCTGATCCGGAGGGTAGGCGTCTTGCTGGAGTTGGTAGGCTCGACGTCAGGAGCACTTCTGGCGCGGGGGGTTGGTAGCGGAGTGAGGAGTGCGGGCGGACGGCGTTGTAGTGCTTCCGCCAACCCTCGATGAGGACCTTCGCCTCGGCGAAGCCTGCCGTTCTCCTGTTCCAGCAGCTTCAGCCGTTTTACCTGATCCAGCTTCAGCCCACCGTACTCGCTGCGCCAGCGGTAGTAGGTCTGCTCCGTCTCCCCGATCACACGCGCGGCTTCGACCGCCGACTTCCCCTGCGCCAGCAGCACCTCGACCTGGCGCAGATTCGCCACGATCTCCTCTGGCTTTTGGTGCTTCCTTGCCATCCCGATACCCTCCACGGCTCCGCCGGACTCACATTACCAAGGGCCCGTTTCTAAGGGGGCGGGTCACTCGCGGTGCAGGAAGATCTGCCGCGTCGCGGGCGTACCGATGGAGCGCAGCTCCAGCGCGAAGCGGATGGTCTCGATGTTCACCAGGATACGCCTGTTGTCGCACATCTAGACCAGCACCGGAACGATGGTGCCAACCAGCGCGATCGCCCGGGTGCGGAACACGCCGTTGCTATCCTCGGAGCGCTGCTCGCCGAGTTAGCTGACCAGCATCTTGTGCAGCGTGTCGGCACTGCCCGAGGCGACGAGCAGGTTGAGGGCCAGCAGGTCAATCCGCTACCTCTTCGGGCTGCGACTCCTCGTCGGAGCGATGAAGGAATGTTCATCACCGTCGATGGGGATATCCGCTATGCGGAGATCGAAGTTTCCCCTGGCCTTGAACGACCTGAGGACCTTTCTGCGGTTCACAACAAGCAGCTCCGATAGCAGTGCATTGAGGATGCCCATCGCGCCTGTCAGGGAGTTTCCGAAGAAGCCGCTCCTCGTGGGCGTGCTGAAATAGATGTCCGCCAGGGCTGCCAGCGGGGAGAGACCCGAGTCGGTCACGACGATCGTCCTCGCCTCGTACCTCCTTGCAATCCTTAGCGCCCCCTCCACGATGCGCGAATACCGAGGGAAGCTCATCGCAAGAAGGACGTCGGACCGCCCAATGCCCGCCATCTGATCGAGGCGAACGCCCCTGGCAGGATCGACCAGGATGGGATGGTCCAGGATATGCTGCAGGTGGAAGACCAGCGTGTCGGCGAGGCCGAACACGCTGCGCATACCGATGACATAGACGCGCCGCGCCTCCACGAGCATCGCTACCGCCGCCTTCATCTGGGCGGGGTCAAGGCGTTCCAGCGTGTCCCGCAGATTCTCTGCATCCATCTCCAGGGACCGGCGTGCCGCACTGGCGCCACGCGAGAGGGACGGCATGGCAGCGATCCGCCCCGTCTGGTTCAGGTATTGCCGCACCTGATCCTGCAGGTCGCGCCGCAGCGCCGGGAAACCCGCATAGCCGATGGCCTGGGCGAAGCGCACCACCGTCGACTCGCTGACCCCAAGCATCTCCGCCAGGCGGCCCGCCGTCAGCAGGGCTGCCTCCGCCGGCTGCGAGATGATCAGGTTGGCCACGGCGCGACCCGCTTCGCCCAGATGCTCGGCACCGAGGCTGATCCGACGCTCCATGTCCGGCGGAAGTTGGCGCATGATATCCTGCAGCGTCTAGGCCACGTCGCCCGCCTCGCGCATCAGGCGGATGCTCTGCCGCATGGCCTCCAACGTCCGGTCGAGCTCCGCCTCTCCATGCGCGGCCGAGGCCGGTCCGCCCGGCCAGGGGGACAGGTCCACCCCGTTCAGCCGCATGGCCAAGCGGAAGCGCGTCACCACCGGATTCCCCCGCGGTATCTTCAGGTCGGCATAGCCCAGGGACAACGGATCGAAGGTCCTCGGGTCGATCGCCAGGCCCAGGGGGTTGGTGAAGACATGCAAGCCCGTACTGCTGCCATAGGCCGCCCATGGCAAGCCCGCCTCGGCCAGGACCTCCGTTGCCCCGGCACGCAGCCTGGCGGCATAGGCATGGGTCCGTTCCAAGGCATCCGTGTCGCGCAGGATCTCAAGCGTCGCGATCCCGGCGGCGGCGCTGAGGGGGTTGGCGTTGTAGGTGCCCTGGTGGCCGATCTTCTCCACGCCGTGCGCCGGGGCACGGAGGGGATCGAGCAGCTCCAGCACGTCACGGCGGCCGACCACCGCGCCGCCGGGCAGGCCGCCCGCCATGATCTTGGCCAGGGTAGCGAGATCGGGGGTGATGGCCAGGGCCTCCTGCGCCCCGCCCCGCGCCACGCGGAACCCGGTCACCACCTCGTCGAAGATCAGGAGGATGCCACGCCGCGCCGTCTCCGCCCGCATCGCGGCCACGAAGTCGCGGGACAGCGGCACCTGCCCGTAGCTCGACCCGGTGGGCTCCAGGATGGCCGCCGCGATCTCCCCATCATGCGCATCGAGAGTCGCGAGGAGACCCGGCAGGTCGTTGGGGTCCGACAGCACGACGTTCCCGGCCAGCTCCGGCAGCACGCCCGGCGTCGGGCTGCCCTCGAAGTGGTTCGTCACGCCGAACGCCACATGGTCGTGCCAACCGTGGAAATGGCCGCGCAGGCGGAGGATGCGGTGCCGGCCCGTGGCGGCGCGAGCGAGGCGCAGCGCCATCAGCGTGGCCTCAGTGCCGGAGTTGGTGAAGCGCACCAGCTCGGCGCAGGGCACCATGTCTCGGATCAGCTCGCCCCAGCGCAGCTCCAGCTCATGGCTGGCGCCGTAATGGGTGCCCCGCGCCACCTGCTCGTCGACGCGGGCCACCATGTCGGGATGGGCGTGGCCCAGGATCAGGGAGCCGTGACCGCCGACATAGTCGACATACTCGTGACCGTCCGCATCCCACTTCCGCGCTCCGGCGGCACGGACCACGCTCAGCGGATGGGGCAGCATGTAGCGGCTGTCATGCGTCACGCCGCCCGGGAAGACCCCGCAGGCCCGCTCATAGGCCGCGGCCGAGGCAGGCGTGCGCGCGACATAGGCGGCCAAGATGGGAGAGTTCGACGCCTGGATGCTCATCGGTCCGATCCGCCTGGTCTCAATGGCTGAAGCGCCGCGTGCCGCCATCCACATGGATGACCTGGCCCGTGATGTAGCGCGCGCGCGGCGAGCAGAGGAGGGCGACCAGCACCGCGAGGTCTTCCGGCTCGCCCAGATAGCCGACCGGGATGTCCGCCAGGGCCTTCCGGTGGACCTCCGCATCGGCCATCAGGCGCCGGTCCACCTGCTCCGAATGGATTCGGCCCGGCGCCACGCAGTTGACGGTGATGCCCTCGGGCCCGAGGTGACGCGACATCGCCTTGGCCCAGATGTGGACGGCGCCGTTCGGCGCATTGGCCGCGTTGACCTCGCGCGGCTCGTCCTGGCCGGTGAGGCAGACGATGCGGCCGTAGCGGCGCGCGCGCATCCCGGGGATGATGGCGTGCGAGAGGCGCCGCCCCGCCTCGAAGTTCAGCAGCATGGCCTCGGTCCAGGCGTCGTCGCTGCCGAGATCGGCCTGCGGCCGGCTGCCGCCGGCATTGTTGACGAGGATGTCACAGCACCCGAAGCGCCCTTCCATGGCCGTGCGCACGCGCTCCGGAGCCCCCGGCGCGATGATGTCCTCCTCGATCACCAGGGCTTCCGCGCCGGGCGGCAGCTCCGCCGCGAGGGCGTCGAGCCGGTCGCGCCGCCTGGCGAGGATGCCGAGCCGGCAGCCCTCCGCGGCCAGGAGCCGCGCGATGCCGACGCCGAGCCCGGCCGAGGCGCCGGTGACGAGGGCGACCTGTCCCTCCAAACGCAGATCCATCTCGGTCTCCTCAGCCTGTCGTGGCGAAGGGGTCGAAGCCCGTGGGGAAGACGCCCCTGGGCTGCATGGCCGGATAGGGCCCGCGCGCCAGGAAGCGGCCGAAGCCAGGCTCCACGCGGCGGGCGCCGTCCTGCACCACGACCGTCCCGCGGACCAGCGTGGTCATCGGCCAACCCGTCACCTCCATCCCCTCATAGGGCGTGTAGTCCACGGCGTGGTGCAGCTCGGCATTGGCGATGCGGCGCCTGCAGCCGGGGTCCCAGATCGCCAGGTCGGCATCCATGCCGATCGCGATGGATCCCTTGCGGGGGTACAGCCCGAAGAGCTTGGCGGGGTTCGTCGCGGTCACCGCCACGAACTGCTGCAGGTCGATCCGCCCCTTCACGACGCCTTCCGAGAACAGGAGCGGCAGGCGCGTCTCCAGCCCCGGCACGCCGTTCGCCACCTTGGAGAAGGGGGCATGCGCCCCGAAGGCCTGCTTGCCGTCCGCCCCGCCGAAGCGCGTGGGCGCGTGGTCCGAGGAGACCACGCCCAGCACGCCGTCGCGGAGCGCCTGCCACAGCGCTTCCTGATCGGCCGGCTCCCGCAGCGCCGGGCTGCAGATCGCCTTCGCCCCCTCGAAGCCCTCGCCTTGCAGCGCCTCTGCCGTCAGCACGAGGTACTGCGGGCAGGTCTCCGCATGAATCTTCAGCCCGCGCTCCTGCGCCCGGCGGATCTCGGAAATGCCCTGGGCGCTGCTGACGTGGAAGATCTGGATCGGCTGGTCCAGAAGCTCGGCGAGCATGATGATGCGGTGGATGGCCTCCCGCTCCACCAGGGGCGGCTTGCTCACGGCGTGATAGGGCGGCGTGGTGAGTCCCGCGGCTTCCAGCCGGGTGGTCATCCAGCGGATGGCGTCGTGGTTCTCCGCATGGACCGTGACGAAGGCGGCGTGCTCACGCGCCGCGGCGAGCACCTCCAGCACCTGCCGGTCGTCCAGCCGGCTGGCCTCGTAGGTCATGAAGATCTTGATCGACCGGTGCCCCTCCGCGATCAGTGCCGGCAACTCCCCAAGCACCGCGGGGGTCGGGTCCGTGACAATCAGGTGGAAGCTGTAGTCGAGGACGGACTGCCGCGCCGTCTCCTGATAGGCACGCAGCTCCGGCGTCAGGGAGCCTCCCTTGAACTGCGGCGAGAAGCAGATGACGCTCGTCGTTCCGCCGAACGCCGCCGAGGTGGTCGCGCTCTCGAAGGTATCCGCGCTGACGACGGGCGTGCCGCGCTTCGGCTGCGCGATGTGGCAGTGGCTGTCGATCCCCCCGGGCAGCACCAGCAGCCCCCCGGCATCGATCTCGGTGGCGCCGGGGGACAGCCCGCGCCCGATGGCCGCGATGGCACCATTGAGGATGCCGATATCGGCCTGCATGGTATCCGCTGCGGTAACGACGGTGCCGCCGCGGATCACGGTGTCGAATCTCTGCATGGGGTCTAGCCTGCCTGGGAACGGAGGATGCCGGCGGCCATGGCGACGGCCGCCTGGGTCGGCTCGACGACCGGTACCCCGATGTTGGAGGCGAGGGCGGCGCGATAGGCCGCCATGCCGGCGCAACCGGTGATCACGGCCTGGGCACCCATGGCAACGAGCGCGGCACCGGCGTTGCACAGGCTGTCCAACGTCCGGGCGGGATCATCCGCGAGCCCGACCACCGGGATGCCCGCCGCCACGCTCCCGGCGAAGCGGTCGGTCAGGCCGAGCTCGCGCAGGTAGCGAGCGAGCCGAGGGCGCGAGGCCTCGACGACCGAGATGACGCCGAAGCGGTCTGCGAGAGACATGGCGGTGTAGAAGGAGCATTCCCCCATGCCGAAGACGGGACGCCGCGTCGCCTCCCGCATGGCGAGCAGTCCGGGATCCCCGAAGCACGCGACCACGAAGGCATCGGTCTGCCCTTCCTCGCGCCGGATCAGGGCCTGCATCGGCGGCACCACTTCGGCCTTGTGGGTGTGCGACGCGATTCCCGGCGGCCCCTCCGAAAGGGTGACGCAATCGACGGCAACATGCCCATCCCTTTGGCCGTCGACAGCGTCGCTCAGGGCGGCGGTGATGTGGACGCTGGAATTGGGATTCACCACAAGGATTCGCCGTCGCATCACCCCTCCACCCAACGGAACGCGCCGCCGGCAGCCAGACCTGCGGGCGTGCAGGATTTCTACCTTCGTGAATCCGCACACGCAACCTATCCTGCACGGATTCGGGCATCCTGGCATGGCAATTGCCAATCGGTGCCGGCAGATCAGAAGCGCAATGCCCACCGGCGCAATCCGCGAAGGAACCAACAGCATGGCAAGAAAGGTCCGCGTCGCCGCCGCCCAGATGGGTCCGGTCGCCCGCGCGCACAGCAGGGCGGAGGTGGTGGAACGCCTGCTGGCTATGCTGCGCAAGGCCCATGGCTTCGGCGCCGAGCTTGTCGTCTATCCGGAGATGGCGCTGACCACCTTCTTCCCGCGCTGGGTCTTCGACGATCCTGACGAGGCGGATGCCTTCTGCGAGGCGGCGATGCCCAACCCGGACGTCCAGCCGCTGTTCGACGAGGCCGCACGCCTCGGCATCGGCTTCTATCTCGGATATGCCGAGCTGACCGAGCAGGCGGGCAGGAAGAAGCGCTTCAACACCGCCATCCTCGTCGGCAAGGACGGCACAATCGTCGGCAAGTACCGGAAGATCCACCTTCCAGGGCGCAAGGAGGCCGACCCGACGGGCTGCGCCGGAAACTTCGAGAAGCGCTACTACGAGGTCGGAGATCTGGGCTTCCCGGTCTTTCGCGCCTTCGGGGGCGTGATGGGCATGGCCATCTGCAACGACCGGCGCTGGCCGGAAACCTACCGGGCCATGAGCCTCCAGGGCGCGGAGCTCATCATGCTCGGCTACAACACAGGCAGCGTGCGACGGACCATGGTGGGAAATCACCAGGTCCAGGAGCCTGCGCACCTGTCCTCCTTCCACAACCACCTGGTGATGCAGGCCGGCGCCTATCAGAACTGTTGCTGGGTCGTCGGGGTGGCCAAGGCAGGCATGGAGGAAGGCGTCGAGTTCATGGGCGGCAGCTGCATCATCGCGCCGACCGGCGACATCGTCGCCCAGGCGGTGACCACGGGGGACGAGGTGGTGGTCGCAGACTGCGACCTCGATCTCAGCCTCCACAACCGCCGCACGACGTTCAACTTCGAGGCCAACCGGCAGATCGAGCATTACGGCCTGATCACGGAGCGCCGCGGCGTGATCGTCGCGGTCTGAGATCGCCGGGAACCATCCGCAGAGCGAGAGGAAGAACCCAGATGCGACGCCTGTTCCTTGCCTTGGTGCTGGTCGCGGCACCGACCGGATTCGCCGCCGCCCAGGAGCCGCTGCGGGTCGGCGTGGACGGCACCTTCGCGCCGCATGCCTTTCCCCGCCTCGAAGGCGGCGTGCAGGGCTTCAACATCGACCTCGTCAACGAGATCGGGCGCCGTCTCGGCCGGCCCGTGACCATCGACGCCGTCGCCTTCTCCGGCCTGATCCCGGCGCTGAACGCCGGCCGCTACGACTTCCTCGGTGCACCGACCAGCCCGACCCCGGAGCGCCTCGCGAACCTGCTCTTCACCGAGGGCTATCTCTACAGCGACTACCAGTTCGCCATCCGCCGTGGCTCCCAGCCGATCACCTCCCTCGACGAACTGCGGGGCAAGGCGATCGCCGTGAACAAGGGCTCGAACTACGATGCCTGGGCGCAGGCCAATGCCGAGCGCTATGGCTTCACCGTGCAGACCTTCGACAGCCAGCCGGACGCCGTGCAGGCGGTCTTCACGGGCAGGGCCTATGCCAACCTCGCCGGAAACACGGTGATCCGATACGCCGCCACGCGCATCCGGCAACTGCAGCCGGACTACGTCATTCCCGGTACGCGGATCGAATGGGCCTTTCCCCTTCGCAAGGATAATGTCGCCCTGCGCAACCAGATCGAAGGCGCGCTGGAATGCATGAAGCAGGACGGCACGGTCGCCCGCATCTCCGAGAAATGGTTCGGGACGGCTCCCAGTCCGGACTCGCTCGAGCGGACGGTCAGCCCCGGCTACGGCCTGCCCGACCGCCCCGGCCACGACCCGGCGCCCCACGAACTCCGCTGTCCCTGACGACGGCCATGGCCCATCCCCTGATCGACGCACGCGCCGTCTGGAAGCGCTTCGGGACGCTGGACGTGCTGAAAGGGATCGACCTGACGGTGCGGGAGAGGGAGCTCGTCTTCATCATCGGCCCGTCGGGCTCGGGGAAGAGCACCCTGCTGCGCTGCCTGAACCGCCTGGAGGAGCCGGACAGCGGCTCCATCCAGGTGGACGGCATCGAGATCCTGAACAAGCGGGCGGATGTGAACCGTATCCGCCGCCGGATCGGCATGGTCTTCCAGTCCTTCAACCTGTATCCGCACATGACGGCGCTGGGCAACGTGACCCTCGCGCTGCGCCACGTCCTGCGCCGGTCGCGCGTGGAGGCGGAGGCCGCCGGCATGGAGGCGCTGGCCCGCGTCGGGCTTGCCGACCGGGCGGGGCACCTGCCGTCCCAGCTTTCGGGCGGGCAGCAGCAGCGCGTCGCCATCGCGCGCGCCATCGCCCTGCAGCCACGCGTCATGCTCTTCGACGAGCCGACCAGCGCCCTGGACCCCGAGCTCGTCGGCAGCGTGCTGCAAGTGATGCGGGAATTGCGGGAGAGCGGGATGACGATGGTGGTGGTGAGCCACGAGATGGCCTTCGCCAGGGCCGCGGCCGACCGCGTGGTCTTCATGGCGGATGGCGAGAAGCTGGAGGAAGGCCCGCCGACGGAGATCTTCGGAGCCCCGCGCCACCCCCGCACCCAGAGCTTCATCCGACAGATCGGCCGGCATTGACCCGATGGAAGGACTCGAGGGATTCCTCTTCTCCTTCTTCAACCTGGAGGTCATGGCCCGCTACTGGCCGGCGGTGGCGCAGGGCTTCCTCCTGACGGTGATACTGGCTGGCCTCATCATCGTCACTGGCCTGGTCTCCGGCGTGCTACTGGCGTGCCTGCGCAGCCTCGGCATTCGCCCCCTGAACTGGACGCTCATCGTCGTCGTGGACCTGTTCCGCGCCCTGCCGCCGCTTGTCGTCATCATGCTCCTCTTCTTCGGTCTGCCGACGGTGGGCGTGAATTTCTCCGGCTTCGCGGCCACCTGGCTGGCGCTGTCGCTCATTCTCATGTCCTTCGCGGAGGAGGTCTGCTGGGCCGGCATCACCGCTGTCTCCAGGGGTCAATGGGAGGCGGCACGCTCGACGGGCCTCGGATTCGTCGCCGCCCTCCGCCTGGTCGTGCTGCCGCAGGCCCTTCGCATGGCCATCCCTCCCCTCACGAGCCGAGCCATCTCCATCACCAAGGGCACCGCGCTCGGCTCCGCGGTGGGCGTTTCGGAAATACTGGGCGCCGCGCAGAGCGCGATGGCCTTCTCCTCGAACCCCTCGCCTCTCACGCTCGGCGCCATCGCCTATGCCATCCTGTTCACCCCGATGATCGCGGTGGGGCGGTGGATCGAGGGCCGTTACAGCTGGAAGCGCTAGGGACAGCCGGATGAACGAGTTCGCCGAGGCCTTCCTCAACATCGACATCGTCCGGGAGGCGTCGCCGATCCTCCTAAGCGGCCTGCGCCAGACGCTCCTCCTCGCCATCATGGTGATCCCGGCCGGCCTGGTCGGAGGCGTCGTACTGGCCCTCCTGGCAAGCCTGCGCTCCAGTCTGGCGCGCCGTCTCGCCGCCCTCTGGACCGACCTGTTCCGCGGGATTCCCCCGCTCGTGCTGCTGGTCATGCTCTACTCGGGCCTGCCCTTCGCGGGCATCGACCTGGGCGCATGGGGCGCCGTCCTGCTGGGTTTCCTGCTCAACGCCAGCGCCTATTACGGCGAGATCCTGCGTGCGGGCATCAACAGCGTCCCCGTCGGACAGACCGAGGCCGCGCGCTCCACCGGCCTCGGGGCGGTGCCCACCATGGCTTACGTGGTGCTGCCCCAGGCGGTGAGGAACGTCCTGCCGGACCTGACGAGCAACACGCTGGAGGTGGTGAAGCTGACCTCCATCGCCAGCATCGTGGGCCTGCCGGAGCTCCTGTTCCAGGCGAGGCAGGCCCAGAACGTCACCTACAACGCCTCTCCCATCGTCGCGGCCGCCCTCGCCTACTTCCTGATCCTGTGGCCCCTCGTCCGGCTGGTGTCGCGTCTCGAGAACCGGGTGCTCTTCGCCCGGCGCTGATGACGGGCGCCGGGGGCGACGGGCCGATCATGCCATGAGCTGCCCGCCATTCACGTCCAGCACGACGCCGGTGATGTAGCTGGCATCATCGGAGGCGAGGAACAGGATCGCCGCGGCGATCTCCTCGGGCCGGGCGGCGCGCCGCAGCGGATAGGCCTGGACCCGCCGGCTCCGCTCCTCCTCACCCAGCGCGTCGTAGCGCGCCTTCACCCGTTCCGTGAAGGTGGTCCCGGGTGCGACGGCATTCACCCGGATGCCGTTCGGCCCTTCCTCCTGCGCCGTCTTGCGCGTCAACCCCATCAGCGCGGCCTTTGCCGTCGTGTAGGGGATGTTGGAGATGAGGGTCACGCTGCGTCCGGTGATGGAGGAGAGATTGACGATGCGGCCATCGCCGATCCGCCGCATCCCCGGCAGCACCTCGCGGGATGCGAGGAAGGCGGTGGTGAGGTTCACCGCGATGAACCGGTTGAACTCCTCCAGGCTGTACTCCTCGAGCGGCTTCGGGTTGGCGCCGAAGCCGAGGTTGTTCACGAGGATCGTCGGGTCCCCGACCTCGGCGCGGACCCGCGCGAAGGCGCTCCTGACCGAGGTCTCGACCGTCATGTCCAGGCTCTGGTAGAGCAGCCTGCCAGCGGCGTCGCCCGCCTCGCGGCGGAGGCTTTCGACCCATTCGGAATCCGGCGCCTCGAGATCCATGACCGCGGCAGTCCCCCCTTCCCGCAGGAAGCGCAGCACCGTCTGCCGGCCGATACCCTTGGCTCCGCCCGTGATGACCCCGACACGGTCCGCAAAGCGCTGATTCATCGATTGTCTCCCTTCAGGCCGCAAAGCGCCGGTCGTCGAAGCCGCAGCGCAGGATCGCCGCGGCCATGAGAGCCGTGACACGGTGCCCCATGAGGACGGGGCATCCCACCATCTCCTCCATCATCTCGGAGAGTGGCCGCGGGCTTGGGGAGATGAGGCCCCAGCCATAGCTCCAGACAACGATCACGTCCTTCCTGCCGCGGAGCGACGGCACGGCCGACAGCGGATCGCCCTCGAAGACGACATTGTCGAGGTCGAGACGCGAGGCAAAGGAGAGGCCCTGCCAGTGCTCGAGGTCCTTGCGTCCATGCCCCGCGGTCGTGAGCAGGCCGACGCGAAGCCGGGAGGAGGCATGCCCGGCCATGTCGCGCACGATGTTGGCCATGACGTCGGCGGGTTGCAGGAGCGGCACCGGGCTCCTGATCCCCTCCACCGGCAGGGGGGCGGCGGCGCAGAAGATGATGACGTCCGCACCGCCCGCGACGAGCCGGTCGACGGCCGCCTGCACCCGCGTCACCGCCCAGTCCATCCTCAGATAGCCGTGCACCGTGCCATTGGGCATGCGCGGCCCCACCGCACCCTCGGCCCTCACATAGGCACCCAGGACAACCTCCTCCGGCCCCCCCGTGTGGGGCGCGATCTCCGGCCAGGACAGGCCGTCGAGCAGATGCTCGATGCGGATCTCCACGGTCTGGCCGAGCGATCCGAGCAGGTGGCGATGATACTGCACGTACTCGTCCCGCGGTCCGTGTCCGGTCGTGATGAGTCCGATCTGAGGCATGTCGGAACAATCTCCCAATGGATTCTTTCGTGTGCCGCCGCTCATCGGACATGCGGCGGCAGGTCGCGCCGCTGGGCATTGGACATCCATCGCACCAGCGGCCAGGCGATGGCGACATAGATCAGCGCGGCCGCGGTCAGCGGGCTGGGATTGAAGGTCAGGCCCTGGCTGATCTGCGCGCTCCGCAGCAGATCCTGCATCGAGACCGCCGAGGCGATGGCGGTGAGCTTGAAGAGCTCAATGGCGTTCCCGAGAAGATCCGGCAGCACGTGTCGGACGGCCGGCGGCACCACCACCAGCAGCGTGGCGACCGTCCAACTCATGCCGAGGGAACGCGCGGCCTCCCGCTGGCCCCGGGGCACCGCCTCCAGCCCCGCGCGGAAGACCTCGGCGAAATAGGCGGAGCCGTTCAGCACCATGCTCAGCGTGGCGGCCAGGAACTGGGGCAGGCCGAGACCAACCAGCGGCAGCGCGTAGAACAGGAAGACGAGAAGCACGAGTGGCGGCATGGCGCGGAAGACGTCGACATGCGCCCTGGAAAGAAGGCGCGCCGTGCGGGACGGCGCCTCGCCGAGGCAGGCCAGCAGCAGACCGGCCAGGGCGGAGACCGGCAGCGCGACCAGCGTCAGCGCCACCGTCAGCCACAGGCCCTGCAGGAGCAGGGGCAGGCTCTGCAGGATGATGGGCAGGTTGAAGAAGGTGTCGATCAGCTGCGTCATCGGATCGGCCGCCGGGAGGACTGGCCGTCACCGAAGCGCCGCTCCAGTAGGCGGGTCAGCAGGACGAAGGGGAGGAAGAGGCCGAGGAAGAGCGCGGCGCCGACGGTGAGTGCCGTGGGATTGGCCAGGTTCGACTGGATGCTGTTCGTCACGCTCAGCAGGTCCGTGACCGCCACGGCCGAGCCAAGGGTGGTGGACTTGCCTGCCGCGATGGCGCGGTTCGTCAGCCCGGGGATGCTCATCCGCACCGCCTGGGGCATCGCCACCAACAGCAGCGTCGCGGTGAAGCCCATGCCGGTGCAGCGCCCGGCTTCCCACTGCCCGGTCGGAACGGTGGTGAAGGCCGCCCAGAAGACCTCCTCGCTGTAGGCGGCGAGGATCGCGGCGACGCACAGCACCGTCGTCCAGAACGGAGAGACGAGCACGTCGAGGTAGGGCAGGCCGAAATAGACCAGCATGATCAGCACCAGGGGCGGCAGGGTGCGTAGGAGGTCCACGGCGGCGACCAGGGGGAGGTTCAGCGGCCGCCAGCCATGGAGCCGCAGGACCGCCAGCGCCAGGCCGAGCGGGATGCCGATCAGGATGGTGGTCGCGGTCATGCCGATCGTGACGGAAAGGCCGGCCCAGATCGCCGGCCACTGCCCCCGGAGCGACCCGAAATCCAGGAAGCTGTGCAGCAGCTGTTGCAAGGTCCTGTGCCTAGCGGCAGCCCGGCGGTTCGGCGCTGGCGCGGAAGCCGGTGAAGCCCGGGGGGCCGAAGCCGGGCATCGGCGTGGCCGCGACGCTTCCCGGGGCCGGGTCGATGCCGAACCACTTGCGATGCAGGTCCCGCATGGCGCCGCTGGTCTTGATGCATTCCAGGATCACCTCCACGCGGTCCCGAAACGCCTCGTCCTCGTTGCGGAAGATCAGTCCGAAGGCCAGCCCGGTCTCCAGCGTCCTCGCCACCTGGATCGTGGGGGACAGCGTCACGAAGGAGCGGGCGACCGGCTCCTCGGTCAGCATGACCTGGGCCCGGCCGCTCAACACCGCCTGCAACGCATCCGCGGTCTTGTTGTAGCGCTGGATGGTGAAGCCATAGGTCTGGGCGTTGGCCGTGGCCCACTGGTCGTGGCTGCCGCCGGTGTTGACCGCCAGCGTGCGGCCCGACAGCGCCTCGAGGCTGTCGAGGCCGAGGTTGCGGCGGGTGATGAAGGCCATCCCGGTGGACAGGAAGGGTTCCGAGAAGAGCAGCCGCTCCGCGCGCTCCGGCCGGATGGTGACGGGCGCGGTGGACATCTCGAAACGCCCGGAGAAGAGGCCGGCGAACATCGCCGAGAAGTTCACATCGACGACCTCCATGCCCGGCCGGCCGAGCCGCTCGGCGATGAGCTTCGCGAGATCGTAGGAGAAACCCGCCACCTGCCCATTCGCCTCGGTGAAGGCGAAGGGGCGCTCTCCCACATCCAGCCCCACGATCAGCGGCCGGGTGTCGTCATGCCCCGCATTCTGTGCCCGGGCTGGCGTACCTCCCAGCACGGCGAGCATGGCAAGGGCGGGAAGCAGGCGCTTCATCGGGGTTGACCTCGTCTGACCGGCGGAAGCTTGGGAGGCAGGAGGCCGTCTGCCTAATCGCCATTTGTCGGTCGGGCATACCCGCCGCTTATGGGTTACGGGAGGAAGGTGCCGCCGTTCACATCGTAGCAGGCGCCGGTCACGTAGGACGCCTCCTCCGACGCCAGGAAGGCGATCACCGCCGCGACCTCCGCCGCTGACCCGTAGCGGCCCAGTGGAATGCCGCGCCCGAAGCCCTCCCGCTGCTCGGGTGTCCAGGCCGCGGCCAGGGCGGTGGCGATCGGACCGGGAGCCACGCTGTTGGCGGTGATGCCGTCCGGCGCGACCTCGTTGGCCAGAACCCGGGTGAAGCCGATCAGCCCGGCCTTGGAGGCCGAGTAGTGGGCGGCGGCCATGGGGGACAGGGTGCGCCCGGCACGGGATGCGACGTTCACGATACGCCCCCACCCCCGTCCACGCATGAGCGGCAGCAGCTCCCGGCAAAGCAGGAAGGGGGCGGTCAGGTTGACCGCCAGGTGTTCGTTCCAGGCTTCCGTGGAGATCTGCTCGATGGCGGCGCGGCGGCCGTCCTGCTTGCGGTGAATCCCGGCGTTGTTCACCAGTATGTCTACCTCGCGTCCCTGCCGGCGCAGCGTCGCGGCGAAGTCCAGGATGGCCGCCTCCTCCGCGAGGTCGACGCGATGCGCCTCGCCGCCCAGCGCCGCGGCGAGCGGCGCAACGGCAGCATCCCGGTCGACCAGGACGACGCGAAGGCCCGCTTCCGCGAAGCGGCGCGCCGTCGCCTCCCCTATCCCGCTCGCCGCACCGGTGACGATGGCGACACGCCCTTTCGGCATCGATCCTGTCCTCACATGGCTTCAGCCATGATCGGACGACCGGCCTTTCCGAGGCGCATGCGGATTCGTCCGCGGGTCATGCGCGCCGGATATGGGGGGCTCGAGGAGATCGTAGGCGTGCTCGGCCACCAGCTCGCGCAGCATCTCCACGAAGGTGGTGGTGACGACGGAGGCTGGCTGGTGGACGGACGTCAGGAGATGGTAGCGGAGATAGGGGTCTCCGCGCAGCGGCCGCGCGACGAGCCCCGGCCACACGGCGTGATCGAAGGAGAACTCGTCCACGATGGCGATGCCCATGCCTGTCTGCACGAGGCTGCAGGCCAGCCCGGTGACGCGCACGGAGCAGGCCACCTGCGGCGGGCGGTGGCCATGCGACAGGAACTGCTGGATGACGGCGCCGACCGGCGTGTCCTCCTCCTGGAGCACCATCGCATGCTCCAGCATGTCTCCGGGGGAGACCTCGCGCCGCGAGGCCAGGGCATGCTCCCTCGGGCACACGCAGACGAGCCGGGAAGCGCCCAGCGGGGCGGACGCGATGTTGGGATGCTCGCCCCGCGTCAGGGAGATGCCGAGGTCGAAGTCGCCGCGCGCCACCGCCTCCACGATCTGCCGGTGCAGCAGGAGATCGATGACGACCTTGACGTCGGGATAGGCCCGGTGGAAGGCGCCGACGGCACGCGGGGCCAGCGACTGGCCCAGGCTGGGGACGGAGGCTAGGCGCAGCGTCCCGGTCTTCACCCTGGCGAGGCTGCCGGCCAAGCTCTGCACGCGCTGCACGCCCTGGTACACGCGCTCGATCTCGGCGAAGAGGCGCTGCGCCTCCGGCGTCGGTTGCAGCCCGGTCGCCCGGCGGACGAAGAGCTGGACGTGGGTCCTGTCCTCGACCTGGCGCAGCACCCGGCTCACCGCCGGCTGTGAGATGGAGAGGAGACGGCCGGCCGAGCTGACCGAACCGGTCAGCATGATGGCGCGGAACACCTCGATCTGGCGCAGGTTCAACGCTGGTCGCACCTCGTCGCGATCCGGCCGCCACGATGGCGCCCGCATCTCCGTGCTTAGCCCTTATGGTGCGGGGGTATTCGCCCAGGCTATGGGGTTGCCAAGGCTTTTTTCTGCTGATCCGTTCGCGCACCGCCTAAAACGCGGGCGACGGCATCGGTCAGAGGCATTCCGCATGAAGCTCGGCGTATTCCTGCCTGTCGGTAACAACGGCTGGCTCATCTCCTCCACCTCTCCCCAGTTCATGCCGAGCTTCGAGTTGAACCGCGATGTCACGCAGGCGGCAGAGCGTTACGGCTTCGATTTCGTGCTGTCGATGATCAAGCTGCGCGGCTTCGGCGGTCCGACGCAGTACTGGGACCACGCGCTGGAATCCCTGACGCTGATGGCCGGGCTGGCTGCGGTCACCGAGCGGATCAGGCTGTTTGGGACGGTGTCGTGCCTCACCATCCCGCCGGCCATCGCGGCGCGCATGGCAGTGACGATCGACTCCATCTCCGGTGGCCGCTTCGGGCTGAACATGGTCACGGGCTGGCTGAAGGCCGAGTTCGAGCAGATGGGCCTCTGGCCGGGAGAGGCGCATTTCGCCCGACGCTACGAATATCTCACCGAATACGTGACGGTGATGAACCAGCTTTGGTCACAGGGCCGCTCCGACTTCCGGGGCGACTTCTTCCGGATGGACGATTGCCGTCTCGGCCCCCTGCCGTCGGCCCGCATCCCGCTCGTCTCTGCCGGAACGAGCGAAGCAGGCATGCGCTTCGCCGGCGCCTATTGCGACTACAACTTCTGCTCCGTCGGCGGCCTCAACCGGCCCGGCAACTTCGCCCCCATGGTGCAGCGGCTCAACCGTCACGCCGCCGGCATGGGCAGCGCCACCCGCGCCCTCGCCCTCACGATGATCATCGCCGATGAGACGGACAGCGCGGCGATGACACGTTGGGAGCGCTACAAGGAAGGCGTCGATCTCGTGGCGATCGGCTGGCGCGACGCCCAGGCTTCCGCCGATCGCAATGCCGAGGCCCATTCGACGGCCGGCCGCAACGTGAGCAGCGGCACGCCGTTGCCGACGCAGGGCTCGGTCCTGGTCGGCTCCTATCGCAGCATCGCCGCCATGCTGGACGAGATGGCGTCCATCGAGGGGCTGGAAGGCGTCATGTTGAGCTTCGACGAGTTCCGTGAGGGAATCGATGCGTTCGGACGCCATATCCTGCCCCTGATGGAAAGCCGCCGCCGCAGTTC
This sequence comes from Roseomonas sp. OT10, assembly GCF_020991085.1. NCBI lineage: Bacteria > Pseudomonadati > Pseudomonadota > Alphaproteobacteria > Acetobacterales > Roseomonadaceae > Roseomonas > Roseomonas cutis. The sequence continues at coordinate 4,652,138 of NZ_CP087719.1, forward strand.
GGCCACCGCGGCCGCGTGAGGTGGGGGGGCCGCCTCGCATCAACCCTTCCCGATGCCCCAGAAGCATGGGAAGGGCGCCGAGATCACGCCCTGCACCTCCTGCCGCCACGCCATCTTCGTCATGAAGAAGCCGGTCGGGATCGAGGTGACCGCCCGCATCGAGGCCCGGTTCAAGGCTCCCATGGCCTGCTTGGCCCCCGCCTCGTCCGTGGCGGCGTACCAGTCGGCGATTCGCGCCTGCACGGCCTCGTCCCGTGGCCAGCCGAACCAGGCCTTGTCGCCGGTCGCGTCGAGTTGGCTGTAGCCTGCCGGCGTCACGCAGCCGGAACCGGGGTTCCAGGTGTGGAAGGCATGCCAGCCGCCCTGCTCCGGCGGCCCCTTGTTCGCGCGGCGGCTGCCGACCGTGCCCCAGTCCAGCGACTGGAAGTCTACGTTCAGGCCGAGTCGGCGCATCAGGTCCGCCGTGACCTCGCCCTGTGCCTTGGTGATGGCGACGTCAGTCGCGACGAGGAGGACCACCCTCTCACCGCCATAGCCCGCCTCGGCGAGCAGGCGGCGGGCCTCGTCCAGCCGGCGCGGCCCGCGCAGCACCTCCCCGCCTTCCTCCGTGTAGTAGGGTGTGCCCGGCGTGAAGAAGCTCGGCAGGCGTTTCCACATGGCGGGGTCGTCCCCTGCCACCGCCCGCATGTAGTCCTCCTGATCCACTGCCATCTGCAGCGCGCGCCGCGCGCGGACATCGTTGAAAGGCGGGTGCAGGTGGTTGAGGCGCAGGATGCCGAGATTGCCTAGCGGGTCCGCGATGCCCGTGCGGATGCCGCGCCGTCCCTCCAGCAGCGGCATCAGGTCGGAGACCGGGCTCTCCCACCAGTCGATCTCGCCGGAGACCAGCGCGTTGGCGGCCGTGGCGGCATCCGGCATGGTGATCCATTCGACCCGGTCCACCAGCACGCGCTTGCCACCCGCCAGCCAGTCCGCCGGCTCCGGCCGCGGGCTGTAGGCGTCGAAGCGCTCGAAGACGGCGCGCGATCCGGCGACCCATTCGTCGCGACGGAAGCGCATCGGGCCGGAGCCGATGTACTCCGGGACCACCTTGAAGGCGTCCAGCTCCGCGATCCGCGCTGGCATGATGGCCAGCATGTTCGAGCGCGGCTTGGCGAAGGCATAGAGAAGCTGCGGGAAGGGCTGCTTCAGCCGCAGCCGGAAGCGCCTGTCGTCCAGGACCTCCACCGTGTCGAGCCGCGCCTGGAGGATCTGGCCCATGCTGTCGCGCCGCATCCAGCGGGCGATGCTGGCCACGGCATCCTTCGCCAGGACCGGCTCGCCGTCGTGGAAGCGGAGATCCGGGCGCAGCACGAAGGTCCAGATCCTGGAGTCATCGGACAGCTCGTGACCGGCACACATCTGCGGGCGGGCCACGAAATCCGCCCCGATGCCGTAGAGGGTATCGTAGACGAGGCGGCTGCCGTTGGCCACGACGAGCTGGGTGCCCGCCACCGGATCCAGGTTCGGCAGGTCCGCCTGCGGCACGAAGCGCAGGATCCGGCCTGGCTGGGCCCGCGCCAGCCGCGGCCCCGCGAGTGTTGTGGCCGCGCCCGCGGCCAGGAGGGTACGGCGTCCGATCATGGTCTGCCTCGTCGCATGCTGGAGGGAAGGAGCTTGGGGGATAGCGGCCAGCGGGCTCGGCCGGCGAGCACCAGCAGGCCCAGGCCGACCATGGCGGCGCCGAGCCATTGCACCGGCAGGAGGCGTTCGCGGAAGACGAGGGCGCCGAGCAGCATCGCGTTCACCGGCACCAGCATCATGGCGATGGAGGAAGCGCCCGCTCCGGCACGCTCGAGGATGGAAAAGAACAGGACGAAGGCGAGGCCGGTGCAGGCCAGGCCCAGCACCGCGACCACCAGCAAGGTGCCGCCGGAGGGCATCGGGAGGGTCCACGGCCGCTCCAGCAGCAGCGCAAGGGGAAGGACCAGCAGCGCGGCGGCGGCGATCTGCCCGGCGGCCGCGGCGAGCGGCGGGATGCCCAGGCGACGGAAGCTCCTGCCCTTGATGGCGGCGAGGGCCTGCGACAGCGCGGCGAGGCAGGCCGCGCCGATGGCCAGCCTCGTGCCGCCCGCGGCAGGCGCGGTGACGACGGGCGAAACCAACACGGCGACACCCACCAAGCCGAGGCCCGTGCCTGCGATCCGAGTCCGGGTGAGATGCTCCTCCGCGGTCAAGGCATGGGCGAGCAGGACGGTCAGCAGCGGCGTCGCAGCATTCACCACGGCGCCAAGCCCCATCCCGATCCATTGCTGGGCCCAGATGATGCAGGAGAAGGGGATGAGGTTGTTGAGTGCTCCCATGGCGAGGCAATTCCGCCAGACGGCGCCGGACCAGGGCACGACGGGCCGCAGCGTGGCCAGCAGCAGGAGCAGCGTACACGCGCCCAGGGCCGTCCGCAGGAAGACGATGGTGAGCGGCGGCAGCTCCCGCACGGCCAGCTTCATGCAAAGGAAGCTGCCGCCCCACAGCAGGGACAGCAGCACGATCCGGACCCAGACGGCCCGTGTCACGGGGTCGCGCCAGCCTCGCGCCGGCCCGGACCGCCAGCAGGGGCATTCCGCATGATCCCGGCGGCGGCGGTGGCGAAGACCTGGCAGCCCAGCACGAGGTCCTCGTCCGAGGTGTTCTCCGTCCAGTGATGGCTGATGCCGCCGATGGACGGCACGAAGAGCATCGCCGCGGGCATTCGCAGCGCGAGGATCTGCGCATCGTGCCCGGCGCCGGACTGCATTCGGGTCCATAGCCCCGGCGCATGGCGCTCGGCCGCCTCGGCGACGGCCGCGACGAATCCCGCATCCATGATCGCCGGCTTCGAGAAGGAGACGCGCTCGATGCCGAGGCGGCATGGGCCGCGCGCATCTGCCTCCGCCACCATGGAGCGCAGCGCTTGCTCCATCCGTTCCAGGACGGCGTCGTCCACATCGCGCATCTGCACCATCATCGTGGCGCGCCCCGGGATGACACTGGGGAAGTTGGGTTCGAGATCGATCCGCCCGATGGTCCAGACCGTACGCTCGGCGGCCAGGCCCGCGAAGCCTTCGTCGATGGCATTGCACAGCCGCGTGACGGCTGCGCGCGCGTCCCGACGGATCGGCATGGGGGTGGTGCCGGCGTGGTTCTGGATGCCTTCGGCCGTTACCCGGAACAGCCGCACGCCGACGATGCCAGTGACGGCGCCGATCCGCAGCCCCGCCTGCTCCAGCGTGGCGCCCTGTTCGATATGCGCCTCCATGTAGCCGAGGTAGCGCCCCTCCTCGAGCCGCTGCTGCGCCAGCCCCGCGAATCCGGCCTGCTGCAGCGCCTCCCGCAGGGGCTGGCCGTCGATGCGGCTGACGGAGGCATCCAGCATCTCCTCGGTCAGCGTCCCGATGAAGGAACGGCTGCCGAGGTAGTTCATGAAGAAGCTCTCCTCGTCGGCCCAGGCGGCGACGTCCACCCCCATGCCGTCGCAGTCCGGGTCCTCGCGCAGCGCGCGCGCGACTTCCAGCCCGTAGATGACGCCCATCACGCCGTCCAGCCAGCCGGAATAGGATTGGGTCTCGCTGTGCGAGCCCATCAGGAGGCGCGGGCCGGCGCCGGGACAGCGGCCGAAGACATTGCCCACGCCGTCGATCCTGGCGTCCAGGCCGGCCTCGCGCATGCGCTCCACCAGCCAGTGGCGGGACTCAACGTCCTGGGGCGAGAAGGTCGGGCGGTGCACGCCGGTCCGGTAGGCGCCGAACTGCGCGATGCGGCGCAGGTCGCCGAGCAGGCGCTCGCCGTTGATGCGGGGCATGGTCCGTGTCCTCCGGTCAATGGGCAGCGAGCGATGCGGCGCGGGGCGCAGGCGCCGCGGCATCCTCCGCCATGCGGCGGAACGCCGAATCCATGATGGCCAGGGCCGCGTCGATCTCGGAATCGGAGATCGTGATCGGCGGCATCATGCGGATGACGTTGTTGTAGGCGCCGCAGATGTTGAGGATCAGCCCGCTCTCCAGGCAAAGGTCGTGGAAGCGCCGGCATTCCGCATCGGCGGGCTCCTTGCTGTCGCGGTCGCGGACCAGCTCCATGCCAAGCAGAAGGCCACGCCCGCGGATGTCGCCGATCCACTCCCAGCGCTGCGCCATCCGCCGCAGAGCCGCCTTGATCGCTTCGCCCTTGCGGCGGGACTGCTCGATCAGACCTTCCTCCTTCAGCACGCGCAGGACGGCGAGTCCGACAGCGCCGGCGAAGGGGTCGTTCACGTGCGACGCGCTGTGCATGAAGCGCTTCTCAACCAGGATGTCGACGATCTCCGGCGTGGTGGTGACGGAGCTGACCGGGAGGCCGGCGCCCAGGGTCTTCGACAGCGTGATCACGTCCGGCACGAAGCCGTAGTCGTGGGAGACGAGCCAGGAGCCGGCCCGCCCCAGCCCGGTCTGGCATTCGTCCATGATGAGGAGCATGCCCCGCTCCTCCGCGAAGGTCTTGAGCCCCCGGAGGAAGGAGACGGGCGGCTCGGTGACCCCACCCGCGCTGAGGATGGGTTCCACCAGGACCGCGGCGGGGCTTCCCTGGCTCTGGGCGTCGAAGAGCGCGGTCCCCATGGCGAGGCACTCCCGCACGCTCTCCTCGCAGACCCAGCCGTCGTCGGTGGCCTTGCGGGTCGCGTGGCGGGACCGGTAGCAATCCGGCACGGGGAAGGCGAAGGTGCCTGGAACCCCCGGCCCGTAGCCGCCGCGGGTGCCGCTGGTGAAGGTGCTGGCCCGCGGGCCGGAGGTCATGCCATGGAAGGCGCCTGCGAGTGAGACCACCTCCCAGTTGCCCGTGGCCTTCTTGGCCAGGTGGATGGCCATCTCGTTGGCCTCGCTGCCCGAGCTCTTGAACAGGGACTTGCTCAGGCGCCCGGGCATGATGGCGGCGAGTTCGGCCGCCAGAAGGATTCCTGTCTCGCTCTGCATGTTGGCGTTGCAGTGGAGCATGCGCTCGCAGGATTCGCGCAGCGCCTCCACGACGGCCGGGTGGCTGTGCCCGATGGTGGAGCAGACCTGGCCGCTGAGGAAGTCGATGTAGCTGCGGCCGTCGGTGTCGCCCACGATGCTGCCCTGGCCCGTGGCCATGATCGGGGCGCGGATGACACCGGGCTTGTGCGGGATGATGTGCTTGCGCGCCAGATCCAGGAGCGTCTCCGTGCGTGGCGTCATGTCTGCCCTTCCCCTTGCGGCCCGTGGCGGGCCGCGTCGTCGTGGATGAGGATGCGCGGCAGGTGGTCGCGCATCTGCCCGAAGAAGGTCGTACCCTCCGCGTCCCAGAGCCGGCCGATCTCCTCCCGCGTGATCTCCGCCGCGTCCTGCCGGCCGAAGAGCGTCGCCTCGTCGCCCAGCCCGGCGTCGATCCCCGTCAGGTCCAGCCGCAGATGCTCCAGGTGGATGGGGGGCAGCACGGGCGCCCTTTGGCCGCGCACCAGCACGGCCGCCCCCGGGGCCATCCGGCGCGGCAGCCCGTCGCCCCAGCCCACGGGCAGGACACCGACGCGCATCCCCGGGCGGATCGGGAAGGGTGCGCCTGCCTCGTCCGTCCGCAGCACGGAGGCCACCTCCTTCACCGCCACCAGACGCGACCGGAAGGCGGTCAGCACCGGCCGCAGCCGGATCGGGCGGGCGGGGCTGGCCACGGGCGTCACGCCGAGCAGCAGCCGCCCGGGATCCACCCCGCTGAGATCCATCTCCGGATGCGCCAGCACCGTCTCGGAGGAGGAGATCATCTCCACTGGCGGCGTGATGCCGAGCGCACGCAAGGCCGAGCCGAAGGCGGTGAAGCGGGCGAACTGGGCGCGCAGGCCCGCCTCGTCCTCCGGGCGGACATTGGCATGGGCGTAGCAACCGGCGAGGTGCAGCCGGGGGGATGCCGCCACCCGGCGGGCGACGGCCAGGGCTTCCTCAGGCCCCGCGCCGCCCCGCAGGAGCCCGACATCGAGCTTCACGAAGACCGGGCGCGACGACCGGAAGGCGGCCTCCCAGGCCAAGGTCTCCGCCATCCCGCCCAGGCTCACGGTCAGGTCATTCGCTTCCACCAGCGGCGCCGCGTCGGGCAGGACGCTGGGGTAGAGAAGCACCGGGCGCCCGACCCCGGCCTGGCGGATGGCAACACCGTCCCGGATATTCGCCACCGCGAAGCCGTCGACCCAGGGAGCGGCCGCGCGGGCCAGGGTCGCCGCGCCGCAGCCGTAGCCGTTGCGCTTGACGCAGGCATGGATCTGCACCCCCGGGGGCAGGGCGCGGCGGATGGCGGCCGCGTTGGCCGCTGCGGCGCCGGGCTCCACCTCGATCCAGCTCGGCCGGGCCAGGGCCGCGGCGTCGACGGATGCCGCGCCGGCGTTCACCTTGGCACCCCGAGGGAGGCGGCCGGGCGTCGGAGAAGCCGTGCCGTATTGATCAAGGCACGAGTATGCCCGTGCCGGGGCGAGGCGAGGCGAGGCGAGGCGAGGCGAGGCGAGGCAAAAGCCGTGGGACAATCTCTCGCCTCCACCACCTCGCCGCGACGCGGGGCGAGGATCTCGTCCGCCAGGCAGCGCACCGTCACCAGATCGTGCGAGATGAGCACCATCGACATGCCAAGCTGCGCCTTGAGGTCCGCCAGGAGGTTCATGACCTGCGCCCGCACGGACACGTCTAGCGCCGAGATGGGCTCGTCCAGCACGAGCAGCCGCGGGTGCACGAAGGCCATGTCCGCCTCGCCGGCGCGAAGCATCGCCAGGCGTGCATTGCGCTGCGCGCCGGGAAGGAGGCGCAGGGTCGCGAAGCTGGGCACCCGCTGTAGGTTCCAGTAGGCCTCGTTGGCCGTCATCGTCACCTCGATGCCTGGGCGGAAGCCCGCGAACTTCCATGGCCCGCTGCCGACCGGCGTACCGGAAAGCTCCCAACCCTCGCCCTTGCGGCGACAGGCGTGGCAGGATGCACACGTTGGCATCGCGCGAACTCAGCGTGGCGAAGAAGGTGACGTCAGGCGCGTTGAGGTCGATAGCGGCACCCTGTTCCCCCTCCGCGCTGACTTGCCGGATCGAGCGTCGCAGGATGCCGCAGACGATGCACACCGCCTCCTGGGCACGCAGCCGCTCCGTTAGGGTGAAGACGACGTCGTCCACCGTCGCCGGCCGGCCATCGTGCCACCGGGCACCCCGACGCAGCATCACGCTGAGGCGCATCCCGTCCTGACGGGTTTCCAGCGCTCCGCCAGACCATCGCCAGGGGACAATGTCCCATCCGGCGCCGTACCGATCAGGGCATCGTAGATCGCGTCGTTGCAGACGAGATCCTGCGCGTTGGAGAGCCCGGGATCTAGGGCCTCGCGATCCAGATTCGTGACCACGACGGTCACTGTCCCGTTCGGCGCAGTCAGAGCTGGAGTGACATCTGTACTGCCGATGAAGGCGAGGCCACCGATCGCCATTCGCACGCTCAGCCGATGCAGCATCGACACCACCCCATCGCAACCGTGATCAGGCACAACGGTGATCTTTCCTCGATCGCCCCTGTGGCGGCCTGGAGACATCCGCTTGCTGACGGGAGAAGGATCGATGTCCGCTCAATTGTAAAATGCTCTCTTATGCTGACCCCATAAGATTCCCTGATACTGCACACACCAATGGCCGCCTGAGCAGCTTGAGGGCACCATTGTTGTTGCCCCCTAATGCTCGACTCTCCCGGTCGCACCCATCAAAGTGGCGGAGATTGAGATGTAGATTGGGGCAGCCACGCTCAGGTGGCCTGGGGTGGAGTTCGGGTTCAGCAGCCCGGCCACCGCCTCGGTTCCCATGTAGCGGTGCTGGAGCTGCCATTTGTCGTTGGCTTCCAACAGGACCGTGCCGATTAGCACTACCTGGGCACTTTGAAGGGAAGTATCGAAGCCTGTCTGCTGCGTGATGGAGCGGAAGGCGGGGCGATGGTTATCCAGGGGGGGCAACGACCTGGACAGCTAGCTCGCACCTTTTCTCGAGGTGATGGTGACCTACCCCCTTAGAAACGTGCCGTTGCCGATCCTGCCCCGGGAGCAGCTGGAGGCGCCGGACGTGCCCCGGCAGCCGCCGCGGGAGGACCTGCTCCGGCGCTGGCGCTAATACTGTATCCAGCCGGCGGCGCTTTCATCATTTCCCTGTCTGGGTCTCAGAGACCACTGCTGCCGCCTGCCCTCATTGCCTGGAGGAGCAGTGGCTGTGCCGGAGGGTCTCATGAGACCTGTGCGCGGATGCGCTTGATCTGGCGGGGCAGGTTCTGATTCGATGTCGCTGCGAGGGTTGCGGCGGCGGCGATGGCGCGGCGGCGGATCGGGCAGGAGCGTCTGTCCCTGGGCGGTCCCTCGCCGAAGGGCGGCACGGCGCGCGACGTGATCGGGACGATGATCGACTGGGCCGAGCTGGAGGCCCTGCTGGCGGGGATCTCGGCGTCGAAGGGCGAGGCGGGCTGGCCGCCGCTGGCGCTGTTCCATGCGCTGCTGCTGGCGACCTGGCACGACCTGTCGGATGTCCGCCTGGCGGAGGTGCTCGACGACCGGGCGAGCTTCCGGCGGTTCCGTGGCTTTGCCCGGCAGGAGCCTGTGCCCGAGCGCACGGCCTTCGTGCGGTTCCGCGCCGCGCTGGTGCAGCGCAAGCTGGACCGCGTGCTGTTCGAGGCGGTCACGCGCCAGCTCGACCGTCATGGCTCCGTGGTGTGGACCTCTATGCTGGCCCGATGCGACGCTGCTGCCCTCGGCCAGCATCCGCATCACCTGGGGGGAGCCGGCGGCGCTGGCGCGGCTGGAGGCGCACAATGCGGCCGTCCGGCACGTCCGCTGCCGAATCGAGAAAGTCTTCGGCACCTGCAAGCGAAGCTACGGCCTGCGGCGCATACTCTGGCTCGGCCTGGCCAAGGCAGGGCTACAGGTGCGCCTCGCCGCCATCGCCTACACCCTGCGCCGGAGCCTCGGTCTGCTGAATGAGCAGCGCGCATGACCTGGCGTCCGGGTCCAGACGCTATCCGGATGTCGGCACAGGGCGCTCGGTAGCAGCAAAAAGCCGCCTCCGCAGCCCACCTCCAGCGCAAACTCGCTCAGCAACCGTCCCCAGCCTCGCCGCACCCACGCATCAGGGCAATCCGCGCACAGGTCTCATTAGCTGGACGCATAGCCCTGCCGGCGTCCCCTTCCGCCGAGGCTGCTGGGGATGGCTCCCAGCCCGGTGGCAGCATCGGCTTGTTCCACCCATGGCCCCGGACGGTCTCGACATATTCGGGCCAGGGCCAGTCGATCGGGGGGCGAAAGCCAGCCGGCAACAGGGGCGCCACCCATCGGCTGCCACCATGGCCTCCGCCCGTGCGTTCGGCGAACTCGGCCCTGGCGGCGCCGAGAATGCAGGGATTCTGCATCAGGCCCACCAGCGTGGAGCCGATCACCTCGCCCGCCTTGCAGATCATCGGGTCCATCATCGCCGGCACGCCGCCCATCGCATTGCGCGCCCAGTCCGGATAGCGGAAGCCCGGCTGCAAGGGGCGAAGCATGGGGCGGCCGACGAACAGCCGCACCGTCGGGACATGCCACGTGTATTCGGTATAGTCGTCCGAGGTGTAGTTGCGCTGCCACTCCGGCAGGGTGCGCCGCAACTGCCGCTCTCCCTCCTCCGGATCCTGCAGGACGGAGATTTCAGGAAGCAGCGGGTCGGCCACCTCCGGCAATCCCAAATTGCCCAGAATTCGGCGGGCGAAGCCCAGAGCCTCCTCGCCCCAGGAGGGTGGGCCGCAATCGCGGAAGACATCCATGGTGAAGCGGGCCAGGGCATGGTTCGGGATGCCGTGGCGCACCTTCGCCACCCAGTCCGCGCGCCAGCGGCAATGCGTCGCGAGCGCGGCCGCGGCGGCGTTCTGGTCCAGCACCCGCTCGATGCGCTCCGCCATCTCCAGTGTCGTCACGCGCCAGGCGTACTGGATCTGCGCGAAGCGCGGCGCGTGGTTGTCGGCGCAGGCATCGCCCGCCGCCAGGATCGCCTCGTTCAGGGTCCAGCGGCCGTCATGCGTGAGCATGCTTTCGCGCGTCAGCTTGCTGACCGTGTACATCATGACGAGCGCATCGGTCGCGCCCGGCGCCCGGGCGACGGCCGCGGTGTTGTAGACCGGCTGGGCCCGTCCGCCATCGGCCGCAGCACCCAGCCAGCTTTCCGGCTCGAAGCAGGTAAAGGTGTAGATCTTGCTCCAGTAGCAGCCGCAATGCGTGTCCCAGACGACGCTGTTGGCCAGCCCCGGCAGGTAGTGCGGGTGGAAGGACAGCATCGCATCCAGACCGTCATAGGCGCCGTTCAGCGCATGCACCGCCTTGGCGCCGCAGACCTTCTCCGCCGGCTCGCCGAAGAGGACGAGAGTGCCCGGCAGGCCGAACCGGTCCTTCGCGGCCTTCGCCGCCAGCATGCCCGACAGCGCTCCGATTCCGAGCGCGGAATGCGGGTCGGTATGTCCCGCCGCGGCCCAGTGCAGCCCCTCGCGCGGCTTGCGGAAGGGCACGGGCTCCTGGCTCTGCCCCGGCACCGCATCGTATTCCGCGTGCGCCCCCAACACCGGCCCACCCTCGCCGTAGCGTGCGATGAAGGCCGTGGGCATGCCGCAGGACGGGTTCTCGACGGTGAAGCCCTCCGCCCTTAGCCGCTCCACGTACCAGGCTGCGGAGCGGTACTCCCGCCAGGCGGGCTCATGCAGGTGCCAGATCGCCATGTGGTCGGCCGAGATCCGATCCCCGTTCGCCGCGATCCAGTCGCGCGCGAAGGACTGGGCGGGGCTGAGAGTCATGGCTGCGGGCCTCTCCGGCGGCGGAGCCACCCCTCGGCCAGCAGGCCCAGGGCGGTGGCGAGGATCATGAGGGTGGCGACGGCCGCGATGGCCGGATCCACATTGTCGCGGATGCCGTCCCAGATGGCGCGCGGCAGCAGGTAGACGTTCAGGCCGGTGATGAAGAGCGTCACCACCGTCTCGTCCCAGGCCGAGACGAAGGCCAGGGCCGCCCCGGCGAGGATGCCGGGGCGGATCTGCGGCAGCGTCACCCACCACAGCGTCTGCCACCGCCCCGCGCCGAGCCCGCGGGCCGCCCTCTCCAGCCGCGCATCCATGTTGGCGAGGCTGGCGGAGGCGGCGATCATCACGAAGGGAAGGCTGGTCAAGGTATGGGCCAGGACCACGCCGGCATAGGTGTCGACCAGGCCCAGCCGCGCCAGATGCCGATACAGCGCCACGGCGCTAACGATGCCCGGCACGACGATGGGCAGCAGCACCAGGATGCGCAGGACCTCGCCCAGCCGCGAGGCGATCCGCCAGAAGGCGACGGCGCTGGGCACCCCCAGCGCCAGGGCCAGCAGCGTCGCCGCGGCCGCGCAGAGGAAGCTTCGCAGGATGGCGCCGGACCACAGCGCGTTCTCCCAGAGGGCACGGTAGTGCTGCAGCGAAACGCGCTCCTCGGGAAGCGAGAGGAAGCGCTGGTCGGTGAGTGAGACGGGCACCACCACCAGCATCGGCAGCACGAGGAAGCCGAGCACGAGCCACGCCGCCATCCGGACGGCCGCGACGCGGCTCACGATGCGCCGAGGAGGCGGCGCGGATCGACCCAGCGGGAGGCGGCGCCGATCGCGAGGCCCACGGTCAGCAGCAGCGAGGTCGCCAGCATGGCGGCCACGCCCCAGCGCAGCAGCTCCTGCACGTTCCAGGCGATCAGCTCGGCGATCATCATCGTCCGCCCGCCGCCCAAGATCGCCGGGGTGACGTAGAAGCCGAGCGAGAAGACGAAGACCAGCACGGCCGCCGTGACCAGGCCGGGCAGAGTCTGCGGCAGGAAGACGCGGCGGAAGGCGGTGAAGGGACCGGCGCCGAGCCCACGCGCCGCGGCGACATGGCGGCGGTCGATGCCGCGCATGTTGGCCAGCAGTGGCAGCACGGCGTAGGGCACCATGTAGTGCACCATGCCGATCAGCACGCCGGTCTCGTTCCGGACCAGGGCTAGGGGCTCCGACACCAGCCCGCTGCCCAGAAGCAGCGCGTTCACCATCCCTTCCCGGCGCAGCAGCATCACCCAGGCAAAGGCCCTGGCCAGGACCGACAGCCAGAAGGGCAGCAACACGCAGAACAGCATGAGCCGCGCCTGCCGCTCGGGCGCGCCCAGGATGGCATAGGCCAGCAGGTAGCCGAGCGCCACGGCGACGAGGGTGGTGACCGTGCCGAGGCGCAGGGTGGTGAGCAGCGCACGCTGGATCGGCGCGCTGTCCCAGAGCAGCGCGTAGTTGCCCAGGCCGGGATGCGGTTCCGTCACGGAGAGCTGCAACAGCTCCAGCAGGGGGGCGAGGTAGAAGGCGGCGCAGAAGAGCAGCGTCGGCGCCACCAGGAGCCAGTCTGCCCTGTCCGAACGGAGGGAGCCCATCCGTCAGGAGGAGATCAGGTCGAGGAAGATCGGCTGCAACCGCTCCTGATGGTCAATGTACCATTGCGCGTCGATCGGGAACTGCCGGCTGCGGTTGGCGGCACTCGCCAGGTTGACCTCCGCCATGTCCTCCGGGACGAGCGCGCCTCCCGCCGGGTTGGCCGGCGCCAGATCCCAGGCGCGGAACAGGGCGGCCTGGCGCTCCGGGTCCTGCATCGACCGGATGAAGTCGAAGGCGAGCGAACCGCCGGGATTGGCGCTCGGCACCACCCAGACGCCGGGGATGATCTGGCCCTGGTTGAGCGTGAAGCGGACCCTGCCGCGCGTGTCGCGGCCGAGCTGGGCCGCACGCGTGCTCCACAGGCAGCCCATCGTCGCCTCGCCTTCCCGGAGGAGGGTCTGGCTCTCCGCGGCCGTGGTCCAGAAGATGACGTGTGGCTTGAGTTCCCGCAGCTTCGCCAGCGCGCGCTTCTCGTCGAGGGGGTAGAGGCGGTCCATCGGCACGCCGTCGGCGAGCAGGGCGATCTCGAAGGCGCCCTGCAGGTCCCGCCGCATGGTGCGCTTGCCGGGGAAGTCGCGGACGTTCCAGAAATCCGCCCAGCCCTGCGGCGCCCGCCCGCTGAAGCGGCCAGTGTCCCATGTCAGCACGTTGCTGAAGAGGTAGGCCGCAACGCAGAACTCGTAGGCGAATTCCGGGAAGACGGCGTTCCGGTCGACGCGGCTGTAGTCGATGCGCTGCACCAGGCCCTGGCGGCCCAGGATGACGCTGTTCGCGACGGAGCTGTCGCAGACATCCCAGGTGACGCGCCCGGCCTCGACCATGGCGCGGATGCGGCCGGCGGAGGGGCCGGAGCCGTCGATCAGCACCCGCGTGCCGGTGTCGCGGGTGAAGGGATCGCCGAAAATGGACTGGAAGTGGCGGATGGAATCGCCGCCCCAGTTCGCCAGCACGACCTGCTTCGCCTCCTGGGCCGCGGCGGCGGCGGGCAGCAGCCCCAGCGCCGCGAGGCCGGCCAGGAAGCGGCGGCGATCCGTCTTCGACCGCCCGGCCCGCTCGGCGAGGGATCGCATCGTATCGGCCAGGACGTCGGGAGCACTTGGCAGGACCTGCTTCGTCATCCGTTCCTCGTTCCCTCGGGCAGGGGTGGGTACTGGGCGCTGCGCCGGCGTCAGTGGCGCAGCACGGCAGAGAGAAATTGCCGTGACCTCGCCTCGCGTGGGTCGTCCAGGAAGCCGCGCGCCGGGCGGTCCTCGACGATCTCCCCACCGGCCAGGAAGATGACGCGGTCCGCCGCGCTGCGCACGAAGCCCAGCTCGTGGCTGACGACCACCATGGTCATCCCGTCGGCGACCAGGTCGCGCATGACCTGCAGCACCTCCGACACCATCTCCACATCCAGGGCGGAGGTGGGCTCGTCGAACAGCATGAGCCGCGGCCGCATGGCCATGGCACGGGCGATGGCGACGCGCTGCTGCTGCCCGCCGGAGAGGTGGCGCGGATAGGCGTCGGCCTTGTGCGCCAGCCCGACCCGCGCCAGCGTCGCCTCCGCCTGCTGCTCCGCCTCCTCCCGGCCCATGCCCTGCGTCAGGGTCGGCGCCATCGCGACGTTCTGGCGGGCGGTGAGGTGCGGGAAGAGATGGAAGAGCTGGAAGACCATCCCGATCCGGGACCGGGCCCTGCGCAGCTGCGGTCCGGACAGGCGGGTCAGCTCCTGCCCCTCGAAGGCGACGCTGCCGTCGTCGGGGCGGTCGAGCAGGTTCATGCAGCGCAGCAGGGTGGACTTGCCGCCCCCGGAGGGACCGAGGATCGCGAGCACCTGCCCGTCCGGGAGGTCCAGGTCGATGCCCCGCAGGACGGGCTGGCCGCCGAGCACGCGCCGCAGCCCGCGCAGCCGCAGGAGGGGGGCCGGCATCACGCCTCCATCCTCCGCCGGGCAAAGCGCTCGGCGTGACTGGCCGCCCATTGCAGCAGCAGCAGCAGGACGGCATAGGCGGCGACCGCGCCGACCAGGGGCGTGGAGTTGCGCGTGAAGACCTGCGCGGCCCGGGCGCTGGTCAGAATCTCGAAGTAGCCGATGACGAAGGCCAGAGGCAGGTCGCGCAGCACCAGCGTCGCCTGGCTGGTCAGCGAGGGGAGCATGATCAGCGCGACCTGCGGCAGGACGACATGGCGCAGCCGCTGCCAGGGCGAGAGGCCCATCGCGTCCGCGGCGAGCCGCTGCCCCCGGTCCAGGCCGAGGAAGCCCGCGCGGTAGATCTCGGCGAAGGAGGCGCCGTGCTTCAGGGCGAAGGCGACGGCGCTGGCCACGAAGGGGTCGATCGACAGGCCGAGCAGCGGCAGCAGCACGTAGTAGGAGAGCACCAGCAGGACCAGAAGCGGCAGGGCCCGCATCACGTCGACGTACCATTCCAGCGCGGCGCGGAGGAGGCGGCTCGGCAGGCTGGACAGGACGAAGACCAGCGCGCCGGCGAGGGGTGCGAGGACCAGCACGGCGAGGCCGAGACGAAGGGTGCCCAGCGCGCCTTCCCCCAGCACGATCCGGGCCCGCCAGAGCGCCTCGCCGTTCAGGAAGTGGCGTGCCAGCTCCTCCATCAGAACGCCCGCGCGACCCGCCGTTCCCAGCGGCGCGTCAGTCGGACCAGGGGCAGGATGATGGCGAGGTAGCCCAGGCCCGCGGCCACGAGCGGCGAGGGCTGCGTGGTCATGTTCTGCACGGCCAGCGCCGCCTGGGTCAGGTCCGTCAGGGCGATGGCCGAGGCGATGGAGGTGTTCTGCACCAGCAGCACGAGGCTGGAGGCGAAGGGGGCCGCGCCCACCACGGCCGCCTGCGGCCCGATCACGCGGGCGAGGATATGCAGCGGCGCCATGCCCAGGCTGTGGGCCGCATCCCACTGGCCCTGGCCGATGGCCGCGAGCGCGCCCCGGAAGACCTCGGAGAAGTAGACCGTCTGGGCGACGGTCAGGGCGATCAGCGTCGAGGCGAAGGCGCTGAAGGCCGGCCCGACGAAGGGCAGGGCCAGGTAGATGAAGACCACCAGCATCACGGCCGGCACGCTGCGCGCCAGCCAGACCAGCCCCGTCAGCGGGGTGGCCAGCCATGCCGGGCCATGGCGCCGGCCGAGCGCGATGGCCAGCGCCGGCGGGATGGCGAGCACCAGCGTGCACAGGGCCAGCGCCACCGTGTTGGCCAAGCCCTCGAGCAGCAGGCTGCGGAACTGCCAGACCGGCGTCGGATCAAGGTAGGCGAGGAGGCGGGTCATGCCGTCCTCCCGTCGCCTCGTGCTGCGGTCGGGGCCCGGGGACGGCCACGGCGGCCGCGGCGCCAGGGGGGCGCCATGCCGCGCCGGCGGCCGTCCGCCCGCATCACGCCGCGCAGCCGCGGCTCTGGGCCGTGACCGTGGGAACCACCTTCACCGTCGGACCGTCCGGATCGGGGTCGGCCTGGAACCACTGGCGATAGATCTCGGCCAGCTTGCCCTCGCCCTTCAGCGCGTCGATCGCGCGGTTCACCTCCTCGCGGAGCGGATCGCCCTGGCGCAGCAGATAGCCGACGGGGAAGTAGGTCTCGGGCACGCGCGCGGCCAGGACCACGGCGGGATTGCCCCGGGTCTGCCAAAGGGCCGGGAACTCGCTCTGGACGGCGGCATCGATGCGCCGCTGCTCCAGCGCGAGGAACAGGGAGGGGTTGTCGGGGAACACGACCTTCTCGAAGCGGACGGTCTTGAGCGTCTCGTCGGCCAGCTTGTCGGAGGTGGAGCCGATGGATTCGATTCCGACCTTCAGACCGGCGAGATCGCGCATCGACTTGATGCGCGGCGCGAGGTCCGGGCGCGTCGAGATCGACTGGCCCGAGGCATAGGTCGGGACGGTGTACTCGCCGACACCCTGCGGGTTCAGCAGCCGCGGGCAGGTCATGAAGGCGGAGGCGGCGCTGATCCGGAAGATGCCCGCGTTGAGCGAGGTGAAGTTCTGCGAGAATGGCACGCGGACGTAACGGAACTCGATGCCCAGCTTCTGTCCCACGGCCGTCAGGATATCGAGCTCGAAGCCGACGCTGTCCCCCTTCTCGTTGATGAAGGAGAAGGGGGCCAGGGTCAGGCTCGTGCCGCACAGCACGATGTTGGACGGCACGGTGCCGCCACCGAGGGGGCGGCCCTGGGCCATCGCCGAAGCCGGGGCCAGGGCGCCGGCGGCGAGCAGGGTCTGTCGGCGGCTGAGCCTGGGCAGGTTGCTGGGCAAGGACGGGTCCTCCGCTGCGTCTGGGGAAAGGGGGAGCCGGCATCTCCCGGTCGGGGCAGGGCGGCGCGCGGGGCCTCTCGCGCCGCTCACAGGCGGAAGCCGGGGTCGACCCGGTCGAGTTCGCGCAGAAGCGCCGGCCATTCGCGCTGTCCCATGGGCACGGGATCGTCCTCGAACTGCCGGGCGGCACGCTCGCAGGTGTCGGGGTCCGGGATCTCCAGCGGCCGCCCCGTGGCGAGGACCTGCATCTGCACGCGGCAGGCCCGGTCCAGGTAGTACATGAGGTAGAAGGCGTGCGCGACAGACCGTCCGGCGGTCAGCAGGCCGTGGTTGCGCAGCAGCAGGGCATGGTGCGGGCCGAGATCGGCTTCGATGCGCTCGCGCTCGCCCAGCTCCAGCGCGACGCCTTCATAGGCGTGGCAACCGAGACGGTTGTGGAAGAGCATCGACCACTGGCTCAGCGGCAGCAGCCCCTCCGACAGGACGGAGACGGCGATGCCGGCTTGGCTGTGCGTGTGCATGACGCAGTCGACGTCCGGGCGCGCCTCGTGCACCGCGCCGTGGATCACGAAGCCCGCATAGTTCAAGTCGCCGAAGGCGCGGTCGGTGTTCTGCCCGCTGCCGTCGATCTCGATCAGGCTGGAGGCGGTGATCTCGCTGAACAGCCAGCCGAAGGGGTTGATCAGGAAGTGGCCGGGCTTGCCCGGGATGCGCGCGGAGATGTGGGTCTGGACCAGGTCGTCCATGCCGTAGAGGGCCACCAGCCGATAGGCGGCGGCGAGGTCCACCCGCACGGCCCATTCCTCGGGGCTGCAGCCGTTGCGCCGGGAGGGGACGGAGCCGGGGGCGGCGGGACGTCGGGCGATGGTGTGCATGCGTCTCAGCCTTCGACCGCGGCGCCGTGCCATGGGCGCCCGCGCAGGACCGGCCCGGCCGGCACGCAAGGGACATGCCAGCCTCGCCGTCCATGGCGAGGCGGGCGGGCGGCGAGGGGCATGGACCGATTCTTGCTGCCCGGCACGGCATGAACCTGCGGCAGATGGAAATCTTCTGTGCGGTCATGCGCTGCCGCACGACGGTGGCGGCGGCCTTCGAGCTCGGCATCACGCAGCCCGCCGTCAGCGCCGCCATCAAGCACATGGAGGCGCAGACGGGGCTGACCCTGTTCGAACGGCTCGGCAACCGGCTGGTGCCCACGCGCGAGGCCATGGTCCTGTACCACGACACCGAACCGCTCCAGGCCATGGCCAGGGCGCTGGCGGTGAAGGTGCAGGACCTGCGGCACAGCCGCCGCGGCCATCTGCGCATCCTGTCCACCCAGGCGGTGGCGCAGGTGCTGGGTGCCCGGGCGCTGTCCGGCTTCAAGGCAAGCCGGCCCGACGTGCAGGTCTATTTCGAGGTGGCATCGACCGAGGGGGTGGTCGAGATGCTCGAAAGCGGCTTCGCCGAGCTCGGCCTGGCGGTCGCGCCGCCGCCGCGCCCCGGCATCCGGACGGAGGTACTGGCCAGCGGTGCCATGGTGGCGGCGCTGCCGGTCGGCCATGCGCTCGCTCGGCAGGCGGCCATCCCGGCGGCCGACCTGGCCCGGGAGCCCCTGGTGGGCATCGAGAGCGCGGCGCGGCTGGGCGGCATGGTGCGCGCCGCCTTCGATGCCGCGGGGGTGGAATACCGGCCGGGCATCGAGGTGCGTCACGGCGCGACCGCCTGCATGCTGGTCGACCAGGGCCTGGGCGTCGCGGTCGTCGATCCCTTCTCGGCGGCGGCGGAAACGCGGCGACAGATCGTGATCCGCCCGTTCCTGCCCGCCATCGACCTGCCGGCCTGCGCCATGTCCCTGGAGGCGAGGCCACTCTCGCGCCTGTCGGATCAGTTCCTGCGGGCCCTGCGCCTCGTGTGCCACGACGCCTTCCCTAGCCCAGGCGCCGCACCAGCGCGTGCCCGGCCGCGGCCGCGGCACTGAGCACCGCGGGCTCGTCGACCGTCAGCACCACGCGGTCCCGCATCACCATCCTGCCATCGACCCAGACGGTGCGGACGTCGCTGCCCTTCATCGAATGCACGAGCTGGATCGTGACGTCGTGCGTCGGCACGGTATGCGGCAGCACCTCGTAGTCCAGCAGGATCAGGTCGCCCCGCTTGCCCGGCTCGATGCTGCCGATCAGGTGGTCGAGCCCCAGGGCGCGCGCGCCCTCGATGGTCGCCATCCGGATGGCCCGTTCCGGGGTGATCGCCTCGGGCGCGGTCGGATGCGCGCGTTGCAGCAAGCGGGTGATCCGCAGCGTGTCGAGGATGCCCTGCGCGTTGTTGTTGGCCCCGCCATCCGTGCCGAAGCCGACGGGGATGCCCGCGGCGAGGTAGTCGCTCACGGGGGCGTTGCGGTCGCCGCAGAACAGGTTGGAGAAGGGGTTGTGCGACACGGAGGCACCACCCTTCGCCAGGTGGTCCACCTCGCCCGGCTGCACCTGGACCGCATGCACCGCCAGCAGGTCCGGACCGATGGCATCCAGGCTGTGCAGCCACTCCACCACGCCCTCCTGGCCGTAGCGCCGGCGCACCTGCTCGACCGCCCCCTTGTACTCCGCGACATGCGAGCTACGCCGGATACCGCGCAGCCGGGCGAAGTCGCGCGTGGCGGTGACCGCTTCGGCGGAGGCGTTGACGCCGGCCGTGTTCGGGCCCGTCATGATCGTCACCCGGCCGCAGCGGCAGTCCTCGGCATGGCGCCGGAGCAGGGCGTCGACGCAGCGCAGCCCCGCCTCCGGCGTCTCCTTCACCGCGTCGGGAATGCCCTCGCCCATGTCCATGACGGTGCGGGCCAGGCCGGCACGGATGCCGACCGCCAGCATACCGTCGATCGTGGCCTCCGCCAGCTCCGGGATACGGTTGAGGAAGTGGTGGTCCAGCAGGGTGGTCGCGCCGGCGCGGAGGGATTCCAGGCTGCCCAGCATCGCGGAGAGGCGGCTGTCCTCGGGCGTCAGCTCCACGCCGCTGCGGTAGATGTAGTCCAGGTAGACCGCGAGGGGACGCTCCTCGTAGACGCCGCGGAGCAACGTCTGGAACAGGTGGACGTGGGTGTTGACGAGGCCCGGCATCAGCAGCCTGCCGGAGGCGTCGACGACCTCCTCCCCCGCCTCGGCCGCTAGCGGCGCCGCGGAGACCTCGGCGATGGCACCGTCCCGCAGCCGGACCCAGCCCGGCTCGAGGATCGTGTTGTCGCCGTCGACGGTCAGGACGACGGCCCCGGCGATCAGCATCAGCCGATGGCCGCGCCGTGGCGGACCGCGTCGCGGCAGAGCTGCTCGAACTCCCCGTCGGTCATCCAGGCCGGATAGGCATTGCGCTGGCGCAGGGTCGCCTCCAGGTCCCGGATGATCCGCTCCACCACGGCATCAGGGATGAAAGCCTCGTCGAGGCCCATGCTGCGCAGACGCGCGCGCACGGCCCCGTTGTTGATCGTGCCGGGCGCCCACACCACCGTCTCGCAATTGCCCACGGCGACCGGCGGGATGGGAAACTTGGCGTGGATGCGTTCCTCATAGGGGATGTTCGCCTCCGCCGCCCAATAGGCCCCGTCGATCATGAAGCCGTTCTCGCCCACCACCGGGCTGTGCAGCGGCAGCGGCACGCCGGTGCGTTCCCGCACCAGGTCGGACACGGCCTTCAACCGGTCCAGGCGGATGCCGACATCGACGTGGTAAAGCGCGGCCAGCACCGTCACCAGTTCGGACATCTGGATATGGCCGCAGTGATGGCCGATCCCGTTCATGCAGACATCGGCCGCATCCGCCCCCGCCGCGAGCGCCGCGGCCGCCGTCATGGTGGCGTTGCCGTAGAAGTTGGACAGGTGGACGTAGAGCGGCGGGCAATCCGGCACGTCGCGCCGTACCGCGCGGTAGAAAGCCTTGGCGCCCTCCGGCGTCAGGGCGAAGCGGAAGTAGCTGTCATGGAAGCTCTGGCTCTGGCAGCCCAGGGCCACCCCGGCGCGGACGAGCTCGACCACCTCCGGATAGGGGTAGTCCTCGGCGAAGCCGTGCGAGACGGCCTTGTTGCCACTCAGCACGGGGTCGGCGAGCCGTTTCAGATGATCGCCGCCCGAGGCGGATTCGAAGCAGATCTCGTCGCAGCCGGCCGCCATGCCCTGCCGCGCCCATTCCGCCGCCATCGGGTGGCGCGCGCGGAACGTCCCGACGATCTTCGCCTGCTTCAGGCCGCGCGCGGCGAGACCCTCGCAGGCGGCGATGCCGTCCTTCCAGCTCAGGTTCACGATCAGCTCGCGCACGCCCAGTTCGTCCAGCGCGCAGCCAATGTCGACGAGGTCGCGCGCAGTATGGCCGCTGCCGGATACGCCGGACTGCAGGCTCCGGATCGTCGAATCGACGATGTAGGGTCGGGCTGCGAAACTGATTTGCGACCGGGCCTCGACCGACTCGTTGAACTCGAACCTCGCCGCCTCACGCATGCAGAGCCCCCGTCTTCTCCCGAAAGCGTAGGGTCATGCTTCAAGGGCGCACCAGCGCGATTCTGCGTCACTGATATAAAACGCGCTTATAGTAAGCTCGACTTTGGCCATTTGAGCTGAGGAGAGGCGGCGGAGCGGGTTGACTGGGTAGGTCGTGTCTCAACGCGTGGTGTAGGAGCGATGGTCTCCGGCGGGTTGGGCGGGCGGGTCAGGCGGTCACGGCGGACAGGCTGACGTGGGGAGTGTTGCTGACGGTGCCGATGGTTTCCAGCGTCATGTAACGGGCGCGCTGGGTGGCCCATTCGTCGGACTGCTCCAGCAGGATTGCGCCGATGAGGCGGACGGCCGCAGCCTCGTTCGGGAATATGCCGACCACGTCGGTGCGGCGCTTGATCTCGCCATTCAGCCGCTCGATGGGATTGGTGCTGTGGAGCTTGGCCCGATGGGCGGCGGGGAAGTCCATGAACGCCAGGACATCCTCCTCGGCCGCGTCCATCAGGGCGGCGAGGCGGGGGACCTTCGGGCGAAGTTGATCGGCGACGGTGCGCCACTGGGCGTGGGCCGCCGCGGCATCCTCTTGGGCGTAGGCGGTGCCAATCCAGGCGGAGACGATGCGGCGCTGGGTCTTCCCGGCATGCGCGAGCGCGTTTCGGCCGAAATGGACGCGGCAGCGCTGCCAGGTCGCCCGGAGCACTTTCGTCACGGCGGCCTTGAGGCCCTCGTGGGCATCGGAGATGACAAGGCGCACGCCTGCCAAGCCACGCCGCCTGAGGGTCCGAAGGAAGTCGAGCCAGAAGGTCTCGGCCTCCGAGGCCCCCACCGCCATCCCCAGCACCTCGCGTCGCCCGTCGGCGTTCACGCCCACCGCGATGGTCACGGCCACCGAGACGATCCGTCCGGCCTCCCTGACCTTCACGTAGGTCGCGTCCAACCAGAGGTAGGGCCAGTCGCCCTCGATGGGCCGGGCCAGGAAGTCCCGGACCCGCTCGTCAATCTCGACGCAAAGCCGCGAGACCCCGCTCCTGCTGATGCCCTCCATCCCCATCGCCTTGACGAGGTCGTCCACCGAGCGGGTCGAGATGCCGGGGACGTAGGCCTCCTGGATCACCGCCGTCAGCGCCTTCTCCGCCAGCCGCCGGGGCTCCAGAAAGGCCGGGAAGTAGCTCCCCCGCCGAAGCTTCGGGATCCGCAGCTCCACCGTTCCCGCCCGGGTCTGCCAGTCCCGCTCGCGGTAGCCGTTGCGCTGGACCAGCCGGTCGGGGCTGCGTTCACCGTGGGCCGCTCCCGTCAACTCACCCACCTCCAGCTCCATCAACCGCTCGGCCGCAAAGCCGATCATCTCCCGTAGGAACGTCGCATCCGAGCCTTTCGCCAGCATCTCGCGAAGGGCAGTCTTGTCGTCTGAACCGCGCCGGGTTTGGCGGAGGCTGTTTGGCGTGAGTCAGGCCGCCAGGGCTATGGCCTCCTGGGCGGCATAGTAGCGCGCCTCCGCCTCGGCGGGCGGGATGTTTCCGATCGGCTCGAGGAGGCGGCGGTTGTTGAACCAGTCCACCCATTCGAGGGTGGCGAACTCGACGCCCTCCAGGCTGCGCCACGGGCCGCGGCGCCGAATGACCTCGGTCTTGAACAGGCCGATGACGCTCTCGGCCAGCGCGTTGTCGTAGCTGTCGCCGACGCTGCCGACCGACGGCTCGATGCCCGCTTCCGCCAGGCGCTCGGTGTAGCGGATAGACACGTATTGGACCCCGCGATCGCTGTGATGGATCAGCCCCATGCCCTGGACAGGCCGCCGGTCATGCAGCGCCTGCTCCAGGGCATCCAGGACGAAGCCAGCATGGGAGGTGCGCGACACCCGCCAGCCGACGATCCGCCGCGCGAAGGTGTCGATGACGAAGGCGACGTAGACGAAGCCCTGCCAGGTCGCGACGTAGGTGAAGTCCGACACCCAGAGCAGGTTCGGCCGCGGCGCCAGGAACTGCCGGTTTACCCGGTCGGCCGGGCATGGCGCGCCCTTGTCGGGCACCGTCGTCCTGGTCTCCTTGCCACGCACCACGCCGCGCAGGCCCATCTGGCGCATCAGCCGCGCCACCGTGCAGCGGGCGACCGACGTCCCCTCGCGGCCGAGCTGGCGCCAGACCTTCCGCACGCCGTAGACGCCGAAGTTCTCGGCGTGGACCCGCCGCACCTCCGCCCGCAGCATGCTGTCCCGCTGCGACCTGGCCGAGCCCAGAGTGGGATCGGCGCGGCGCGCGGCATGGGCGTGGTAGGTGGACGGGGCGATCGGCAGAACCCGGCAGATCGACTCGACCCCGTACACGCCCCGATGATCGTCGATGAAGGCGATCATGGCTTCGACCGGCGGTCGAGCTCCGCCAGGGCAAAATACGCTGATGCCTTGCGCAGGATCTCGTTCGCCTGGCGCAGCTCGCGGTTCTCCCGCTCCAGCGCCTTGATGCGATCCCGATCCTCGCTCGTGGGCCCGGCACGCTTGCCGCGGTCACGCTCGGCCTGCCGGACCCAGCGACGCAGCGTCTCCGCCGTGCAGCCGATCTTCGCCGCGATCGAGCCAATCGCCGCCCATTGCGAGCCATGCTCCCCGGCGCCGTCCAGCACCAGCCGCACCGACCGCTCCCGAACCTCAGGCGAGTAGCTCGCCGCCGTCTTCTTCGCCGTCATCGCTCCATCCTCTCAACGGTTGGAGCCTCCGCCAAACCCGGCGCGGTTCACCATCTTGCAAAAGGAGGGCCTTAGAGGGTTATGGAGTAGACATAGTTCTCATCATCGCCCGGCGCGGCGCAGCACCCACAGCGCAAAACCCCGCCCAGCCCTACAACGCGCCTTGGCCTATGCCATCTGCCACGCCGCGTGATGGCCAAAGTCGAGCTAAGAACGTCTAACAGAAGCGTCTGAACTGGCTAAGGGTGACTGGAAGATGCCACCGCGCGAATGGAAGGCCGCCAGGACGCAGTTCGCCATCGTCTTCGGCGAACGCTTCCTCGATGGCTGAGGGTTCCTCAACCGACCCTCACACAAAATTCCTGACAGGCTCCTAGCGCGTGCTGGCTATGCGGGGATCCTCCAGGCCGATGCCTGTGCCG
Organism: Roseomonas sp. OT10; assembly: GCF_020991085.1. Lineage (NCBI taxonomy): Bacteria > Pseudomonadati > Pseudomonadota > Alphaproteobacteria > Acetobacterales > Roseomonadaceae > Roseomonas > Roseomonas cutis. Next base: position 4,676,355 of record NZ_CP087719.1, read on the forward strand.
GGTTCAACGAACTCTACGTAGCCAGCCGACAGCCCGGTCCAATCGCCGCTGTAGGACTGCCAGTTCGTGTTGGTGACGAAGGAGGTGGCGGTGTTCAGCGCCAGTCAGGGCGGTATGCCGGCGAAGCCCTGCGGGTTCAGCGGCAGACCGGTCGCGGGCCTCGAGGGGGGAGGAGGTCTGTCCCGCTCGCGCAGCGCCCGCATGGCGTGGGGGCCGGCGAGGCCCCCCGACGATGGCGACCCGGGCTCGCATGGCCCTAGCCCGCCCGGCCGGAACGCGCCGGCCCCGTAGCAACCAGGGCCACCACCGCAAGGGCCACGGGCGCGAAGGACAGCCAGAGCACCGTGTTCCACCCATAGGAGGACAGGAGCCCGCCCGACAGGAAGGACCCGACGGCCATCGTGCCGAACACGGCGAAGTCGTTGAACGACTGCACCCGTGCCTTCTCCTCGGGGCGGTGGCACTCCAGCACCATCGCCGAGGCGCCGACGAAGCCGAAGTTCCAGCCGATGCCGAGCAGCACCAGCGTCCCCCAGAAATGCGCCACGTCCACGCCCGTCAGCCCGACTGCGGCGGAGGCCGCCGTCAGGACCAGTCCCGCCGTCACCACGCGGGGCGCGCCGAAGCGGGTGATCAGGCGGCCGGTGAAGAAGCTCGGGCCGTACATGGCGATGACGTGCCATTGCAGGCCGAGGTTCGCATCCCCCTGGGACAGCCCGCACATCCGCATCGCCAGCGGTGCCGAGGTCATGAGGAAGTTCATCAGCAGGTAGGACACCACACCGCAGATCACGGCGGCGATGAAGCGCGGCTGGCGCATGATGACGCCGAGCGGCCGCCCGCCCGCCACCTCCGCCGCCGTCGGCCTGGGAAGCCGCACGCCAAGCAGGACGAGCGCGGAGAGCGCGGCCACCCCCGCCTGGGCGACGAAGCTGGCCGCGAAGACGTGGGGCAGCCACAGGTCCATGGTGTGGGTGACGAGCTGCGGCCCGATGACCCCGGCGAACACCCCGCCCGCCATCACCGCCGACAGCGCCCGGGGCCGCCGTGCCGGTGGCGCGCAGTCGGCGGCGGCGAAGCGGAAGGACAGCACCACGGCGGCATAGGCGCCCCCGAGGAAGGTCGCCGCGCAGAACAGCCAGAAGGAGCCGAGCACGATCGCCAGCGCCGCAAGGAGCCCGGCGAGCATGCCGCTCCCCGTTCCCGTCAGGAAGGCGGCGCGGCGGCCGTGACGCTGCGCGATCATCCCCGACGGCAGGGTGCAGGCCGCCATCCCCACCACGAAGATCGAGATCGGCAGGGTGGCCAGCGCGGGGCTGGGCGCGAGCATGCTGCCCACGACCGCGCCCGTGGCGTAGACGACCGTCGCGTTCGCGCCGGCGAGGGCCTGCGCGATCGCGAGCCGCAGGACGTTGCCCCGCTCCTGGCTGAGGGCGGCCGCGGGCGCGGCTTCGGTGGGGGTGGCGTGGGCTCGGGACATGGTCTCTCTCATGCCGCCAGAAGGCCGTGCCAGGCCTTGTCGCGCGGCGAGGGGCGGCGGTGGAGGCGGCGGTCCAGCAGCCTGCCGGCCCTGGCGGACTGGCCGCTCCGCATCAGGGCGAGCAGCAGCATGTCGTCCATCAGCTCGCGCTGCGCGCCGCTGCCGCCGATCCGCACCACCTCGGACGCGACCGGCTCCAGGATGCGCACGCACCCCGCATGGTCCGCCTCGGCGAAGGCGAGGGCGGCGCGGCAGATGGCGGGAACCACCGGCCCCGCGGCCAGCGTCCCGGCCTCGATCATCCCCGTCAGGGACGCGATGCGCCGCTCCAGCCCCACCTTGTCCCCCGTTGCTGCCGCCAGCAGCGCCATGTGCACGTCCGCGAAGGCGAAGCCCGCGTCAGGGAAGGACGGCGCCGCATAGGCCGCGGCCGCCTGCCACAGCCCTTCCGGCACCGCGTGGCCATAGGCCTGCAGGCGCCACAGGAAGGAGGCGGTGTCGCTGACGACGTTCACGGCGTTGCCGGTCGAGGCGGAGGGCTGGACGTGCTCGCCGTAGATGGCGAGGGCCCGCTCCGTGTCCCCGTGCTCCAGCGCGGCGAGCGCCGCGTGCCAGGCGATGTGGCCATGGAGGATGCCGGAGCGGTCGTAGGTCGGCAGCCAGGCCTGGATCAGCCGGTCGGCCTCGTCGTTGGCGCCGCCCTCGTACAGGGCGTGCGACAGGGCGTGCGCCGCGTTGGCGTTCCTGGGGCGAAGGTCGAAGCCGCGCTGGACGAGGTCGCGGCCGTAGGCCACGGTTCCGTTCTCGGCATGCGACCAGCCGCGGTAGGTGAGGAACCACCAGTCATCGGCCGCGAAGTGGCCGGCGTGGCGTTCGCAGAGATCCACCCGCGCCTGGTCGTGGTCCGCCCGGCCGGAGAAGGCGAGCAGACCGAAGGCGCCGAGCGGCAGGGACAGGATGACCACGTCCCGCGGCCAGGTATCGGCGTGGGCGGACACCCGCCCGATCGCCTCCGCCGTCCGCCCGCCGAGGACGAGGGAGAGGATCTCGACATGGCTCCGCTCCCGCTCCGTGCCGCGGCGCGCCGCCAGCTCGACGGCCGTCGCGATCCGCGCTCGGGCGGCGGCGGGCTCGGAACGCATGGCATGCGCGCGGGCGCGAGCCGCGTGGGCGAGGGCGAAGTCCGGATCGGCCGCGACCGCCTCCTCCAGCGCCTCGGCCGCACCCGGCCAGGTGGAGAGCATCAGGTCCACGCCCTCACGGTAGCGCCCGGCGGCGCGGGCGGAGTCGGTCGAAAGCGGCAAGCCTCGGCTGTCGAGGTGAGCCAATGGCGGTTTCCTCGTGGCGGGATAGGGGAAAGGGCGTTCGCGATCCCGGGCCGAAGCTAGTCCCGACGACCCCTGGACGTCTTTCGATGAACCGGCAATTTATGTCGAGTATCTGCCAAGCTGCGAGGGGGACCGTGACCTGGGAAACCATCGCAGCGCCCCCCGGCTTGGCGGCGCCGCACCTTTCACAGTGACATGGGGTGTAGCCCCCAGGCCCATATGCGTGGGCGAAGGTGATGGCGGAAAGATGTATGCGCACCGATCGCAGCGCCCCGTATGCGGACGGTCTCTTCGCTCGCTGATCTCATACACGCGGCGTGATGCGCCAACCCGTCGCAGCGTGGTACCCGTGGCCCGGGGGCAAGGCGCTGCCTCGCCCCCGTACCCCCCCTCCGCCAGGACCCTGCGGGCCCTGGACCCAATCAGCGCTGCCGCGGGACAGCCGGATACGGGGTCGAGGCGCCGAGGAGCCATGCTCCTCGGCGGGTACGGTGTCCGCGCTCGCGGACGCCCTCTATCTTTTCCAGGATCCCGCCTGTCCGCGCTCCTTCAGGGTTGAGCCCGCAGGCTGACGCCCACCGCACAGAACCAACTCCCAGCGGGGACCGGGGCCCGCTTGTGGCCCCGGCAGGGGAGGGTCCGGGAGGGGACAGCGTCCCCTCCCGGCTCCACGCCGGATCATCGAGCGCGACAGCGGGGCCCTTGGCCCATGCGGCGAGGGCGCGAGGGAGGCAGCGCCGCCCACGGTCCAGCGGCGCACGACAAGCGCCGCACCTGCCTCACCCTGGCGGCGGGGCCACGCAGCCCGTCAGGGCCTCTGCGGCCTCGGACTGTGACAACGCGCCGAGCTCCGCAATGAGGACGATCCGCGCGCGCGGCATGCCAGGGGGCGGCGGCCCGGCCGGCGCCAGAGTCGCGCGGCCGCCGGCGAGCTGGAACAGGAAGCGGCGGCCGGGCGGGTCCGCCGTTTCGAACAGTCCCTTGGCCCGGGTGAGGCGCGGCGCCAGCCGGCCGATGACCTGTTGCAGCCGGGGCAGGGAGAGCAGGTGGTCGGAGGTCCAGGACAGGCTCTCGAACCGCTCTGCCGCCGGGCGCGGCCGGCCGGGATCCCGTGGCGCCGGCGGGCGCACCGGATCGTCCGGAAAGAGCAGCGCCGGGGGCACGGCGCCCTGCGGCGCCTCGACCACCACGGATGCCGGGCGGATCGCCTTCACGGCGGCATGCACGCGTTGCTGCGCGGCCGGGTCGGCGAGGTCGGTCTTGCTCAGCGCCACGATGTCAGCGGCGCGGAGCTGCGCGCGCAGCAGCGGGTCGTCCAGCGAGGCGGCGGGGGCGGCGGCGTCCACCACGCAGAGCACCGTCTCCAGCGGCGCCTCCTTCCAGACCACCGGGTCCATCAGGTTGCGCACGATGTCGCCGGGATCGGCGACGCCGCTGGTCTCGATGACGATCGCCTCGGGCCGCGGCTCGCGCCGCAGCAGCATGGCCAGCGTCCGCAGCAGGTCGCCCTCCAGCGAGCAGCAGATGCAGCCGTTGGACAGGCTGACAACCCCGTCCACGGCGCCCGCGACCAGCTCCGCATCGATGTTGATGGCGCCGAAATCGTTGACCACGGCGGCGATCCGCTTTCCCCCGGCGTCGGCCAGCAGGCGGTTCACCACCGTCGTCTTGCCTGCCCCCAGGAAGCCGGTGATCAACAGGACGGGGACGGGCGGGCCCGCCATCAGCGCGCCGTGCTGGGCCGCCGCACCGGCCGGCCGGGCCGCGCCGCCACGTCCATCACCCCGTCCGCGATCACCGGTTCGCCGCTGACGATCAGGTGCCGCACGCCCTCGGCGGGGCGGTTCATGGCGGTGAACTCGGCGCGGTCGGTCAGCGTCTGGGCGTCGAACACCACCACATCCGCGTCGGCGCCGACGGTCAGCCGGCCCTTGCCCAGCATGGCGGGCGTGCTGGCCTCCAGGATCTGCGCCGGGATCAGCGAGCACTTGCGGATGCCCTCGATCAGCGGCAGCGCCTCGCGCTCGCGCACCCAGTGGCGCAGGAAGCGCGTGAAGCAGCCGGCCGAGCGCGGGTGGGAGGTGGCCTCCTCCGGCAGCGGCCAGGCATCGCCCGTGTAGACGCTGCCATCCGGCATGGTCCAGGGCATGGCGTCGGAGGCGATGGCGCCGTCCGGGTAGAGCACGGCCATGTCCAGCAGCGCGCGGTGGCGCTCGTTGTGCTCCGTGTCGAGGACGTGCCAGAGCACGAGCTGCGACGGGTCCTCGGCCTGCGCCGCGAGCAACTCCTCGCGGTCGCGGAAGCGGTGGCCGTCGGTCACGCGCTGCACGGAATCATAGCCGAGGCCGTTGCGGTCCTCGAAGGCCGGGTCGCTGAAGAAAGCGGCCGCCAGCACGGTGGAGCCGGTGCCGTACGGATACGCCTCCACCGTGATCGGCAGGCCCTGGAGCTGCGCCTTGCGCACGATCTCGAAGCAGCGGGCAATGTCCGTCTTGCTGCTGCTGTTGAAGTGGCAGATGTGCATGTGCGCGCCGGTCGCGCCGGCATAGCCGATCAGGCGGATATAGGCCTCCGCCGCGCTCTTCGGGTCGATGCGCGCCATGTAGGCAACGTGGGTGAAGGTCGGCACGTTGCGCGAGGCGGCGAGCTGGCACAGCGCCGTCAGCTCCTGCACCCCCGCACCGGGGGCATAGGCGTTGAGGATGCCGATGCCGATGCCGCCCTCCGACAGGCCCTGGTCGATACGCTCCAGGATGCCCGCGACCTCCGCCTCGGTCGCGATGTTGTCCATCCAGCGCTTGTCGCGCATGGCGCGGCCGAAGGCCTCCAGCGAGGATTCCTCGTTGGTGCCGACCATGGCGCCGATGCGGGCGAAGGCCCAGTTGGTCGAGGCGCCGTAGTTCAGGATGCGCCCCACCTCCGCCTGGCGCCGGTACCAGGAGGCGACGGGCATCACCCCGGCCTCCAGGTCCAGCGTGGTCGTCACCCCGTCGAAGGCCTGCATCCGGTCGGCGGGGATGGACTGGCCATGCGCGTGCAGGTCGATGAAGCCGGGCGCGACGACAAGGCCCGTCGCGTCGATCTCCCGCTCCGCGCCCGGAAGGCCCGTGCCGACGGCGGCCACCCGGCCGTCCAGCAGCGCCACGTCACCCACGGAATCCATCCCGCTGGCCGGGTCCACCACCCGGCCGCCGCGGATCACCAAGCCAGCCATACCGTCACCCCGCATCCCGTCGGCCGCCACTCCCCGGCCGCGGTCCCGGAGCGGTGGCCGGCCAGCCGGAGGCGAGCGGTGAGGCAATAGAGGCGGATTTCCGCCGGTTCGCAATCGCGCCGGAAGTCGTTGCGGGTGTTCAGGCGTCGGACCGGGCGGAGGCGCCGCCTTCCCCTGCCCCCCTCCGCCGGGGCCACAAGCAGGCCCCGATCCCCGCTGGGCGTCGGCTCTTCGCGGTGGGCGTCAGCCTGCGGACTGAATCCTGACGGAGCGCGGACGGGCGGGACTCCAGAAGAAGCCCAGAAGGCGTCAGCGAGCGCGGACCCCGTACCCGCCGAGGAGCATGGCTCCTCGGCGCTATGACCCCGTCGCAGGCTGTCCCGCGGCAGCGCCAAATGGGTCCAGGGCCCGCAGGGTCCTGGCGGAGTGGGGGTACGGGGGCGAGGCAGCGCCTTGCCCCCGGGCCACGGGCGCCCCCCCTCGCGCCGCCACCCGGATCAGACCGAGGACAGGCCTGCCTGCCGCAGCGCCTCGCCCGGCACCACCTCCGGCGCTGGCCCGAGCGCATCCGGGGTCATGGCCGGCGCCCGCGCCGCGGCCACCCGTTCGATCCGGGCGGCGAGGTCCGGCAGTTCGGCCAGAAGGCGGCGGAACTCCTCGACGCGCAGCTCCAGCAGGTGGCTGAAGCTGACGGCCCGCGCCCGGCTGACGCGGCGGCGCGCCCCGGAAAGGGCCTCCGCCTCCCCCAGGATCTCGCCCGGGCCGACCGTCAGCTCTTCCTCGCCGACGGTCACCTCCACCGCCCCGGAGCTGACGAAGTAGACCGAGCCCACGCGGCTGCCCGGGCGCCAGAGCCGCTCGCCGGGGGTGACGAAGCGGCTGGTCAGGGTCATCGCCAGGTCGTGCAGCACCGCCTCCTGCAGCCCGGCGAAGACGGGGAACTCCTTGATCCGGTTGTCCAGCCCGGCCCGCAGGTTGAACTTCAGCGGCCGCCCGACCTGCTCGCGCAGATCGTCGAGGCCACGGCCCAGCTCCTCGTGCAGCTCCTCGCCGATCAGGGATTCGCGGCGCAGGTTGGCGTATTCCTCCGCCTCCAGCCGCAGCCCGATCTGGCGCAGCATCCGCGCCTCCAGCGCCTCGGCATAGCCGGGGTACTGCAGGCGCAGCGTGTCCATCGCGTCGTGCAACAGGTCCTCGCGCCGGGCGACGATGTCGCCCACCACCTCCGTCACCCGCTGCCCCAGCACGGGCTCCATCCGCCGCCGCATGAAGCGGTCCAGCGCGACGGAGACCAGGTGGGTCAGCAGCAGCGTCTCGAACCGCTCGGCCAGGCAGTGCATCAGCGGCGCGTCGATGCGGAAGTTCCGGTGCAGCCACTGCGCCACGACCAGCCGCAGGGGCGGGCGCAGGCGCTGGCGCGCGGCCTTGATGTAGCCCAGCCGCCCCTCCGCCCAGGCGCCGTCGATCATGCTCTCCGCCGTCCAGAGCAGGTTCTCCATGATCCGCTGCGACAGGCCCTGGTCCTGGAACATCTCCAGCAGCACGAACCGTTCGTGGGAGGCGAAGGTGATCAGCCCCAGCGTCACCCGTTCCCGGTCGCCGATCGCCGTGTCGAAGGTGTTGGTGGCGGTCGCGACCTTGACGCGGCGGTCGTAGAGCGACAGCACGTGCCCCGTGGCGGGGGCGGAGAAGCCGAACTCGGCCGCCGTCCGGCGCAGCCGGTCGCGCACCTCCCCCAGCCCGATCGCCACCACCTGGTTGCGCAGCGCCTGGTCGGCGGGGGAGAGGCGGTCGAGCTTCAGGAAGCGCACCAGGGGCCGCAGCGTGGTGCCGTTCACCAGCAGGGTCAGCAGCACGTAGCTGGTGGCGACGATGGCCACGAAGCGCTGCACCTCGGGCGGCACCGCCGGGTTCTCCGTCACCGCCAGCGCCAGCGCCAGGGTGATGGCGCCGCGCAGGCCGCCCCAGAGGATGGTGACCTTGAAGGGGCGCGGCACGCGCTGCGACAGGCCCCAGCGGGCGAGCAGCGGCAGCAGGCCGAACAGCACCGCCGCCCGCGCCAGCATGGCCGCGATCACCAGCGCCGCCAGCAGCACCCCGTCCCACAGCGTGGCGCCGAGCAGCAGCTTGGGCACCAGCATGGAGGCGAGGATGAAGACGAGCGAGCTGGCCCAGAAGGAGATCTGGGTCCAGACATCCTGCAGGAAGGACCAGTTGCGCGGCCGCAGGGTCGAAGGTCCGACCGCGCCCACGGTCAGCCCCGCCGCCGCGGCCGCGACCACGCCGGAGAAGCCGAGGACCTCCTCGCCGATGAGGTAGGCCAGGTAGGGCAGCGCCAGGGTCAGCGAGACCTCCGCCACCCGGCTGCGGTCCAGCAGCGGCATGGCCGCCACCGTCAGCCGCGCCAGCACGAAGCCGAAGGCCAGACCGCCGAGGAAGGAGCTCAGGAAGGTGCCGAAGGAGGCCAGCAGCCCCGCCGGGTGCTGCCCCGTCACCTGGGCCAGCAGGATGCTGAAGATGGAGATGGCGGCCGCGTCGTTCAGCAGGCTCTCCCCCTCGACCAGCCGGGTCAGGCGCGCATCGGCGCCGATCGAGCGGAAGATGCCCACCACGGCGGACGGGTCGGTGGTGGCGACGATGGCCCCCAGCATCAGGCAGGAGGCGAGCGGCAGCCCGGCCAGCGGCTGCAGCGCGAAGCCGATGGCGAAGGTGGTGACCAGCACGGCGACCACCGCCAGCACCAGGACCGGGGCGGCATCGCGCGCCAGGCGCCGCACGTCGATCGACAGCGCGCCGTGGAAGACCAGCAGCGGCAGGAAGATCAGCAGGAAGACCTCGGCGTTGACCGGGAAGTGGATCAGCGTCTCGGCGATCTTGTCGAAGGCATGGATGTAGGGGCTCTCCAGCAGCAGCGTCGCGCCGCCGCCGATGACGATCCCCACCACCGCCAGCAGGACCGTGTCCGACAGCGCCAGGCGGTGCGCGAGCGGCTGGATCGCGCTGACCACGACCAGCAGCGTCGCGATGGCAAGAAGGGTATGCGGCAGATCTGCGAACATCGAACCCCGGTATCGGCGCCCCGGCCCCCCGAGAAAAGCCCGGATCGCCCCGCGGACAGGATCACTACACCATCAAGGCAGCAGCGTTGTGGCGCGCCGTGCCCGGACCCTCCATCCGCCGGGAGCAGGGCGCCTGGACCCCCTTCCACGGACGCGCCCTGCACCGGGCAGCTCCGCTCCCCGGCGACGGTGGCCCCGGCCCGCGCGGCCCTTGATTCGTCCTGGGCGGCGCGCGACGGCCCGGCTATGCCCCGGTTTCGCCCATCTCGCGGCGGACCAGGGACACCCAGTAGCGGATGCCGTAGGGGATGGCGTCGTCGTTGAAGTCGTAGTTCGGCGTGTGCAGCCCCTCGGAGGTCGCGCCGCCGGCCCCGTTGCCCATGAAGATGAACGCGCCGGGCTTCCGCTCCAGCATGTAGGCGAAGTCCTCGCCGCCGGTGGTGGGGACGGCGTTCTCGTCCACCTTGTCGCCGCCGACGAGGCCGGCCGCCACCTCGGCCGCGATCCGGGTCTGCTCGGCGTGGTTCACCAGCGGGATGCCGGGCTTGTTGTACTCGAACTCCACCGTGGCGCCGGCCAGGGCGGCCAGCCCCTCGGCCAGCTCGCGCATGCGGCGCTCGACCAGCTCGCGGATGGCGGGGGTGAAGGTGCGGCTGGTGCCGCCCAGGACGACCTCGGCGGGCATGACGTTGGTGGAGCCCAGCGCGCCGCCCTGCACCGCGCCGACGCTGATGACGGCGGAATCCACCGCCGCGACGTTGCGGCTGACGATGGTCTGCAGCGCCAGGATGTACTGCGCCTGCAGCACGGTCAGGTCCACCGACAGGTGCGGCGCCGCGCCGCCATGGCCGCCCGTGCCGCGGAAGGTGACCTTCCAGCGGTCGCCCGCCGCCATGAACGGGCCGGGGCGGATGGCGAAGCGGCCGACCGGCAGGTCCGGCATGTTGTGCATGCCGTAGACCGCGTCCACCGGGAAGCGGTCGAACAGCCCGTCCTCGATCATGGCCGGGGCGCCCTTCAGCCCTTCCTCGGCCGGCTGGAAGATGAAGGCGACGGTGCCGCCGAAATCCGGGTCCTCGGCCAGGACCCTGGCAGCGCCCAGCAGCATGGTGGTGTGCCCGTCATGGCCGCAGGCATGCATCTTGCCCTCGACCGTGGAGGCATAGGGCTTGCCCGTCGCCTCGGGGATGAACAGCGCGTCCATGTCGGCGCGCAGCCCGATGGCGCGCTGGCCGGGACGCCGGCCCTTCAGCGTCGCCACCACGCCGGTGCCGCCCAGCCCTTCCGTGACCTCCAGCCCCCATTCGCGCAGCTTGCCGGCGACCAGCGCGGCGGTGCGGCTCTCCTCGAAGGCGGTTTCCGGGTGGGCGTGGATGTCGCGGCGGATGGCGACCAGCTCGGGCTGCAGGGCGTCGAGCCGGACGGCCAGGTCATCGTTCGGGGGGGCATCGGTCATGGGGCGGTTCCGGTCTGGCCATGGGCCGGTGGCGGCGCGGCGGCGAAGGGGCCGCAGCATGGCCATCCCGGCCCCGCTTTGCCAGGGCTGGCCCGCCCGGGCGGATGGCCGGCGCGGAAACAGGTTGACGGGCGCCACGCGGGGTCGGTACATATTTGATCGTATCGTTCATTTATGATCTGACTGGATCAAGGGCGGCGCCGCCGCCAGCAGGGAGCAACGGCATGGGCGCGTCCCCCATCGGCATCATCGGCGGCGGCATCGGCGGCCTGGCCGCCGCCATCGCCCTGCAGCGCGCCGGGCGCGACGTGCTGGTCTTCGAGCAGGCGCGGCAGTTCTCCCGCGTCGGCGCCGACATCAACCTGACGCCCAATGCCGTGCGGGCCCTGGACGGGCTCGGGATCGGCGCGGCGCTGCGCGAGCACGGCGCCCGCCCCACCCACCGCGTCAGCCGCAACTGGGACACGGGGGAGGAGACCTCCGTCCTCGCCATGTCCGGCGAGGCGGAGGCGAAGTACGGCGCCCCGCAGCTCACCCTGCACCGCGCCGACCTGCTGCGCGCGCTGGAGGAGGCACTGCCGGCCGAGGTCATCCGCCTGGGCCACCGCGCCACCGCGATCGAGGAGACGGCCGAAGGCGTCCGCCTCGCCTTCGCCGACGGCCGGGAGGCGACGGTCGCCGCGCTGGTCGGCGCCGACGGCATCCACTCCGTGGTCCGCGCCGCCTTGTTCGGGGCGGAGAGCCCGCGCTTCACCGGGGTGGTCGCCTACCGCGCCGTGGTCCCCCGGGAGCGGCTGGACCTGCCCGGCCTGGACCGCTTCACCAAGTGGTGGGGTCCGAACCCCGCCAGCCAGATCGTCACCTTCCCCATCAGCGCGGGGCGCGAGACCTTCATCTTCGCCACCACGCCGCAGGAGAGCTGGCACGAGGAGTCCTGGACCACCCAGGGCAGCGTCGAGGAGCTGCGCGCCGAGTACGCCGGCTACCATCCCGAGGCGCGGGCGCTGCTGGAAGGCTGCGACAGCGTGCTGAAGACGGCGCTGTACGAGCGCGACCCGCTGCCCGCCTGGTCGCGCGGCCGCATCACCCTGCTGGGCGATGCCTGCCACCCGATGATGCCCTTCATGGCCCAGGGCGCCGGCATGGCGGTGGAGGATGCCATCGTGCTGGCCCGCTGCCTGATCGAGGGCGAGGCGGACATCCCCGCCGCCCTGGCCCGCTACGAGCGCGCGCGGATGGAGCGCACCGCGGCGATCCAGATCGGCTCCCGCGGCAATGCCTGGCTGCGGGCGGGGGGCAATGCCGACTGGGTCTACGGTTACGATGCCTGGACCGTGCCGCTGGATGCCCCGCCCCCGGCCGCGGCGGCCTGAGCCCGTGGCGGAGACGGCCGAGGAGGCGCCGGAGCACCTGATCTCGCCGGTGCAGCGGGCCATCCGGCTGCTGGAATACGTGGCGGCCGGCGGCGAGACCGGCAACCTCAGCGAGGCGGCGCGGCGCACCGGCATCAACCGCGCCACCCTCGCCCGGCTGCTCGACACGCTGGCCCATGAAGGCGTGCTGGAGCGCGCCGGGGGCGGCGAGCACCGGCTGGGGCTGCGCTTCCTGGGGCTCGCCGCCTCGGCCCTGGCCTCGCGCGACCTCGTCTCCCTGGCCCGGCCGGTGCTGGCGCGGCTGGCGGCCCGGACCGGCCTCTCCGCCTACCTCGTCGTGCTCAGCGGCGGCGAAGCGCTCTATCTGGCGCGGGAGATGCCGGACACGCCCCTGGTCAGCCACATCCGCATCGGCAGCCGGGTACCGGCCCACCTGACCACGCCCGGACGCCTGCTGCTGGCAGGGCGCGGGCCGGAGGAGCGCCGCGCCCTCCTCGGCCCCGACCCCCTGGCCCGGGCCACGGAGCGCTCGCCGGCCACCCATGCCGCGCTGGCCGCGCTGCTGGCGGAGGACGCGGCCCGCGGCTGCGCCTGGAGCGCCTCCGCCTACGAGCCCGGCGTGGATTCCTGCGCCGCACCCGTGTGGGGCGCCGACGGCATGACGATCGCCGCCCTGAGCGTGGCCGGACCTTCGGCCCAGTTCGGCCCGGACACCATCCGCACCAACATCGAGCAGGCGGTGCGCGGGGCCGCGGCAGCCCTGTCGCAGGCCATGGGCGCGGGGCCGCCGGCGGCCTGATCCACAGGATGGCGCGTTCCCCTGGCGGGGGCGCCGGATGGCCGGCCGCGCCGGGGGGAAGGCTCCGCCTTGCCCCCCGGACCCCCCATCCGCCAGGAGCAGAGCCCCTGGACCCCCTTTCACGGACGCGTCGCACGCCGGGGCGCATCGCTCCCCGGCGACGGCGGCCGCAGCACGCGCGGCCTTTGATTCTTCCTCGGTGCCCTGCCTGTCCGCGTTCTCCCCGGGTGCCGCCCGCAGGCTGACACCGACCACGCGGCGCCAGACTCCCAGCGGGGTCCGCTCGTGGCCCCGGCGGAGGGGGGTCCCGGGGGCGAGGCAGCGCCTCCCCCCGGTCCGGCGGCAGCAACACGCGCCGCGCCGGGAGCAGACGCCATCCTGGCCGAAGGGGGCTCAGCCGTCCCGGCGTGGCGGCACCACGGTGCCCACCACCAGCACGTGCTGGCCGGCCCGCACCGGGGCGCCCCAGGCCTGGGCCACCACCACCCCGTCGCATCCGGCGCGGATCGGCTCCGGGTCGAGGTCGATGCGGTCGAAGTCGTGCAGCAGCCCGACCGCCTCGCCCTGGCGCACCTCGGCGCCGCAGTCCCGCAGCGGCTCGTAGTGCCCGGCGAAGGGTGCCGGGACGAAGCAGGCGCGTTCGACCATCGACAGGTGGCGCTGCCCCGGCACGGGGGGCGGCAGATCCCCTGCGTACTGGCCGTGGCGGACCAGCGCCGCCAGGACGCCGCGGCGCGCGAAGCCCACGCCCGCCGGCTGCACCGCCCCGCCCCAGCCCAGCTCGCAGCCGACGGTGACCTTGCCCAGCCGTTCCGCCTCGCTGGTCAGCAGGCCGGGGGTTTCGTTCTGGTAGGTCAGGATGGCGGGGGCGCCGAAATCCCGCGCCGTGGCCTCGATCAGGGCGTGCTGCACCGGGTCCGCCACCGCATGGAAGCTGGCGCAGGGCAGGAAGCGCGCCACCTGCCCGCCGGCGTGCAGGTCCAGCACGACGCTCACCTGCGGCCAGAGGTACTGCCGCACGAAGGCGGCGATGCGGTGGGTGATGCCGCCCAGCGGCGCCGCGCCCGCCCCGGGGACGAAGGCGCGGTTCAGGTTCACCCCGTCCTCGGCCACCGAATCCCGGGTGCCGGTGCGGAAGGCCGCCGGGTTCAGCACCGGCACGATCACGATCCGTCCCCGCACCCGGGCGGGGTCGAGGCCGCGCAGGACGTGGCGCAGGGCGACCGGCCCCTCGTACTCGTTGCCATGGGTGGAGCCGAAGGCCACCAGCCCTTCGCCCGCCCGCGCCTCCGGCCCGACCAGGATGGTCAGCGGGATCAGATGGTCGCCCCAGATCGAGTCCTGCGGCAGGGCCACCCAGTGGTCACGCCGTCCGGGCGTGTCGAAGTCCAGGGCTTCCGGCAGGATGATCGGACGCATGGCTCTCCCCTCGGCTACGGGGAAGGCTGCACCCTTTCTCCCGGGCCGCAAGCGCTCTCGTCCGGCTTCCCCCCATCCCCCGGGCGGGGCACATTCCGCCCCCGCTGGCGGTCCCCGGGGCCGCGGTGACAGGCGAGGTGGGAAGGGGAACGCGATGTTCGTGAACTGCGGGGCGGCGGAGCTGCATGTCGTGGTGGAGGGGCCGGAGTCCTCGGCCCTGCCGGTGCTGCTGCTGCACAGCCTGGGCACCGACCTGCGCGTCTGGGACGAACAGGCGGCCAGCCTGTCCCGCCGCTACCGGGTGATCCGCCCTGACCTGCGCGGCCACGGCCTCAGCACCGTCACCCCGGGCCCCGGCAGCATGGCAGGCTTCGCCGGAGACCTGGTGGCTCTGCTGGACGCGCTGGGGCTGGACCGGGTGCATGTCGCCGGGCTGTCCATCGGCGGACGCATCGCCATGGAGTTGGCGGCGCTGGCGCCGGCGCGGGTGGCCTCGCTCATGCTGTGCGACACGGCGCTGGAATTCCCGCCCTTCGACCTCTGGTCGCAGCGCGCGGCGACCGTGCGGGCCGAGGGGATGGCAGCGATCGCCGACGCGGTGATGGCACGCTGGGTGGTGGACCACGACCTCGCCTCCTCCAAGGCGCTGCGCCGGATGCTGCTCTCCACCGAGCCCGAGGGCTATGCCGCCGCCGCCGAGGCGCTGCATGTCGCGCGGGGGGACAGCCTGGCCGGCCGCATCGCCTGCCCCGCCACGGTGATCGTGGGCGAGCGCGACCAGGCGAGCCCCGTCAGCGCCGCCGAGGCGATCCGCGACGCCATTCCCGGCGCCTCGCTGGTGGTGATCCCCGGCGTCGCCCATATCCCGACCTTCGAGGCGGCGGAGGCGGTCACCGCCGCGCTCTCCGACCACCTCCGCACCCAGGAGGCGCTGGCGGCCGAGGCCGTGGCGGAGGACCCCTACGCCGCCGGGCTCGCCGTGCGCAAGGCCGTGCTGGGCGAGGCGCATGTCGCGCGGGCCAGCGCCGGCATCACCCCGCTCGACGCCCCCTTCCAGGAGTACATCACGCGCAACGTCTGGGGCGGCATCTGGACCCGGCCCGGCCTGCCGCGCCGCACCCGCTCGCTGCTGACGCTGGCCATCACCGCCGCCCTGGCGCGGGAGGGCGAGTTCGTCCTGCACGTGAAGGCCACCCGCAACACGGGCGTGACGCCGGAGGAGATCGCGGAAGTGCTGCTCCAGGTCGGCGCCTATGCCGGCGTGCCTACGGCCAACCACGCGCTGAAGCTGGCCAAGGAGACACTGCGGGAGATGGAGGCCGCCTCCGCATGAGCACGAACCCCGCCGACGGCGCCGTCCTCGGCGTCCTCTACGGCACGGACGCGATGCGCGCCGCGGTGGGCGAGCGCGCCTGGCTCGCCCGCATGCTGGAGGTGGAGGCGGCGCTGGCCCGCGCCGAATCCCGCCTCGGCATCATTCCCGAGAGCGCCGGCCCCGCCATCAGCGCCGCCGCCCGGATCGAGGCCATCGACATGGCGGCGCTCGCCGCCTCCACCCGCAATACCGGCTATCCGGTGGTGGGGCTGGTGAAGCAGCTCACGGCGCTGGCCGGGCCGGAGGCGGGGCGCTGGACCCATTGGGGCGCGACGACGCAGGACATCCTGGACACCGCGCTGGTGCTCTGCCTGCGCGAGGGGCTGGATCTGATCGGGCGCGACCTCGACCGCGTCTGCGACGCGCTGGCCACCCAGGCGCGGCTGCACCGCGACACGGTGATGGCCGGGCGCACCCACCTCCAGCACGCCCTGCCGGTGACCTTCGGCTACAAGGTCGCCGTCTGGCTCTCGCCGCTGCTGACCATGCGCGAGCGGCTGGAGCAGCTCCGCCCCCGCCTGCTGCGCGTGCAGTTCGGCGGCGCGGTGGGGACGCTGGCCTCGCTGGGCGACCGTGGCCTGGAGGTGGCGAAGGCGCTGGCGGAGGAGCTGGAGCTGGCCGAGCCGGACATCCCCTGGCACGTCGCCCGCGACGGCGTGGCGGAGGCGGTGGGCTTCTGCGGCCTGCTCTGCGGCGCGCTGGGCAAGATCGCGACCGACATCATGCTGCTGATGCAGACGGAGGTGGCGGAGGTGTTCGAGCCGCACGCCCCCGGCCGGGGCGGCTCCTCCACCATGCCGCAGAAGCGCAACCCGATCGCCTGCGAGTACGTCCTCGCCCAGGCGCGCGGCGTCCACGCGCTGGTGCCGCAGGTGATGGCGGCCATGGCGGACGACCACGAGCGCGGCACCGGCCCCTGGCAGGCCGAGGCGCTGGCCATCCCCCAGACCTTCAACCTCACCCACGGCGCGCTGGCCCAGGCGCTGCTGATCGCCGAGGGCATGACGGTCGATGCCGCCCGCATGCGCCGCAACCTCGATGCCACCGGCGGCCTGATCGTGGCGGAGGCGGTGATGATGGGCCTCGCCCCGAAGCTCGGCCGCGGCGCCGCCCACGACGCCGTCCACCATGCCTGCGACGTGGCGCTGGAGG
The DNA here is from genome assembly GCF_020991085.1 of Roseomonas sp. OT10. NCBI lineage: Bacteria > Pseudomonadati > Pseudomonadota > Alphaproteobacteria > Acetobacterales > Roseomonadaceae > Roseomonas > Roseomonas cutis. Next base: position 4,693,010 of record NZ_CP087719.1, read on the forward strand.
AGCACGTCCCGCTCGCCGAGGCCCTGTCCCGCGACGCCGCGGTGACGGGGAAGCTGGACCGCGCGGAGATCGAGCGCCTGACCGAGCCGGCGAACTACCTCGGCGCGGCCGGGGCCTTCGTGGACCGCGTGCTGGCGCGGCACGGACAAGGGGCCTGATCCCGACGGCGGGACGATCGGACCCGTTGTACTGTCGTGTTCCGGCGGCGGACCGGGAGGGGACGCTGTCCCCTCCACGGACCCTCCCCTGCCGGGGCCACAAGCGGGCCCCGGTCCCCGCTGGGAGTTGGTGCTTCCGGTGGGTGTCAGCCTCCGGGCTCAACCCTGACGGCGCGCGGACAGGCGGGACGCTGAAAGAAACATCAAAGGCGTCAGCGAGTGCGGCGGCCGTACCCGCCGAGGAGCCAAGCTCCTCGGCGCCTCGACCCCATCGCAATCATCCGCGCGGCAGCGCTGATCGGGTCCAGGGCCCGCAGGGTCCTGGCGGAGTGGGGGTATCGGGGGCGAGGCAGCGCCTTGCCCCCGGGGGAAACGGGCGCCACGCCGGCAGAGGTCAGCGCACCAGGCTATCCGTATGATCCAGGCCAGGCAGTTCCCCGAAGCGGCCCGTTGCGTCCGGCCGGCCCGGTGGGGCGGAGTCGGTCAGCGCGGCTTGATCTCCACCGCCAGGATCTCCTCGTCCGCCCGCGCCTGGTAGGCCAGCCCGGCCTGTCCGGCGCTCACCGAGCGCAGCAGGCCGATGCCGATGATGAGGCTTTCGTCCACCGTCGTCTGCATCAGCGTCCGGAGCTGCTGCGCCCGCTCTGCGTCGTCGAGCGTCGCGCGGGCGCGCTGGATGAGGCTGTCCGTCCGGGGCGAGCCGAGGCCGGTGAAGTTGAGCGTCCCGAGGCCCGGGACCGTCCCGGCGGAATGCAGCTGCGAGCCGAGCAGGTAGGAGGTCTCGCCCGTCAGCGAGCCGAAGGCGGTGACGAAGGCGCCGTACTCGCGCTTGTTGCGGCGGGTGAGGAAGGTGGCCTGCGGCACCACCTCGACCGTGGTGCGGATGCCGATGCGCGTCCAAGCGGCGGCGATGGCCTGGCAGATCCGCGGCGTCCGGCTGGGCGAGCAGAACAGGTTCAGGCCGAAGCCCTGCGGGAACCCCGCCTCGGCCAGCAGGCTGCGGGCCGCGTTCAGGTCCTGGGCGGGGACCGGGCGATCCGGCAGGGCGCCGAAGATGAAGGGCGGCGCCGGCTGGTCGGTGGGATCCATGTAGCCGTCCATGATCTGCCGTGCCATCGCCTCCCGGTTCAGGGCCAGCGACATGGCGCGGCGCACCCGGACGTCGCGCATCGGGTTGCGGCCCTCCGCCTCCACGCCGGGGGGGTTCGGCCGCTCGACATCGACATAGAGGTTGGCCGCATAGATGGACGGTCCGGCGAAGAGGGCGAAGCGCGCGTCGCCGCCGATGCGCGGCGCGTCCTGCAGCGGGACGTTGTTGATGAAGCCGACATCCCCGGCCAGCAGGGCGGCGACGCGGGCGCTGTCGACGGGGATCGGCACGAGGCTCGCCGTCTCCCACGGTACGGGCCCGCCCCACCAGGCATCGTTGCGCCGCATGGCCAGGGGCGCGTTGGTGGACCAGCTCACCATCCGGAAGGGACCGCTGCCGATCGCGGCCTCGCCGCTGTTGAACTCGGCGTTCCCCTTCTGCGCGACCGAGCGCGGGACGATGAAGATCTGCGTCAGGTTGGTCGGCAGGATCGGCGCGGGCCCGGCGGTGCGGATGCGCAGGGTGAGGTCGTCCACCGCCTCCACCCCGGTGACCCCCGCCAGGTAGACGGTATAGGGGTTCGGGTTGCCCGGCACGTTCGGCACGCGCTGGAGGGAGGCCACGACGTCGGCCGAGGTCAGCGGCGCGCCGTCGTGGAAGCGCACGCCGGGGCGCAGCCTGAACTCCCAGGTCGTGTCGTCCAGCACCCGCCAGGACTCGGCGAGGGCGGGGCGCAGCTGCATCTTCGCGTCGCGCGCGACCAGCGTCTCGTAGATGTTCCGCAGGGCGCCGGTGTTCGACAGGTTCAGCAGCCAGTGCGGGTCGAGCGTGCTGGGCGGCGACTGGATCCCGATCGACAGGTTCTGCGCCAGCGCCGGCCCGGCCGCCAGCAGGGAGAGCCCGAGGGCCAAGCGTCGCACGAGGCTCATGGCATCCTTATCCTTCCGCGCCGCCGGTCAGTACAGTTGCCCGGGCGGCAGGATGTTGCGCATGGCATCCGGCCGCCCGTCCAGCCAGGACAACAGGTTCCCGCGGAAGATCGCCGCGATGCGGGCGTTCTCGCGGGAGACGGTGCTGGCGGAATGCGGGGAGATGAGCAGGTTGGGCATGCCCCAGAGCGGGTCCTCCGGCGGCAGCGGCTCCGGCTCGGTCACGTCCAGCGCGGCGAAGCCCAGATGCCCCGACCGCAGGGCGTCGCGCAGCGCGTCATGGTCCACCACGGCGCCGCGGCCGATGTTCACGAAGGCCGCGCCGGGCCGCATGGCGGCGAAGGCGGCGGCGCCGAACAGGCCCTCCGTCTCGGGCGTGTGCGGCACGGTGACGACCGCCGCATCCGCCTCCGGCAGCAGGGCCAGCAGGTCGGAGACGGGTGCGACGCGGTCGAACAGCGCGGCATGGGCGCGCTCCCGCTCCGGGTGCCGGGCGAGGGCCACCACCCGCATGTCCATGGCCTTGCCGATGCGGGCGCAGCCGCGCGCCAGGTCGCCCGCCCCGAGCAGCAGCAGCGTCCGCCCCGCCAGATCCTCGCCGCAATAGCGCACCCAGCGGCGCGCCGCCTGCTCCCGCCGCAGGTGGTCCAGCCCGCGCACGTGCTGCAGCAGGGCCATGAAGACCCATTCCGCCAGCGGCCCGGCATGCACCCCGCGCGCGGTGGTGACGGTGATGCCGCGCTCCGCCAGGCGCAGCCGGGCGGCAAGGGGCCCGACGCCCGTGCTGGTCGCCTGGATCCAGCGCAGCCTCGGCATGGCGTCCAGCAGCTCGGCCGGGGGGAAGTCCCACAGGATGTCGGCGCGGGCCAGCAGCGCCCGCCACGCCGCCTCCTGCGCCGCGTCGCGGGTGAAGGGCGCGCCCTTGTGGTCGGCGACGTAGCGCGTGGGCGGCAGCAGGTCCGGCTCGTGCAGCACCTCCAGCCGGTCGGGCGCGACCTCGCGCAGGGCGGCGACGTGCTCCGCCTCCAGCGGCGTGGCGATGACCACGGTCTGCCGGCTGCTCATGCCGCGGTCCTCGCCATGTGGCTCTCCCTCTGCCCGGGCTGCTGTCCCGGGGCGGCATGTTCGGCCTGCCGGCATGTCCCGGGAAGGGGCAGGGCGGCACCATGTTTTCCGCCATGCGGAAGACGGCCCGCCATGGAGGCGGGACGGCCATCGAGGCGGGGCGCTGATCCCTCGGCGGCAATGCGGGCATCGTGGCGGCGTTCGGGCGCGGCGCAGATGGATCGGCGCAGCCCTCGGATAAGGCCTGCCACAGCGGTGCTTACCTCGACTTTAGCTGTCACGCGGCGTGGCAGATGGCATAGGCCAAGGCGCGTTGTAGGGCTGGGCGGGGTTTTGCGCTGTGGGTGCTGCGCCGTGACGTGAGCAAACCCTGCTCTCGCCAGATATAACGTCGCACGGCGGCGAGGGTGTCGCTGAAGGTTGGACGTGGTTTGCGATACCAGGCACTGCTGGCCGCAGCTTCTTGTTCCGCAGACTTGAGCCGGGCAGCCAGGAGGGTGACGAGGGAGAACAGCGCGAGCAGGCATGGGTGGTGCGGGCGATGGCGAGGTCCGACCACTGTCGCTGGGTCTCAACGCCGAGGTGGGCGCGGGTCTCCTGGAAGGTGACCTCCAACTGCCAGCGCTGGACGAACCAGCCCAGGATCTGCTCGGGCGCGCGGTGGAGATCGGTGCACAGCAGGGCCTGCGGGCTGAACCGGCGCTGGGGATCGCGGATCAGCACCCAGCGGATCGGCACGATGGGCATCCCGCCGTGGCGCCAAACGGCGGTCGCGGTGCAGATCTCGACTTCGCGTTCGCCTTCACCGTACCAGCCCTGGATCTGCAGCGCCTGCCAGCGCGTGTCGCCATCCCTCAGCACCTCGGACAGGTTTGGGAGCCGAGCGCCTTTGGTACGGGGTCATCCATTGGTCCCGGGCAGCCGGGGTGGCGCCGGGTCGTAGAGCGCCGCATCGAGGCGCAAGCGGGTGATGCCGGTAACCTTGTGGCGGGTCAGGGAGGCCAGCAGTTCCAGGGCGGCGAAGCCGCTGTCACCGACGACAACGATATCCCGCCCAGGCAGCCATCGACGGGCCTGCACCACCAGCTGGCGTGCCCAGTCGGTGAGCTTCTTGTGCCGGAGGCCCCGCACCCGGCAGTACCGCTCCGAGGGCGCCAGTGCAGTGAGGAAGGGCAACGCCCAGACCCGCCCGGCCCAGGGGATCGGTGCCAGCAGCATCAGGCTAATCCAGCGTAGGCCAGAGGCCTTCACGAAGTGCCCGTGGCTGGAGTGCACCGGGTCGCGGCAGATGCCCATCGCCGAAATCCGCTTGCCGCGGCGGCGCTCGATGGTGTCGTCGATGCCCAGCACCACCGGCCCTCTCGGCGCAAAGGCCTCGATCAGGTGGCTCAGCAGGAGGCGCGACGCCGCCTGGGAACTCCAAGCCGCCCGGCTGAGCACTCGATGGTAGTTCACAAAGCGCCGTTCTCGCGCGAGCCCGGTGACACGGAGCAGGCTCGTCACCGTGCGCTTGCCCGGCGCCAGAATGGTCCCGATCAGCAGCACCTCCGCGCAACGCCAACTCCGCTGGAAAAAGAGGGGCGCAAAGCTCAGGATCACCGCGGCGAAGCGGGTCGGCAGGCAGAGCATGGCGGCGTCTCTTGGCGGGGACGCGACCACCTTACCCAGTCAACCCGCTCCGCCGCCTCTCCTCAGCTCAAATGGCCAAAGTCGAGCTTAGGCGGTTGAAGCATCGCTCGATGCGGTTGCGCTGGCTGTAGAGGACGGTGTCGTGCGGGATGGCGATCTTGCGGGACCGGTTGGATGGGATGACGGCCGTCGCATTCATGCCTGCGATGAGGCCGCGTAGCGCATTGCTGTTCCCCCACCGGGGCCCCTTGGCCGGCCCCGGCCTCCCATGGCTGCCGTCAGCCCATCGCGCCGACCGCGTCAGCGAGGCGGCAGCCCCCAGACGTCCTCGGCGTATTCCCGGATCGTCCGGTCCGAGGAGAACCAGGCGACGTGGCTGGTGTTCAGCACCGCGCTGCGCCACCAGGCGGCCGGGTTGGTCCAGCGTGCCGCCACCTCGCGCTGGGCGGCGTAGTAGGCGTCGAAGTCGGCCGTGACGAGGAAGCTGTCATGGTCCAGCAGCCCGGCCACCAGCCCGCGGTAACGCGCCGGCTCCTCCGGCGAGAAGACGCCCGAGGCGACCGCGTCCAGCACGCCCTCGAGCGCGGGCGAGGCCGCCACGGCAGCCCGGGCGTCGAAGCCCTTGCGCCGACGCTCGCCCGCCTCGGCCGCGGTCAGGCCGAAGATGAAGATGTTCTCCTGGCCGACGCGCTCCAGGATCTCGACGTTGGCGCCGTCCAGCGTGCCGATGGTCAGCGCGCCGTTCAGGGCGAACTTCATGTTGCCGGTGCCGGAGGCCTCCATGCCGGCGGTGGAAATCTGCTCCGACAGGTCGGCGGCCGGGATGATCGATTCCGCCAGCGAGACGTTGTAGTTCGGCAGAAAGGCGACCTTCAGCAGCCCGCGCACGGTGGGATCGCTGTTGATGACGCGGGCGACGTCATTGGCCAGGCGGATGATCAGCTTCGCCTGATGGTAGCTGGCGGCCGCCTTGCCGGCGAAGATCTTCACCCGCGGCACCCAGCTTGCCATCGGCTGCGCCCGCATCGCGTTGTACAGCGCCACCGTCTCCAGGATGTTCAGGAGCTGGCGCTTGTATTCGTGGATGCGCTTGATCTGCACGTCGAATAGCGCGGCGGGATCCACCGCCACCCCCGTCCGCTCGCGCACGATCCGCGCCAGCGCCTCCTTCGCGGTACGCCGCTGTCCGGCGAAGCGCTCCCGGAACCCGGCATCGTCGGCATAGGGGGCCAGCCGCTCCAGCTGCTCCGGATCGTCCAGCACGCCCTCGCCCAGCGCGTCGACGAGCAGCGCCGTCAGCGCCGGGTTGGCGCGCAGCAGCCAGCGGCGGAAGGTGATGCCGTTGGTCTTGTTGACGATCCGCCCGGGGTAGACGCGGTTCAGCTCGGCGAAGACCGTCTGCCGCATCAGCCCGGTGTGCAGCGCGGAGACGCCGTTGATGCGGTGCGAGCCGATGAAGGCGAGGTGCCCCATCCGCACCCGCCGGCCGTGCTGCTCGTCGATCAGCGAGACCGAGGCGAGCAGCGCATCCCCCGCCCCGTCGCGTCGCGCCTTGTCCAGGTGGCGGGCGTTGATGAGGTAGATGATCTGCATGTTGCGCGGCAACAGCCGCTCCATCAGCGAGACGGGCCAGGTCTCCAGCGCCTCCGGCAGCAGGGTGTGGTTGGTGTAGGAGAAGGTGGCGCGGGTGATGTCCCAGGCGCCTTCCCAGGCCACGCCATGCTCGTCCACCAGCAGCCGCATCAGCTCCGACACGCCGATCGCGGGATGGGTGTCGTTGAGCTGCACGGCGGCCTTCTCGGCCAGGTTGCCGACCTCGCCATACTGGCGCAGGTGGCGGCGCAGCAGGTCCTGCAGCGAGGCGGAGGCGAAGAAGTACTCCTGCCGCAGCCGCAGCTCCTGCCCCGCCGGGGTCTCGTCGCCCGGATAGAGCACGCGGGAGATGGCCTCCGCCCTCACCCGGGCCGCCTGGGCACCGACATGGTCGCCCTGGTTGAAGGCGTCGAGCTGCAGCGGGTCGACCGCGCGCGCCGACCAGAGCCGCAGCGTGTTCACCCAGGCGCCGCGCCAGCCCACCACCGGCGTGTCGTAGGCGATGGCCTTCACCACCTCGCCCGGATGCCAGGCCAGCTTCGTGCCCCCGTCGCCCGTGGGCTGGGCGGCGACATGGCCGCCGAAGCCGACGTCATAGGCGACGCCCGCGCGCTCGAACTCCCAGGGGTTGCCGAAGGAGAGCCAGTCCTCCGGCACCTCCCGCTGCTGCCCGTCCTGGATCAGCTGCCGGAACAGGCCGTTCTCGTAGCGGATGCCGTAGCCATAGGCGGGGATGCGCAGGCTCGCCATGCTCTCCATGAAGCAGGCGGCCAGACGGCCGAGGCCGCCATTGCCCAGCGCCGCGTCCGGCTCCTCCCGGAAGATCCGGTCCAGATCCACCCCCAGCCCGGCCAGTGCCTCCCGCATCGTCCCGGTCAGGCCGAGGTTGCCCAGCGCATCGGCCAGCAGCCGGCCGATCAGGAATTCCAGGGAGAGGTAGCAGACCTGCTTCTCCCCCTGCTCCACCGCCTGGGCGTTGGAGGCGCGCCAGCGGTCCACGATCCGGTCGCGCGTGGCCAGGGAGGCGGCGAGGAACCAGTCGCGCGCGCTGGCCCGCTCCGGATTCCCGCCGACCTCGTAGATCAGCTTGTCCAGGATGCAGCGGCGCAACGCCTCCGCCTCGGAGGACGCCTCCGGCGTCGTCGCGGGAGCCGGCGGTGCGGCGAGCGGAGAGTCGTCGTTCAAGCGTCCATCCTTCCGGGCTGGAATCGTCCATTCTCTCCGCGGCGACCCCGCGGATGTCCAGTCTCTTCGCGCTTCGGTTGCAGGCCGGTGAAGAATGGCCCCCCGGGCGAGGCCGCGATGCGCCCGGACCGCCACTGGGCGGGGCCGGGGGGGGAAGGCCGATAGGGAAAGCGGCGCCGGCCCCGCGTCAGGGGCCGGCGCCGCGGGCCGGGGTCAGAGCCCCGCCTGGGACACGAACTTCGGGTTCAGGTAAGCCTCGATCGCCTCCGACCCGCCTTCGGAGCCGTAGCCGCTGTCCTTGATCCCGCCGAAGGGGACCTCGGGCAGGGCAAGGCCCAGGTGGTTGATCGTCATCATCCCCGCCTCGACCTGGGACGCGATGGCCTGGGCCGTCTTCGCCGAGCGGGTGAAGGCGTAGGAGGCGAGGCCGAAGGGCAGGCGGTTCGCCTCCTCCACCACCTCGTCGAAGTCGCGGAAGGGGACCATCAGCGCCATCGGGCCGAAGGGCTCCTCGTTCATCACGCGCATCTGGCGGGTGACGTTTGTCACCACCGTGGGGGCGAAGAAGTAGCCCTTGTTGCCGATGCGCTCGCCGCCGGTGCGGACCTCCGCGCCCTTCTGCCGGGCGTCGCCCAGCAGCGCCTCCATGGCGGGGATGCGGCGGTCGTTGGCGAGCGGGCCCATCGTCACCCCCTCCTCCAGCCCGTTGCCGACCTTCACCTGCTTCGCCGCGGCGACGAAGCCGTCCACGAACCGGTCGAACACCTTCTCCTGCACCAGGAAGCGCGTGGGCGAGACGCAGACCTGCCCGGCATTGCGGAACTTGGAGCCGGCCAGGATGCGGCTCGCCGCCTCCACATCCGCGTCGTCGAAGACGATGGCGGGCGCGTGGCCGCCCAGCTCCATGGTGACGCGCTTCATGTGCTCGCCGGCCAGGGCGGCCAGCTTCTTGCCCACGGGGGTGGAGCCGGTGAAGGTTACCTTGCGGATCACCGGATGCGGGATGAGGTATTCCGAGATCTCCGCCGGCACGCCGTAGACGAGGTTCACCACCCCCGCCGGCACGCCCGCCTCGACGAAGGCGCGGAGCAGCTCGGCGGGCGAGGCCGGCGTCTCCTCCGGCGCCTTGACGATGATGGAGCAGCCCGCGGCCAACGCCGCCGACAGCTTGCGCACCACCTGGTTGATCGGGAAGTTCCATGGGGTGAAGGCGGCGACGGGGCCGACCGGCTCCTTCACCACCAGCTGGTACACCCCCTCGGCCCGCGCCGGGATCACGCGGCCGTAGGCGCGGCGGGCTTCCTCGGCGAACCAGTCGATGACGTCCGCGCCGGCCAGCACCTCCATCTTCGCCTCGGGCAGCGGCTTGCCCTGCTCCAGCGTCAGCAGCCTGGCGATGGCATCCGCCCGGCCGCGCAGGATGTCGGCGGCCTTGCGCATCAGCTTGGAACGGTCGAAGGCCGAGACCTTGCGCCAGGTGGCGAAGCCCTTCTCAGCCGCCGCCAGCGCCTCGTCCAGGTCGCCGCGGCCGGCATGCGCGACGGTGCCGATCACCTCCTCGGTGGCCGGGTTCAGCACGGGGATGGTCTTGCCGCCCGAGGCCGCGCGCCACTGGCCGTCGATCAGAAGCTGGACGTCTGGGTACATGCTGCTCTCCGCTGTCGCCAGCCGGGCACGCGGCCCGGCCACAGGCACGACCGGCACCCGCCGGCACCGGGCTGGCCGGTCCGGCACCGGCCGCGATGGCCGGCGCTGCTCCCGGAAAGATAGGACGGGCGGGCGGCCGCGTCAGGATGGGCAACCGGCTACCGCCCGCCAGGGGCGGTAGCCGGGGCCGGCATCAGACGTCGAAGAAGACCGTCTCGCTCTCGCCCTGCAGGCGGATGTCGAAGGTATAGACCACCTTGCCGTCCCGCTCGCTGCGCTGGGCGATCAGCGTGTCGCGCCGGATCGAAGGCTCGATCATGCTCAGCACCGGGTCCTCGGCATTCGCCTCCGTCTCGTCGGAGAAGTAGAGGCGGGTGGAGAGGCCGATGTTGATCCCGCGCGCGACGATCCACAGGCTGATGTGCGGGGCCATGAGCTTGCGCCCGCGGCGGCCGGGCACGCGGCCGGGCTTGATCGTCTCGAAGCGGTAGAGCCCCGTGGCGAAGTCGGTGCCGGTGCGGCCCCAGCCGCGGAAGGCGGGGTCGGCCTCCGCCGCGCGCGGGTCGGCCGGGTGGCTGAAGCGCCCTTCCGCATCGGCCTGCCAGATCTCCAGCAGGATGTCCTTGCAGGAGGAGCCGATGCCGTCGAGCACGCGGCCCTCGATGGTGATGCGCTCGCCCTTCACCTCGGGCGTCAGCATCTCCTGGCCGAGGTTGTTCTCGAAGATGTCGAAGCCCGCCTGGTGCGGGATCAGGCCGATATGGACGTAGGGTCCGGCGGTCTGGGACGGCGTCTCGCCGAGGTAGTTCAGCGCCTGGAGCATGGACGTCAGTTCCAGTGCAGCTTGTTCTCGAAGATCGTGGAGCGCTTGCCGCGCAGCACGATGTTGAAGCGGTAGGCCAGGCTGTCGAGCGGCACGCCCGCGCGCAGGTCGAGCGAGGCGATCAGCCGCTGCACGGCGGCCTTGTCCGGGATGGTGGCCATGATCTGGTCGTGCGGGATCAGCGGGTCGCCCTCGAAATACATCTGGGTGATCAGCCGCTGCACGAAGCCCGATCCGAAGACGGAGAAGTGGATGTGCGCCGGGCGCCAGGAATCCACGTAGTTGCGGAAGGGATAGGCGCCGGGCTTCACCGTGCGGAAGGAGTAGTGCCCCTCCTCGTCCGTGACGGTGCGGCCGCAGCCGCCGAAGTTCGGGTCGATCGGCGCCAGGTAGGTGTCGTTCTTGTGGCGGTAGCGGCCGCCGGCATTGGCCTGCCAGAACTCCACCAGCACGTTGGGCACGGGCTTCGCGTTCTCGTCCAGCACCTGGCCGTGGACGATGATGCGCTCGCCGATCGGCTCCCCGTCCTTGGCGTAGTTGAGGATCAGGTCGTTGTCCAAGGGCCCCAGCTCGTTGTGCCCGAAGACCGGCCCCGTCACCTCCGCCAGGGAGTTCTGCAGCGAGAACAGGGCCAGGCGCGGCGAGCGGAGCACGCTGGTCTTGTAGATCGGCGTGAAGGCCGGCGGGTGGATCGCGCGGTCCCGCATCATGAACTCGTGCTGCACGAGCTTCTGCCGGTCCCGTTGCAGGGCGCGGGCCCCGGTATCCGCCATGATATCCACGATGATCCTCCCCAGGACGCGACAAGCGATCCGGGGCGCATCCCCGGTTACCGACAGATCGCACCCTTGCCGGCGCCCGATCAATGGCGCTCTCTGGCGTAATTCATCATGAAAACTTATCATTCCGCCATGGCTGCCCCGCGCTTCCGCTACTTCGTCGCCGCGGCGCGCGAGCTGCACATCGGCCGCGCCGCCGAGGCCCTGGGCATCGCCCAGCCCGCGCTGACGCAGCAGATCCAGGCCCTGGAGCGGGAGACGGGGGTGCGGCTGTTCCGCCGCGCCGGCCGTGGCATCGCCCTGACGGACGCGGGGGCCGCCTTCCTGCCGGAGGCCGTGGCGGCGCTGGAGCAGGAGGAGCGCGCGGTCCGCATCGCGCGCCGCGCCGCCCGTGGCGAGCTGGGGGTGCTGAACATCGGCTACGTCAGCACCGCCATGCTGGAGCCGGCCCTGCCCAGCCTGCTCCACCTCTGCCGCCGCCTCGTCCCGGAGGCGCAACTGCATCTCGAAGAAGCGCTGGTGGAGGCGCAGATCGCCGCCCTGGAGCAGCGCCGGCTGGACGTGGCCGTGCTGCGCGACGCCACAGCCGCGCTGCCGCCGGAGCTACGGCCCATCCCGCTGACCCGCAGCGCGTTGCTGGCGGCGGTGCCGCTCTCCCTGGCCGCGCGCCTGCCGCGCCCGGTGCCGCTGGCCGAGCTGGCGGAGGAGGGCTTCATCGCCCTGCGCGACCCCCACGGCATCGGCCTGGCGCACCGCGTCTGGACGCTCTGCACTCAGGCGGGCTTCGCCCCGCGCATCGGCCTGCGGGTGGACAGCGTCACCAGCGTCATCGGGCTGGTGGCCGCCGGCCTCGGCGTCAGCCTGGTGCCGGCGGGCCTCGCCCGGCTGGACATGCCGGGGGTGGAGTTGCTGCCCCTGGCGGAGGAAGCCTGGTCCGAGCTGGCGCTGGTGCACCGGCCCGCCGATGCCTCGCCCCTGAAGCTGCGGCTGCTGGGGCTGGTGGCCGGGGAGGGAAGGGCCCCGCGCTACACCACCCCCGACCAGGGCAGCGGCACGTAGCGGTAGCCCGTCCCGTCCTTCGCCACATGCGCCAGCCCGGGGAAGGGCCAGTGGTAGCCGGCGATGCGGAGACGCTCGGCGGCGGCCATGTCCAGCACGCGGCGCCGCGTCTCCTCCGCCTGCACCGGATCCATGTCGAAGATGGCGTGCCAGCCCGGGTTGCGGACGAAGAGCTCCGGCCGGTTGGTGATGTCGCCCAGGATCAGCAGGCTGTCCGCCCCCTCCGTCACGACGAAGGAGGAATGGCCCGGCGTATGCCCGTAGGTGGCGACGGAGCGGATCCCCGGCAGGATCTCCGCTCCCGGCTGGAACCGGCGGATCTTCCCATCATAGGCGGCGAAGCGGCGTCGGACGTTGGCGAAGGCGCCGCGCATGGCCTCCGGTGCGCGGGAGGCGGTGGCCTCGTCCATCCAGTAGGCCCATTCCGGCTCGGGGACGTACAGCTCGGCGGCGGGGTACAGCGCCGTGCCCGCGGCATCGGTCAGGCCGGTGATGTGGTCGCCGTGGAAATGCGTGAAGACGATGCGCGTCACCCGCGCCGGATCCAGCCCGGCCGCCCGCATGTTCTCCGCCAGCCGCCCGGCCGTGGCGCCGAGCTGGCCGCCGGTGCCGATGTCGAAGGCCGTGATCCCCTCCGGGGTCTCCAGCACCGGAACGGTATAGGAGATATCCAGGTGCTCGACCGGCAGAAAGGCGTCGCGCAGGGCGGCCGAAACCTGGTCCGCCGTGGCATTGCGGACGAACCCCTCGGTCGGGCTGGGGCGACGGCCATATCCGTCGCTGAGCGAGCAGAGCGTCCACGCGCCGATCCGCGTGCGGTAGAAGCCGGGGGCCTGCCGCCCGGAGGCCGGTGCAGGCTGGGCCAGCCCCGGCCGCGCGGCCAGGGAAAGCAGGGCCGGCGCGGCGAGGCCCGCGGCCATCAGGTGGCGACGCTTCGTCATGCGATGGGCTTCCCTCTCCCCGTTCCCGGCCCGCGCGATCCGGTCGGCCCGGTGCCAGGGAGATGGCCCGCCCCGCCGGCCGGTCCAGACCCGGCCGCTTCACACCGCATCGCGATGGCCTGACCGGTCGTGCTGTGGTGTTCCGGCGGCGGGCCGGGAGGGGACGCCGTCCCCTCCCAGACCCTCCCCTGCCGGGGCCACAAGCGGGCCCCGGTCCCCGCTGGGAGTCTGGTGCTTCATGGCTGCCGTCAGCCTGCGGGCTGAACCCTGACGGAGCGCGGACAGGCGGGACTCTGAAGAAAGCTTTCAGAGGGCGTCAGCGAGTGCGGCGGCCGGTCCCGCCGAGGAGCATGGCTCCTCGGCGCCGCGACCCCGTCGCAGTCATCCGCGCGGCAGCGCCCACCGGGTCCAGGGCCCGCAGGGTCCTGGCGGAGTGGGGGTACGGGGGCGAGGCAGCGCCTTGCCCCCGGGGAACCGGCACCCCCCACGCCACCACGGACCAACGCATCGCACTGTCCGTATCAGCCGAGCGCGCGCAGGTCCTCCAGCCGGACCGTCCCCTTGGCGTCGGTGAAGCGGGGCGCGCCGCCGGACGCCTGCGACACGCCGCTGATGGCGTGCTCGCCGCTGTCGTAGAGGGTGACACGCCCCTCCTGCTCCACCGCGAGGCGGCGCTTCTCCGGGAAGAAGGCGTACCGCATGCCGTTCTGCCCGCCGCTGGAGGATGGCTCGCCAAGCTCCTTCGGCCACCATGCCTCGTTGCCGTGCATCGGGCGCATCGGCTTCATCGGTTCCATGGGCTTCATGGGCTTCATGGGCTTCATCGGTTCCACGCGGCTTCTCCCGTAGCGCAGGGCCGCCCGTCCGGGTCGCCCCTGGCGAAGGAACGCCGCGGGCGGGGTGGCGCTGCGTCCTGGCGGATGGGGTATGGCCGCCGGCGGCCAGGGCGCCGCCTTCCGGGACTTCCGGACCTTCCGGGGCAGAGCCCGTCCGGGACCCGCTGGTGGCCCCCCGGGGGAGGCGGCATAGCGGCGCGGGTCAGCCGCGCGCCAGCACCGCCACTGCCTCGACATGCGGCGACCAGAGGAACTGGTCCACCGGCGTCGCGGCCAGCACGCGCCAGCCGGACCGGGCGAACAGGGCGGCGTCGCGCGACAGCGCCCCGGGGTTGCAGGAGATATAGACCACCCGCGAGACCGCGCTGCGCGCCAGCAGCGCCGACTGCTCCGGGGCGCCGGCATAGGGCGGGTCCAGCACCACGGCGGCGTAGGCCGCCAGCTCGGGCGGGGCCAGGGGCTGGCGGGCAAGGTCGCGCCGCTTCGCCGCCACCCTCGCCTGGGCCTTGTTCGCCCCGGCGGCCAGCGCGGCCACCGCCTCCGCCGCGCCCTCGAAGGCCTCCACCCGGGCCAGGGCGGCGAGCGGCAGGGACAGGGTGCCGAGCCCGGCATAGAGGTCGGCGATCCGCGCCTTCGGCGGTCGCTTCGCGGGCAGGCCGGCCAGAACGGCGGCGGCGATCGCCGCCTCGCCTTCCGGCGTCGCCTGGAGGAAGGCGCCGGGGGCCGGGGCCACCGCCACGCCCCCCAGGGTCAGCGACACGCTGCCATTCTGAGCGGCCGTCTCCGCCGGCCCGTCCTTCAGGGCCCAGGCGATGCGCGGCAGGCCCTGGGCCGCGCCGAACTCCGCCAGCACCCGCCGGTCGGCGGCATCCAGCGGCGCATCCGTGCGCAGCAGCAGGTCCGGTCCGGTGTCGAGCAGGTTGACCACCGCCGAACCCTCGCGCCGGAAGGCCCGCAGCCGCGGCAGCAGCGCGCGCAGCGGCGCCACCAGGGCGAAGAGGCGCGGGTGCAGGACGTGGCATTCCCGCATGTCCACCACCGGGGCGCCGCCCCCGGACGCGCCACGGGCGTGGAAGCCGATCAGCGGCGCCGCCGCGCCCTGCCGGATCGCCAGGTCGGCGCGCCGCCGGCTGCGGGGCGGGCTCACCGCCGCCTCGCCCACCGGGGCATCGCGGAAGCCGGCGCGGGAGAGCGCCTCCACCACCCGCCCGCGCTTCCAGGCGCGATAGGGCTCCGGCGCCCAGTGCTGCAGGGCGCAGCCGCCGCAGGTGCCGAAATGGGCGCAGGGCGCGGCCACCCGGTCCGGGCTGGGGGCGAGGATCGCCTCCGCCTCGGCCAGGACCAGCGGGCCGCGCCGTCCGGTCGCGTGGGCGCGGACGCGCTCGCCGGGCAGGGTGAAGGGCAGGACGGCGGCATCGCCGCCGGGCCAGGATGCGAGACCGTCGCCGCCGGAGCCGATCCGGTCGACCGTCACCTCGATGGCGTCGCTCAATCGTCCTCGCGCGGCAGGTAGCGGGCGGTCAGGCGGACCTCCTCCAGGAAGAAGCCGAGCCCCACCATCAGGGCGAGCAGGGCCAGCACCAGGATCGCCCCCAGCACGAAGCCGGTGCGCAGGCCGAAGAAGGGCCCGGCGAAGGAGATGACGATCAGGGCGCAGATCAGCAGCGCCGCGACGACGCAGGCGGTGATGGCCCGGTGCGCCGCCCGGGCGCGCCGGGCGAGCTGCTGGCGCTCGCCGGACATGGCCGCGGCGCCGGCGCGGATGGCGCGTTCCCGGTCGATCACCCGGCCAAGCCGGGCGGAGAGCATGTTCAGCGCGCCCATCAGCGCGGTCAGCAGGAAGGCGGGCGCGATGGCGGCCTGCATGATCGCGCGGATCTCGAACACGTCCCCCGCGCGGGAGAAATCGAGGAGGGTCCCCATCGCGCCGCCCTTCGACGGCCCTCAGCCGCCGAAGGCGTTCAGCCCCGTCTGGGCGCGGCCGAGGATCAGCGCATGGACGTCGTGCGTGCCCTCGTAGGTATTCACGGTCTCCAGGTTCATGGCGTGGCGGATCACGTGGTACTCGTCCACGATGCCGTTGCCGCCGTGCATGTCGCGGGCCATGCGGGCGATGTCGAGCGCCTTGCCGCAGTTGTTGCGCTTGATCAGGGAGATCATCTCCGGCGCCGCCTTGTGCTCGTCGAACAGCCGGCCGACGCGCAGCGCGGCCTGGAGGCCCAGCGTGATCTCCGTCTGCATGTCGGCGAGCTTCTTCTGGATCAGCTGGGTCTGCGCCAGCGGCCGGCCGAACATGATGCGGTTCATCGTGTAGTCGCGGGCGCGGTGCCAGCAATCCTCGGCCGCCCCCAGCACGCCCCAGGAGATGCCGTAGCGGGCGCGGTTGAGGCAGGAGAAGGGGCCGGCGAGCGACTTCACGCCCGGCAGGCGGTTCTCCTCCGGCACGAAGACCTCGTCCATCATGATCATGCCGGTGACGGAGGCGCGGAGGCTGAACTTGCCCTCGATCTTGGGCGCGGTGAGGCCCTTCATCCCCTTCTCCAGGATGAAGCCGCGCAGCACCCCCTCGTCATCCTTGGCCCAGACCACGAAGACATCGGCGATGGGGGAATTGCTGATCCAGGTCTTGGAGCCGGAGACGAGGTAGCCGCCCTCGACCTTCTTCGCGCGGGTGCGCATGGAATTGGGATCGGAGCCGGCATCGGGCTCGGTCAGGCCGAAGCAGCCGACCCACTCGCCGCTGCGCAGCCTCGGCAGGTACTTCTCCTTCTGCGCCTCCGAGCCGAAGGCATGGATGGGGTACATCACCAGCGAGGACTGCACCGAGAAGGCGGAGCGGTAGCCGCTGTCCACCCGTTCCACCTCGCGCGCGATCAGCCCGTAGGAGACGTAGCCGACGCCGGCGCAGCCATAGCCCTCCAGCGTCGCGCCCAGGAAGCCCTGCTCGCCGAACTCGTTCATGATCGCGCGGTCGAAGTGCTCGCGGCGGTTCGCCTCCAGGATGCGTGGCGCCAGCCGGTCCTGGCAGAAGGCGCGGGCGGCGTCGCGGATCATCCGCTCCTCCTCCGTCAGCTGCTCCTCCAGCAGCAGCGGGTCGTCCCACTGGAAGGTCGGACGCGTCGCCTTGACGGGGGTGACGGAATTCATCGGGCGTCTCCTGGCTGGTCCGGCGGGACGGAGGCGCGGCCCGGCCGGTCGCGGCGACGTCCCGCGCAGGATCGCGGGTGGCGGGGCCCGGGGCCCCGCAGGGGCGGGATGGTGGCCCCGGCCCGTCCGGGGGGCAAGCCGCCCAGGAGCAGGGTCCCCGGGGGGCCGGGTTCCGACGCCGCCGTCGCGGACGGCCACGCCGTCCGGGCGGCGATCAGGCCGCCTCGGCGTCCTCCGCCGTCCGGCGCGGGCGGGGGATGGGGATCAGCATGAAGGCCGGGATGCTGTCCCCGAAGCCGCGTACCGGCGGGCCCAGGTCGTCGCGGTCGCGGCCGTCGCGGCGCGGCCGGTCCTCGTGGCGCGGGCGCTCCTCGTGGCGGGAGGACCCCTCGTGCCGGCGGGGACGGGCCTCCTCGTGGCGGGGCGGACGGCCCTCGCGCACGGGGATGTCCTGCGCCTCCTCGCGGCGGGGCGCCTCGGCCCGGCGGGGTTCGTCACGGCGGGGCTCGTCACGGCGGGCCTCCTCGCGGCGAGGCTCGTCACGGCGACGGCCGGCCCGCTCGTCCGGGCGCGGCCCGACGCGGACATGGCCGCGCCCGCCGCGGTCCCGCCCGCCGTCGCGGCCACGCTCGCCACCCTCGCGGCGACCGCGGCCGCCACGCGGGCTGTGCGCCGCCGCCTCCATCTCTCCCGCCTCGACGCCCTCGATGCCGTCGACCTCCATGCGCGGGATCGGCATGCCCGTCAGCTTCTCCACCGCCGCCAGCAGCTTGGCGTCGTCGGGGGTGCAGATGGTGTAGGCATGGCCCTCGCGCCCCGCCCGGCCGGTGCGGCCGATGCGGTGGACGTAGTCCTCGGCATGGAAGGGCACGTCGAAGTTGAAGACGTGGGACAGGCCGCCGATGTCGAGGCCGCGCGCCGCCACGTCCGAGCAGACGAGGAGCTGCAATTCGCCCGCCTTGAACTTGTTCAGCGTCGCGAAGCGGCTGGGCTGGTCCATGTCACCATGCAACGCGCCCACCGAGAAGCCGTGCTTCTGCAAGGACTTGTAGAGGATGTCCACGTCGCGCTTGCGGTTGCAGAAGATCAGCGCGTTGTGCACCGCCTCGCGCCGCAGCAGCTTGCGCAACGCCTCGCGCTTGGCGTGCGGCTGGGTGAGGATCAGGCCGGTGGTGATGGTGGAGGCGACCGTCGCGGGGCGCGAGACGGTGATCTCCTTCGGGTTCTGCAGGAAGGCATCGGCCAGCCTGCGGATCTCGGGCGCCATGGTGGCGGAGAAGAACAGCGTCTGGCGCAGCGGCGGCAGCATGGAGACGATGCGCTCGACATCGGGGATGAAGCCCATGTCCAGCATGCGGTCCGCCTCGTCGATGACGAGGATCTTGCAGTCCGCCAGCAGGATGCGGCCGCGCTCGAACAGGTCCAGCAGCCGGCCCGGCGTGGCGATCAGCACGTCCACGCCCTTCTCCAGCACGGCCCGCTGGTCGCCCATGCTCTCGCCGCCGATCAGCAGCGCATGCTCCAGGTTCAGGTGCTTGCCGTACTTCACGAAGTTCTCGGCGACCTGCAGCGCCAGCTCGCGCGTCGGCTCCAGGATCAGGCTGCGCGGCATGCGCGCCTTGGCCCGGCTGCCGGCCAGGATCTCCAGCATCGGCAGGGTGAAGCCCGCCGTCTTGCCCGTGCCGGTCTGGGCACAGCCGAGCACGTCGCGGCCCATCAGCACGACCGGGATGGCCTGCTCCTGGATCGGCGTCGGCGTGACGTAGCCGGCATCGGCCAGGGCCTGGAGGATCGGCTCGGAAAGGCCCAGGGAGTCGAAGCCGGGAAGGGGCTCGGGGTCGGGCGCCTCCTCCTCCTCGGAGGTGGCACCCTCCGGCAGCTCCGCCGCGGCGCCGTCGGAGGCCAGGGCCCCCGCCTCGGCCGGGGGGGCGTCGGGCGGAGAGGCGGCCTCCGGGGCCAGGGCCTCGGCCGGCTCGTCCGGCAGGTGGCCGGCAGCCTCGGCGGCGAAGGCGCCCAGCTCGGCCGCGGTCGAGCCCGGGACATCGTGCAGGGGCGGGCGGGGCTCGATCGCGCTACCCTCGGGCGGCACGTCGACATTCGGGACCGCCGCGTCGGTGTAGAACTGCTCCGGCCGCTCCTCCGTCGTCTCCTCGGCGGGGCGCTCCGGCTCGGCCGGCACGGTGTCCTCGCGCTCCGGATCGGGCGCGACCTCGGGGATGGTCTCGTCCGGCGTGGTGCCGGGGGCCTGGTCCCCGGAGAACTGGTTCTGGATGTGTTCGGCGGTCTTCGCCACGGGGGCGTCGGGACGCGGGTCGGTCAAGACGGGTCGGTTCCTGCGGCGCCCGGCGCATGCGCCGGGCTGGTTGTGCCGCGGCCTCTCCGCGGCTGTCCTCTTCTCTGTCCCGAGGGCGCGTGGCCCGCCCGGCGGCGGTGCGCTGTTCATCGCGGGCAGGCGATCGCAGCAGGACGGCCAGGGCCGCGCGAGCGCCCCGGGGACGCCCCGCATATGCGGGAGGAAGCCCATGAAAGCAAGGTTTTCCGCAGCCGGGGGCGGGTTTGCCGCTCCCCGGACAGGGCGGCAGCCATGCGTGGGACGCCGGCATCGCGGCCGGCGGGCCCTGGCGGGCCGGCCCTGGCCGGCGGCAGGCCTGCCCCCGCCGCCCCGGCATACCGCGCCTCCGCGATCCGGATTATCGCTATGCCCATGACCGAGCGAACCCCGCTGCTGCTCCTGCCCGGCCTGCTCTGCGACGCACGGCTGTGGCGCGACCAGGTCACCAGCCTCGCCGACATCGCCGAGGCCACCGTCGCCGACCTGACGCTCGACGAAAGCGTCGCGGCCATGGCGCGGCGGACCCTGGCCGCCGCCCCGCCGCGCTTCGCCCTGGCCGGGCTTTCCATGGGCGGCTATGTCGCCTTCGAGATCCTGCGGCAGGCGCCGGAGCGGGTGCTGCGCCTGGCGCTGTTCGACACCTCCGCCCGGCCGGACACGGCGGAGCAGTCACGCCGCCGCCGTGGGCTGATGACGCTGACCCGCTCGGGCCAGTTCCGCGGCGTCACCCCGCGGCTGCTCCCACACCTGCTGCATCCCGACAACCTGCAGGGGCCGCTGGGGCAGGAGGTCCTGGACATGGCGGCCCGGGTCGGCCGCGACGCCTTCCTGCGACAGCAGAGCGCCATCCTGGCCCGGCCGGACTCCCGGCCGCTGCTGCCCGGCCTGGCCATGCCCACCCTGGTGGCGGTCGGCGCCGAGGACCAGCTGACGCCGCCCGCGCTGGCCGAGGAAATGGCCGCCGGCATCCCGGGCGCCACCCTGCACACCTTTCCCGGCTGCGGCCACCTGCCGGTGATGGAAGCGCCCGAGATGGCCAACCGCCTGCTGCGGGACTGGCTGACAGCACCCGGCCCCTGAGGACAGGCGAGGTCGCCGATGCCGGCGGCCCGCACCTGCAGACGCCTCTGATGCCTGCTTGGCGCCCTGTCCCTCCGCACGCCCTGCCGGTCCGGTCCGCAGGCCGACGGCCACCGCAGGAGCCGGTATTCCCGCCGAGGCCCGGGGAATCCCCCCGTCCGCATGATGCTGACGGCAGGATGTCGTGACCTGTCGTGCTGTGGTGTTCCTGCGGTGGACCGGGCGGGGACGCCGTCCCCTCCCAGACCCTCCCCTGCCGGGGCCACAAGCGGGCCCCGGACCCCGCTGGGAGTCTGACGCTTCCGGTGGGCGTCAGCCTGCGGGCTGAACCCTGACGAAGCGCGGACAGGCGGGACTCTGAAGAAGCTTCAGAGAGCGTCAGCGAGGGCGGCGACCGTACCCGCCGAGGAGCCATGCTCCTCGGCGCCTCGACCCCGTATTCGGCTGTCCTGCGGCAGCGCTGATCGGGTCCAGGGCCCGCAGGGTCCTGGCGGAGTGGGGGTACGGGGGCGAGGCAGAGCCTTGCCCCCGGGGGAACGGGCACACCCCACGCCGGCACGGATCAAGGGACATCCTGCCGTCCGTATCAGTCCACCTGCGCGCCACATCGGCTTCATGGGCCCGGCGGAGGCTTCGGGGCCCGGATCGGCGGCCGGGGTGATGCCCTGTCCGTGTGGGCGTCTTGTGGAGCGCCGCCCTGGGAGTGAGCGTCCTTCAGACGAGGCACGAAAGCCGCGGTGGCGACGGCGTGAAGCCGGCGGGCCGGCCCACCCGCCCGTTCACGCTGGAAGGGCGAAGTCGCGCGGGCGCAGGCCGGCGTGGAAGTAGGTGATCATCGAGTAGATGTCGTAGACGGGCCGCCCCGTGGCGCGCTGCACCGCTGCCGCGTAGGGCGGCATGTTGGTGCATTCCAGCACGATGGCCCCGACCTCCGGGTGGCGGGCGACCAGGCGCCGGGCCGCCTCCACCACGTCCTGCTCGGCGAGGTCGATGTCCATGTCGTCCTTCTCTGCCTTGATGAGCACGCGGAAGAACTCCTGGCCGCTTTCCGTGCCCTCCATCGGGATGTCCAGCGGCACGCCCACCGCCTCCAGGTGGCGCGGCGTCAGCGAGCCGCCGGAGACGGTGACGAGGCCGACGCGCTGGCCGGGCGGCAGCATGGCCTGCACCCAGGGCACCTGCATCAGGCTGGAGGTCGCGACGGGCACGCCGGCATGCGCCGCGATCTCCCGCTGGAACAGGGAGAGGAAGCCGCAATTGGTGGTGATGGCCTCGGCGCCCTGCGCGACGAGGTCCTTGGCCGCGTCGAGGAAATCGCCCAGCAGGCCGTTGGCGCCGTTCAGCACCACCTTCTCCGGGCTGGCCCCGCGCACGACGCGGTAGAGCACGGGAAAGGGCCAGGTGGTGCCGTTGCCCATGTCGCCGAAGATGCGCGGGAAGCGCGCCTCCAGCATCAGGATGCCCAGGGGGACGCCGTAGAGCGCCTTGCCGCCGCGCGCGACTCCCCGCTTTGCGACGGGGAGGATGGGGGTGCTGGTCATCGGGAGCCTCCACGGAAGCGGCGGGCGGAGAAGGGATCCACGGGAATCTCGGCCGGCTGGCCGGAGAGCAGCTGCGCCACCAGCCGCCCGGTGCGCGGCCCGGCCACCAGCCCGACATGGCCGTGGCCGAAGGCGTGGATCACGTCCGGGCTGGCGCTCGACCGTCCCAGCACCGGCAGGCCGTCCGGGGTGGAGGGACGATGCCCCATCCAGAAGGACACGCGTTCGGCCGGGAACGGCTGCGGCAGGGACGGGAAGCTCTTCAGCAGGTGGTCGCGCAGGATCTCCGCGCGCTTCCAGTTGGGCGGCGCGTCCAGGCCGGCGATCTCCACCTGCCCCGCCGCGCGCAGCCCGTCGCGCATCGGGTTCACCACCATCTTCGCGGCCGACAGGCTCATCGAATGCACCGGCCCGTGCTGCTGCGTGTCCTTCAGCATGACGTGATAGCCGCGCTCGCTCTCCAGCGGCACGGCATCGCCCGCCTGCCGCGCCAGCCCCTTCGACCGCGCGCCGCAGCAGATCACTGCTGCGTCGCAGTCGAGCGACGAGCCATCCGCCAGCGCCACGCCGCGCAGCACCGCGCCCTCCAGCCGCAGCCCCGTCGCCGCCACGGGGCGCAGGACGGCACCCCGCGCCTGGGCCAGCCGCACCAGCGCCGCGACGTAGTCGCCGGGCGCGAGGCAGCGCCCCGCCTCCTCCACCAGCACGCCGAAGGCATAGGCGGGGTCCAGGTTCGGCTCCGCCGTGCGCAGCGCTTCGCCCTCCAGCTCCGTCCAGCCGATGCCGACCGCGCGGCGGATGCGCCAGCCCATCGCCTCGGCCTCGAAGCCCGCGCGCGAGGTAAAGGCGTGCATCACGCCGCGCCGCTCGATCAGCGCCGCGACCCCGGCCTCCTGCGCCAGCGCCGCGTGCAGCTCGCGCGACTCCACCAGCAGCGGCCGCAGCGCCTGGGCGATGCGCAGCAACCTCGCCTCGCTGGACCCGGCGGCGATGTAGCGCAGCAGCCAGGGCAGGGCCCGCGGGAAGTGGGACCAGCGGATCGCCAGCGGCCCCAGCGGATCGGCCAGGAAGCCCGGCACCTTCCGCCACAGCCCCGGCACGCTGGGCGGCAGCACGGAATGCGAGGACAGCCAGCCGGCATTGCCGAAGCTCGCCGCCTGCTCCCCGCCCGGCGGGCCCGGCTCCAGGATCGTCACCCGGTGCCCGGCGCGCAGCAGCTCGATGGCCGAGGCCGCGCCCGCGATGCCGGCGCCCAGGACGGCGACGTGGCGGGGGGTCATGCGGCGTGGTCCGGCGTGGCCCGGGGGAGGCGCCGCCTCCCCCGATACCCCCAACCCCGGGGGCGGGCCGGCCCCCGGACCCCGGCGAGAGCCTGGCGCTGCGTGGCGGCCGTCAGGCCGGCATCATGGAAGGCCATAGGCGCGGAGGCCGCCGTCGCCGGGGAGCATGGCTCCCCGGCGTGCCGACGCGTCTGTGAACGGGGGTCCAGGGGCTCTGCTCCTGGCGGAGAGGGGGTATCGGGGGAGAGGCAGAGCCTTTCCCCCGGGCCACGAACGCAGCCGCTCAAACCGGCTGCCCCTCCGGCATGTCGCGGCCGACGGAGCGGGCGCGGGGGTCGAGGAAGCAGTGCAGGATGGCCGGCTTGCCGGAGGCACGCGCCCGCTCGAAGGCGGGGGCGAACTCCGCCGTCGCGCGCACCGTCTCACCATGGCCGCCGAAGGCGCGGGCATAGGCGGCGAAGTCCGGGTTGCGCAGGCGGGTGGCGGAGATGCGGCCGGGGTATTCGCGTTCCTGGTGCATGCGGATGGTGCCGTACATGCCGTTGTCGATGACGACGATCACCAGCGGGATGTCGTGCTGCACGGCGGTGGCGAAATCCTGGCCGGTCATCAGGAAATCCCCGTCGCCGGCGATGGCCAGGGCCAGGCCGCCCGGCTTCAGCCACTGCGCCATGATCGCCGCCGGCACGCCATAGCCCATGGAACCGGAGGTGGGGGCGAGCTGGGTGCCGAGCCGGCTGAACCGCCAGTGCCGGTGCATCCAGCCGGCGAAGTTGCCGGCGCCGTTGCACAGCACTGTGTCGGGCGGAAGGGTCTCGTTCAGCCAGCGCATCACCTCGCCGAACTGGAACTCGCCCGGCAGGGTGCGGGTGGTGCCGGACCAGTCGAGATAGGCGGCGTGCACCGCCTCGGTCGCGCTCGCCCAGGCGGCCGTGCCCTTGGGCGACAGGCCGGCCAGGGCGGGGGTGAAGCTGCGCGGCGCGGCCTGGATGGCGAGGGTGGGCACATAGACCCGGCCCAGCTCCTCGGCGCCCGGATGCACATGCACCAGGGCCTGCTTCGGCACGGGGATGTCGAGCAGCGTGTAGGAGCCCGAGGGCATCTCCGACATGCGGCCGCCGACCAGCAGCAGCAGGTCCGCTTCCTTCACCATGGCCAGCAGCTTCGGCGAGGGGCCGATGCCCAGGTCGCCGACATAGCAGGGGTGGTCCCAGCGGAAGCGGTCGGCGCGGCGGAAGGAGGTGCAGACCGGCAGCGACCAGCGGGAGGCGAACTCCGCCATGGCGTCCACCGCCGCCGCATCCCAGCCGGAGCCGCCGAGGATGGCGAGCGGGCGCCGCGCCGTCTCCAGCATCGCGCCCAGCCGCGCGATATCGGCCGGCGCCGGCGAGGCCACGGCGGGGGTGACGCGGGGCGCATCGGCCACCGTCGCCATCGCCGTCAGCATGTCCTCCGGCAGGGCGATCACCACGGGGCCGGGGCGGCCCTGCATGGCGACGTGGAAGGCGCGCGAGACGAGTTCGGGGATACGCTCGGGCGTGTCGATCTCCACCGCCCATTTGCACATGGTGCCGAAGACGGCGCGGTAGTCGAGCTCCTGGAAGGCCTCGCGCTCGCGCATCTCCACGGCGATCTGTCCGACGAAGAGGATCATCGGCGTGGAATCCTGCATCGCCACATGCACCCCGGCGGAGGCGTTGGTCGCCCCCGGCCCGCGCGTGACGAAGCAGATGCCCGGCCGCCCGGTCAGCTTGCCGTAGGCTTCCGCCATCATCGCCGCCCCGCCCTCGAAGCGGCAGGTCAACACGTCGATGCCGCTGTCGTGCAGCGCGTCGAGCACGGCGAGGTAGCTCTCGCCGGGCACGCAGGTGACGCGGTCCACGCCCTGGGCGCGGAGCTGGTCCACCAGGATCTGGCCGCCGGTTCTGGCGTTGGCGTTGCTCTTGGCGTTGCTCATGGCGTTTCCCTCTTTGCCCTGCTCAGCCGGCGATGCGGCGGCAATGGTTCAGCGCCGCCTCCAGCAGGTTGTCCGTCGCCTCCGGCGTGCGGAAGGCGGAATGGGCGGCGAGGGTCGCGTTCTCGACCTTCGACAGGGCATGCCCGGCCGGCAGCGGCTCCTCGGCATAGACATCCAGGCCGATGTGGCGCAGCGCACCGCTCTCCGCCGCCGCCGCCAGCGCCGCCTCGTCGGTGATGGCGCCGCGCGCGGTGTTGATGAAGATGGCGCCCGGCCGGATCGCCGCGATCCGCTCCGCCGAGAGGAAGCCGCGCGTCTCGTCGTTCAGCAGCAGGTGCAGGGAGACGACGTGGCTCTGCGCCAGCAGCGTGTCGAGGTCGGTGAACTCCACGCCCGGGACCTCGCGCGGGGTGCGGTTCCAGGCGAGCACGCGCATGCCGACGCCGCGGCAGAGCCGCGCCATCTCCGCCCCGATGCCGCCGAAGCCGATCAGCCCGACCGTCTTGCCGGTCAGCTCCATGCCCTCCGTGCGGCGCCACTCGCCGATGCGGATGCCGCGGTCCATGGAAGCCAGGCCCTTGGCGGCGGCCCACATCAGGGCGAAGGCCATCTCCGCCACCGCGGTGTCGCCATAGCCCTTGATGATATGGACCTCGACGCCGCACTCGGCCGCCAGCTCCTCCGGGTTCATGTAGCTGCGCGCGCCCGTGCCGAGGAAGACCACGTGCTTCAGCCCGGCGCAGCGCTTCGCCACCTCGGTGGGCAGATAGGTGTGGTCGATGATGGCGATCTCCGCGCCACCCAGCACCTCCGGCAGGCTGTCCGGCTTCACATCGGGGTCGCGGTGGATGTGCAGGGGGATATCGGTGTCGCGGTGCAGGCGCTCGGCGACCTCGGCCAGGCCCGGTCCGGCATCCACGAAGACGGCGCGCATGGGGTGTCCTTTTTCGGCGGGGATTTCGGCGTCGGTCATGCGACCTTCGGCACGGCCTGCTCGGCCGCGTTCTTCGGCATGGCCTGCTCGGCCGCGTTTTTCGGCATGGCCTGCTCGGCCATGGCATTCCCGGTGTAGATCTCGGCGAAGCCGGTGCGAATCATCTCGCTGATCTGGTCCAGCCGGCGGGCGATGTGGGATTGCAGCAGCGCGGCCGCGGCATCGGCCTCGCGCGCGCGCAGGTGATGCAGGATGCGCAGGTGCTCCCGCTGCGTCGTGGCGCGGCGGCCGTTCTGCATGTCGATCCAGCGGATGAAGCGGATCCGCTCGTTCAGCGAACGCAGGGCGCGCAGCACCTCGTCGTTGCGAGACAGCCGCGCCAGTTCCTCGTGGAACCGCTCGTCCAGGGAGAGGAGGCGCAGGGAATGGGCATCGTCGTCGGGCTCGTCGCGGCTGCGCGCGGCGAAGGCGGCCAGCTCCGCCAGCTCGGCATCCGAGGCGCGCTCGCAGGCCAGGCGCAGCGCCCCCACCTCGAGGATGGCGCGGTAGTCGTAGAGGGTGAGGACCCGCTGCGGGTCCAGGGGCAGCATCGTGTAGCCGCGGTTCGCCGTGGCGGCCAGGAAGCCCTCCGCCGCCAGCCGGTTCAGCGCCTCGCGCAGGGGCGTGCGGCTGACGCCGAGCTGGCGGGCCAGCTCCACCTCGTTGATGCGTTCCGAAGGCCGCAGCCGGTAGGCCACGGCCATGGCCTTCACCTGGTCGTAGACCCGGTCTGCGGATCGCGGCGACGGAAGGTCGGGATCGGAGGGCATTGGTACGCACAACTGTATGCAGAACTGCGCACGTATCAAGGCGTCATTCCCGGCTTCCCTTCCGCCCCCGGCCGGGACAAAGCCGGGCGATGAGCACCGATACCTTGCAGGCCCTGCGCCGGGGCGACCTGACCGGGGTGCGCGAGCTGCGCCTGAGCGGCCTGGGCCTCACCGAGCTGCCGCCCGAGATCCTGGGCCTGGCGGAGACGCTCGAGGTGCTGGACCTGGGGCACAACGCACTGACCTGCCTGCCCCCCGACTTCGCCCGGCTGAAGCGGCTGCGGGTGCTGTTCTGTTCCGGCAACCGCTTCGACCGGCTGCCGTCGGTGCTGGGGGACTGCCCGGCGCTCAGCCAGGTCGGCTTCCGCGGCACCGGGATGCGGGAGGTCCCGGGCGAGGCGCTGCCGCCGGCGCTGCGCTGGCTGATCCTGACCGACAACGCCATCGCCAGGCTACCCGCCTCCCTGGGCGAGCGGCCGGCGCTGCAGAAGCTGATGCTGGCGGGCAACCACCTGTCGGAGCTGCCCTCCAGCCTGGCGGGGTCGGCGCAGCTCGAACTCCTCCGCCTCTCGGTGAACCGCTTCCGGCGGCTGCCGCCCTGGCTGGGGGAGCTGCCCCGCCTGGCCTGGCTGGCCTGGGGCGCCAATCCGCTGGACCGGGGGATTCCGCCACCGGCCGCGCCCCGGGCCGCGTGGCCCGACCTGGCCCTGGGGCTCATGCTGGGGGAGGGCACCTCCGGCCGGGTGCATCATGCGCTGTGGCACGGGCGGCCGGTCGCGCTGAAGCTGTTCAAGGGCGGCATGACCAGCGACGGGCTGCCGGAGCGCGAGATGGCCGCCTGCCTCGCCGCCGGGGAACACCCGCACCTGTCCGGCGGGCTGGCGCGGCTCGGTGGCCATCCGGAGGGGGTGGAGGGCCTGCTGATGCCCCTGCTGCCGGAGGGCTGGCGCGTCCTCGCCGGCCCGCCCAGCCTGGAGAGCTGCTCGCGCGACGTCTACGACCCGGCGCTGCGCCTCGCGCCCGCGACCCTCCTCCGCCTCGTGCGGGGCATCGCCGCCGCGGCCGCGCACCTGCACGCGCGCGGCCTGCTGCATGGCGACCTCTATGCCCACAACATCCTGTGGGACGGCGGCGACGGACAGGCGGTGCTGAGCGATTTCGGCGCGGCCAGCCACCTGCCGCAGGGTGCCGAGGGCGGCGCGCTGCGGCGGCTGGAGGTCCGGGCCTGGGGCCTGCTCCTGGGCGAGCTGCTGGACCGTTGCGAGAACGCCCCGGCCTGGCTGCGCTTGCTGGAGCATCGCTGCGTGCAGCCGGACACGGCGGCGCGGCCCGGCATGGCCGAGGTGGCGGCGGCGCTGGAGCGGGCGGCGCCCGGCTAGGCCGCGACCGGCCGCGCTACCCGCCCGCGCAGCCGCGCGTGTGCACGAAGACGCTGTAGAGCGAGCGGGAACCCGCCATGAACAGGCGGTTGCGGTGCCGGCCGCCGAAGGCGACGTTGGCGGCCCGTTCCGGCAGGTCGATCTGGCCGATCGGGGCGCCCGCGCTGTTGAAGACGCGCACCCCGTCCATCCCTTCGCCCATGCCCCAGCCGCACCACAGGTTGCCCGCCTCGTCCAGGCGGAAGCCGTCGGGCGTCTCGCCCGGCGCCGTGGTGATGAAGGGGCGGGGTTCCCCCAGCGTGCCGTCGCCGCGCACGGCGCAGGCCACGATGCGACGCGGCTCGGCACGGGATTCGACGATGTAGAGCAGGCTCTCGTCCGGGCTGAAGGCGAGGCCGTTGGGGGCGTTGATGCCCTCCGCCACCACGGCCAGGGTGCCGCGCGCGGGATCGGCGCGGTAGACGGCCATCGGGCGCTCGGATTCAGCCGTGTCGCCCTCGTAGTCGCCGAGGATGCCGAAGAGCGGGTCGGTGAACCAGATCGTGCCGTCCGACTTCACCACCACGTCGTTGGGCGAGTTCAGCCGCCGGCCCTCGTGCCCGTCGGCGATGACGGTGATCCGCCCGTCATGCTCGGTCCGGGTGACGCGGCGGGCGCCGTGCTCGCAGGTGACCAGCCGGCCCTCGCGGTCGCGGGTGTTGCCGTTCGCGAAGTTGGACGGGCGGCGGAAGACCGTGACGCCCCCCGTCTCCTCGTCCCAGCGCAGGATGCGGTTGTTGGGGATGTCGGACCACAGCAGGCAGCGGTGCGCGCCGAACCAGACCGGCCCCTCGCCCCAGCGCGTGCCGCCCGCCAGCTTCTCGACGCCGGCATTCATCAGGCGGTAGCGGTCGAAGGACGGGTCCAGGGAGCGGATCCGCCGGTCGGGATATCGCGGGCTGGACTCCCAGGGAGTCTCGTTCCTGGGCGTCCGGTTGGGGTCGCCGTCGCTGGCACCGGTCACGGCCATCTCCTCCTGCAGCGGGGGCGGAGGCTGCCATGCGGGCCGGTGTGGCGCCATGCGCCCGGCGCAGCCGATCCGGGGTAGCAGGTCCGGGGCAACCGGGTCCGGGGCGTCACGTTGCTCCATCACCCTCGTATGGAGACACGACCCATGAAAGGCATCCTTGCCTGGCTGATCGGCATTCCGATCCCGATCATCATCCTGCTCTACTTGTTCGGCGTCCTCTGACGCCCGGCCGGCAAGGGTCCCAGCCCCTTGCTGGTTCAACGCACGCGGAAGGCGGCGAGGCCCTCGCACCCTGCTGTGCCCCGCCGTACCGCGAAGGAAGGCCGCATCCCCCAGGCCGGCAAGACCCGGCGGCCCTCTGTCACGCGCAGCCGGCCAGGAGGCTTCCCCAGCCAGTGGGGCGATCGGTGATGCCGGCCAGTTCCAGCCCTGCGAGGATTCCCAGCGCCGTCGCGTCCCAGAGCGGCATGCCGAAGCGCCGCTCGACCAGCTCCGCCAGGGGCGCGGCCGGGTAGTTGGTGCACCAGGCCAGGATGGCGTCCGGTCTGGCCTGTCGGACCCGCTCGACCTGCCCGAGGATCGTGTCGTAGGGGACGGAGGCATAGGAGAGGTTGTCGGTCATCCCGAGACCGCTTTCCGACACGATCTCCAGCCCTTCCGCTGCCAGCCGCTGCACCAGCCGGGCCTGGGCCGCCTCCGTATAGGGCGTGATCAGTCCCAGGCGGCGGCACCCGGTCGATTCGACGAGGGCCATCAGCCGCAAGGCCGAAGTGGTGGCCGGGATGCCCGTCCGCTCGGTGATCGCCGCCGCCAGGGCCCGGTCATGGTCCAGGCCGATGGCCATGCCCTTGCTGCCGTTCCAGACGATCGCCTGTGGCGCGGCGTCGGACAGCAACTCCGCCGCCTGCAGCATCCCCTCGAGGTTGTGGCGATCCGGAAACGGGTCCCGGGAGCCGCGGACGGGGGTGCGGGCGAACAGCGCCGCCGCCCCGGGCAGGTCCCGCAGCATGGCCTGGGTGGTCCGTTCCACGACGGTGTTGCCGGACGGGGTGATGGTGGCGATCAGGCGGGGGGCCGGGGGCAGCAGGACGCCAGGGTCGGGGATCATGCGCCCAGGCTAGCGCGCCCCCGGCCTGGCGGGCCATGCCCGCGCCCGCTTCCGCGGCGGCAGGCCTGGCCCCCCTGGGGCAGCCGGGCGTCGCGGCGGCCAGACGGCGGGGCGCGAAGGCCGCGCGGCATGTCTGGACAGATGGCGTCTCCCGGTTCACTCGGGGCAGGCCGTGCCTGAGCCCCATCGCGGGCCGGCAGGCAGGGGAGACCGGAGGCACCTTGGCGGACGTGGCAGGAGAGGCGATGCCGGAAGACGAGGCGGGCGGTGCGCCGCGCGCCCGCACCCGCGATCCCGAGCAGACGCGTCGCGACATCCTGGATGCCGCCACGGCCGAGTTCGCCGACAAGGGGCTGAGCGGCGCCCGCGTGGATGAGATCGCCGCCCGCACCCGCACCACCAAGCGGATGATCTACTACTACTTCGGCGGCAAGGAGCAGCTCTACGCCGCCGTGCTGGAGGAGATGTACGGCGGCATCCGTGCCACCGAGCGCGGCCTGCAGCTGGAGGAGCTGGCACCGGTGGAGGCGATGCGGCGCATGGTCGAAGTGACCTTCGACTACCACGCCGCGCATCCGGAATTCGTGCGCCTCGTCTCTGTCGAGAACATCCACGGCGGCCGGCATGTCGCCGACCATCCCGGCATCGTCCGCCGCAACGACGCGCTGGTGGGGCTGATCCGCAATCTGCTCGACCGCGGCGAGGCCGAGGGGGTGTTCCGGCCGGGCGTCGATCCAGTGGACCTGCACCTGCTGATCAGCGCCTTCTGCTTCCATCGGGTGGCCAACCGCCACACCTTCGGCCTGATCTTCAACCGCGACCTGCACTCCCCCGAATCCACCGCCGCGCACCGGCGCATGATCGTCGAGGCAGTGCTGCGCTACCTCCGCCCGGAATAGGCGAGGCTTTCCGTCACCCCGGCGGAGGCGCTGGACGCCTCGGACGCCGCGAGCATCTGCCGCTCCCAGGCCAGGGCGGAGGAGACGATCAGGTCCAGGTCGTCCCGCTGCGGCACCCAGCCGAGCCGGTCGCGGATGCGCGCAACCTGGGCCACCAGCTCCGGCGGGTCCCCGGGCCGGCGGCCCCCCATGCGGACCGGGATCTCCGCGTTGAAGGCCCGCTGCACCGCGGCCAGGACCTGGTTCACCGAGTAGCCGCGCCCGTAGCCGCAGTTGAGCGTCAGGCTCTCGCCGCCGGCGAGCAGATGGCCCAGCGCGGCGACGTGCGCCTCCGCCAGGTCGGTCACATGGACGTAGTCGCGCACCCCCGTCCCATCGGGCGTCGGGTAGTCGCCGCCATAGACCTCCACCACCGGGCGGATGCCCAGCGCGGCCTCGCAGGCGACCTTGATGATGTGCGTGGCGTTCTTCGTACGCTGCCCGGCGCGCCCCTGCGGATCGGCGCCGGCGACGTTGAAGTAGCGCAGCACGGCATAGCCCAGCCCGTGCGCCTGCGCGGCATCGGCGATCAGCCGCTCCGCCGCCAGCTTGCTGGCGCCATAGGGGTTGATCGGCCGGGTCGGCGTGTCCTCGGCCACCGGCACGGTCTCCGGGATCCCGTAGACGGCGGCGGTGGAGGAGAAGACCACGTGCCGCACCCCGGCGGCGGCGCAGCCCTCCAGCATGCCCAGGACGCCGCCGACATTGTTGCGCCAGTAGAGGAGCGGCTTCTTCACGCTTTCCGGCACGATCAGCGAGGCGGCGAAGTGCATCACCGCCTGGGCCCCGTGCTCCCGCAGCGTGCGCCCGACCAGGGCGGCATCGGCCACGTCGCCCTGGATTAGCGGCACGCCGGGCGGCACCGCCTCCCGCAGGCCGGACGAGAGATTGTCCAGGACGACCACCTCGTATCCCGCGTCCAGCAGGGCCAGGGTGGCGTGGCTGCCGATGTAGCCGGCGCCCCCGGTGACGAGGATCTTGCTCATGCCGCCTCCGGACCGGAACGGGTGGGAGCGGGTCGAGGGGGCCTGCCCGGGGTACGGACGGGGCGGAGGCGTGGCGGCAGGGGTAGCGTCCTTCTGCGCATAGGGCCCGTCGGGGCAACGGTTCGCGGGGGCGAACCTACAACACAACGGTGACGGGCGTGAGATAAAGCGACCACAGGGCCGAATTGCGGCAGCGGCCGCACCCTCGCCTGCTCCCTCCCCGGGCCCGATCCCCCCCGGCTGCCCGCTTCCGGGGCAGGTGGGCGGAAAGCGAGGGCGCCCTGGCGGACATGGACCGGCCGGCCAGGGCCGTCGCGCGGCCGCGCCCCGGAACGGGTGCGGGGCCCTCCTCGACCGGACAGGCAGCGCCTTTCCTGCCGCCGGGCCGTCGCGGCGGCCCTTGTCAGAAGCGGAAGGAGAGGTTGATCGAGCCGAAGGACTGGATGCCGCGCTGGCCGTAGAATTCCTCGGAGCGGATGACCTGGGTGTAGGCGAGGCGCATGCCGCGCCACACCCCGGCGATGCCGAGTTGGAGGTCCCCGACCAGCGGGCGCTTGTCCACGCTCGGCCCGTCGCGCCAGGTGTTGCCGTCGAGGAAGATGTCCCGCGCCACCGCGCGCCCCTCCAGCCCGACATAGGCGTACCAGCCGAAATCCTGTCGCGGCTGGAAGAAGCCCGAGCCGGCGAGGGCGGGGCGGATTCGCGTCGGGCCCCAATCCGTCTCCAGCGCGGTGCCGATTCTCAGCACGGCGCCGGCCGAGGCATAGGTGGAGGCGTTGCCGAGGGAGACGGCGACCTCCGGGATGATCTCCGTCGGAATGCCGTAGAGCGGCTGTTGCGGCAGGCGCCAGCGGCGCTCCGCCAGCACGTCCAGCACGAACTCGTCCTTGAGCTGGTGGTCCCAGCCGCGCGAGACCTCGATGCCCAGGAAGCGGTGCCAGTTGTTCTGCACCTGCTCGCCCAGGGCGGAGGGGCCGACCACGCCGGCCTGGACCTCGAACAGGGTCTGCTGCGCCACGGTCCCCCGGCTGAGGGTGAAGGCGCCGTAGAGGTGGCCGGCATAGGGCCGGTCGTTCGGGTCGGGGACGTAATAGGCGGTGTGCTGCGGCGTGTAGATGTTCTGGCCGAGCGAGAGGCCCCAGCGCGGCGCGCCCTCGCCCAGCAGCCAGCCCATATTGCGGTTCGCCCAGTCCACCGGCTGCGGTAGCGCGCCGGAGGGCCGCCAGGTGGCCAGCAGCCCGTTGGTGTAGTGGCGGTCGGAGCCGCCGCCGAACAGGTCGTTCTCGACCGTCAGGCTGACCGTGTCCGCCGGCTCGGGCGGATAGGCCGGTGCCGCGGCGGGTGGCTGCTGGGCCAGCGCTGGCGTGGCGGCGATCACGAGCAGGACGGCCGCTCGGAGGCCGGTTCCGGACATGGGCGGATCATTCTCCAGAAGGAATGGGGTGGCAAGCCCGGCGGGCGTTCAGCGGGCGGCCGGGATGGTCCGCCCGATCCGCTCCATCATCTCGTCGAAGAAGGGGTTCGACGACATGCGGACCAACGCGTCCAGGCTGATCGCCAGGATGCCGCGCTCCCCGCGCGGGGCCACCGTCCCGAAATGCACGCCGAAATCCTCGTCCGCCGGATCCGGCTCCATCCCGTAGAGCGAATCGCCCAGCGGGAAGGGCAGGGCGACATGGGAGAGGGAGAAGACCCCCGCCGGGTAGCGGTCGCGCAGCGCCACCTCCCGCGTGTCCGTCTCGCCGGGCTCGGTCACCCGCGCCACCATGGCGTCCGTGCCCGGCCCGGCGTTGGTGATGACGATGGTGCGGTAGCGCCGCGGCCCGGACGGCAGCAGCCGGTTCAGCGCCGTCTCCGTCCGCGGCGCGAAGAGCGTGCCCAGCTTGGCGTTGCGGTTGACGTCGAACAGCACCAGCTCGCTGCCGTTCTCCGGCAGGACACCGTAGAGCGAGCGGATCACCGCGGGCGTGCTGACGGTGAAGTCGACCACCGACTGGAAGGTCAGCACGGGCGGCAGCCCCTCCAGCCGCCCGTCGCGCGCGCGCTTCTCCAGCCGGGTCTGCAAGGCGCGGGTCAGGCGCCAGGATTCGGAGGCGCCGTTCACCGGGAAGGAGTTGTACTTGAAGGGGTTGAACTCCGAGACGATGCCCAGCCAGGCGGCCTTGGCGAAGCGCGGCAGCAGCGCGGGGAGACCCGCCAGCCCGGCGAAGCGGGCGAATTCCGTGACGCCGACCATGGGCGCGATCAGCACGATCTGCGTCGGCCGCACCAGCTTCGGGTCGTCCAGCGCGTCCATCGCGTGCTTCATCGCCAGCGCGCCGCCGTTGGAGAAGCCGACGAGGTGGACCGGCCCCTCCGGCACGCGCCGCCGCGCCTCGCGCATGGCCAGCCGCGTGGCGGCCATCCAGTCCTCCCAGGACACGGAGGCCAGCCCGGCCGGCACGGTGCCATGCCCGGGCATGCGGATGCCGATCGCGACGAAGCCCCGGTCGCGGTAGAAGGCGGCGACGTGGCGCATGCTGTAGGGCGCGTCGGTCAGCCCGTGCAGCAGCACCACCGCGCCGTGCGGCGGGCCCTCCGGCTCCAGGAGGAAGGAGCGGTTCCAGTCGTGCCGGAAGTGTCCCGGATAGACGGGGCTGCCCTCGAAGTAGCGGTTCAGCGGCACCCGGTCCTCGGGCGGGAGGCGGTGCGTCACCTCGTCGCGCACGAAGGTGAAGGCCCGCTCCTCGGCGGCGAGGTAGCCGGCCCAGTCCGCCGCGTCGATCTGCGCCACGCTCAGCTCGGGCGGCTCCCGCAGGTGCCAGGCTTCGAGGTCCGGGCCGGATTCGGTGATCCAGATCCGCAGGCCCAGCAGCGCCACGGCGGCGCCAAGGGCGACGAAAAGGGATCGGCGCAGAAGACGGCGCAGCATCAGGGGCAGGCACCCTTCGGTTCCATGGGACATCCCTCGTGGGGCTGGGCAGCCCGGCCGGCGCCCCTGCCGCCGTTCATAGGCCAGGAGCCCGCGACCGGCCAGGAATCCCCTCGCGAACTCGCGAGCCATAGGGTTACAATCGTTGACGGCGCCGGGCATCCCCGCCATGCCTCCGTGCCGGACTGAGCAAGCCACCGGGCGAGAGGCGCATGACGACGGACCAGGGTTTGCGTGTGCGCTTCGCCGGTGATCCCGCCCTTCGCACCACCACCGGGCTCTGCGCCGCGGTGCTGGTCTTCGCCGCGCTGCGCGAGGCCGCCTCGGTCTTCGTGCCCGCCGCCTTCGCGCTCTTCATCATCGCCGTTGTCTGGCCGCTGCAGCGCCTGCTCGAACGCTGGCTCCCCAAGGGCCTGGCCCTCATCGTCTCGCTGGTGGTGGCGCTGTTCACCGTGGTGAAGCTCGCCACGCTGGTGGCCTGGGGCTTCGCGCGCGTCGGGCAGTGGACGGTGTCCAACGCCTCCCGCTTCCAGGAGATCTACCTGCGGCAGGCGGAGTGGCTGGAGGGGCACGGCATCCCCGTCGCCGGGCTGGTGGCGGACCACTTCGACATGCGCTGGGTGGTCTGGCTGGCCCAGAACGTCACGGGCCAGCTCCAGGGCTTCGTCAGCTTCCTGACCGTCACGCTGGTCTTCACCATCCTCGGCATGCTGGAGGTGGGGATCATCCGCGACAAGCTGGTCACCATGGGCCGCAACGGCGAAGGCACCCGGCTGCTGCGGGCGTGCCAGCAGATCGCCGCCAAGCTGCAGACCTACATGCTGGTGCGCAGCGTGATGAGCGCTCTGACCGGCCTCTCGATCTGGGCCTTCGCCCTGGCCGCGGGGCTGGAACTGCCGGTGGAATGGGGCGTGATCGCCTTCGCGCTGAACTACATCCCCTTCCTCGGCCCGCTGGTGGCGACCGTCTTCCCGACCCTGTTCGCCGCCTTGCAGTTCGGCTCCTGGGAAATGCCTCTCTTCGTCTTCCTCAGCCTGAACGCCATCCAGTTCCTCTCCGGCAGCTACATCGAGCCGCGGCTGGCCGGGCGGGCGGTCTCCGTCTCGCCCTTCCTCGTCCTCTTCGCCGTCTTCTTCTGGTCCTTCCTCTGGGGCATCGCCGGCGCCTTCATCGGCATCCCGATCACCATCGCCCTGCTGATCGTCTGCGCGCAGTACGACAGCACGCGCTGGGTGGCGCAGCTTCTCTCAGGCCGCGGCGGCGTCTCGGGCTGAACCGGACAGCCGCCGCCCGCTCATACGGGCGGCGGGATGCGCCGGTCCCGTGCCGGCGCAGGGTGCGCCCGTTCCCCGGGGGCAAGGCGCTGCCTCGCCCCCGATACCCCCACTCCGCCAGGACCCTGCGGGCCCTGGACCCGATCAGCGCTGCCGCGGGACAGCCGGACACGGGGTCACAGCGCCGAGGAGCATGGCTCCTCGGCGGGCACGGCCGCAGCACTCACTGACGCCTTCAAAGCTATTCCAGAGTCCCGCCTGTCCGCGCTCTGTCAGGGTTCAGCCCGCAGGCTGACGGCGGCCACGAAGCACCAGACTCCCAGCGGGGACCGGGGCCCGCTTGTGGCCCCGGCAGGGGAGGGTCTGGGAGGGGACGGCGTCCCCTCCCGGTCCCCCGCCGGAACACGACGGCACCACGGGTCAGGTCCATCCTGCCGTCGGTATCAGAAGGAGCCGAGCAGGCTGCCGAGCGCGATCACCACCACCAGCGCCGCGAGGGCGCTGAGGACGCTGCCCACGAAGATGTCGAGGTAGCCATCCTTATGGCTGGTGCCGCAGACGGCAAGCAAGGTCACGACGGCGCCGTTGTGGGGCAGGGCGTCGAGCGTGCCGGCGCCGATGACGGCAACGCGGTGCAGCAGGCCCGGATCGATGCCGTGCTGGTCCGCGATCTGCAGGAAGGTAGGGCCCAGCGTGTCGAGGGCGATGGTGAGGCCGCCCGAGGCGGAGCCGGTCAGCGCCGCGAGGATGTTGGTCGCCACCGCGAGGGAGACGAGCGGCCCGCCGCCGATGCCCAGCACCTGGTCGCGCACCGCCGCGAAGGCCGGCATGGCCGCCACCACCGCGCCGAAGCCGACCAGGCTGCCGACGCCCAGCACGGGAAGGACGGCGGAGTTGGCGCCGGCATCCAGCGTCTCGCGCAGCGAGGGCAGGCGGGGGCGATTCAGCACCACCA
Source organism: Roseomonas sp. OT10 (assembly GCF_020991085.1). Classification (NCBI taxonomy): domain Bacteria; kingdom Pseudomonadati; phylum Pseudomonadota; class Alphaproteobacteria; order Acetobacterales; family Roseomonadaceae; genus Roseomonas; species Roseomonas cutis. The sequence goes on from NZ_CP087719.1 coordinate 4,730,384, forward strand.
GCACCAGGCAGGCCGCGAAGAGCGCGACCACCACGGACCACACGCCCGCCACCGCGCCGATCGAGGTGCCGCCCCAGCGCGGTTCGGCCAGGAAGGCGGTATCCATGTTGGGCAGCACCACGGCGGTCATCAGCAGGTTCACCAGCAGCACCACGGCGATCGGCGCCGCCGCGATGGCGAAGCTGGGCTCGGTCGCGCCGTGCCGGCCGTGCCGCGCCTCGGCCGGGTCGAACTCGGTGGTGACGACACAGTGCTCGCGGATCGCCGGGTCCCCGGCGGCGCGGTCGGCGGCCTCGCTGCCCGGCCCCTCGTAGCGGTAGCCCTCGCCCGCCCGCCGCGCCCGCGCCTCGCGGAAGGCGAGCCACCACAGGCCGAGCCCAGCCATCACCGCCGCGGCGATGACGCCCAGGCCGGGCGCGGCCCAGGGCGAGGTGCCGAAGAAGGGCATCGGGATGGCGTTCTGGATGGCCGGCGTGCCCGGCAGCGCCGACATGGTGAAGGTGGAGGCGCCGAGCATGATGGCGCCGGGCATCAGCCGGTGCGGGATGTCGGCGGCGCGGAACATGGCATGGGCCATGGGGGCGAGGACGAAGAAGGCCACGAAGAGGCTGACGCCGCCATAGGTGACGAGCGCCCCGGCCAGCACCACCGCCAGCATCGCGCGCCGCGTGCCCAGCCAGGCCGTCATGCCATGGGCGATGGCCGTGACCGAGCCGCTGTCGTCCATCAGCTTGCCGAAGACGCCCCCCAGCAGGAAGAGCGGGAAGAAGGCGGCGATGAAGCCGGCGGCGCCTCCCATGAAGGTCTGGGTCCAGTGCGCGAGCAGCGGCTCTCCGGCGAAGAGCGCCGCAACCAGGGCGCCCAGCGGGGCGAGGAGCAGCACGCTCCAGCCCCGGAAGGCCAGGGCCATGAGCAGGCCGAGGCCGACGAGGATGCCGAGGAGGCCCATGGCGTCACACGCCCTCCAGCAGCTTGGCCAAATCCGCCGAGGAGCGCCGGCCGAGGTTCTCTCCGCTCTCCGTCAGGAAGCGGCTGGCCGTGCGCCGCCCCTCGTCGCGCAGATAGGTCAGGAACTCCCATTCCGCGTTCAGCTTGGAGGAGTAGCCGAGGTCGATCATCGCGGGGCTGGAGATGATGTGGATTCGGAAGCTGGCCCAGCGCGCCCCTTCCACCTTGCCGGGATCGATGCTGATGCCCGACTGCTCGATCAGCTGCTGCAGCAGGGCGATGCCGCGCAGCTCCTTGATGATCGTGGCGTTGAAGGAGATCTCGTTCAGCCGGTTCTGGATCTCGGCCGCGGTGCGCGGCGTGCCGGGGCGGGTCACGGGATTGATCGCCACCAGCACCAGGTCGTCCGCCGAGCCGCCGTCGCGGACCAGCGGCGTGATGGTCGGGTTCCCGGCATAGCCGCCATCCCAGTACGGCTCGCCGTCGATCTCCACCGCCTGGAACAGGGTGGGCAGGCAGGCCGAGGCCATCAGCACCTGCGGCGTCACCTCGGCATTGCGGAAGACCCGGCCGCGGCCGGTCTGGACGTTGGTGGCGGTGACGTAGAGGCGCTGCGCCGCATGCGCCAGCCGGTCGAAATCGACCGTCTCCTCCAGCACCGCGCTCAGCGGGTTGGCGCCGGTAAGGTTCAGGTCGTAGGGCGAGACCAGCCGCGCCATCATGTCCATCGCCAGGAAGGCGGGCGAGGTGTCCAGCGTCCAGCGGCCCAGCAGGACGTCCAGGGGGCTGCGCTTCAGCGGGCTGAGCAGGGCGGAGCGCGCGACGGCCGCCCAGAACTTCTCCAGCGCCGCACGGGCGCCATCGCGCCCGCCCTCCTGGTAGCCCGCGACCATGACGGCCGCGTTCATGGCGCCGGCGGAGGTGCCGCTGATTGCGTCGATCTCCAGATCGCCCTCTTCCAGCAACCGGTCGAGCACACCCCAGGTGAAGGCCCCGTGCGAGCCGCCGCCCTGCAGCCCCAGGTCGACCGGCAGCGGGTGGCGCCGCGCCGCGCCAGGATTCCGGCGGGAGGGCGCGGGGGCCGCGGGCGCGTCAGGCCTGGTTGGCGGATTGCTCCCGCCGGTCGTCTCACTCATGCTGGCCTCCGGTTCGATGATGGGCCTTGGGCCATCCGGCATGGCGGGATGGCCCGGAACGGAAAGACGGTCGGCAGCCAGATCGCACCGCGGCCAGATCGATGCATGCGCCGTGCCGTGACACGCCACTGGCACAGGGTCACTGGTACGGCAGGAATGCCTCGCCCACTGGACGCGGCGCGCCGGGGCGCAGCGCCAGGCCCAGCAGCAGCCGCGCCTTGAGGCCCGGCAGCAGCCCCGCCGGCACCAGCCCCCGCCCGATCAGGTCGATCTCCGCCCCCGCATAGCCGTAGGTTTTGGTGAAGACCGGCCCGGCGGCCACGCGCGAGGCCAGCACCACAGGCATGCGCTGGGCAAGGTCGCCCAGCAGCGGCGCCAGGCCGGCCGGAACGTGGCCGGCGCCCATCCCCTCCAGCACCAGCCCAGCATAGCCCAAACCGGGCAGGGTTGGCAGCAGCCTTCCATCCTCGCCCATCGCCATGCGCAGCAGCGCGACCGGCGCGGGAGCGCCCGCCGCGGCCGGCAGCGTGGGCAGGCGCGGCAGCCGGGCGTGCAGCCGTACCCGGCCCTCCGCCACCAGCCCCAGCGGCCCGAAGCCCGGGGAGGCGAAGGCGGAGGTCAGCGCCGTGTGCGACTTCTGCACGAAGCGCGCCGCGTGGATCTCGTCGTTCAGCACCACCAGCGTGCCCAGCCCGCGCGCCTCGGGCGAGGCGGCGACGAGGGCGGCGGCCAGCAGGTTGGCCGGCCCGTCCGCGCCCGGTGCCGTCGCCCCGCGCATCGCGCCGACCACCACCACGGGCTGCTCCCCCGGCACCAGCAGGTCGAGGAGGAAGGCCGATTCCTCGATGGTATCGGTGCCCTGGATCACCACGGCGCCGTCGCAGCCGGCGGCGAAGCCGGCCTCGATCTCCGCCGCCACCGCGACCAGCTCGGCCAGCCCCAGGGAGGGGCTGGCGACGCGCAGCGGCGAGCGTGCCTCGATCGAGGCGACCTCCGCCAGCGTCGGGACGGAGGCGACCAGCTCGGCCGCCCCCAGCTTCGGCGCGATCCCGCTGCCCTCGCCCGGCACCATGGTGATGGTGCCGCCCAGCGAGAGGACGAGAAGACGTGGCCTCGTCATGCCGGGGCCTCCTCCTCCTGCCGCGCCGCCGCGGCGGCGCCGGGGGCGGGGACCGGCGGGCTGTCCGGGATCTCGCCGGGACGGTAGGCCGGCAGGCGCCCGGCGGGGATGATCGCCAGCAGCGACACGGCCGCCATGATCAGCAGCCCGATCTTCAGCGCGCGCAGCCGGGATTCGGCGTTGACGCGCACCGCCTCCTCGACGACCTCCGGCGGCGCGCCGGTGCGCTGCATGATCTCCAGCAGCCGGTCGTTGCTGACGAAGTTGACGCTGTCGAGATCGATCTGCGACACCACCGCGGCCGGCAGGCGCGGGTTCTCCGCGACGCGGTAGAGGATCGCGCTGCTCAGCAGCCCGACCAGCAGCGCGCCGGCGAGCGCGGTGCCGACCCCGGCCGCCAGGTTCTGCGTGGTGCCGCGCAGCGAGCCGACATCGCCTGCCAGCTCCTTCGGCGCGGCGGTGACCAGCACGTTGAAGACCAGGGTCACCAGCGCGCCCTGGCCGATGCCGAAGGCGATGAGCCCGAACATGACGGCGACGGCCGACCAGTCGTTGCGCACCACCCAGGCGAGCCAGAGCAGCGCCAGGGTGCAGAGGGCGAAGCCGAGACGGCCGATGTGGCGCGGCGCCAGGATGGGGTAGAGCCGCACCACCAGCATGGCGGTGAAGAAGACCGTCAGGTTGAAGGGCAGCATGGCGACCGCCGTCTCGATCGGCGAGCGGCCCTGGATGATCTGGATGTAGAGCGGCACGGAGAAGTTCAGCATCGCCTCCAGCGCCACCACGGCGAACATGGCCTTGACCGCCGCCCGTTCCTGCCCCGAGGTGATGACGCGCAGGTCCAGCAGCGGCGTCTTGCCCGACGCCTGCCGCCGCCGCGTCCAGGCGATGAAGCCCTGCAGCAGCACGAGGCCGATCACGATCATCACCGGCGCGGGCGAGAGGCCCAGCAGGTCGAAGGGCGCCCCCGGCCGCGCGAGCCCCAGGCCCCAGCGGTTGAGGTTGTTGAAGCCGAAGACGGTCATCACGATCGCGGCGGCCGCCAGGACCACGCCGACGAGGTCGATGCTGACCTCCGGCCGCTCCGCCTGGGGCTTGAGCCGGAAGCTCAGGAAGAAGACCAGCGCCGAGACGGCGATCAGGATGCCGAAGACCGGGCGCCAGCCGATGAAGGTGCCCAGCAGCCCGCCGATCAGGAAGGCGGCGACCCCGGCCGCGGCCCGGGCGGAGCCCAGAGCGCCCACCGCCGTCGCCTGCTGCTGGCCATGGTAGTGGTGGGCGATCAGCGCCACCAGCGCCGGCACGATCACGGCCGCGGCCAGCCCGGCGAGGAGCTGGGCAAGCAGCATGATCGTCGCCGCCGGGCTGACCACCATCAGCACCTGCGCCACGCCGAACAGCGCGACGACGATCCGGAAGACCCGGGTGGAGCCGAAGCGCTGCACCAGCTTGGCGCCGAGCATGACGAAGCCCGCCACCGCGAGGGAGTACATCACGATCCCCGTCGCGACGGTCGTGGGCGGCACGCCGAAGCTGTTGACCATGCCCGCCAGGGAGACCGGCAGCGCCGCCACGTTGAAGGACATGATGGCCTGGCCGAGCGCGATCGCGATCATCGGCACCCAGGATTCCTGCGGCGCCGTTGCCGTTCCTTGCATTGCCGTCCCTTCCTTTGCCATCGTCATGAGGCCACGTCCTGGGGCTGCGAGGCGAACAGGTTCAGCCCCAGCCGTTCGGAGAGCAGCTTGGTCGCGAGTTGCCCGCGCACGCTGTTGCCCGCCTCGTCGAGGGGCGGCGAGAAGGTGCCGAGCCCGCCCTTGCCCGGCGCGACGGTGACGATGCCGCCGCCCACGCCGCTCTTGCCCGGCAGCCCGACCTCGTACAGCCAGTCGCCGGATTCCTCGTAGAGCCCGGCGGTGGCCAGCACCGCCAGCACGCGCTTGCAGTGCGCCGCGTCGATCACCCGCTCGCCGGTCACCGGGTTCACCCCGCCATCGGCCAGCGTCGCCCCCATCACCGCCAGATCGCGGGCGGTGACGAGCAGCGAGCATTGCTTCGTGTAGACGTCGGTGGCTTCCAGCGCGTCGAAGTACATCCGGCCGTAGCCTTCCAGCAGCTTGGCGATGCCGCGGTTGCGCAGGTTGGTCTCCGCCTCGGAGCGATAGATCTCCTCGTCCAGCGCGAGCTCGCGCCCCGCGAAGCGGGAGAGGCCGTCGCGGATGAAGCGCCACTTCGCCTCGGCCGTGTCGCCGGGGGCGAGGCTGGCGGTGGCGATGGCGCCGGCATTGACCATCGGGTTCATGGTGCGGTCGGCATTCAGCTCGATCGCCATCACCGAGTTGAAGGGCAGGCCGGTGGCGTTCACCCCGACCTTCTCGCGCGCCGGCTCCGCGCCGATCGCCTGGCAGACCAGGGCGAAGACGAAGGGCTTGGAGACGCTCTGGATCGAGAAGGCGTGGTCCACGTCGCCCACCGCATGCACGGTGCCGTCCGTCTCGACCACGCAGAGGCCGAAGAGGTGGCGCGGCACGGCAGCCAGCGCCGGGATGTAGTCGGCGACCTTGCCCTCGTCATTCCCGCGGTAGCGCTCGTGCGCCTCCGCCAGCAGCAGGTCCACGCGCTCCCTGGGCGGCAGGCGGCCGGTGGAGACGAGGCCCTCCCCATCGGCTTCGTCGGCGAACAATCGGCTGTGCATCACGCGGAACTCCTGACGGTTTCCCCCGGAGCGCAGAAGAGAGGCTTCGGCGCGGCCCTGTAAACAGGAACGCGCCACCCGTTACATCATGCCGCGCGACGGCGGGTCAGCCGGCCCGCGTGGCGAGGCGGCTCTCGAACCATGTCACGTAGAGCACCGGCAGGAAGACCAGGGTCAGCAGCGTGCCGCCCATCAGCCCGCCCATGATGGCGAAGGCCATGGGCCCCCAGAACACCGTCGGCGTGATCGGGATCATGCCCAGGACGGTGGACATCGCCGTGAGCAGGATCGGCCGCAGGCGGGAGGAGCAGGCGAGCACCGCCGCCTCCCGCACGCTGTGCCCGGCCGCTCGCTCGTCCTCGATCTGGCTGATCAGGATCACCGCGTTCTTGGCGATCATCCCCATCAGCGACAGCACGCCCAGGATCGCGACGAAGCCCAGCGGGCTGTTGGAGGCGAGGAGCGCGATCACCACGCCGATCAGCCCCAGCGGCACCACGCTGATCACCAGGAACAGCCGCGCGAAGGTCTTCAGGTGGAAGATCAGCACGGTCGCCATGATGAAGAGCATCGCCGGCACCACCGCGGCCACCGAGGCCTGGGAGCGCGCGCTCTCCTCCACGATGCCGCCCGTCTCGATGCGGTAGCCGGGCGGGACCTTCGCCGCGGCCTCGGCGATGGCCGGTGCCAGCGCCTCCACCACGTCGTTCGGCAGCACGCCGCGCGGCAGGTCCGCCTGCACGGTCAGGGTCGGCTCCCGGTTGCGGCGGTGGATCAGCGGGTATTCCTGCTCGTAGTCGAAGGTCGCGAACTGGCTCAGCGGCACGGTGCGGCCGCCGGCGATGGGGATCTGGAGGGTGCGCAGCGTGTCGACGGACATGCGCTCCGCCTCCACCGCCCGGACCACCACGTTGATCAGGTAGATGCCGTCGCGCATCTGCGTCACCGTGGTGCCGGAGATGGCGGCGTTCAGCGCGCTGGCCACGGCGGCGGAGCTGAGGCCCAGCCGCCGCGCCTCGTCCTGGTCCACCCGGACGCGAAGCTGGCGGGCGGGCTCCATCCAGTCGAAGCTGGTGCGGCGCGTCTCGGGCCGGCCGGCGACGATGCGGGCCAGGTCCATGGCGATGCCGCGCACCACCTCCACGTCGGGGCCGCTCACCCGGTACTGGATCGGCCAGCCCACCGGCGGGCCCAGCTCCAGCGGATAGACGCGGCTCACCACCTCCGGGAACTGCTCGGCCAGCACCTTCTCCAGCGCGTCCTGCAGCCGCTCGCGGGAGGCGAGGCCCTTCGAGATCACCACCATCTGGGCGAAGAAGTCGTTGGCCGGCTGCACGTCGAGCGGCAGGTAGAAGCGGATGGCGCCGCGGCCGATGTTGCTGCTCCACTCCGCCACCTCGGGGGCCAGCTGCGGGTCGTGGGCGAGCAGCTCCTCCAGCCGCGCCACGGCCGCATCGGTGGCGTGGATGGAGGCGTTCTGCGGCAGGGTCAGGTCCACCAGCAGCTCGTTGCGGTCGGAGGCGGGGAAGAACTGCTGGCTGACGAGGCGCATGCCGGCCACGGAGAGGCCGAACAGCAGCAGCGTCGCCGCCAGCGTCACCCAGCGCAGCCGGATCGCGCCGCCCAGGAAGGACTGGTAGGCCCGCACCAGCCGCCCCGGCCCCGCGGCGGCACCCGGCTTCGGCCGCTTCAGGATCAGCACGCCGATCAGCGGCGCGAAGATCACGGCCACGAACCACGAGACCAGCAGGGCGATCGCCACCACGGCGAAGATGGAGAAGGTGTATTCCCCCGCCGAGCTCTGCGCGAAGCCGACGGGCACGAAGCCCGCGATGGTGACCAGCGTGCCCGCCAGCATGGAGAAGGCGAGCTTGCTGTAGGCGTAGGTCCCCGCCGCCTCCATCGTGTCGCCCGCCGCGAGCCGGCTGATCATGGCGTCCACCGTGGTCATGGCGTCGTCCACCATCAGGGCCAGGGCGATGATCAGCGCGCCCAGGGAGATGCGCTGCAGGTCGATGTCCACCGCCTGCATGATGGGGAAGACGATGGCGAGGGTGAGGGGGATGGCGATGGCGACGATGGCGCCCGGCCGCACGCCCAGCGCGATGAAGCTGACCACCAGGATGATGGCGATGGCCTGCCAGAGCGATTCCATGAACTCGCCGATGGCGATGTCCACCGTGCGGGGCTGCTCGGCCACCGCATGCGCCTCCACCCCCACCGGCAGGTCGGCCACGATCCGCCGGATCGTCCGGTCGATGTTCTGGCCGAGCTGGAGCACGTCGCCGCCGTCGCGCATGGCGATGCCCAGCCCGATCGCCTCCCTGCCGTTCACCCGGAACATGGGCTGCGGCGGGTCGGCGAAGCCGCGGCGGACCTCGGCGATGTCGCTCAGCCGCAGGATGCGGCCGCCGACGGAGAAGTTCACCGCGCGGATGTCCTGCTCCGACTCGAACTGGCCGGAGACGCGCAGCAGCAGCCGCTCCGGCCCGCCCTCGATGGTCCCGGCGGGGGCGACGATGTTCTGGGCCTGCAGCGCCGCGATCAGCATGGCGCGGTCGATGCCCAGCCCCGAAAGGTTCTCCATCGAGAATTCGACGAAGACCCGCTCGTCCTGCGCCCCGATCATCTCGATGCGCGACACGTCGGGCACCTTCAGCAGCTCGGAGCGGGCATCCTCGACGAAGTCGCGCAGCTCGCGATGGGTGAAGCCGTCGGCGGTGAAGCCGTAGATGATGCCGAAGGTGTCGCCGAACTCGTCGTTGAAGAAGGGTCCCTGCACGCCGGCGGGCAGGGTGTGGCGCATGTCGCCGACCTTCTTGCGCACCTCGTACCAGATGTCGGGGATGCGGGCGCCGCTGGTGCTGCCGAGCAGGTCGATGAAGATCAGGCTCTGCCCCGGGCGGGTGAAGCTGCGCAGCCGGTCCAGCCCCTCCGTCTCCTGCAGGCGCCGCTCCAGCCGCTCCGTCACCTGGTTGAGCGTGTCCTCCATCGAGGCGCCGGGCCAGTTGGCCTGCACGACCATGGTGCGGATGGTGAAGACCGGGTCCTCGGCGCGGCCGAGGCGCAGGAAGGCGAGGGTGCCGGCGGCGATGGCGACGATCATCATGTAGACGACGATCGACCGGTGGTTCAGCGCCCATTCCGACAGGTTGAAGCGCTTCACGTCAGGACGCCTGGCCCGGCAGCCGCACCTTCTGCCCGGGGCGCAGCGCCTGCACCCCGGCGGTGACCACCACCTCCCCCTCCTTCAGCCCGGAGGCGACGACGGCGCGCACCGCGTCGTAGCGCGCGACCTCCACGGCGCGCAGCGAGACCGTCGCGGCCGCGGGGTCCACCACCCAGACGGCCGGCCGGCTCTCCGCGCGCGTCAGGGCGGTGGCCGGGATGGCGATCCCGGCGACGCCGCCGATCTGGATGCTGCCATTGACGGTGGAGCCGAGGCGCATCGCCTCCGGCGGCCGGGTCAGGCCGACCCGGACCCGGAAGGTCCGCGTCACCGGATCGGCCTGCGGCGCGATCTCGCGCACGCGGCCGACGGCGCGCACGGCCGGGTTGGCGGTCAGGGCGACCGTGACCACGGGGTCCGGGGCCGCGCCTTCCATGACCCGCGACGGCACGTCGAACACCGCGTCGCGGCCGCCTTCCCGGGCGATGGTCACGACCATCTGGCCCGGCGCCACCACCTCCCCCGGCTCCGCGCCGCGCCGGGTCACGACACCGTCCGAATCCGCGAAGAGATCCGTGTAGGAGAGCTGCGTCTCGGCGGTGCTGCGCTGCGCGAGGTTGGCGTCGAGCTGCGACTGCGCGGCCTGCAGCGCGCGCATCGCATCGTCGTAGGCGGCGCGGGTGGCGAAGCCGGACCGCAGGAGCTGGTTCTGCCGGTCGTAATGGTTGCGGGCCTGCACGAGCTGAGCCTGCGAGGCGGCGACCGCGGCGCGCGCAGCGCGCAGCGCGTCGAGCTGCGTGGAATCCTCGAGATGCGCGACGAGCTGGCCGGCCTGGACGCGGTCGCCGACATTGACGGGGCGGTCGATGATCCGGCCGCTGATGCGGAAGGCGAGGGCGACCTCCTCCATCGCCTCCACCTGCCCGGTCAGCGTCACCGTCTCGCCGCCGTCGCTGGCGGCCGCCACGACGACGCGCACCGGCCGCGGCGGCTCGGGCGCCGCCTGCTCGGCAGGGCCGCAGGCACCCAGCGGAAGCAGCAGGGCGACCGCGGCCCGCCGGAGCCAGGGGCGAAGGGGCGACGGAGGTGCTGCTTGCTGGCGCGGCACGTATGACGACGCAAAGCGGTTCATGAGGTTGCCCGCTTCATCCAGTCCATCCGCCATACGTCGTATACCTGCCAGGAAACTCGGCGACGTGATTACGCCACGGCACTGTTCCACCACGGGGCTTTATCGTGTACCTCACGGTTCTGTAAACGTCGGATTTGTTGCAAGCCATGGACTCCCCCGCCCCGGTCGATGCGGCCCGGGTCCGGCGTCGTCGCTCCGCCCTGCCGTGGCGTGCCACCGCGTTTCTGGCCGCCTGGATCGTCATCGCCGGCGCGGCGCCGGCGGAGCTGGCGGTGGGACTCGTGACCTCGTGCGCCGCGGCCTGGGTCAGCCTCTTCCTGCTGCCACCGGGCCTGCATCGTCTGCACGCGCCCGCGCTCGTCCGCTACGTCCTGCATGTGGCGAGGCAGTCCGTGCTCGGCGCCGTCGAGGTGGCGGGCCTCGCCCTCCAACCGCGCCCGCCGCTGCGGCCCGGCTTCGTGGTGGCGCCGCTCGACGTGCATGGCGGGGCGCGCGCCGTCTTCTGCGCCGCCGCCAGCCTCGTGCCCGGGACGTTGCCGGTGCGCGCGGTGCCGGATGGCGGTATCCTGTTGCACGCGCTCCGCTGCGACCGGCCGGTGCTCGACGGCTGGCGGCAGGACGAGGCGCTGTTCCGCGCGGCGGTGGCCGATGCCGGGCGCTGATGCCGGGCCGGCGGCCATGCTGCTGACCGGTGCGGCGGTGCTGGCGCTGCTGATCACCTTCGCCGGGCTGTGGCCGCTGCTGCGCGTCGGCGCCGCGGCCGACCGGATGATGGGGATGCAGCTGCTCGGCTCCGGCGTGATCGCGGCGCTGCTGCTGCTGGACGCGGCGCATGCCGTGCCGGGCGTGCTGGACGTCGCCCTGGCGCTGGCGCTGCTGGCCCCCTTCGCCTCCGTTGCCTTCGTGCTGAGCGGCCGGCGCAGGCCGCCCGGCTAGGGAATGGGGATGGCCCTGCTCCTCGACCTGCTGTCCGCCGCGGCGATCCTGGCGGGGCTCGGCTTCCTCGCGGTCGGCACGATCGGGCTGCTGCGCTTCCCGGACACGCTGACCCGGCTGCATGCGCTGACCAAGGCGGACACGCTGGGACTCGGCCTGATCGTGCTGGGGCTGCTGCCGCGCGCGGGCGGCCTCCTCGCCGCCCTCAAGCTGCTGCTGATCTGGGGGCTGGTCCTCCTGGCCGGGACGACCGTCTCCCAGCTCATCGCCGGCGCTGCGCGCGAGAGGGAGGAGCCGTGATCGCCCTGCTGCCGGATGCCGTCCTCTGCGCCGCCATCCTCGGCTTGGCCGCCTGCTCCGTCGCGGTGCGCCAGGAAGGCCGCGCGGTGCTGGCCTTCCTCAGCGGCGGGCTGCTTCTGGCGCTCGCCTGGGTGCGGCTCGGCGCGGTGGACGTGGCGCTGACCGAGGCCGCGGTCGGCACCCTGTCCGGCGTCCTGCTGCTGCGCGCGGCGGCGCGGCTGCGCGGCTCCCCCGGGACGCCGGCCTGGCCAGGCCGGGGGCAGCGCCTCGCCGCGGGCCTGCTCTGTGCCGCCGTGGCGCTGGGGCTGATGGCGGCGGTCCTCTCCCTGCCGGAACCGGCGCCGAGCCTGGCCGACGCGGCCGCCGCGGGCCTGCCCGCGCTGGGCCTGGGCAATCCGGTGACGGCGGTGCTGATCGGCTACCGCGCCCTGGACACGCTGCTGGAGAAGGTCGTGCTGCTGCTCTCCCTGGCCGGGGTCTGGTCGCTGACGCCGGACGGGTTCTGGGGGGGCCGGCCCTGGCACCGCACGGGCCCGGCGGAGCCGGCGCTGGGGCTGCTGGCGCGGCTGCTGCCGCCGCTGGGCCTGCTGCTCGGGGTGCATCTCGTCTGGGTCAGCGCCGAGGCGCCGGGCGGCACCTTCCAGGGCGGCACCATCCTCGCGGCGATGGGGCTGCTGGCGGTCATGGCCGGCCGGGCGGAACTGCCGGCGCTGGCCGACCGCCGCGCCCGCTGGGTGCTGGCCGCCGGGCCGGCCGCCTTCTTCGCCGTCGGGCTGGCGGGCTACGGCCTTGCCGATGGCTTCCTCGCCTACCCCGCCTGGGGGGCCAAGCCGCTGATCCTGGTCGTCGAGTTCCTGCTGACCCCCTCCCTCGCCCTGCTGCTGGCGCTGCTCCTCGCCGGACCGGCGGAGCGCCCGCCGGAGCCGCGGCCATGACGGGTGCCACCCTGTTCGGGCTGCTGGGCGCCGTGCTGGTCGGGATCGGCCTCTACGGGGTGATCGTGCACCCGCGGCCGCTGCGCCGGATCCTGGCCTTCAACCTGCTGGGCGGCGGCATCTTCCTGCTCTTCGGGACGGTGGCGCGGCGCGGCGCCGGCGCGGGCTTCGGCGGCGATCCGGTGCCGCAGGCGATGGTCATCACCGGCCTCGTCGTCGCCTTCGCCGCCACCGCCCTGGCCGTGGCTTTGCTGCTGCGGCTGGTGGAGGAACGGCGCCGCGGCGCCGCGGCGGCGGAGCCGGACGCCTCCTGATGCAGGCCCTGCCCGCGGCGCTCGTCGCCTCCACCCCCGGCGGCATCCTGCTGGTGCTGGCCCTGGCCGTGCCCTTCCTGGGCGTGCTGGCGATGCTGGTGCTGCAGGGGCGGCGGGCCGAGCGGCTCGCCCTGCTGGCGCTGGGCGCCTGCCTCGCCGTGGCGCTGGCGATCGGCGGCACGGTGCTCGTCACCCGCCGCGCGCTGGTGGAGGTGGTGGGCGGCTGGACGCCGCCGCTGGGCCTCGCGCTGCGGGCAGACGGGCTCTCGGCGGCGCTGCTGCTGACCACGGCCCTGGTGGTCTGCGCCGTCGCCGCCTTCGCTTGGCTGGGGGCGGGGATGCACAGCCCGGAATCCGGGCCGGAGCGGCGCGCCCCGGCGATGTTCTGGCTGCTGCTGGTCGGGCTCTGGGGCTCGCTGAACGCCGCCTTCCTGGGCCAGGACCTGTTCAACCTCTACGTCGCGCTGGAGCTGCTGACCTTCGCCGCGCTGCCGCTGGTCTGCCTGGACGGCCGGGCGGCCACGCTGGAGGCGGCGCTGCGCTACCTGGTCTTCGCGCTGCTCGGCTCCGTGCTCTACCTGCTGGGCACGGCGCTGCTCTACGGCGCCTACGGCACGCTCGACATCGCCCTGCTGCGGCAGCGGGTGCTGCCGAACCCCGCCAGCCTCTGCGCCGCGGCGCTGATGACGGTGGGGCTGCTGGCCAAGGCGGCGCTGTTCCCGCTGCACCTCTGGCTGCCGCCCGCCCATGCCGGCGCGCCGGCGGCGGCCAGCGCCCTGCTCTCCGCCCTGGTGGTGAAGGCGCCGATCTTCCTGGTCGTGCGGCTCTGGTTCGACGCCATGCCGATGCTGCTCGGCCTGGCCGCGGCGCAGGTGCTGGGGCTGCTGGGCGCGGCGGCGATCCTGGTCGGCAGCGTGCTGGCGCTGCGCCAGCCGCGGCTGAAGCTGGTGGTCGCCTACTCCACCGTGGCGCAGATCGGCTACCTCTTCCTGGTCTTCCCGCTGGTCGCCGGCGCCTCCCTGACCGGGAGTCAGGAGGCCTGGATCGGGGGTGCGCTGCAGCTCGTCTCGCATGCCTGCGCCAAGGCCTCGATGTTCCTTGCCGCCGGGCTGATCGCGGAGGCGCTGGGGCACGACGACATGACGCGGCTGGGCGCCGCCGCCCGCGCATTGCCGATGACCGTCCTGGCCTTCGGCCTCAGCGGCCTGTCGCTGATGGGGCTGCCGCCCAGCGGCGGCTTCGCGGCCAAGTGGCTGCTGCTGCTGGCGGCGGTCGGCAGCGGGCAGTGGTGGTGGGCGCTGGTGCTGCTGGCGGGAGGGCTGCTGACCGGCGGCTACGTCTTCCTCGTGCTGAGCCGCGCCATGGCCGGGGGGGGAGGGGAGGCCCGCCCGGTCGGCCTCCTGCGCGAGCTGGTGGTGCTGGCCCTGGCCCTCGCCTCCGTGGCCATGGGCTTCGTGCCGCTGGCCTCCTTCGGGCTGCTGGGGATCGGCCGGCTGCCCGGGCCGGGGGTGGGACCGTGAGACGGGGGCCGCGGCGAGGCCCGGCGCGGCCGCGATGAGCGTGCTGCTCCTCCTGATGCTGCTGCTTCCGGCGGGGATGGCGCTGGCCTGCGTCGCGCCGCGCTGGCGGCAGGGGATGCTGGCCTGGCTGGTGGTGGCGCCGCTGCCGGCCCTGGCCGCCGCCCTGCTGGCCGCGGACGCCCCGCCCCTCCTGCTGCCGCCCGCCCGGGCGGGCATGCACCTCGCCCTGGACCGGCCCGGCGCGCTGCTGCTGGGCGGCGCGGCCCTGCTCTGGAGCGCGGCGGGCGCCTATGCCGCCGCCTATCTCCGCGGCCAGGCACGCAACGGGCCCTTCGCCGTGTGGTGGCTGCTGACCCTGCTCGGCAACCTGGGCGTCTTCGTCGCCGGCGACCTGATCACCTTCTACCTCGCCTTCGCCTTCGTCAGCCTCGCCGCCTATGGGCTGGTGGCGCATGACGCGACGCCCCGGGCCTACCGCGCCGCGGCGATCTACCTGGTCCTGGCCGTGCTGGGGGAGATCGCGCTGCTGGGCGGCTTCGTGCTGCTGGCCGCCGCCGCGCCGGACGGCAGCCTGGCGATCGGCGGGCTCGTTGCCACCCTGCCGGGCTCGCCGGTCCGGGGGCTGACCCTCGGGCTGCTGGTGGCGGGCTTCGGGCTGAAGGCCGGCCTGGTGCCGCTGCATGTCTGGCTGCCGGTGGCGCATCCGGCGGCGCCGATGCCCGCCTCGGCGGTGCTGAGCGGCGCCATCGTCAAGGCGGGCATCATCGGGCTGATCCGCTTCCTGCCGCTGGACGGCGCCGGCGGGGCCGCCGGCTGGGCGGACGCCTGGGGACAGGCCCTGGCCGCGGCGGGGCTGCTGACCGCCTTCTACGGCGTCGCCCTGGGCGTGACGCAACGGAACCCCAAGACGGTGCTGGCCTATTCCACCGTCAGCCAGATGGGCGTGGCCATCGC
This sequence comes from Roseomonas sp. OT10, assembly GCF_020991085.1. Taxonomy (NCBI): domain Bacteria; kingdom Pseudomonadati; phylum Pseudomonadota; class Alphaproteobacteria; order Acetobacterales; family Roseomonadaceae; genus Roseomonas; species Roseomonas cutis. The sequence continues at coordinate 4,745,543 of NZ_CP087719.1, forward strand.
CGTGCTCGGGACGGGGATGCAGGCGGCGGCCCCGGGCACCGCCTTCCTCGCCGCCTATTACGGCCTGCACCACCTGCTGGCGAAGGGGGCGCTGTTCCTCTCGGTCGAGATCGCCGCCGCCTGGGCCGGGCGGCACCCCTGGCCCGTCCTGCTGCCGGTGGCGGTGGTGGCCCTGGGCATGGCCGGGCTGCCGCTGACCGGTGGCGCGCTGGCCAAGCTCGCGGTGAAGCCGGCGCTCGGCTACGGGCCGGTGGGCGTCCTCGCCACCCTCTCCGCCGCGGGCACGGCGCTGCTGATGCTGCACCTCATGCGCCTGCTGGCGGAGGTCATGCGCGCCCCCGCACCCTCCGCTCCGCCGCCCGCCGGGATGCTCGCCCCATGGGCCCTGATGCTGGCCAGCGCCCTGCTGGTGCCCTGGTGGTTCTACCCCGGCCCGGTGGCCGAGGCGCTGGCCTTGCCGGCGCTGTGGGATTCCGCCTGGCCCGTGCTGCTGGGCGCCGTGCTCTTCGCCGGGCTGCGCCGCCGGAGCGACCGGCTGCCCGCCGTGCCGGAAGGCGACGTGGTCCTGCTGGGCCTGCAAGCCTGGGGCTTCGCCGCCCGGGGCGCCGGGCCGCTGGTGCGGCTGGAGGCCCGGCTGCGCGAATGGACCATGGCTGGGATCGCACTGCTGGCCGTCGCGGCGGCACTGGTCGCAACGATGCTCGCCGGACTGCCGTCGTAGCCCGCCGTTCCGCGGATCCAGCCGGGATGGTGGCCTCTCAGCTCGCGGGCTGCGGCGCGCGGCGTGATGTGGGCCGGCCGCTGCCGGACGGGCGCCCGTGGCCCGGGGGCAAGGCGCTGCCTCGCCCCCGTACCCCCACTCCGCCAGGACCCTGCGGGCCCTGGACCCGATCAGCGCTGCCGCGCAGATGACTGCGACGGGGTCACGGCGCCGAGGAGCTGGGCTCCTCGGCGGGACCGGCCGCCGCAATCGCGGACGCTCTCTGAAGCTTTCTCGGAGTCCCGCCTGTCCGTGTTCCGTCAGGGTTCAGCCCGCAGGCTGACGCCCACCGCACAGAACCAACTCCCAGCGGGGACCGGGGCCCGCTTGTGGCCCCGGCAGGGGAGGGTCTGGGAGGGGACGGCGTCCCCTCCCGGTCCGACGCCCGAACACCACAGCGCCACGGGCCAGGACAGCAGCCCCCCGTGCGCTCCCGCGTCAGGCGGCGCGGGCGAACGGGACCACTGGGGCGGCCATGGGCCGGGCGTCGCCGCCGGGGATGGCGTCGGCCACCATTTGCGCCGTGGCGGCGGAGAGGGTCCAGCCCAGGTGGCCGTGGCCGGTGTTGTAGAACACGCCCGGCCGGCTGCCGGCACCGATGCGGGGCATCAGGTTCGGCGTCATCGGCCGCAGCCCGGCCCAGGGCACGCAGCGCGCGGTGCTGACCTCCGGGAACAGTTCCTCCGTCCACTTCACCAGCGGGCGGATGCGGTCCATGCGGATGTCGCGGTTCTCGCCGTTGAACTCCGCCGTGCCGGCGACGCGGAAGCGGTCACGGCCGAGCCGGCTGGTGACGATCTTGGTCGCGTCGTCCAGCAGGCTGACATGCGGCGCCGCCGCCTGGCTGCGGGCGTCGTCCAGGTGCACGGTGATGGAGTAGCCCTTCACCGGATAGACGTTGATGCGGTCGCCCAGCATTGCGGCGAAGCGGCGGCTGGCGACGCCGGCGCAGATCACCACGGCATCGGCGCGCAGCGTCTCGGCCACGGCGGCGGCTTGGCCGGCCGGCTTCCAGGCGATGGTGATGCCGCCTTCGGCGTGGCTGATGCCGGTGACGTCGGCCCCGAACAGGAAGCGCGCGCCGCGGCGCAGGCAGGCATCGGCCAGGCCGCGCGTGTACTTGTGGATGTCGCCGGTGGAATCGGACGGCGTGAAGAAGCCGCCGTACCAGCTGCCGTGCAACGTCGGCTCGATGGCGCGCATCTCCTCCGGCGTCACCGCGCGGCGGTCCAGCCCGCCTTCGGTCAGCAGGCCGTTCACCCGCGCGGCGGCGTCGAAGCCCGCCTTGTCGCGGTAGACGTGCAGGATGCCGCGATGCTCGACGTCGAAGCCGAAGCCCTCCTCCTCGGCGATGGAGAAGAGGTACTTGCGCGCCTCGATCGCCAGCTTCGTCGTGGCGATGGTGTTGGCGCGATAGTTCCGGATGTGGGAGACGAACTCGCCCAGCCAGGAATACTTGTGCGCGGAGGGCTTCGGGTTCAGCAGCAGGGGCGCATCCGCCTTCAGCATCCACTTCATCCCCTTGAGGATGGTAGCGGTGCTGTTCCAGACCTCGGCGTTGCAGGCGGAGAGCTGGCCGCCATTGGCGAAGGAGGTCTCCATCGCGGCATAGCGATGGCGGTCGAGGACGACCACGTCGTGGCCACGCTGCAGCAGCGCATGCGCGGTGGTGACGCCGGTGATGCCGGATCCGATGACGGCGACGGTGCTCATGGCACGCTCCAGGACATGAGGGCTCGCAGCGGAGGCGCTCCCGGCCTCCCTGCCCCCATCTGTCCCTGCACCTGAGAGCTTACCCCCCACGGCATCCGGGCGGACGCCAAGGGGACCCCTTCGGTGGACGCCACGCGGCGCCTCTCTCCAGATCATCCTCGCAACGCGGTTCCGGGTGCCTGAGAGTTTCCTGGGGGGTTGCTCCGTCGGCGGCCAACCGGTCCGATGAACCGGTCGACACTCTCCCGCGTTGTTCAGCGGATGCCGGGCTTTTGCGCTCCTCCCCCGGTGGCGTCAACGCAAATCTCGCGGGCAGGCCAGCCCGTTCCGGGCTGTAACCGCCGTGTTGTCATGCCGAATGCCGGGGTTTAGTGCAATCCGGTCACAGACGAATGCCAGGGCTGCATGTCGCGCCCGCGATGCCTGCAACCCGTCCCGGCATGCCGGGTTACGCGCAGACAACGGACCCGAAAGGCCCAGACATACGCGTCATCAAGTCCCTGCTGGCAGCCCTCCTGGTGATGGGTGGCCTGGCCGCCTGCACGGGGAGCGACCGTACCTTCGGCGAACGGGTGCGCGACACCGTCGACCCGCCCAGCGGGCCCGTGGAGAGCGCCGGCCGTGCCGTCGACCGTGCCGTCGACCGGGTGAAGCCCAACTGAGGCGCGTGACACTCTCCGCCAGCCTGCCATGAAGGCAGCGGCGCCGCCGGAAGGGGGGCAGGGCCTTTCCTCCCTGGCGGCGTCGCAGCCCATCGTCCGTCACGCTGGATCGGTCGAGCGCAGCATCCGTCGGCCAGCGAACCGCTCGGTGGAACGCGCGCGGACATGACGGAAGCCGCACGCGCTGATGCCAGCACCGTCAGCGCGCGGCGACGGCGGCTGACCAGGGCGACATCACGTCGCTGATCCCGATGGCATCCTCGCCCACGCGCCGGACCAGGTTCGGGCAGGCGAAGTTCACCGGCAGCACGGCATGCTCCACCTCCACAAGGGTCCCATCCGCCGCCAGCCCCTCGCGTGTCGCCGCGTCCAGCCGGCGGTCGGCGGTGGCACCTTCCGACCCGGAGACGTCGATGCGCGGCTGCGCCGCCGCGTCTTCCGGCGACAGGCCGAAATCCAGCGTATAGGCCAGCATCTGGTAGACGCTCGCCAGGATGCGACGCCCGCCGGAGGCGCCCGCCGCCAGGATCGGTCCCGCGCCATCCTTCGCCGAGACGGTAACGGGGCACATGTTGCAGAGCGGCCGCGCGCCGGGACGGATGGCGTTGGGGCTGCCCGGGGCAGGGTCGAACCACATCACCCCGTTGTTCATCAGCACCCCGGTCGCCGGCAGCACCACGCGGCTGCCCATGGAGGAAAGCAGGGTGGTGGTGACGGAGACCATCATCCCCTCCCCATCGACGACGGTCAGGTGCGTCGTGCAGGTCTCAGCCGGCTCGGGCGTGGGCACGGCATCGGCGCCCAGCCCTGCCAAGCGTTCGGCATAGGCCTCGCGCATCGCGCGCGCCAGGGCGTGGTACCAAGCGGCGTCCGGCGCGGCGCCCGGGGCCACGGCGGCCATGGCGCGCACCACCGCCGCCAGGGTCGGGGCGGCGGTCAGGCCGCCGGCGGAGTGGATGGTGTGGGTGCCGCGCCAGTCGATCGGCACGGCTGGCCGTACCTCGGCGCGGTAGCCCGCGAGATCCTCCGCGGTCACCCAGCCGCCCATCGCCGCGATGTCGGCCGCGAGGTCGGCCGCCACCCCGCCCTCATAGAAGTCGCGCAGCCCCGCCTCCTGCAGCCGCTCCAGCGTCGCCGCCAGCCGGCCCTGCGGCAGGAAGCCCGGATTGCCCTGGTAGGGCGGGATGGGCGGCAGGCCGTCCGGCAGGTAGATCCGCGCGCTTTCGGGGTAGAGCCGCAGCACCTTGGCGGAGTTCGCCACCTTCAGCAGGGTGAACCAGTCTTGCGCCAGCCCGCGCCGTGCCAGCGCCACCGCCGGCGCCAGCAGGTCGCGCACCGGCATGCCTGTGCCGAAGCGCTGGCGCAGCAGGTCGTAGCCGGCCACCGAGGAGGGGATGACGAAGGTCAGCGGCCCGTGGATGTTGCGGTCGCCCACCACCTCCGGCCAGGCGAAGAGGTCCTGCTTCCACTTGCCGGTCAGCGGGAAGGCGGAAGGATCGACGCCCTTCGGCGCCACGGGCCCGAAATCCACCACCTGGGCCTCGCGCGCCCCGGCCGGGTGCACCACCGCGAAGCCGATGCCGCCCAGGCCGCTGTTCCAGGGCTCGGCGGTCGCCAGGGCGAAGGCCGCGGCCACGGCGGCATCTGCCGCGTTGCCGCCTGCCTCCAGCACCGCCACCCCCGCCTCGGCGGCGGAGCGCGACTGGCTGGCCACGATGCCCTTCCGCCCCCGCGCCGCGGGCTTGGTCACCTGCCAGTGCTGCGAGACATGCGGCGCCGGAACGTAGTCGGCCAGAGCAGTCATGATCCTCGTCTCCCCGAAGCGTCGGGGCCTGAGGCTCCGCCCGGATCGCCCGGTCCGCAACCCCGCCCGGGACGCACGGCCGCCAAAGGGCAGCGCCCCGCTACTGCTGCGGGGCGCCGAACACCACCGCGGCCGGATCGCGCGGGGCCTGCGGCTCCTCCGTGGCGGGCGGCGGGGCGGACCGCCGGGCGCGCAGGTGCCAGGCCTCCTTCAGCTGCAGCACGGTGGCGGCGGTTTCCTCGATGCTGCGCTTGGTCACGTCGATCACCGGCCAGCCGCGGCTGGTGCAGAGGCGCCGGGCGGCCAGGATCTCCGCCTTCACGGAATCCTGGTCCACGTAGTCCGTCGTATCCTGCCGCACCCCGGCGCCGCCGATCATGCGCAGGCGGTGGCGGCGGATCTCGATCAGCGCATTCACGTCGATGGTCAGGCCGATGACCGGGCAGGGCGGGTTGTCCAGCTCCGCCGGCAGCGGCGCCCCGGGCACGATCGGTACGTTGGCCGCCTTGATGCCGCGGTTGGCCAGGTAGAAGCAGGTCGGCGTCTTGCTGCTGCGGGAGACGCCGACGAGGCAGACATCCGCCTCGTGGATCCCCGCCGTTCCCTGGCCGTCGTCATGGGCCAGCACGTAGTGCATGGCGTCGATCCGGCGGAAATAGTCGGCGTCCAGCACGTGCTGGGCGGCGCGCTTCTCCTTGGCGCTCTCGCCGATCTCCTGCTGCAGCAGATCCAGGGTCGGGTCCAGCACGGACAGGGACTTCACCCCCAGCCGGGCGCAGAACTCCTCCAGGCTGTGCCGGATGGACCGGTCGGCGATGGTGTAGAGCACGGGGCCCGGCTCGGCCTGGATGCCTTCCAGCACCTGCTCCAACTGGAAGCGTGACCGCACCAGGAACCAGCGGTGCTGGACGGCGTGCGGGTCCTCGAACCGGGCCAGGGTCGCCCGGGCCAGGGAGTTCAGCGTTTCGCCAGTGCTGTCGGAGACGAGATGAAGGTTCAGCGAACGCACCGGCATGTCAGGCTCCTCGGAGGTCAGGGGAGAATAGCGGGGATTGGCCTGGGAGTCGGGGATAACTCCGGCCTGACTCCGGACCCCCTGGGAGAGTCGGGGATGCCGAGTCACAGGCCGTCCCATCGGGGAAGGATGAGTCAGGAGGGGGTCGTGACTCGGGGGCGACTCCGGCCGACTCGCCCCGACTCACCGAGTCACGGCCCTCTGGAATCTGTGGATAACCTGCCCCTCCGCCTGTGGAACCGCTGTGTCCCGGTTATCCACAGGCATCCACCAGCCACCACAACCCTTCTCTGACTCATTCTTTTCGAGTGAAAGAGACGCCATGGACCAAGCGGACAAGCCCTTCCTGCGCACCCTGGCCGGGGAAGCCGTCTGGCCGCCCCCCATCTGGCTGATGCGCCAGGCCGGACGCTACCTGCCGGAGTACCGGGACGTGCGGGCCCAGGCAGGGGATTTCATCTCCCTCTGCACCAACCCGGAGCTGGCGGCGGAGGTGACTCTCCAGCCCCTGCGCCGCTACGGCTTCGACGCCGCCATCCTGTTCAGCGACATCCTGATGGTGCCCTGGGCCATGGGGCAGCCCCTGCGCTTCGCCGAGGGCGAGGGGCCCCTGCTGGAGCCGCTGCGCGACGCCGCGGCGATCAACGGGCTCTGGACGGCGGGCGTGGCGGAACGGGCGGCCCCCATCCTGGAGACCGTGGCGCGAGTCCGCAGCTTCCTCGATGTCCAGCACCAGCGGACCGCCCTGATCGGCTTTGCCGGCAGCCCCTGGACCGTCGCCTGCTACATGGTGGAGGGGCGCGGCGGCGGCGAGTTCGCCCACGCCCGACGCATGGCCTATGGCGACCCGGCCCTGTTCGGCCGGCTCATCCGCAGCCTGACCGACGCCACGGCGGAATACCTCCTCGCCCAGGTCGCGGCCGGTGCGGAGGCGCTGATGCTGTTCGACAGCTGGGCGGGACTCCTGCCCCCCTCCCAGTTCCGCCGCTGGGTGATCGAGCCCACCGCCGAGCTGGTGCGGCGGCTCCGCAAGCAGCTGCCGCACGATTTCCCGCTGATCGGCTTTCCCCGGCTCGCCGGGCCGCTGCTGGTGGAATACGCGCAGAGGGTGGGGGTGCAGGCGGTCGGGATGGACACGGCGATGGACCCGCGCTGGGCGGCCGCCAACGTGCCGCAGGGCATCGCCCTGCAAGGCAACCTCGACCCGCAGGCCCTGGTCAGCGGCGGCGCCGCGCTGGAGGCGGAGGCACGCTCCCTTCTGGCCGCCATGCGGGGACGGCCCTTCATCTTCAACCTGGGCCACGGGATCGTGCCGCCGACTCCGCCCGAGCATGTGGCGGCGCTGGTCCGGCTGGTGCGGACCGGCTGACGCCTCTGCTCATTCCAGGAGTCCATCCGATGCCCGATCTCCCCCTGGTGACCCGCCGGCCCGGCCCGCCTGGCAGACCGTGGCCGGGCGGCGGCCACCGGGCGGGCGCCTGAGCCATGCTGCAGGCGGAAACCCCGGCGCTGGTCCTGGCCAGTGCCTCGCCGGCCCGCATCGCGATGCTGCGCGCCGCCGGCCTGCGCTTCGACGCGATGCCGGCCGCCGTGGACGAGGCCACCATCAAGGAAAGCGCCCAGGCGGAGGACTACCCGCCCGCCGAGGCCGCCCTGCTCCTGGCCGAGGCCAAGGCCGCCCGCATCGCCGGCCGGCTGGAGCGGCACGGCGGCGCGGACGCGCTGGTGATCGGCTGCGACCAGCTCCTGACCTGCGAGATCGACGGCCGCGAGCGCTGGTTCGACAAGCCTGCCGACCTGGCCGCCGCACGCGCCCACCTCACCCAGCTGCGCGGGCGCACCCACCGCCTGCACACGGCGGTGCTGTGCTGGCGTGGCGGCCGCCGTGTCTGGCAGCACGTGGCCACCCCGCGTCTGACCATGCGCGACGTCTCCGACGCCGTCCTGGACGCCTACCTGGCCGCCGAGGGAGACGCCCTCCTGTCCTGCGTCGGTGCCTACCGGCTGGAAGGACCCGGCGTGCAGCTCTTCGACCGGGTCGAGGGCGAGCACAGCGCCGTGCTCGGACTGCCGCTGCTGCCGCTGCTGGGCTTCCTGCGCCAGCACGGCGTCCTGCCGCGCTGAGCGCGCGAGGCCCCATGGCGGTCGGCTCCGTGGCCCCCGGGCCGCGGTCCGGGGGAGGGAACGCCCCCGTCGGGCCATGGGCGTCCGCGCCACCCTGCGCCGCAAGCGCGCCACCTGCCCGCCATCTCCGCTTCCCAGCCGCGCGCGCGCGGCCTAATCCTGCGGGCCCCGCTTGCTGATGACACACGGCTGATGAACGACGTCTCCCCGCCCGCCCGATATGATTTCGCCATGGCCGAGCCGCGCTGGCAGGCCGAATGGGAGGCGCGCGGCTGCTTCGCCGTGCCGGACGTGCCCGATGGCAGCAGGCCCAAGAGCTACGTGCTGGAGATGTTCCCCTATCCCTCGGGGAAGATCCACATGGGGCACGTGCGCAACTACACGCTGGGCGACGTCGTGGCGCGGCACAAGCGGGCCACCGGCCATGCGGTGATGCACCCGATGGGCTGGGACGCCTTCGGCCTGCCGGCGGAGAATGCGGCGCGGGAACGCGGGGTGCATCCGGCGGCCTGGACCTACCAGAACATCGCCAACATGCGCGCCGAGCTGAAGCGCATGGGCCTGTCCATCGAGTGGGACCGGGAGTTCGCCACCTGCGACCCCTCCTACTACGGCCAGCAGCAGGCGCTGTTCCTCGATTTCTGGCAGGCCGGGCTGGTCGAGCGCAAGGAGAGCTGGGTCAACTGGGACCCGGTGGACGGCACCGTGCTGGCCAACGAGCAGGTGATCGACGGGCGCGGCTGGCGTTCCGGCGCGCTGGTCGAGAAGAAGTCGCTGAACCAGTGGTTCCTGTCGATCACGAAATACGCGCCCGAGCTGCTGGCGGCGCTGGACGGGCTGGACCGCTGGCCCGAGCGCGTGAAGCTGATGCAGGCCAACTGGATCGGCCGCAGCGAGGGCGCGCGGGTGCGCTTCCCGCTGACGCAGGCCGTGGATGGGCCAACGGGACAGATGTCGGAGGTGGAGGTCTTCACCACCCGCCCCGACACGCTGTTCGGCATGTCCTTCCTGGCCGTCGCCGCCGAGCACCCGTTGGCGACCGCCGCCGCCGCGCGCGACCCGGCCGCCGCGGCCTTCGTGGCCGAGTGCCGCGCCATGGGCACCTCGGAGGCCGCGATCGAGCAGGCGGAGAAGCGCGGCTTCGACACGGGCTTCCGCGTCGCGCACCCCTTCCTCGAGGGCGCGACCTTCCCGGTGTGGATCGCGAACTTCGTGCTGATGGAATACGGCACGGGCGCGATCTTCGCCTGCCCGTCGGGCGACCAGCGCGACCTGGACTTCGCGCGCAAGTACGGGCTGCCGGTGCCGCCCGTGGTGCTGCCGCCCGGGGCCGACGCCGCGACCTTCGCCATCGGCGACACCGCCTTCACCGAGGACGGCACGCTGTTCAACTCCGGCTTCCTCGATGGGCTGGACACGAAGGTGGGCAAGCGGAAGGCCATCGAGGCGCTGGAGGCGAAGGGCGCCGGCCAGGGCGTGGTGAACTGGCGCCTGCGCGACTGGGGCGTTTCCCGCCAGCGCTACTGGGGCTGCCCGATCCCGGCCATCCACTGCGACGCCTGCGGCGTGGTGCCGGTGCCGAAGAACCAGCTTCCGGTGACGCTGCCGGAGGACGTGGACTTCTCGAAGCCCGGCAACCCGCTGGACCACCACCCGAGCTGGAAGCACGTCGCCTGCCCGCGCTGCGGCGCCGCGGCGCGGCGGGAGACGGACACCTTCGACACCTTCGTCGACAGCTCCTGGTACTTCGCCCGCTTCACCGCGCCGCACGCGGGCACGCCGCTGGTGGCGGAGGCGGTGAACCACTGGCTGCCGGTGGACCAGTATATCGGCGGGATCGAGCACGCGATCCTGCACCTGCTCTACTCGCGCTTCTTCACCCGCGCGCTGCACGGCATGGGCAAGCTGGCGACGCCGGAGCCCTTCGCCGGTCTCTTCACCCAGGGCATGGTGACCCACGCCTCCTACCGCGCCGCCGACGGCCGCTGGCTGTATCCGGAGGAGGTGGAGGTCGCCCCCGACGGCACCGCCACGGCGAAGGCGACCGGCGAGGCCGTGGCCATCGGCCGCGGCGAGAAGATGTCGAAGTCGAAGAACAACACCGTCGATCCGGGCGCCATCATCGGCCGCTACGGCGCGGACACGGCGCGGTGGTTCATCCTCTCCGACAACCCGCCGGAGCGCGACATGGAGTGGTCGGAGGCCGGGGTCGCCGGCGCCCACCGCTTCGTGCAGCGCCTGCATCGCCTGACCACCGCCGCGCTGGACGGCCTGCCCTCGCCCGACGAGACGGAGCGGCTGCTGGCCGGGCTGGACCCTGCCCGCGACCGCGCGGCGCTGGCGCTGCGGCGGGAGACGCACGGCGCCATCGCCGCCGTCTCGACCGCGCTGGAGACCTTCGCCTTCAACGTCGCGGTGGCGCGCATCCACGGCCTGGCCAATGCCATCGGCGAGGCGTCGGACACGGCCCCCGCGACGGGTGCCGCCCGCCGCGAGGCGCTGGAGACGCTGCTCCGCCTCGCCGCGCCCATGATGCCGCATCTGGCGGAGGAGCTATGGTCCCTGCTGCGTCCCCGTCACGGCCCGGAGGGAGAGGCGCGGCTGGTGGCCGAGCTGCCCTGGCCGGAGGCCGACCCCGCGCTGCTGGTCGCCGATACGGTGAAGATCGCCGTGCAGGTTCTGGGTAAGCTGCGCGCCACCATCGAGGTCCCCGTGGGGGCCCCGGAGGCCGACATCCTGGCGGCCGCCGAAGCGGAGGAGAACGTGCAGCGTGCCATCGCCGGCAAGCCCATCCGCAAGCGCATCCATGTGCCCGGCCGTGTCGTCAACTTCGTCGTCTGAGGCCCGGCCCGGCGGCCCCTCCCGGCGCGGCGTGCTGCGCGGCGGGCTGCTGGGCGGCGTCGCGGCGGCGCTGGGCGGCTGCGGCTTCCAGCCGCTCTACGCCCCCGGCGGTCCCGCCCGCCCGGCGGTGGGCACCGCCACGGCCGAGGAACTGGCGGCGGTGCGCGTCGGGGTGATCCCCGACCGCATCGGGCAGCTTCTGCGACGCTCGCTGCAGCAGCAGCTGGAGAAGACCGGCGGCGCCGGCGTGCCGGCCCGCTACGACCTGCGGGTCAGCGTGCAGCTCGGCGTCGAGCAGGAGGGCTTCCGCCGCGACGGCACGCCGACCCGCAGCCGTGCCAGCGCCACGGCCCCCTGGTCGCTCTACACCACCGCCACGCCGCCGGTGCAGGTCGCCAGCGGCACGGAGCGGAGCTTCGATGCCTGGAACCTGCCGGACAACCAGTTCTTCGCGGCGGATATGAGCTTCAACGCCGCCCAGCGCCGTCTGGTGGACGAGGTGGCCTCGGGCATCGTCGAGAAGGTCGCCATCGCCCTGGCCAACCGCACCGCCGCCTGACCGGCGGGGCTGCCCCATGCCCAAGGTCGAGCCCCGGCGCCTCGCCGCCTTCCTGCGCGATCCCGGGCCGGTGCGCCTGGTGCTGCTGCATGGCGAGGATGCCGGGCTGGTGCGCGAGCGTTCCGAGGCGCTGCGCCGGGCCGTGCTGGGGGAGGGGGACGATCCCTTCCGCCTCGCCGAGCTGAGCCGCGAGCAGGCCGGCCGCGGCGGTGCCCTGGCCGGCGAGGCGGCCGCCCTTTCCCTGACCGGCGGCCGCCGCGTCGTGCGGGTGCGCGACGCCACCGACGCCCTGGCCCCCGCCGTGCGCGAGATGCTGTCCTCCCCGGGCGAGGCGCTGGTGTTGCTGGAGGCCGGCGAACTGCCGCGCTCCTCCCGCCTGCGTGCCGTCGTCGAGGGGGCCGGGCCGGTCGCCTCGGTCGAGTGCTGGCGGGAGCGGGGGTCAGAACTGTCCGCCAGCATTGCCGCCATCCTGCGCGAGCAGGGCGTGACCGCCGAGCCCGCCGCGCTGGACTGGCTGGCGGAGAACCTGGACGAGGATCGCGGCCTGCTCCGGCGCAGCCTGGAGACCCTGGCGCTCTATGCCGGCCCGGGAGGGACGGTGGGGGAGGAGGACGTGCTCGCCTGCCTCGACGAGGGCGGCGATGCCGATATCGGTGCGGCGCTGATGGCCGCGACGGCCGGCGACCTGCCGCGGGCGGATCGCGGCATCGACCAGGCCCTGGCCGAGGGAACCCACCCCGTGGCCGCCATCCGCGCCGCGCTGCGCCATGTCCAGCGCCTGCATCTGGCGGCCCTGGCGGTGGCCCAGGGGCAGCCGCCCGGCACCGCCATGCAGGCATTGCGGCCGCCGGTCTTCTTCCGCGACAAGCCGGCCTTCGAGCGGGCCCTGGCCCTCTGGCGCCCGGCCGCCCTGGCCGAGGCGGGGGCATCCCTGTTGCGGGCGGAGGTCCGGGTGAAGAGCGGGGGCACGGGCCGTCCCGTGCCGGACCGCGCCGTGGCCCGCGAGGCGCTGCTCGCCCTGGCCCGGACCGCGCGCGCCGCCGCCCGCCGATAGGCGGCGCAACCGCACGGCCGGTGGCGCGTCCTTCCCGTTACGTGGCGGGAGGGGGCAAGCGATGACCCGGTATGGCGGCATGCTGACGCTTCTGGCGGTCCTGGCGGCCGCCCCGGCCACGGCCCAGACGCTGGAGCTGCGCGGCAACGGGCAGGAGGCGGAGCAGGATTGCGCCGGACGGGACGTGCTGGTCCGCGGCGACGGGAACCGCCTGACCCTGCGGCAAGGCTGCCGCTCCCTCAACGTCGAAGGCCAGCGCAACCGGATCGAGGCGGAGCTGGCGGACGGGGCGGACGTGGAGGTCCGTGGGGACGGAAACCGTATCGCCTATCGGACCCTGCCGGGCGAGGCGATCGGGCGGCAGCTGGTGGAAGGGCAGGACAGCCGCATCGAGGCCTCGGGCCCGGATGCGGCCATGCCCCGGGGCGGCCCGCCCCTGTCCATCGCCGGGGACGGGCTGCGGCAACAGAGCGATTGCGCCGGCCGCGATGTCACGGTCCGCGGCAACCGCCTCGACGTGGAGCTGCGCGGCGGCTGCCGCTCCCTGCGGGTGGAGGGGCAGTCCAGCGAGGTGCGGGCGGAGCTGGAGCCCGGAGCGAAGGTGACGCTGCGGGGGAACGCCCTGCGCCTGCTGTGGCGGCTGAGCGCACCGGGACCGGAACCGGTGATCGATGGGCAGGGGCAGGCGATGGACGTGCGCCGCGCCGGCTGAGGCCCGAAAGGTCGGCGCGTGCCTCGCCTGCCATCCAGGCGTTATCTCGGCGTCAGCAGCTGCAGCAGTCCGTCCAACTGGTCCAGGTCGCGCCAGGACAGCACCAGCCGGCCGCCCTTGCCGGAGCGTTGGATGGCGACCTTTGTCCCCAGCCGCTCTGACAGATCCCGCTCCAGCGCCCGTGTCTCCGGATCGCTTGCGCGCGGTGCCAGCGGACGGCCGGCGGCGGCGGCCAGTGCTTCCGTCTGGCGCACGTTCAGCCCGCGCGTGATCACCATCTCCGCCAGCTTCTGGGGATTCTCCGCCGTCAGCAGGGCACGGGCGTGGCCGGCGGTCAGGCTGCCGCGGGAGAGCAGGTCGCGGACCTTCGGCGGCAGGTTCAGCAGCCGCAGCGTGTTGGCGACGTGGCTGCGGCTCTTGCCGACGACCTGGCCCAGGGCATCCTGCCGCAGGCCGAACTCCTCCGTCAGCCGGCGGTAGCCCTGGGCTTCCTCCAGCGGGTTCAGATCCTCCCGCTGCAGGTTCTCCACCAGCCCGGCGGCCATGGCGGCCCGGTCGTCCAGCTCGCGGATGACCACGGGCACGTCGTGCAGCCGCGCCTGCTGCGCCGCGCGCCAGCGCCGCTCGCCGCCGACGATCTGCCAGGTTCCCGGCGCGCCGGGCTTCGGCCGCACCAGGATCGGCTGCAGGACGCCATGCTCGCGGATCGAGGCGGTGAGCTCGGCCAGCGCCTCGGGCTCCATCGGGCCGCGCGGCTGGAAGGGGCCGGGCTCCAGCGCCTCGATCGGCAGGTTGCGCTGGGTCTCCGCCGCGGCCGTCACCGGGGCGTCCCCCAGCAGGGCGGAAAGGCCCATGCCGAGGCGGGAGGGCTTGCGGCTCATGCCCGGTTCCCCTTGGCCGCCCGCTTCTGCCTCCGCTCACGCTTCCGCAGCTCCGCGGCGAGGCGGATATAGGCCTGGGCGCCGGCGGAGCGCACGTCGTAGAGGATCACCGGCTGCCCATGCGACGGTGCCTCGCTCACCCGCACGTTGCGCGGGATGGTCGTCTCGAACACCTTGTCCTTGAAGAAGGCCCGGACATCGGCGGTCACCAGCTCCGACAGGTTGTTCCGTCGGTCCACCATGGTCAGCACGATGCCCTCCAGTTCCAGCGCGGGGTTCAGGGTGCGGCGGACGCGTTCCAGCGTCCGCGAGATCTGCGACACGCCCTCGAGCGCGAAGAACTCCGCCTGCAGCGGCACCAGCACGGACTGCGAGGCGACCAGGGCATTCAGCGTCAGCAGGCCCAGGGAGGGCGGGCAGTCGATCAGCACGCGGTCATAGCCGGCCAGCGCCTCCGCACCCTTGGACAGCGCATCGGAGAGGCGATGCTCACGATGTTCCACGTCGACCAGCTCGATCTCCGCCCCGGCCAGGTCGGCATCCGCGGCGAGCAGGGAGAGGTTGGGCACCACGGTCGGACGCACCAGCTCCGCCAGGGGCCGCTCCCCGGTCAGCAGCGCGTAGCTGCCCGCGCCGCGCTGGTTCCGCGCCACGCCGAGGCCGGTGGAGGCGTTGCCCTGGGGGTCCAGGTCGATCACCAGCACCCGCTCCGCTGCTGCGAGGGCGGTGGCGAGGTTCACCGCGGTGGTGGTCTTGCCGACGCCGCCCTTCTGGTTGGCGAGGGCGATCCGTCGTCCGGGCAGCGGTCCCGGCGCGGGGTTGGGGCGAGGTTCAGGGCCCGACACGTCGTATCCCGGTGATTCGGAGGAGGGTCGCGGACGGGTCGGTCCGGCTGGGGAACCGCTCCGTCGTCATGGTCCACGTCGCGGCGGCCTGGGTCAACTCGGCCTCCGCGGTGCGGCCCTTGGGGAAGAGGGCGGTGCCACCCGGCGCCAGCAGGCGCGCGGCATGGCCGAGCAGGATATCGAGCGGCGCCAGGGCTCGCGCCGTCAGCACGCCCAGCGGCGGCAGCGAGACATCCTCGATGCGCCGGGCATGGACGCTGACATTCGCCGCTTCCAGCTCGCCCGCCACGGTCTGCAGGAAGGCCGCCTTTCGTCGGTCGGCCTCCACCAGGTGCCAGGGCCGCCGCGGATCGGCCAGCGCCAGGACCATTCCGGGCAGGCCGCCACCGCTGCCGATATCCGTCCCCGGCGCCGTCCCGGCCGGCAGCAGCGGCAGGAGCTGCAACGAATCCTCGACGTGGCGCTGGCGGAACTGGGCGGCATCGCCGGGGGCGATCAGGTTGATGCGGGCATTCCAGCGCAGCAGCAGCGCGGCGTAGGCGTCGAGCCGCCCGGCCGTTTCACGTGAAACGGGGGTCATGCGGATTGGTGTGCCGGGGCCATGCGGCGGAGATGCCCGGCCAGGGCCGCGATGCCGGCCGGGGTGACGCCCGGCACGCGTCCCGCCCCGCCCAGCGTGGCCGGCTGCGCCGCGGAAAGACGCTGCCGCATCTCGGTGGAGAGGCCGGCCACGGCAGCGAAGTCGAAGCCGCGCGGGATGCCCAGCCGCTCCTCCCGCTCCAGCAGGTGCCGTTCCGCCTCCTGGCGGCGGAGGTAGGGGGCATACAGCGCCTCCGCCTCCACCTGCGCCAGGACGCCGCGCGGCAGGCCGCGAAGCCAGGGGAAGGCGGCTGCGGCATCGGCCATCGGCAGGGCCAGGACCTCCAGCACGTTACGGCGCTTGCCGTCGCGGTTCACGGCGACGCCCTGTGCGGCCAACTGGTCGGGCGTCGCCTCCTCCGCCCTGGCACGGGCCAGGGCGTCCGCGACGGCGGCGGAGAAGGCGCGATGGCGGGCTGCCCGCTCCGCTCCGACGCAGCCCCACCCCTCGCCGATCGTCGTCAGGCGCAGGCCGGCATTGTCGGCCCGCAGCGACAGCCGGTGCTCGGCCCGCGCCGTCAGCATGCGGTAGGGCTCGCTGACGCCCTGGGTGACGAGGTCGTCCACGAGCACGCCGAGATAGGCCTCGCCACGCAGAAGCACCCGCTCCTCCGTGCAGCCTCCGGCCAGTCGCGCGGCGTTCACCCCCGCCAGCAGGCCCTGGGCCGCGGCCTCCTCATAGCCCGTGGTGCCGTTCACCTGACCGGCGAGGAAGAGGCGCGGCACCGCCTTCGCCTCCAGCGTGGGGCGCAGCGCCCGGGGATCGATGTGGTCGTATTCGACGGCGTAGCCGGGGCGCAGGATGACGGCGCGCTCCAGCCCGGGGATGGTCGCGATCATCGCCGCCTGCACCTCGGCCGGCAGGCTGGTGGAGATGCCGTTCGGGTAGACGGTGTGATCATCCAGCCCCTCCGGCTCCAGGAAGATCTGGTGCCGCTCGCGCTCCGCGAAGCGCACGACCTTGTCCTCGATGGAGGGGCAGTAGCGCGGCCCGCGTCCGGTGATCTGACCGGAATGGATCGGCGCCTGGTGCAGGTTGGCGCGGATCACCGCGTGGGTCCGCTCCGTGGTCGCGGTGATGCCGCAGGCAACCTGCGGATTGGTGATCCGGTCGGTCAGCCAGGAGAGCGGCTCGGGCTCCGCATCGCCCTCCTGGCGCTCCAGCGAGGCCCAGTCGATGGTCCGGCCATCCAGCCGCGCCGGCGTGCCGGTCTTCAGCCGGGCTATGGGCAGGCCCAGGCCCGCGAGCGCAAGGGCCAGCCCGACCGATGCCGGGTCGCCGACCCGTCCCGCCCTTTCGCGATGCGGGCCGACATGGATCTCGCCGCGCAGGAAGGTGCCGGCGGTGACGACCAGCGCACCGCAGCCCAGCCGCTCGCCACCATCCAGGCACACGGCGGCGATGCCCCCGTCCGCACCGCGCTCGATCCCCTCCACCGCCGCCTCGCGGATGGTCAGGCCCGGCGTATCCGCCAGCAGGCGTTGCACGGCGGCGCGATACAGGGCGCGGTCGGCCTGCAGGCGCGGGCCGCGCACGGCGGGTCCCTTGCTGGCGTTCAGCACCTTGAAGTGGATGCCGGCAGCATCGGCGGCGCGGGCCATGATGCCGTCCAAGGCATCCACCTCGCGCACCAGATGCCCCTTGCCCACGCCGCCGATGGCCGGGTTGCACGACATCTCGCCGATGCGGTCACAGCGGTGCGTCAGCAGCAGCGTGCGCGCACCGCACCGGGCCGCCGACGCGGCGGCCTCCGTGCCGGCATGGCCGCCGCCGACCACCACGACGTCCCAGAACCTGTCACTCATGGGCGCGGTATAGCCCCGCTGCGGCACGATGCCAGAGACAGCACGAGGATGCCGGGTCGCGATTTCTGCGGCAGCCCACTCCCGGGGACACGCCACGTTCCCCCGGGCCCCTCTGCCGGACCCACAGGGAATACCCGGACGGAGGGCTACCCGACGACGGGTCGAAGGCTGCCAGGGCCGACGCCACGGTGGCCCGCTGGGAGTTGGCTCGAGGCGATGGGCATCCGCCTGGGGGCTGAACCCTGACAGAGCGCGGACAGGTGGGACTCCAGAAAAAAGTTGTAGGCGTCAGCGAGTGCGGGGGCCGTACCCGCCGAGGAGCATGGCTCCTCGGCGCTGTGACCCCGTATCAGGCTGTCCCGCGGCAGCGCCGATCGGGTCCAGGGCCCGCAGGGTCCTGGCGGAGTGGGGGTACGGGGGCGAGGCAGAGCCTTGCCCCCGGGCCACGGGCGCACCCCGCGCCGGCACGGATCTACGCATCCCGCTGCCGGTATGATACGGGCGGCCGTCCGGAGGAGGTTGCTACTTCCCGACCCCCGCCAGCACGTCGGCGCGCAGGAAGCGTTGCACGGCCAGCATGAACAGCACGCTGGGCACCAGGAGGATCAGGGCGGTGATGGCCGCCACCTGCATGTTGCCGCCAGCGGCCGCCGAATAGAGCAGGAGGGGCAGGGTCTGCACCTCCGGCGCGCCGACGAAGAAGGAGGCGGTGAACTCGTCCAGGCTTTCGAGGAAGACGAAGACGGCGCTGGCGGCGATGCCCGGCGCGGCCAGAGGCAGGGTGACGGACCAGGCGGCGCGCAGCGGCGAGCCGCCCAGGCTGCGCACGGCCATCACCAGCCGCTCGTCCACCGCGGCGAAGGCGGCGGTCGCGATCCAGACGGAGTAGACGAGGCCGTGGGCGGCATGCACCAGCACCACGCCCAGGACGGTGCCGTTCAGGCCGAGGGCGAAGAAGACCTGGGCCACGTTGATGGTGACGGGCAGGCTGGGGAAGGCCTGGGGCAGCAGGAAGGCCAGCATGATCAGCGCTCGCGCCGGCAGCCTTGCCCGCGCCAGCGCCCAGGCGGCGGGGACGGAGACGGCGAGGCAGAGGAGCGTCGTCAGCGCCGCGATCCAGACGGAGAGCCACAGGCTCTCCATCGCCTGTCCCTCCGGCCGGAAGACGCGCTGCCAGTAGCGGAAACCCCAGGCGGAGGGGAGGCGGTTCGGCCAGTACCAGGCCTCCGCCAGGCTCCAGAGCACGAGGTTGGCCAGCGGCCCGAAGATGGCGAAGGCGAAGGCGCCCAGCAGTACGGCGCGCGGCAGCCAGCGCCACCAGCCGGTGCCGGGGTTCGCCAGCCAGCGCGCGGGGACCGCCGCGCGCGGCAGGGGGCTGGAAGAGGGGGCCGCGCTCATGCCGCGCGCTCCTTCAGGCTCTGGCGCAGCCAGATCCAGGCGACCGCCCCGGTCATCAGGCAGGCGATCACGCCGAGCGCGTTGGCCGTGGCGTAGTCGCCCAGCGAGTTGATCCGCCACGCCATCGGCACGGTCAGCATCGAGGGGCTCTGCCCGCTGATCATCAGCGGCACGGAGAGCACGCCCATCATGGTGACGAAGGAGAGGATCAGCGCCACCCCCAGGCTGCGCCGCACCTGCGGCAGCACCACGGCGGCGAAGACGCGCCACCGCCCGGCGCCCAGCCCCTGCGCCGCCTGGACCTGCCGCTGGTCCAGCGCGGCCATGGCGCCGGCCACCAGCAGGGTGGCGAAGGGCATCTGCTTCCACACGAAGGTCAGCACGATGCCGCGCCAGTCGAGGAAGGAGGTCGCCCAGGCTTCCGGCATCAGCCCCGCCGCGATCAGCGCGCCGTTCATCAGCCCGTTCTGCCCGAGGAAGCCGCGCATGCACTGCGCCGCCACCACGAAGGGGATGAAGAGCGGCCAGCGGTAGAGCCAGGCCAGCGCCGCCCGCGCCGGGGCGCAGCGTCCGAGGGTGAGGTAGCCGCCGATGGCGCAGGCGCCGATCCCGATCAGCACGGTGGCGGAGCCGGCGATGGCGAGCGTCACCAGCACGTCGGCGCGGTACAGCTCCCAGGCGCGGACGAAGTTCGCCAGCGTCGGGCCGGCCGGAGACGCGAAGGCCCCCCAGGCGGACATGGCGAGCGGCAGCAGGAAGAAGCCGGCCACCATGGCCAGCGCCGGCGCGACGAGGAGCAGCGGCAGGACGGGCCTGCCGCGCTTCGGCGTGGCGCTCAGTTCAGCACCACCCGCTCATAGGCCTCCTGGATCGCCTTGAAGTAGTCCGCCTGCGGCATCGGCCGGGCGCCCCTGGCCAGCGCCTCCGGGCCGACGTCGCGGAACAGCCGGTCCCAGGTCGCCTGGTCGAGCTGCGCGCGCACATGCTGCGCGTCGATCCCGGGCAGCCAGTTGAAGCGCTTCACGATGCCCTCGGCCTGCACCGGCGGGCTGGTCGCCAGCTCGATGAACTTCCGCGCCAGCTCGGCATGCGCCGCGTCCTTGGGGATGACGTAGTACATCGGCTGGCCGGGCATGCCGCTTTCCGGCAGCACGAGGCGGAAGGCGGGGTTCAGCCGCCCTTCCGCCTGCCAGGTGTAGAACATGTCCATCCAGACCGGGCCCATGTCGATCTCGCCGCGGTTCATCGCGTCCAGCGTGCCCGCATTGCCCGGGGTGATGACGGCGTTGGCGTTGAACGCCTTCAGCCGCTGCAAGGCCGGCGTCAGCGCCGCGACGCCCTCCGCGTCGAAGGGCCCCTCGATCAGCCGCTTCTGGTCGGGGCCGAAGGCATAGGCCCAGCCGAAGACGAAGCCGACGCCCGCCATGCCGCCACGGATGCCGTTGTAGCCGAAGCGCTTCGGATGCGCCTTCACCCACTCCTCCAGTGCGGCGTAGGTGCGGGGCGGCTCCGGCACGCGCTGCGGGTTGTAGGCGATGGCGATCTGGCTGTTGAACATCGGCATGACATAGCCGTCGACGTTCTGGCCCAGTGCGTTGCCGGCCACCGCCGCCGTGGTCAGGTTGCCCGTGCCGAGATCGCCGCGATAGCGCGCGAGCAGCCCCTCAGCGACCATCCGCCCGCTCATCGACTGGTGCACCACCGCCACGTCCACGTCGCTGGCCGCCGCGCCGGCGCGCTTCTGCGCCTCCAGCCGCTCCCAGATGCGCTGGCTGCCGGCATCGCCCGGGCCGGTGCCCACGGCGCGCACGGTCACGCCCGGATTCTGGCGCTGGAACATCGGGCCCAGATAGTCGGTGATGTAGTCCACCATGTTCTGGTCGCCGGCGGTCATCACCGTCAGCGTGGTGCGCTGCTGGGCGAGGGCGGGCGACAGGGTGGCGGCAAGGGGCAGGCTCGCGGCGGCGAGCAGCGAACGGCGGCGCATGGCGTTTCTCCCTTCGGGAAAGCGTGCCGGCGAAATATCCGTTCCGCAAGTCCGTTTTCTGACAGGAACGTTGCAATCACGGGGCAGAGTCGCGAGCCTGCCGACGGGGGGCAGGACCATGCCCGTCCGGGGGTTCCGCCGCGCCGGAACAGGCAACCCGGAGAGGGGGCCAGGTGTTTTATCCGCGAGGTCCCGGTCGGCCGGTGAAGCTGTGTCCGGGCCATTCCGAAACGGCAGCGAGGGAGTGAGCGATGAGCGCGACCACTGGCAGCTACATGGGCGCGGACGCCATGGTGACGCCGTCCGGCGACCCGGAGAACACGGAGAGCCGCCGCCTGATCTCCGCCGACAAGGTGGAGGGCACCGCCGTGTACAACCGCGAAGGCGAGCGCCTTGGCACGGTCGAGGACATCATGCTCGACAAGGTCAGCGGCAAGGTCGCTTTCGCGGTGATGAGCTTCGGCGGCTTCCTGGGCATCGGCGAGAAGTACCATCCGCTGCCCTGGGCCACCCTGAGCTATGACGTGCAGCAGGGCGGCTATGTCGTCGACATGACACGCGAGCAGCTGGAGGGGGCACCGTCCTACGGCGTGGATGAGAACGTGGACCTCAACGACGACAGCTATGGGCGTCGTGTCTACGACTACTACAAGGCGCCTTACTGGAACGCCGGCATCTGATCCCTCGGGCAGGCCGATGAGGGCGCGGGAGCGATCCCGCCCCCTTTTCGCTGCCTGCGGCCTGGGGCAGGAACCCTCCTGACAGCGAGGGGAACAAGATATGGCCGCACGCATCGGCATCCTGGGCATCGCCGGCCGCATGGGCCGGCTCCTGGCGGAGGAGATGACCGCGGCGGGGGCCACCCTGGCCGGCGGGACGCTGCGCGCCAGCAACCCCGGTGGGACCGGCTATCCGGTCTTCCCCGATGTCCCCGCGCTGCTGGCCGCCTGTGACGTCGCCATCGACTTCACCCATGCCTCCGCGGCTGCCGGCCATGCCGAGGCCGCCGCACGCGCCGGCAAGCCTCTGATCCTGGGTACCTCGGGCCTGTCCGCCGCCCAGGAGGAGGCGGTGGCCGCCGCGGCACGGCGCATTCCCCTGGTCTATGCGGCCAATTTCGCACCTGGCGTGAACCTGCTCTTCGCCCTGGCCCAGCGCATGGCCGCAGCCCTGCCGCCCGAGCAGTACGATGCCGAGATCGTGGAGATGCACCACCGCCAGAAGGTGGACGCACCCTCCGGTACCGCCCTGGCCCTGGGCCGTGCCGTGGCCCGCGGCCGCGGCACCACGCTGGAGCAGGCGGGGGTGGAGAGCGGCCGCGACGGCCATGCCGGAGCCCGCAGGACGGGCGCCATCGGCTTCGCCGCCCTGCGCGGCGGGCAGGTGGTGGGCGAGCACACCCTCCTCTTCGCCGCCGGCTCCGAACACATCGCCCTGACGCACCGCTCCTTCGACCGCCGCGTCTATGCCACCGGTGCCGTGCGTGCCGCCCTGTGGGCACTGGGGCGCCCGCCGGGGCTCTACGACATGCAGGACGTGCTCGGGACGGCCGCGGGCTAGGACGGGGCCATCCCCGGCGGCCCGGCCGGGGGAGGTGGACCGCTTGGCCGGCCACGATCCGAACCATGGCCGGCCGGTCCGGTATCCGGCAAACATGGTGCCGGATGGCGCGGTGCCCCTTTGCCGCCTGGCGGGAAGGCGGGTATTGCGCGGGATGTTACGGGCTCACGGAGGAGCGGGACGATGGCATTGGGCGTGGCGCTGAAGGTGGCTCCGGAGCTGCAGGCCTTTGTCGAGCGCGAGGCGATCCCCGGCACGGGTGTCTCGCCCGAGGCATTCTGGTCCGGGATGGAGAAGATCCTGCTCGACCTCGCCCCGCGCAACGCGGCGCTGTTGCAGCAGCGCGACGGGCTGCAGGCGCAGATCGACCTGTGGCACCGCGAACACCCCCAGCGCCCGGTGGAGGCCGCTGCCTACGAGGCCTTCCTGCGCGAGATCGGCTACCTGCGCGATCCGCCGGGCGAAGTGGTGGTGGCCACGCAGAACGTGGACCCGGAGATCGCTTCCATCGCCGGGCCGCAGCTCGTCGTGCCGGTGAACAACGCCCGCTATGCGCTGAACGCCGCCAATGCCCGCTGGGGCAGCCTGTACGACGCGCTCTACGGCACCGACGCCATCCCGCAGGAGGGGCCGAAGGCCAAGGGCTACGATCCCGCGCGCGGCGCCAAGGTGATCGCCCGCGCCCGCGCCGCGCTGGACGAGGCGGCGCCGCTGGCCCAGGGCAGCCACGCCGATGCGACGGGCTACGCGGTGAAGGACGGGGCGCTGGCGGTGACGCTGAAGGGCGGCGCCGCGACCGCGCTGCGCGACCCGGCGCAGTTCGTCGGCTATTCGGGCGAGGCGGCGGACCCGTCGGCCGTGCTGCTGCGCAAGAACGGGTTGCACCTGGAGATCGTCTTCGACCGCGGCAGCGCGATCGGCAAGGACGACGCGGCCGGCATCTCCGACCTCGTGCTGGAGAGCGCGCTCTCCACCATCCAGGATTGCGAGGATTCCGTCGCCGCCGTGGATGCCGCCGACAAGGTGCTGGTCTACCGCAACTGGCTCGGCCTGATGAAGGGCGACCTGGTCGAGAGTTTCGAGAAGGGTGGCAAGATGGTCACCCGCAGGCTCAACCCCGACCGGTCCTGGACGAAGCCCGACGGCGGCACGCTGACCCTGCCGGGCCGCTCCATGATGCTGGTGCGCAATGTCGGCCACCACATGATGACCGATGCCGTGACCTTCGAGGGCAACCCCGTCCCGGAGACGATCCTGGACGCGATGGTCACCTCGCTGATCGCGCTGCACGACATCGGGCCGAACGGGAAGCACCTGAACTCCCGCGCCGGCTCCGTCTACATCGTCAAGCCCAAGATGCACGGGCCGGACGAGGTGGCCTGGGCGGTGGAGCTGTTCGGCCGCGTCGAGGACGTGCTGGGCTTGGCGCGCAACACGCTCAAGATGGGCATCATGGACGAGGAGCGGCGGACCACCGTCAACCTCAAGGCCTGCATCGCCGCGGCACGGGAGCGGGTGGTGTTCATCAACACGGGCTTCCTCGACCGCACCGGCGACGAGATCCACACCTCCATGGAAGCCGGCCCCATGGTGCGCAAGAACGACATGAAGGCGCAGCCCTGGATCAAGGCCTACGAGGAGAACAACGTCGACACCGGCCTGGAATGCGGGCTGCGCGGCAAGGCGCAGATCGGCAAGGGCATGTGGGCCGCGCCCGACGCCATGGCGGACATGCTGGCACAGAAGGTCGGCCACCCGAAGGCCGGCGCCAACACCGCCTGGGTGCCCTCTCCGACCGCCGCCACGCTGCATGCGCTGCACTACCATCAGGTGGACGTGGCGGCGCGGCAGGAGGAGATCGCGGCCGGCGGCCGCCGCGGCCGGCTGGAGGACATCCTGACCGTCCCCCTGGCGGCGAGCACCAACTGGGCCCCCGCCGATGTGCAGGCGGAGCTGGACAACAACGCCCAGGGCATCCTCGGCTATGTCGTGCGCTGGGTGGACCAGGGCGTGGGCTGCTCCAAGGTGCCCGACATCCATGACGTGGGCCTGATGGAGGACCGCGCGACCCTGCGCATCTCCGCCCAGCACATCGCCAACTGGCTGCGCCACGGCATCGCCACCGAAGGGATGGTGATGGAGACGATGAAGCGCATGGCCGGGGTGGTGGACCGCCAGAACGCGGGCGACCCGAACTATACCCCCATGGCGCCGGGCTTCGATGGACCGGCCTTCAAGGCGGCCTGCGACTTGGTCTTCAAGGGCGCGGCCCAGCCCAACGGCTACACCGAGTTCATCCTGACCGAGCGCCGCCGCGAGGCGAAGGCGGCGTAGCGCGAGAGGGCCGGCGGGCGGGCCGCGGCACGCCGCCCGGACCCTGTCTCTGGGTGCGCACCGTCGGCGGGATGACCTGCCCCGTTGTGCTGTGGTGTTCCAGCTGCGGACCGGGAGGGGACGCCGTCCCCTCCCAGACCCTCCCCTGCCGGGGCCACAAGCGGGCCCCGGACCCCGCTGGGAGTTGGCTCTACAGGGCTGCCGTCAGCCTGCGGGCTGAACCCTGACGGAACACGGACCGGCGGGACTCTGGAAAAGCTTCAGAGGGCGTCCGCGAGTGCGGAGGCCGTACCCGCCGAGGAGCCATGCTCCTCGGCGCCTCGACCCTGTCTCAAGCTGTCCCGCGGCAGCGCTGATCGGGTCCAGGGCCCGCAGGGTCCTGGCGGAGTGGGGGTACGGGGGCGAGGCAGAGCCTTGCCCCCGGGCAATCAGCACCACGCCGGCACGGATCAAGGCATCGCGCCATCCGTATCAGAACTGCCAGTCGCCGTGGGACAGCAACAGAGCGACGCCGAAGTCCTGCGCGGCGTCGACGCCGTTCAGCGCCTCGCGCGGGGCGGGTTGAAGAGGCGGATCGTGCCGGGGTGCAGCGGATCGCCTGGCAGCCTGAAGCTCATGCTCGTGGTGAAGCCCGTCTCCTCTGGCAGCCGCTGCGGGTTCCGTGGCTCCCTGGGCGTTCAGCCGACTCCCCTTGCGGCGAAGATTTCCCGCAGCCGGTGCGCCGCGATCCGGCCGACATTCCCGGGGCCGTAACGCTCCTCCACCAGCAACCGGCCTGCGCGGGCACGGGCGGCGGCCTCGTCGCGATGCCCGAAGACGCGGCGCATGGCCTCGACGCTGGCAGCCTCGTCCGGCTCCGCCCAGACCTGGCCGGCGGCGTGGACGTAGTCGTCATCGGCCAGCGGGCGCAGGCTGTAGGGGACGGGATAGCCGGTCCGTTCCGAGAGGAAGTCGGTGCTGCCGGAATAATCCGTCCCGATCACCACCTTGCCGAGTGCCATGGCCTCGACCATGCCGAAGCCGAAGCCCTCCGCCCGGTGCAGCGAGACGTAGCAGTCGGTGGCCGCAATCAGGGACAGCATCTCGTCCCGCGTCAGGGATTCGTCGATGATCTCGATGCGCCCGTCATACTGCGCCGCCGCGCGCAGCTGCCGCCGCACCTTCGGGAAATGGTCCGGATGGCCGGTCGTCTTGATGATCAGCCGGACGGGGGTGGCCGGGTCGGGGAAGGCCCTGCGGAAGGCGCGCACGACGCCAAGCGGGTTCTTGCGCTGCGGGAAGGAGAAGTAGTCGAAGGAGAAGAGGAAGTGGAACTGCCCCTCCTCCAGGCCGAAGTGACGGCGCCCGTCGAGCTGCGGCGCGGGCCGCTCGACACAGGGCGGGACGACGGTGATCGGCCGGTCGAAGATGGTGCGGAAGCTTTCGGCCACGAAGGCATTGGGTGCCCAGATCTCGTCGATCCGCTCCAGCGGCGTCCGCCAGGCCTCCGGCGCGCGGCTCAGCTCCCAGTAGGTGCGCAGGATGTTGTGGCTGCGGGCGAAATGATCCGCGCTGACATGGCGGAAGACGTTCGGCAGCTCGTCCGGCATCACCTCGATGACGTTGACGGCATGCGTCTTCGTCTCGTCGTAGCGCTCCGTCATGTAGGGGACGGTGCGGCGCCCCTCGACCCCGATGCCGAAGGGGTAGATGCTGAACTGCGTCTCCGTCCGCGACAGGGCGAGGGCGAGGCCGCGCAGCGACTGGCCCAGCCCGAGTTGCGCGTCGATGTAGCCGATCAGCAGCGCGGAATCCGGCAGTGGCGCGCGACCGGGCCGCAAGGGTGCCGCCAGCTGCCGGGCCGGCTGCAGCCGTGCCGATAGCGAGCGGCCCAGGCGCAGGACCTGCCCCGAGCGGTGGGTGAGGAAGGCGCCCAGTTCCCCGGCGACCTGACGGCCGGCGAAGCCGAGGCCGCGCTCCTGCCAGACCTCGCCGAACTGCGACACCAGCCGGCCCATGGTGCGGACGCGCCGCGCCGCGATGGGCCCGAGGCGGCGCCCCACGGAAGGCGGAAGCTGCACCGCCGCGGGACCCGCGGCGACCGCCTGGGTCGCCGGGGGGCCGGCCTCCAGCCGTCCCAGCACCGGCGCGGGGTCCTGGTCCTGCAGCCGGGTGAGCGCCTCGTAGAGGCCCATGGTGGTGTGGCGCAGGGTGGCGGCGTTGCGCACGCGGTAGAAGCCCGCCTCGGCCAGCGCGGCGCGGCCGGCGGCGTCGAGGCGAAGGCTGTCCTCCAGGCACGCGAGGAGCCGGCCCGCATCGGCCGGCGCCTCGGCGAAGCCCAGCGCGCCGCCGACCGCAAGCTCCGACACCGGCCCCTTCTGGCCGACGAGGCAGGGCACGCCGCAGGCCAGGGATTGCAGCGCCGCGAGGCTGGCCGCCTTGCCGCGGGCGGCGAGGATCGTGAACTCCACGCCGCGGTAGAGGGGCGCGAGCGTCTCGGCCGGCAGCGGCGCGAGCAGGTCGTGCACCTCGACACGTGCCGCTTCGTGGCGCGCGATCTCCACCGGCCCGGCGCGGAGGGCGACATCCGGCGGGTGGCCGAGCACGTCGCGCAGCCCCTGGCCGAGCAGCACCAGGCGCGCGTCCCGGCCGCCGGCGACGAAGCGCTGCCAGGCCTCCAGGAGCGCGCGCAGCGGCCCGCTCTGCTGCCCGTGGACGAAGGCGAGGTAGGACGGCGCCTGATGCAGGCGGCGGGCCGGGCCCCAGGGGTGGAAGATATCCGGCTCGATCCCCAGCGGCAGGCGGAGGCAGTCCGCCAGGCCCTGCGCAGCGAAGGCCCGGCGCATGGTCTCGGAGGTGGCGAAGACGGCGCGGCAGGCCTGTCCCTGGTCGATCCAGCGCCCGGGAATGCGGTCGCCCTCATAGGTGGTGAGGAGGTAGCCGGGCGAGGCCACGGGCACGGGCGAGACCAGCAGCTCCGGCGCCTCCGCCTCGATCATGCCGTAGTGCCGCAGATAGGCGTGCAGCGCGTGGTCCAGCGCGTCGTGCCCGCGTCCCGCCCGATCCTGCGCGGGCGTGTGGCGGACGGCGTAGCCGAGGTGCTTGCGCGCGAAGTAGCGCTTGTTCCTCTCGATGTAGCGCGTCTTCCTGTCGAGCTTCTCGCGGTTCATCGTCGAACTGGAGTAGTGCTCGATCTGCGAGGCGGGGAGGTAGGCACAGCCATAGCCTGCCCGGCGCAGGCGGAAGCCGAAATCCGCATCCTCGTGGTAGAAGCCGTACTCGTCGTCGAGGAAGCCGATCTCCTCGATCGCGGAAAGGCGCACCAGCGCGCAGGTCAGCTCGCAGAAATCCGCCTCCAGCCGCCGCACCGCCCCGTCCACCGGCTGCACGTCGTGCAGGAAGGCGACCTGTTCCAGGTTCCAGGAGACGCGGACGGAGAGCACCGGCTCGTCCAGCGTCTCGTCGATGATCACCTGCGACGGCGTGACGATGCCCAGCCGCGGGTCGCGCTCCATCTCCGCCAGGAGCTCGGCCAGCACGTCGGTGCGGAAGGTGATGTCGTTGTTGGCGACGCAGACGAAGGGGAAGCTGCGCTCGCGGGCGAGGCGCGCCGCGATGTTGCAGCCCTGGGTATAGCTGTGCGGCTGCCCCAGCTGCACCAGCTCCACCCCCGCCTCCGCGCAGACGCGCGCGGTGTCGTCCGTGCTACCCTGGTCGAGGACGACGACATTGGACGGCTTGAACCGCAAGGTCGGCAGCATGCGGGCGAGCAGGGCGCCGCCGTTGATCGACGGAATCGCCAGCAGGATCTTGTCGCACCACGCTTCGGTCATCGGATAGCCGGTTCCCACCCCATCCTGCGCGTCCTAGGGCTGCAACGCACGGCAGGCATCCGAAACGCATGAGCTGGTGCGATACCGCTCCGAACCGGCCTTAACAAGGACGGGCGGTAACGGGTGACGCCACACCTTCTCGTGCTTCGCGGGCCCACCGCCCGGTGGCGGGCAGGCGGGGTCTTCACTCGCGCCGGGCTGGGGGAGCGCCTCTCGCGAGCCCCTGCGGGGTGACCTATGTTGGATACTGGCGTTGTTTTGCTCCAGCAGCCATGCTGGCTGGAACAGCCGTTCCAGGAAATGGGAGGTGAACGAGACCTTGGGCGCATTCCGGCTGCTGATCGAACTGGCGGGCGAGGCGGCCCTGTTGCTCTATGGTCTCAGCCTGATCCAGCGGGGCGTCGAGCGGGCCTATGGCGCCGCGCTGCGCGAGGGGCTGGGCCGGGCGCTACGCGACCGCTGGCGCGCCTTCGCCGCCGGGCTGGCGGCAACGACCGCGCTGCAATCCTCCACTGCCGCCGGGCTGATGGTCGGCGGGCTGCACGCCGCCGGTGCGCTGGGGCTCACCATGGCCCTGGCCGCGATGCTGGGGGCGAATGTCGGCACCGCCCTGATCGTCCAGGCCCTGTCCTTCGACGTCAGCACCCTGGCCCCCGCCCTGATCCTGCTGGGCTGGGCCGCCATGCGCCGCGGCCGGCGCGCCCGCACTCGGGATCTGGGGCGGGCGGGGGTCGGGCTGGGCCTGATGCTGACCGCCCTGCACCTGATGATCGTGACGATCCAGCCGGTCGAGGAATCCGGCACGCTGCGCGCCCTGCTGCCTCTGCTGGACGGCGCGCCGTTCATCGCGCTGCTGCTGGTCGCCGGCCTGGCCTGGGCGACCCATTCCTCCCTGGCGGCGGTGCTGCTGGTGGGCTCGCTGGCGTCCACGGGGGTCCTGTCGCCGGAGACGAGCCTGGCCATGGTCGCGGGGGCCAATCTGGGCGGGGCGGTCCCGCCGCTGCTGGCCGTGCGCCATGCCGGTCGCGGCACGCCGGACCCTGCCCGGCTGCGCCTGCCGGTGGGCAACCTGCTGAACCGCGCTGTCGGCGTCGCCCTGACCCTGGCGCTGCTGCCCTGGCTGGCCGGGGCGCTGAGCCACCTGCATGGCAGCCCGGCCCAGATGGTCGCCAACGCCCATCTGGGCTTCAACCTGGCGCTGGCCGTGCTCTTCCTGCCGTTGCTGGACCCGCTGGCCGCGCTGCTGCGCCGGCTCCTTCCTGCCCTCGCGCCCGAGGCGGATGCCGGCGCCGCGCGCTACCTGGACGATGCGTCGCTGGCCACCCCCGCCGTTGCCCTGGCCAATGCCTCGCGGGAGGTGCTGCGCGTGGCCGATACGGTGGAGGCGATGCTCCGCGCCTCCTCCGAGGCGCTGCAGCGGGGCGACCGCGATGCCGCCAAGTCGGCCGGCGCCCTGGACGACGTGGTGGACCGGCTGCACGGCGCCGTGCACGCCTACCTCGCCCGCCTGCCGCGGGAGTCGATGCCGGAGAACGAGGCGCAGCGTCTGGCCGAGATCCGCCACTTCGCCATCGCGCTGGAGCATGCAGGCGACGCCGTGGACCGCGGCCTGATCCGGCACGCCACCCGCCGCGCCCGGCGCGGCATCCCGCTGTCCCCGGACGAGGCCGCGCGCCTTGCCGCCTTGCATGAGCGGCTGGTCGGTCAGCTCCGCCTTGCCGTCGCCGTCTTCATGCTGGAAGACACCGAGGCTGCCCGGCAACTGGTGCGGGAAAAGGAGTCCTGGCGCGAGGCCGAGCGCGAGGCCGCCGACCACCTGGCCGAGACGGGGGCCGAACCCTCCGCCACCGCGAGCCTGGCGCTGGACGTGATCCGCGACCTGAAGCGGATCGCCGCCCACTTCGCCACCGTCGCCTACCCGTTGCTGGAACGCCAGGGCGAGCTGCGGACGACCCGCCTGCGCGCGGCAAGCATCGGGTAGCCCGGCGCGGCGGTCGCCCCGGCGCCCCGGCGTGGGACCGGGAGGGGACGCCGTCCCCTCCCAGACCCTCCCCGGCCGGGGCCACAAGCGGGCCCCGGACCCCGCTGGGAGTCTGGCTCTACGCGGTGGGCGTCAGTCTGCGGGCTGGACCTTGACGGAACGTGGACAAGCGGGACTCTGGAAAAGCTCCAAAGGCGTCCGCGAGCGCGGACCACGTACCCGCCGAGGAGCATGGCTCCTCGGCGCCTCGACCCCGTATCAGGCTGTCCCGCGGCAGCGCCGATCGGGTCCAGGGCCCGCAGGGTCCTGGCGGAGTGGGGGTACGGGGGCGAGGCAGAGCCTTGCCCCCGGGCCACGGGCGCCAATCCGGCAGGCATCAGCGCATCAGGCCACGCCGGCGACGGCCATCACCACGCCGAGGGCGGTGGCGATGCCTGGGGCGCTGACCGCCGGGTCCACGTCGATCCACTCCTCCAGGGAGTGCGCCCGGTCGCCGTGGCAGCCGGAGGCGACGGTGACGGCGGGGATTCCCAGGCTGATGGGGATGTTGCTGTCCGTGGAGGACGCTTCCAGCACGGGCGCGAAGCCGCGCGCGGCGATCACCGCGGCGGCCAGGCGGGCGATGCGGGAATCTGGCGCGGTGGTGCCGGCGGGGCGGTCGCCAATGGGCTTCGCCTCCACCGTGATGCTGCCCTCGCGCGTGCTGCGGGCGGCGTTCTCGTCCGCCACCGCTGCCGGCAGGATGGCCAGGAACTGCTCCTCCAGCCGCGCCAGCTCGGCCGCCGATTCCGAACGCAGGTCCACCTCCATCCACGCTTCCTCCGGGATGGCGTTGATCGAGGTGCCGCCGCCGATCCGCCCGATCGAGTAGGTGGTTTTCGGCTGCGCGGGCACCTGGATGCGCGACAGGCCGTCCGCGGCGCGGGCCAGGGCGAAAGCAGGGTTCACCAGCCCGAAGGCGCCGAAGGAATGCCCGCCAGGGCCGCGGAAGGCGACGCGGTAGCGCTTGCTGCCGACCGCCCCGGTGACGAGCCGCGCCGTCTCCAGCCCGTCGATGGCGACGAAGGCGGCGATCGCGTCGCGGTGCCGGTTCTCCCGGAACAGGTGCTTCACCCCGCGCAGGTCGCCCTGTCCCTCCTCGCCGACCGAGGCGGTGATCAGCAGCCCGGCCCGTGTCCGCACCCCCGCCGCGTCCAGCGCGCGCACGAAGGCGAGCAGCACGGCGAGGCTGCGGCTGTTGTCGCCCACGCCCGGGGCCATGAGCTTCGTGCCCTCGCGCCGCACCGTCACGTCCGTGCCGGCGGGGAAGACCGTATCGAGATGGGAGCAGACGGCGACCAGCCCGGCGGCGGGGTCGGTGCCGGGGCGCAGGCCGGTGACGTTGCCCTCCGCATCCGTCTCCACCTCGGTCAGCCCGTGCGCGCGCAGCATCTCCGCATAGGCACGGCCGCGCTCCGCCTCGCCGAAGGGCGGGGAGGGGATCTGGGTGATGCGGACGATGTCCTCGACGATGCGGTCGTGGTCGTCGCGGATGAAATCGGCGACGCGCCGGAAGGTGTCGCCGCCCAGCAGTGCCGCCGCCTCCCGGGTCGCGTCGGCCTCGGCCAGCGGGGCGGCGAGGCGGCTGCGCGTGGTCGCGTCATCCATGGTCGGGGGGTCCTTCCGTTGAGCGGCGCGGAAGCTGTTCCGGCGTCCCTGCCGGGTCAAGCGCCGCGGGCGGGGGCAGCCCTTCCTACCATCGCGGCGCCGTGGACAATGCGGCCATCCGGGGAGGGGCCGCATGACCGAAGCCGCCAGGGCGCTGGCCTGGGACGACTTCCGGCTGATCCTGGCCGTCGCCGAGACGCGTGGCCTGCCGGCCGCCGCGGCGCGGCTGGGGGTGAACCATTCCACCGTCTTCCGCCGGCTGAAGCAGATCGAGGAGGCCATCGGCACCCCGCTCTTCGAGCGCCATCGCGGCGGCTACGCGCTGACCCAGGCGGGCGAGGAGGTGGCGGCGCTGGCGGCGCGGGTGGATCAGGACATCACCGACGTCACCCGGCGGCTGGCCGGCCGCGAGCCGGAGCCGTCGGGCGAGCTGCGCGTGACCACCAGCGACAGCCTGCTGGCGGACCTGCTGATGCCGATGCTGGCCCGCTTCCGCCGGCGCTGCCCGCTGGTCCGGCTGGACCTGGCGGTCGGCAACACGGAGCTGAACCTGTCCCGGCGCGATGCCGACGTGGCGATCCGTGCCACCGAAGCCCCGCCCGAGACCCTGGTCGGCCGTCGGGTGGCCCGCATTGCCTGGGCGCTCTATGGCCCTGCCGGGGCGTTCCCGGCGGGGGCGGACGGGCGCGACCTCGCGGCAGAGGCGGATTGGGTCGCGCTGGGCGACACGATGGCGGCGCTGGCGCCGATGCGTGACCTGCGCCGCAGCGTCGCGGCGGAGAGGATCGCCTGCAAGGTGAACTCCGTGCTGGGGGCGACGCAGGCGATGGAGGCCGGGCTGGGGATCGGCCACCTGCCCTGCTTCGTGGGCGATTCGCGTGCCACGCTGCGCCGGCTCTCGCCGCCGGAACCTGCCCATGCCGCCGACCTCTGGCTGCTGACGCACCCGGACCTGCGTCATGCGCCAAGGGTGCGGGTGCTGCTGGACTTCCTGGCCGAGGAGGTGGCAGCCCAGCGACCCCTGATCGAGGGGCTGCGGCCACGTGGTGAGGGAGCGTGATCCCGAAGGCGGGATGACCCGACCCCGTGGTGCTGTCTTGGTCCGGCGGCGGACCGGGAGGGGACGCCGGCCTGCGGCATCGACGCCGTGCGTCGATCCCCGTCCCAGACCCTCCCCTGCCGGGGCCACAAGCGGGCCCCGGTCCCCGCTGGGAGTCTGGCTCTACAGGGCTGCCGCCAGCCTCCGGGCTCAGCCCTGACGGCGCGCGGACAGGCGGGACTCCAGAAGAACTTCGTAGGCTTTCAGTGAGGGTAGAGGCCGTACCCGCCGAGGAGCCATGCTCCTCGGCGCTGTGACCCCGTATCAGGCTGTCCCGCGGTAGCACTCATCGGGTCCAGGGCCCGCAGGGTCCTGGCGGAGTGGGGGTATCGGGGGCGAGGCAGCGCCTTGCCCCCGGGGAACCGGTGCTACGCAGGCGCTGATCAGGGCATGGCGCCGTCCGCACGACGCCACCGGCCTTGGCAGGGACAACCGGGGCGCTGGGTGGGCGGGGCGACGTGGCTCATCAGATATACCGACAATTTTGATCGGATTTTCAGCAATTCCAGAGATGGTTGGGTGGGAGCATATCGCCGTCACCGACGGGCAATCGGGCTCGTCGCCTCAAGGACCGGAACGATGTCCCGCTTCACAGCTTCCCTGACCGCCGCCGCCCTGGCCCTGACGCTGGGTGCCGCCACGGCGCAGGCCCATGACGTCCTGGACCACTCCAACTCCGCTTCCGCCACCGGGAGCCCCTTCGTGGCGGCGGTGCCGGTCACCCAGAACAGCACGGGTGCCTCGCCGGCCGATGACAGCCGTTCCGCCTCGGCCGTGGGCAGCGCCTTCGGCACGGTGGTGCCGACGTCCCACGCGAACCGTGGCCAGGCCACCGACTGGAGCAACTCGGCCTCGGCGACGGGGGGCGTGCCGGCTTATCGCCGGGCCGCCCGGCTCGGCTGAGCCGATGCAAACCGCGGCGACGAGGGACGGCCCGCTCTGGTGCACGCTCCTGTCCTCCTGGCTCGCCGGAGCAGGCGATCGGCCAGCGCGGGAACGGCCCATGGGCCGTCTCCTCGCCCTCGGTTGAAGGGCTCGTCCGGCCGCAAACGGCCCCGGGGATGGCGCCATCCCCGGGGTCCTGATCGTCGGGAGCGGCGGGATCAGCCGTTCACCACCTCGCCGCCATTGGGATGCAGGACCTGCCCGCTGATGTAGGAACTGTCGAGATCTGAGGCGAGGAAGATGTAGGAGGGCGCGACCTCGTCCGGCTGGCCCGCGCGCCCCATCCTTGCGCTGGAACCGTGGCTTGCCGTCCGCTCCTCGTCGAAGGAGGCGGGGATCAGCGGTGTCCAGATCGGCCCGGGCGCCACGGCATTGACCCGGATCTTCCGGGACTCCCAAAGCTGGCCGGAGAGGCTGCGCGTGAAGGCGACGATGGCTCCCTTGGTCGAGGCATAGTCCACCAGATGGGGGCTGCCGCGATAGGCCGTGACAGAGGTGGTGTTGATGATCGCCCCGCCCTTCGGCATGTGCGGCACCACGTACTTCGCCGCCCAGATATAGCCGAGGATGTTGGTGCGGAAGGTGCGCTCGACCAGCGCCTCGTCGATCTCCGCGATGTCCTCGCACTCGTGCTGCTCGGCGGCGTTGTTGACCAGCACGTCGATCCGGCCGCCCAGGAACTCGGCCGCGCGGCCGATGGCACCGGACATGAAGGCGGCATCGCCCACGTCGCCCGCGATGGCCAGGCAGCGCCGGCCCTCCGCCTCGATCAGCCGCTTCGTCTCGGCCGCGTCCTGCGTCTCCTCCTTGTAGAGGATGACGATGTCCGCGCCTTCCTTCGCGAAGCCGATGGCAACCGCGCGGCCGATGCCGGAATCTCCCCCCGTCACCAGCGCCGCCTTGCCCTCCAGCTTCGCCGAAGGCTTCCAGTCCCGCATCGCCGATTCCGGCCGGGGGCGCATCTCCGCCTCGATGCCGGGCTGGTGGTCCTGGCTCTGGGGGGGCTGCAGCGTCTTGTTGCGCTCCGGCATGACGGTCCGATCCTCGGCTGACCGCATGGAAACGGCCCAGCGCACCGCGGGCTTCACCCTTGGTCAACCGGAACGGATCATGATGCCGAGCGGAACGGCAAGGAGGCGACGGCATGGCGGTGCAGGCGGATGGCCGTGCGGGCCAGGTTCCGGCCTCGGCCGTGGCCCAGGCGCGCAAGCCGGTGGCCAAGACGGCCGACTTCAAGAACAGCTTGGCCCGCGCCCAGCTGCCCTTCGCCATGCCGGCCCTGGCCCGGACCGCGCCGCGGAACGGCCCCGTGGCCGCCGCCGGCACCCCGGCGCAGCCCGCCGCGCCCCGGGCCGGCGGCCCCGCCGCGGCCCTGCTGGCGCAGGAGGCGCGGGGCACCGCCACCCCGGCGCGACGGGTCGCCCTGGCCGTTCCGCGCCCCGCCGCACGGCCTCCAGGGCAGGCGGACACCGGGGATTCCGTGCTCCGGGCGCGCATCGCCCTGTTGGAGAGCGGGCGGGAACCCAACCAGGGCTACGCCGCGCGCAACGCCCGCTCGGGCGCCCTGGGCCGCTACCAGATGCTGCCGATCGCACTGCGCGACATCGGGTGGCAGGACGCGCAGGGCCGATGGACCGCCGCCGCCGCCCGCCAGGGCGTGACCAGCGAGGCCAGCTTCCTCGCCAACCCCTCGGCGCAGGAGGCGGCGATGGATGCCTATCTGCAACGCAAGACAGCCCAGCTTTCCGCCAACGGCGCCCTGACGGCCGTGGGAACCACCGTCATCGGAACGGACGGCCGCGCCGTGCCGCTCACCGAGGCCGGGTTGATCGCCGCCGCCCACCGCCGCGGCGCCGGCGCCGTGGCACGCTGGCTGGAACATCGCCGCAACAACCCGGAAGCCCCCGCTCCGGCCGCCCAGCGCGTGGCCTTCGCCAATGTCGAGCAGCGGCTGCGGGACTTCGCGGCGATTCCCTATGGGGCGGATGCCCTGCTCGCGGCCCGGCGCGGAGCGGGCCAACCGGCGATCTGATCCGCGCGGCGTGGTGCGTTGACGTTGGCCGGCGTGGCGCCCGTGGCCCGGGGGCAAGGCGCTGCCTCGCCCCCGTACCCCCACTCCGCCAGGACCCTGCGGGCCCTGGACCCGGAGGGTGCTGCCGCGGGACAGCCGGACACGGGGTCGATGCGCCGAGGAGCATGGCTCCTCGGCGGGACCGGCCGCCGCACTCACTGACGCCTTTGAAGCTTTTTCGGAGTCCCGCCTGTCCGCGCTCCGTCAGGGTTCAGCCCGCAGACTGACACCCACCGCACAAAACCAACTCCCAGCGGGGTCCGGGGCCCGCTTGTGGCCCCGGCAGGGGAGGGTCTGGGAGGGGACGGCGTCCCCTCCCGGTCCTCCGCCGGAACTCCACAGCACGACAGATCAGGGCATCCTGCCATCCGATGATGGGGGGAAAGGCGCGGGCTTTCCCGCTCCTGACCCAACGAGGTCCGGGCGAGCTTGTAGCCCTGGTGGCGGGGTTTACGGGGGAGGGGAAATCCCCGGGCCGCGGGCATCAAGGCGGCGCGCAGCCGGGCTGGCTCCTCCGGAGCCGGGCTTCCGCCTCGGCCAGTTCATCCGGCGTGTTCGGGTTGAAGAAGGGGTCGGCGGCTCCGCCCGGCCATTCGGCGGTGGCGCAGCCGTGCTGGGCGGCCCATCGGCTGACCTTGCGCTCGCCGGCGGCAAGGGCGGCGCGCAGGGCCTCTCGCAAGGCGACGGGCCAGAGGGCCACGGGAGGGTGGGAGACACCGCCGGAGGCGGCGCAGGCGAGGGGGAGGCCGGCTGCCGTCCGGGCGGCATGCAGGCGCGGCACCAGATCCGGCGGCAGGAAGGGGGAGTCGCCGGGCACCGTGACAACCCACTGCAGTTCCGGCCGCTCCGCCACGGCCCAGTCCAGCCCGGCCAGCACGCCGGCCAGCGGGCCGAGGTGGCCGGGCAGGCTGTCCGCCCGGACGGGCAGGCCCCAGGCGGCGAAGCGCGCCGGATCGCCATGGGCATTCAGCAACAGGGCCGTGACCTGGGGGCGCAGCGCCGCGACCACCCGGTCCAGCAAGGGAAGGCCGCCCAGCAGGCGCAGCGGCTTGTCCCCGCCGCCCATCCGGCGCGCCAGGCCGCCGGCCAGGATCACGCCGAGGGTCGGCGGCCCTTCCGCCGGCCTATTCATGCCGGCCGCGGCCGGGGGAGCCATCCCTGCGATCGGGCTCCGTCACGGCGCCAGCCGGCCGGGACAGGGGCCCGGGAGGGGGAATGGGACCGGGCAACCACTGTCCCGAAGGCGACGTTGCCTGCCCGTCGGCCGGGGCGCATCCCGGCACTGGGACGATCGACTGGAGGAAGACATCATGGGCTTGTTCTCGTTCCTGGAGAGTGTGGGCAAGGCGCTGGGGGTCGGCGGGGCCGCCGCCGCCACGCCCGCCCCGACCCCCGAGGCATTGAAGGCGGAGCTGGAGAAGCTGGGCCTGCCCACGCAGGGTATCGAGATCGGCGTGGAGGGCGGCACCGTTACCCTGCGGGGCACGGCGCCGGCGGGCGACGTGCGCGAGAAGATCGTGCTGGCCGTCGGCAACGTGCAGGGCATCTCGAAGGTCGACGACCAGCTCGCCGCCCCGGCCGGAGCCGCGCCGGAGGCGGCCCCCGCCGCTGCTCCGGCGGCCGGCGCGCCCACGGGCGAACAGGGGCCCGCTGGCAGCGCCTTCTACACGGTGAAGAAGGGCGACACCCTCTCCGCCATCTCGAAGAGCTATTACGGCGACCCCAACAAGTATCAGCAGATCTTCGAGGCCAACCGGCCGATGCTGGAGCATCCGGACAAGATCTACCCGGGCCAGGTGCTGCGCATCCCGCCCAAGGCCGCCTGATCCGCCGCGCGCCGGTCTCCGCCCCGGGGGCCGGCGCTCAGCGTGACGGTGCTGTAGGAAGGGGCTGGCCCAGGTAGCGCGCCACCTCCTCGTTGAAGCCCATCAGCCCGAAATCGGTCATCCGCATCGGGTAGAGGATGCCGTCCAGGTGGTCGTTCTCATGCTGGACGACGCCGGCATGGAAGCCCTCCACCTCGGCCGAGACGGCGTTGCCGTCGCAATCCACGCCCGAATAGCGCACCCGGCGGAAGCGCGGCACGGCGGCGCGCAGCCCGGGGATGGAGAGGCAACCCTCCCAGCGCAGATGCGTCTCCTCGCCCACCGGCTCCACCACCGGGTTGATCAGCACGGTGTTGCCCACGGGCACGTCGTCCGCCGCGCCGCTGCTGCGCTCCGGCAGGACGCGGAAGACGAAGAGGCGCAGCGGCACGTGCACCTGCGGGGCGGCGAGGCCGGCGCCGGGCGCGTCCTCCATCGTCTCGAACATGTCCCGCACGAGGCGCCGTATCTCCGGGGCGCCGGGGTCCTCGACCGGGCGGCAGCGTTCCAGCAGCACCGGGTGCCCCATGCGGGCGATCTTCAGGATGGTCATGAACGTCTCCCGCGCGGAGGGAGGCGCCGGCCCCGTGGCCGGCGCCCGGCCGGCATCAGCCGCCGACGCGCTCCGCCACCAGCTCGCGCATCGACTCGCCCAGGATGTCCATCCCCTCGTTCAGCAGCGCGTCGCTCGCCGTCAGCGGCACCAGGAAGCGGATGACGTTGCCGCGCACGCCGCAGGAGAGCAGCACCAGCCCCTTCTGCGCGGCGCGCGCCACCAGGGCACGGGTCAGGTCCGGATCCGGCTTGTCCGCGTCGCCGCCGGAGACCAGTTCCATCGCCACCATGGCGCCCAGCCCGCGGATGTCGCCGATGATGCCGGTGAGGCTGTTGGTCTGCCGCAGCTCCTCCAGCCGGCGCTTGATCAGCGCGCCGATCTGCTCGGAGCGCTCGCAGAGCCCTTCCTCCTCGATCACGTCCAGCACGGCGTTGCCGGCGGCGCAGCCGAGCGGCGAGCCGCCATAGGTGCCGCCCAGCCCGCCAGGGCCGGGCGCGTCCATGATCTTCGCCGTGCCGGTGACGGCCGAGAGCGGGAAGCCGCCGGCCAGCGACTTCGCCATGGTGACGAGGTCCGCCTCCACCCCGGCATGCTCGAGCGCGAACATCTTCCCGGTGCGGGCGAAGCCCGTCTGCACCTCGTCCACGATCATCAGGATGCCGTGCTCGTCGCAGATGCGGCGCAGGCCCTGGAGCAGCTCCGGCTGGGCGACGTAGAAGCCGCCCTCGCCCTGCACCGGTTCGATGATGATGGCGGCGATGCGCTTCGGGTCGATATCGGCGCGGAAGAGGGTTTCCACCGCCTCCAGCGTCTGCGCCACCTCCTTGCCGTGATACGCGACCGGGAAGGGCAGGTGGTAGATGTCGGCGGGCATCGGGCCGAAGCCGGCCTTGTAGGGCACGACCTTGCCGGTCAGCGCCATGCCCAGCAGGGTGCGGCCGTGGAAGGCGCCGGAGAAGGCGATCACCCCGGGCCGGCCGGTGGCGGCGCGGGCGATCTTCACCGCGTTCTCGATCGCCTCGGCCCCGGTGGTGAGGAAGATGGTCTTCCGCTCCGGCCCGCGCACGGGGACCATGCCGTTCAGCCGCTCGGCGAGGCGGATGTAGCTCTCGTAGGGCGTCACCTGGAAGCAGGTGTGGGAGAAGCTCTCCAGCTGCGCCGCGACGGCGGCCTTCACCTTGGGGTGCATGTGGCCCGTGTTGACCACTGCGATGCCCGCGCCGAAGTCGATGTAGCGCCGGCCCTCGACATCGGTGATCTCCGCGTTCTCCGCCTTGGCCGCGAAGACGGGAAGCTGGGTGGAGACGCCGCGCGGCACCGCGCTCTCCCGGCGGGATTGCAGCTCCGCGTTCGTCGGCCCTTCGGGAATTGCGCCCCCGGAAGTAAGGCCTGTGCGATCGCCGGTGATGGTGGTGCCCATGCTCTCCTGCTCCGCGGCTGGGATATGGCGGGACCATGGCCCTCCCGCCGGGTGGGGGCAAGGCCGGGGCAGGGACGTGCGGCCGGCCCCCGGCTTGTCGCCTGCACCGGCCCCGCGCAACCTGCGCCCGACATGGGCACCCGCCGCCACGCGCGGGGCCGGACGAGATGCGGAGGATACGCGGTGAACGGTGCCGAAAGCCTGGTCCACACCCTTCTGGCCAGCGGGGTGGACACCTGCTTCTCCAACCCCGGCACCAGCGAGATGCACTTCGTCGCGGCGCTGGACCGCATCCCCGGGATGCGCTGCGTGCTGGGATTGCAGGAGAACGTCGTCACCGGCATGGCCGACGGCTACTGGCGCATGTCGGAGAAGCCCGCCTGCACCCTGCTGCATTGCGGCCCGGGCCTCGCGAACGGGCTGGGCAACCTGCACAACGCCCGGCGCGGGCGCTCCGGGATCGTCAACGTGGTGGGGGACCAGGCGACCTACCATCGCCCCTTCGACGCGCCGCTGACGGCGGATACGGAGGCGCTGGCCCGCACCGTCTCCGCCTGGACCCGCACGGCGGCACGGTCGTCCGAGGTGGGGCGCGACGCGGCGGTGGCGGTGCAGGCGGCACGGACCTCGCCCGGGCAGGTGGCGACGCTGATCCTGCCGGCCGACACCGCCTGGGACCCGGATGGCAGGGTGGCGGAGGCGCTGCCCGTCCCGCCGCCCCCGCCGCTGGACCCGAAGGCGGTGCAGCAGGCGGCGCGGGTGCTGCGGGAGAAGAGGAACGTGCTGATCCTGCTCGGCGGCAAGGCGCTCCGACCGGGGGCGCAGGCGCTGGCCTGGCGCGCGGCGCAGGCGACGGGGCACCGGATCATGGCCGAGGGCTCCAACGCCCGTCACCCGCGCGGCCGCGGGCGGCTGCCGCTGGAGCGCGTGCCCTATCCGGTGGACGTGGCGATCGAGGCGCTGTCCTGGGTGGAGCACCTGATCCTGGTGAACGCCCGCGCCCCGGTCGGCTTCTTCGCCTATCCCGGCAAGCCGTCGGTCCACTACCCCGAGACGGCGCAGGTCCACGTCCTGGCGCGCTTCGAGCAGGATGGCGAGGCCGCCCTGCGCGCCCTGGTGGAGGCGCTGGGCGCCCCCGAGGCCGCCATCCCCGACCCCGGCCCGCGCCCGGAGATGGCGCGCGGCGCGCCCACGCCGGAGGGGCTGGCCCGGACGCTCGCGGCGGTGATGCCGGAGGAGGCCATCATCGTGGACGAGAGCGTCTCCTTCGGCCGCGGCTTCTTCAAGGAAACCCAGGCCGCGCCGCCGCATGACTGGCTGATGCTCTCGGGCGGCGCCATCGGCGACGGCATGCCGATGGCGACCGGGGCGGCGATCGGCGCCGGCGGGTCGCGCCGCGTCATCAACCTCCAGGCGGACGGCAGCGGCATGTACACGCTGCAATCGCTCTGGACCCAGGCGCGCGAGAAGCTGCCCGTGACGACGGTGGTGCTGGCGAACCGGAAGTACGCGATCCTGCTGGGCGAGTACCAGGGCGTCGGCGCCAATCCCGGCCGGACGGCGATGGACATGATGGACCTCGGCAACCCCGACCTCGACTGGGTGAGGCTGGCCGAGGGGATGGGCGTCGAAGCGGCCAAGGCGACGACCCTGGAACAGTGCGGCGACCTGATCGCCCAGAGCACAGGGCGGAAAGGGCCGTTCCTGATCGAGCTGGTGATCTGATACGGACGGCGGGATGCACGGAGTCCGTGGTGGGGTGGCGTAGAGCCCGTGGCCCGGGGGCAAGGCTCTGCCTCGCCCCCGTACCCCCACTCCGCCAGGACCCTGCGGGCCCTGGACCCGATCAGCGCTGCCGCGGGACAGCCGGATACGGGGTCACAGCGCCGAGGAGCCATGCTCCTCGGCGGGACCGGCCACAGCATTCGCTGACGCCTTTGATGTTTCTTTCAGAGTCCCGCCTGTCCGCGTTCCGTCAGGGTTGAGCCCGGAGGCTGACGCTACCGGAAGCACCAAACTCCCAGCGGGGTCCGGGGCCCGCTTGTGGCCCCGGCAGGGGAGGGTCTGGGAGGGGACGGCGTCCCCTCCCGGTGCCGACGCCCGAACACGGCAGCACGACGGGTCACGACATAACGGATCGGGAGCCCTGGGGAGAGGCGATGCCTTTCCCCAGGGCCGTAGGTGCTACGCTGCGGCGCTCATTCCGCCGCGGCGGCGGTATCGTCCGCGTCGGGGCTGGTCAGCATCGTCTCGGTGACCTGGCCGGCCTGGGCGCGGATGCGCTGCTCGATCGAGGCGGCCAGTTCCGGGTTGTCGCGCAGGAACTGCTTGGCGTTCTCGCGGCCCTGGCCGATGCGCTGGCTGTCGGCGGAGAACCAGGCGCCGGACTTCTCGACCACGCCGGCCTTCACGCCGAGGTCGATCAGCTCGCCCACCTTGGAGATGCCCTCGCCATAGAGGATGTCGAACTCGACCTGCCGGAAGGGCGGGGCCATCTTGTTCTTCACCACCTTCACGCGGGTCTGGTTGCCCACCACCTCGTCGCGGTCCTTGATCTGGCCGATGCGCCGGATCTCCATCCGCACGGAGGCGTAGAACTTCAGCGCGTTGCCGCCTGTCGTCGTCTCCGGGTTGCCGAACATGACGCCGATCTTCAGCCGGATCTGGTTGAGGAAGATCATCATGCAGTTCGAGCGGCTGATGGAGCCGGTCAGCTTGCGCAGCGCCTGCGACATCAGGCGGGCGTGCAGGCCGACATGGCTGTCGCCCATCTCGCCCTCCAGCTCCGCCCGCGGCACCAGCGCGGCGACGCTGTCGATCACCAGCACGTCGATGGCGCCGGAGCGCACCAGCGTGTCCGCGATCTCCAGCGCCTGCTCGCCCGCGTCGGGCTGGCTGATCAGCAGGTTGTCGATGTCCACGCCGAGCTTCTTGGCATAGCCCGGGTCGAGCGCGTGCTCGGCGTCGATGAAGGCGCAGGTGCCGCCCTTGCGCTGCGCCTCGGCGATGGCGTGCAGCGCCAGCGTCGTCTTGCCCGAGGATTCCGGACCGTAGATCTCGACGATGCGGCCCTTCGGCAGGCCGCCGATGCCCAGCGCCATGTCCAGGCCCAGGGAGCCGGTGGACACGACCTCGATGTCGGCCATGTCCTGCTTGGCGCCCAGCCGCATGACCGAGCCCTTGCCGAAGGCCCGCTCGATCTGGCTC
Source organism: Roseomonas sp. OT10 (assembly GCF_020991085.1). Lineage (NCBI taxonomy): Bacteria > Pseudomonadati > Pseudomonadota > Alphaproteobacteria > Acetobacterales > Roseomonadaceae > Roseomonas > Roseomonas cutis. Next base: position 4,788,840 of record NZ_CP087719.1, read on the forward strand.
AGAGCCGCATCGAGCGCCTTGTTCTTCTCCATCCTGCCCCCTGTTCGCCCCGTCCTGGGGCGGTCCCTGCAACCGAAGGTCGAAGTATTCGACGTTCTGCGACTTTAGGTGACTGCGCTTGACTTGTAATCAGCCCGCACGTCCTGGCCTGCGGCTGCATAGCCTGTCGAGTTCCTATTATGTTCACTTTCGAGTCGGAGTTCAACCATTCCCTGGACCGGGCATGGCCGCCCCGCGGCGAATCAGGGCGATCAGGTCCTGCGGCCGGTACGGCTTCGACAGGAACTCCGTCCCGGGCTCCACCCCCCCATCCAGGGCCGCCTCGGCATAGCCGCTGACAAGAATGACCCGCAGCCCCGGCAGGCGGCGACGCGCCTCCCGCGCCAGGCCGGTGCCGTCGAGGCCGGGCATGGCGACGTCGGTCACCATCACCGCCGGCACGAGGCCATCTTCCAGCAGGGCCAGCGCCTCCTCCGCATCCCCGGCGCCATGGACCAGCATGCCGGCCCGCGTCAGGGCACGCTCCACCAGCCGGCGCAGCGGCACCTCGTCATCCACCAGCAGCACCGGCAGCGACCGGTCCTCCGCCACCGGGGCCGGGGCGGGAGGGGGGGGCATGGCCACCGCGGGGACAGGCCCCTCGTGGCGGGGCAGGTGGATGCGGAAGCTGGTGCCCTCGCCCGGCCGGCTGGCCACCTGCAACACGCCCTGGGACTGGCGCACGATGCCCAGCACCGTCGCCAGACCCAGCCCGGTGCCACCCTCCGCCCCGCGCGTGGTGAAGAACGGCTCGAAGACCCGTGGCAGCACCTCCGGCGGGATGCCCGGCCCGGTATCGGTGACCGAGAGGACCGACCAGCGTCCGGGCGGCAGGGTGTCCGGCACGCCCGGCTCCTCCCGCAAGGCCACCAGCGCCTCCGTGGCGATGGTCAGCCGCCCGCCGGCCGGCATCGCCTGCCGGGCATTGGTGGCGAGGTTCAGCACGACCTGGTCCAGCTGCACCGGATCCACCAGGGCCCGGCGCCCCGGCGCCCCGGGCCGCAGCTCCAGCCGGATGCCACGGCCGAGCAGCGGCCGCAGCAGCGGTTCCAGCGCCATCACCGCCTCGTCCAGCACCACCACGCGGGGTTCCAGGTACTGCCGCCCGGCCAGGGCCAGCAGGCGCCGCACCAGCCCGGCGCCGCGATCGGCGGCCTCCAGCAGCGGGTCCAGCTCGCCGCGCAAGGCGGGCGCCTGCTGCCGCGCCGCCTCGGCCGCGGAGACGATCACGGAGAGCAGGTTGTTGAAGTCGTGCGCGATGCCGCCGGCGAGCTGCCCCACGGCGCGCAGCCGCTCGCCCTCCTCCGCCCGCTGGCGGAAGCGCCGGCGCTCGGACAGATCCTCCAGCAGCAGCAGGCGTGCGCCTTCCGGAAGCTGACGCAGGCGGGGCGCGACCAGCGGCGCCTCGCTGCCGTCGGGGCCGCTCAGCGAGGCCTCGAAGGGCGTGACGCCGCCGCCCGCCAGCCAGGCCAGGGCGCCCGGACGCTCCGGCGGGGCGAAGAGGCGCTCCGGCGGAAAGGGGGGCGTCACCGGCACGGCCGGGCCCAGCAGCTCACGTAAGGCGGGGTTGGTGGCGGCAACCTGCCCGGCGGGGTCGAGCAGCGCGGCCGGTTCCCGGATCGCCTCGAACAGGGTGCTGAAGCCCGCTTCCGCCGGCTCCTGGCGGCCTCCCAGCCGCCACGTGCTCCATGGCACCATGCGCACCGCCCTCTTGCCTCCCCCATGGTGCGGTTCCGTCCCGGCCGCGGCAACCGGACGCCACGTTAGGCGGGCCCAGTGAGGATTTGCTTTATGCTGCATTGCAGCATAAGTTGGCGGGACCTCGGGCCTCGGCCTGGAGAACGGAGAGGAGCGCCGGGGATGACCCGATTCGTTGCCGTGCAGGTCCGGGACTATCGGATGCATCAGATCGAGGTCACCGATCACGGCAAGGCCGGCTGCACCGTCCTGATCCGCCCCCCGAGCCGCCTGGGCGGCGTGCGCGAGGTGACGCGGGACTCGACCACCGTGACGCTAGGTGACCTGCTCAACCGCGCCAAGGCGGAGATCGATGCGGTGATGGGCCCCAAGCCCCGCCCGCCGATCCGCCGCGGCGGCTATCGCTGAGGCGCCGCCCCGTCGCCGCAGCGTCAATTCGGCGGCGGAATCTCTTATTTTGTTCTGACACCGAATTCACTTGTGCGGTGCGCCCGGGCTTCGCATCGTCCGCAGCGAGCCCTCCAGCATCCCGGATGGTGCTTCCCGAACTCCCGCCCGCCCGGTCCTCCGGGCGGGCTTTTTCTTGCCCGCCAGGGGCGGCGGCTACCCCGGCCGGCGGCGCCAGACGAAGGCGATGATCTCCGCCACCGCCGCGTAGTGCTCCGCCGGGATCTCCGTCTCCAGCTCCAGCCGGTACAGGGCGCGCGCCAGGGGCGGGTTCGCCACCAGCGGCACGCCGGCCCCCCGTGCCGCCTCCCGGATGCGGGCCGCCATCGCGTCCACCCCCTTCGCCACCACCCGGGGGGCGTTGCCGCCCTCCTGGTAGGCGAGGGCCACGGCGTAATGGGTGGGGTTGGTGACCACCACCGTCGCCTTCGGCACCGCGGCCATCATCCGGCGGCGCGAAGACTGCTGCCGCAGCTGGCGCTGGCGTGCCTTCACATGCGGATCGCCCTCGCTCTCCTTGCTCTCCTCCTTCAGCTCCTGCCGGCTCATCCGCAGCTGCCGCCAGTGGCGGAACCGGACCCAGCCGAGATCGGCCGCAGCCAGCAGCGCCATCGCCGTCAGCACCGCCCCCACCATCCGCGCCGCCTGGCCCGCCGCCGCCTCCAGCAGCGCGCCGGGCGGCAGGGACAGCACCGCGCGCAGCGTCGCGGGATCGTCCGTCGCCTGCCACAGCGCCGCCGCCACCGCGCCCAGCTTCACCACGGCGCGCAACAGCTCGGCCGCGCCCTGGGGGCCGAGGATCCGCTTCGCCCCCGCCAGCGGCGACAGGCGGGAGAGCTGCGGCGCCAGCCCCTTCCCGCTGACCATCCCACCCGTCTGCAGCAGCGTGGCCGCCACCGCCCCGGCCGTCACCGCCCCGGCCACCGGCAGCAGAGCCAGCAGCACCGGGCCGGCCAGGCCCCAGGCGTCGACGGGCGCCAGGGCGGAGGCGCGGGAGAGCAGCCCGCGCAGTACCGCCAGCAGGTCCCTCGCCGCCGCCGGCAGGGCGAGGGCGGCGGCCCCGCTGGCCAGCAGCAGCGTCGCGAGGCCCACCGCCTCCCGGGACAGCGGGACCTGCCCTTCCTCCCGCGCCTTCTCCAGCCGGCGCGGAGTGGGAGCTTCCGTGCGGTCCTCGGCCTCGCCGCCTTCGCCGGCCATGGCTCAGCCCAGCCCCGGCAGCCCGGTCCAGGCGGCGCGCAACGCCTCCAGGAACGCCGCCAGCAGCGGCGGCGCCATTAGGCCGAGCAGCGCCAGCCCGGCCAGGATCTGCCCCGGTGCGCCGATCACATGCATCTGCACCTGCGGCGCCACCCGCGACAGCAGCCCCATCGCCAGGTTCACCAGCAGGGCACCCAGCACGAAGGGCGCGGCGAGGCGCAGGGCGATCTCCAGCAGCGCCGAACCGGCGGCGACCATCGCCTCCGCCGCCGGGCCCGCCGGCCATGGCGCGCCCGCCGGCAGCACCGCGTAGCTCTCCGCCAGCGCCTGCAGCGGCAGGGCGTAGAGGCCGCTGCCCAGCACCAGCACCGTCGCGGCCAGGCTGCCCAGCCGGCCCAGCGCCGCGCTCTGCGCGCCCATCTGGGAATCCGGCGCCAGCACCGAGGCCAGGCCGATCAGGCTGGCCGCCGCCTGCAACCCCACGGAAAGCGCCAGCGCCACGATCCGTGCCAGCCCGCCGATCCAGATGCCCGTCAGCACCTCCAGCGCCAGCAGCCGCGCCATGGCCGGCACCGCATCCGGCGCTGCCGGCAGCTCCGCCGACAGGCCCGGCAGCAGGAGCGGCACCAGCGCCAGGCCCAGGGAGAGGCGCAGCGTCGCGGGGACCTCCGCCTCGCCCAGGCCGGGCAGCAGCATCACCGCCGCGCCCAGCCGCGCCAGCAGCAGGACGGCGTGGAAGGCGAGCTGCGGCAGGGCGGCGAGGAACTCCGCCTCGCTCATGGCCCCGCTCACGGGGCGCCGCCCAGCGCCACCATCCGGTCGAACAGCCCGCTGGCATAGGCCCGCAGCGCACCGGCCATGAAGGGCGACAGCAACAGCAGCGCGCCGCCGCAGACCGCGACCTTGGGCAGGAAGGCCAGCGAGGCCTCCTGCACCTGGGTCAGCGCCTGCAGCAGCGAGACGGCCAGCCCCACGACCAGCATCGCGCCGAGCAGCGGCCCGGCGAGCTGCACCGCCAGCCACATGGATTCGCGCAGGGCGCCGCCCAGCACGTCACTCTCCATCACCCCTCTCCCTGCTGGCGAGGCGCGCGGAAGGCCGCTGTCAGATCGGCATCCGCATCACGTCCTGATAGGCGGCGACCACGCGGTCGCGCACGGCGACGGCGGTCTGCAAGGCGAGCTCGGCGCGCGAGACGGCCAGCACCACATCCGTCACGCTGCCCTGGCCCGAAAGCGCCTGGGTGGAGGTGGCGTCCGCCCGGTGCCCCGCCTCCACCGCGCCCTCGACGGCGCGTTGCAGCACCGAGCCGAACTCCGCGCCGCCGCCGGCGGTGGCGGACTGCCCGGTGGCGCGATAGGCGGCCAGCGCCGCGCTGGCGTTCCCGACCGGCAGCGGCATCAGCGCAGCGCCTCGATGGTGCGGGCGAGCATGCCGCGCGTGGTTTCCAGCACGCTCAGGTTGGCGCCGTAGGAGCGCTGGGCCTCGCGCATGTCCATCATCTCCACGAAGCTGTCGACGTTGGGGGTGCGGACGTAGCCGCGCGCATCGGCCGCGGGGTGCGCGGGCTCGTAGCGTTCCGGGAAGGCGGCGGGATCGGTGCCGACGCGGCGCACGCGCACCTCCGGCGTGCCGCTGGCGCGATCGAGCCTTTCGCCGAAGCTGACGGTCTTGCGCCGGTACGGATCGGCGCCCGGCGTCTCCCCGGTGCTGTCGCGGTTGGCGAGGTTCTCCGCCACCACGCGCAGCCGCGTCGATTGCGCGGCCATGCCGGAGGCCGAGATGCGAAGGGCACGGTCAAGATCCATGGCGGTCTCCCCCGTCGGGCGTTGTGGCCTTTGGCCGGATGCCACGCATCAGCCGTTGCGGCCGAGCGCGGTGCGGAACATGGCGACGTAGCGGCGGTGCAGGCCGCTCGCGAGCTGGTGCGCGGTCTCGTTGTCGGCGATCTTCAGCGCCTGCTCGTCCAGCGCGACGGCGTTGCCGTCCGGCGCGACCTCCGCCACGCGGCGCTCGGCCCTGGCCCGCATCGCTCCCGTGCCGGAGGCGGGCAGCAGGTGCCGCGTATCCGTCACCGACAGCGACGGGCCCGCCCCCTGCGCGAGCAGCGTCGCGAAAGGCGTCACGTCGCGCGGGCGATAGCCCGGCGTGTCGGCATGGGCGACGTTCTGCGCCAGCACCTCCTGCCGCCGGTCGATCCAGCGCAGCCGCTGCTCGGCCAGCGCCATCGGATCGCCGGCACCCGCCCGCATCGCGTTCAACCGTGTCGCCGCCGTCCGTGTCGCGTCCATGCCCGCATCCTGCGCGCATCCGGTGAACGACGCGTTGACGGCGCCGCCAGCTGCGCCGCCGCAGCGGAAACCTCGCGGTAACCGGCCCTGCGGCAGCATGCGCCCATGCCCACCCCGCACCACGAAGCGGTCCGCCGCGCCATCCAGGGCCTGCAGGGCACGCTGACCGTCGCCGCCGCCCTGCTGGAGGCCGGGCGGATCGTCGACCTCCGCGGGCTGGAGCGGGAGGTGGCCGCGCTGTGCAGCGCCGTCGCCGTCCTGCCCGCCGCGGAAGGCCGCGCCCTTTGCATCGAGCTCTCGACGCTGCTCGGCCAGGTGCAGGGGCTGGAGGCCCGCATGGCCCCCGCCTGACCCACCCGTCCCGCTTCCCGGGCAAGACGCCCGGTCCCATCGCCGGCAGGAGGCCGCGACCGCATGGATACCCTTTCCCCCTGGCTGCTCGCCACGCTTGGCCTCGCCGGCGTGCTGGCCATCCTCTGGCTGCTGGCGCGCGGCGCGCGGTGGAGCGGCCTGGCGCCGCCCGCCGCCACGCGCCGCATGGCGGTGCAGGAGGTGGCGCCGCTGGATTCGCGCCGCCGCCTGCTCCTCGTGCGGGTGGACCAGCGCGAGGTGGTGCTGCTGACCGGCGGCGCGCATGATGCCGTGGTCGGGTGGCTGCCGTGAGGCGGGGCGGCTGGCTGGGCGCCGGGCTGCTGCTGGCGGCCGCGCTGCTGTTGCCGTCCGCGGCGCTGGCTCAGGCGCTGTCGCTCGATCTCGGCCAGGCGGGGCAACCCGGCGCCACCGCGCGGCTGGTGCAGCTGACGGCGTTGATCGGGCTGCTCTCGCTCGCTCCTTCGCTTCTGGTGATGGCCACGGCCTTCGCGCGCATCGTCATCGTGCTGTCGCTGCTGCGCAGCGCGATCGGCGCGCCCGGCGTGCCCCCCAACCCCGTGCTGATCGGCCTTGCCCTGTTCCTGACCTTCTTCGTGATGCAGCCTGTCTTCGAGGCGTCGTGGGACAACGGCCTGCAGCCGATGATCGAGGGGCGCGTCGCCGAGCTGGAAGGGTTGTCGCGCTCCGCCGAACCCTTCCGCGGCTTCATGGCGGCGAACGTGCGCGACAGCGACCTGGCGCTGTTCCTCGACCTGGCCAAACTGCCGGCCGGGGAGCCGGAGGCCGCGCCCTGGCGCGCCCTGGTGCCCGCCTTCCTGGTCAGCGAGCTGAAGCGGGCCTTCGAGATCGGCTTCCTGCTCTTCCTGCCTTTCCTGGTGATCGACCTGGTGGTGGCCTCGCTGCTGATGTCGCTGGGCATGATGATGTTGCCGCCCAGCGTGGTGTCCCTGCCCTTCAAGCTGATCTTCTTCGTCATCGTGGATGGCTGGCGCCTCGTCTCGGGCAGCTTGGTGCAGGGCTTCGCGAGCTGAGGCGCGTGCCGGGATGTCCGGCACCGACGCCGTGGCGCCGGCCGCATCAGGCCGGTGCGCTGCCCCCTCACCCCATCCGGCGGGAGCGCATGGTGGCGTAGCGGACCACGCTTCCCGGGTCCTCGCCCCGAGCATGGATCATCCCCGTCCGACCCTGCCGGGTCCTTCCCGCCCGGTCGCTGCCCATGCGGGGCCGTGCACGCCCCGCAGGATGCACCAACCCGGACTATCCCGGTCCTGATCTTTACTGTCTTCACCGTCCAAATGCCGGCCAGTAACATCATTCCGCACTGTTTACGTCGCGAACCTCCTCCAGCCATGACAATCTTCACACTGAAGCAAGACTTCAGGGGGGAGAGGATGGCTGACGATCTGCTGATTGCCGTCAAGCCCGAGATTGCTGGGACGACACGCGTGAACGAGCAGGTCCGCGAGGCGATGGTGCGCCGTGCGGGGGAGGACCCGGAGGGGTTCTGGCGGGAGGAGATGGGCCGCGTTGCCTGGATGCGCGAGCCGACCCGGATCAAGAACACCAGCTTCACCGGCGACGTGTCGATCAAGTGGTTCGAGGACGGGGAGCTGAACGCCTCCGTCTCCTGCCTCGACCGGCACCTGGAGAGCCGCGGCGAGCAGGTCGCGCTGATCTGGGAGGGCGACGACCCGAAGAGCGATGCCAGGGTCACCTACCGCCAGCTGCACGAGAAGGTCTGCCGCCTGGCCAATGCCATGCGGGGCCTGGGCGTCGGCAAGGGCGACCGGGTGACGATCTACCTGCCCATGATCGTCGAGGCGGCGGTGGCGATGCTCGCCTGCGCCCGGATCGGGGCGATCCATTCCGTCGTCTTCGGCGGCTTCTCGGCCGAGAGCCTGGCGAGCCGCATCCAGGATTGCGAGAGCGTGCTGCTGCTGACCGCCGACGAGGGACGGCGCGGCGGCCGCAAGGTGCCGCTGAAGGCCAATGCGGACGAGGCGCTGAAGACCTGCCCGACCATCCGCCACGTGATCGTCGCCGCCAACACCGGCGGCGAGGTCGCGATGCAGGAGGGGCGCGACCATTCCTGGGAGGCGCTCTGCGCGGCGGCCGAGCCGGTCTGCGAGCCGGAGCGGATGAACGCGGAGGACCCGCTGTTCATCCTCTACACCTCCGGCTCCACCGGCAAGCCGAAGGGCGTGCTGCACACCACCGGCGGCTACATGGTCTGGGCCAGCTTCACGCACGAGACGGTCTTCGACTACCGCCCCGGCGAGGTCTACTGGTGCACCGCCGACGTGGGCTGGGTGACGGGGCACACCTACATCGTCTACGGCCCGCTCGCCAACGGCGCGACCAGCCTGGTCTTCGAGGGGGTGCCGTCCTGGCCGGACAACGGCCGCTTCTGGCAGGTGATCGACAAGCACCAGGTGAACATCTTCTACACCGCGCCGACCGCCATCCGCGCCCTGATGCGCGACGGCGAGGCGCCGGTGAAGAAGGCCTCGCGCAAGTCGCTGCGCATCCTGGGCAGCGTGGGCGAGCCGATCAACCCGGAAGCCTGGCTGTGGTACTACCGCGTCGTGGGCGACGAGCGCTGCCCCGTCGTCGACACCTGGTGGCAGACGGAGACGGGCGGCATCCTGATCTCGCCGCTGCCCGGGGCGGTGGCGCAGAAGCCCGGCTCCGCCACCCTGCCGCTGCCCGGCGTGCAGCCGGCGCTGGTGGACGGCGAGGGCAAGCGGCTGGAGGGCGCGACCGAGGGCAACCTCGTCATCACCGACAGCTGGCCCGGGCAGATGCGCACGGTCTTCCGCGACCACGAGCGCTTCGTGCAGACCTACTTCTCCACCTTCCCCGGCACCTACTTCACCGGCGACGGCGCGCGGCGCGACGCGGACGGCTACTACTGGATCACCGGCCGGGTGGACGACGTGATCAACGTCTCCGGCCACCGCATGGGCACGGCCGAGATCGAGAGCGCGCTGGTCGCCCACGCCAAGGTGGCGGAGGCCGCGGTGGTCGGCATGCCGCACGACATCAAGGGCCAGGGCATCTACGCCTATGTCACGCTGATCGCCCAGGAGGAGCCCACCGAGGCGCTGCGCAAGGAGCTCGTCGCCTGGGTGCGCAAGGAGATCGGGCCCTTCGCCGCGCCCGACGCCATCCACTGGGCGCCGGGCCTGCCCAAGACCCGCTCGGGCAAGATCATGCGCCGCATCCTGCGCAAGATCGCCGCCAACGAGGTCGACGGCCTGGGCGATACCTCCACCCTCGCCGACCCCACCGTCGTCCAGGACCTCATCGAAACACGGGTCACAACGTGACCCGGCCGGCCTTTGCGTAAGGGGGAAAGAACCATGGACGTCCAAACGGACAGGTCGGCCGACCAGGAGGCGCAGAGGGTGATGCAGAGCCCCAGCTTCCAGGCCCTGGTGCGCGAGCGCTCGGGCTTCTCCTGGCTGCTCTCGGCCATCATGCTCGCGATCTACCTGGGCTTCATCCTGCTGGTGGCCTTCGACAAGAGCCTGCTGGCGATGAAGGTCGGCGGCGGCGTCACCTCGCTCGGCATCCTGCTCGGGCTGGTGGTGATCGCCTCCGCCTTCGTGCTGACGGGGATCTACGTCCAGCGCGCCAACACGCGCTTCGACGAGCTGACCCGCAACCTGACGCGGGAGCTGGCGCGATGAGGCATGTCCGTCCCCTCGCCTTCGCCGCCCTGGCGCTGCTGCTCGGCGGCGCCGTGGCCAGCGCCTGGGCTGCCGATGCCGTCTCCGGCCCGGTGGAGAAGCAGGGCCTGAACGTGGCGGCGATCGTCATGTTCCTGATCTTCGTGCTCATGACGCTCGGCATCACCTACCGCGCCGCGGCGCAGACCCGCTCGGCCGCCGATTTCTACGCCGCCGGCGGCGGCATCACCGGCTTCCAGAACGGGCTGGCCATCGCCGGCGACTACATGTCCGCCGCCTCCTTCCTCGGCATCTCCGGCCTGGTCTTCGCCAGCGGCTTCGACGGGCTGCTCTACTCGATCGGCTTCCTCGTCGGCTGGCCGATCGTGCTGTTCCTGATCGCGGAGCGGCTGCGCAACCTGGGCAAGTTCACCTTCTCCGACGTCGCCTCCTTCCGGCTGGACCAGACGGCGATCCGCATCCTCTCCGCGGTGGGGACGCTGGTGGTGGTGGCCTTCTACCTGATCGCGCAGATGGTCGGCGCGGGGAAGCTGATCCAGCTCCTCTTCGGGCTGGACTACCTCTACGCCGTGGTGATCGTGGGCGCGCTGATGATCGTCTACGTCGCCTTCGGCGGCATGAAGGCGACGACCTGGGTGCAGATCATCAAGGCCTGCCTGCTGCTGGCCGGCGCCAGCTTCATGGCGGTCATGGTGCTGCTGCGCTACGGCTTCAACCCGGAGTCGATGTTCGCCGACGCGGTACGCGTGCATCCGCGCGGCGATGCCATCATGGGGCCGGGCGCCATGGTCAGCGACCCGGTCTCGGCCATCTCGCTCGGCCTCGCGCTGATGTTCGGCACGGCCGGCCTGCCGCACATCCTGATGCGCTTCTTCACCGTCTCCGACGCCAAGGCGGCGCGCAAGTCCGTCTTCTACGCGACCGGGCTGATCGCCTACTTCTACATCCTCACCTTCGTCATCGGCTTCGGCGCCATCACCTTCCTGATGGAGAACCCGCACTACTACGGGGCGATCGCGGGGGGCGCGTACAACAAGGTCGGCGGCCTGCTGGGCGGCACCAACATGGCGGCCATCCACCTGGCCGACGCGGTGGGCGGCTCGCTCTTCCTGGGCTTCATCTCCGCCGTCGCCTTCGCCACCATCCTGGCGGTGGTGGCCGGCCTCACCCTCGCCGGCGCCTCGGCGGTCAGCCACGACCTCTATGCCGAGGTCATCGCCCGCGGCCGCGCCTCCGAGACCAAGGAGGTGAAGATCTCCAAGATCAGCGCCGTGGTGATCGGCATCGTCGCCATCTACCTGGGCTATGTCTTCGAGAACCAGAACGTCGCCTTCATGGTCGGCCTCGCCTTCGCCGTGGCGGCGAGCTGCAACTTCCCCGTGCTGCTGATGTCCGTCTTCTGGAAGGGCACCACCACGCTGGGGGCGCTCGCCGGCGGGCTGCTGGGGCTGGTCTCGGCGGTGGTGATGGTGGTGCTGAGCAAGGCCGTCTGGGTCACGACCTTCGGCTTCCCGCACGAGCTGTTCCCCTACGACAACCCCGCGATCTTCTCCATGCCGATCGCCTTCGGGGGGATCTGGCTCTTCTCGAAGATGGACGCCAGCCAGCGGGCGCGGCGCGAGATCGCGAGCTTCGACGCGCAGTACGTGCGCTCGGAGACGGGGATCGGCGCCGCCTCCGCCCACGTCCACTGAAGGGAGGCGGCCGGGTCCCCGCGGCCCGGCCGCCGCCGCCCCATGTCCGAAGGCTTCCATTCCGGCAACCCGCCTTTCGACCGCCTGACCCATGCCGAGGTCGAGCGGCTGCGCGATGCCCTCGACATCGCCTACTTCCGCCCCGGCGAGCGCATCGTCACGCGGGGCCAGACCTCCGACCACCTGCATGTCGTCCTGAAGGGCCGCGTCGAGGTCCGCGATGCCGCGGGCGAGCTGCAGGCGATGCTCGGCCCGCACGACAGCTTCGATGCGCGCGCCCTGGTGCATGGCGCGGCCGGGGAGGATTTCGTGGCGGGCGAGGAGACGCTCTGCCACCTTCTCCCTGGTGCTCTGGTCCGCGCCCTGATCAGCGCCAATGCCGGCTTCGCGGCCTTCTTCTACGCGGAGATCTCGCGCAAGCTCGACGCTCTCGCCATGCAGGGCGGCGTGCACGGCGTCGACTCGGTCCTGCATGCCCGGGTCGACGAGGCCCGCCGCGGCCGCGCCGTCTTCATCGGCGCGGAGGCCAGCATCGAAGCCGCCGGCACGCTCATGGGCGAGGCGGATACGAACGCCCTCTTCGTCCGCGACGGGGAGCGCGTCGGGGTCGTGACGGGGATGAACCTGGCCAAGGCGCTCATCCTGCGCCGCCTGCCGCTCGGCACGCCGATCCGGGAGATCGCCCACTTCGACCTGCTGGCCGTGGAGGCGGAGGATTTCGTCTCGGACGCGCTCCTGCTGATGTACAAGCACGGCAAGCGGCGTCTTGCGGTGCGCAGATCGGGGGAGTTCACGGGCTTCCTCGAGGATATCGACCTGCTCGGCCTCTTCGCCGGCAACGCCCAGCTCCTGCCCAGCCGGATCGACAGCGCCCGCGGCCTGGACGACCTGGCCGGAGTGGCGGCCGACATCCAGGCGCAGGTGGAGCGGCTGCACCGGCAGGGGCTGCGGGTGGAGGCGATCGCCGAGGTCACCTCCGACCTCAATCGCCGCCTGCTTGCGCGCGTGCACGACATGGTGGCGCCCGCCGGCATCCGTACCATGGGCTGCCTCTTCCTGATGGGCTCGGAGGCGCGCGGGGAGCAGACCCTTCGCACGGACCAGGACAACGGCCTGCTGCTGGCGGGGCCCGTGCCGGAGGCGGAGCTGGCGGCCTATCGTGCGGACTTCACCGGCGCGCTCGACCGGCTGGGCTTCCCGCCATGCCCGGGCGAGGTGATGGTGCGCAACCCGATCTGGTCGCGCCCGCTGCACGAGTTCCTGCGCCAGATCGAGGGCTGGGTCCGGGGCGGCGAGCCGGAGGCGGCGATGCATCTCGCCATCTTCGCGGATGCCGAGGCCGTGGCGGGCCCGGCCGCGCTGCTGCAGGAGGCCCGCGGCCACCTGGCTGGGCTGATGCGCGGCGAGCCGGTGCTGCTCGCCCGGTTCGCGCATCTGATCGAGACCTTCGCCGCGCCGGGGGCGGGGCTGCTCGGCTCCCTCATGGCCTCGGTGGGCATCGGCGGGCCGGACAGCATCGACATCAAGCGCGCCGGACTCTTCCCCATCGTCCATGGCTTGCGCGTGATGGCGTTGGAGCGCGGCATCCCCGCCAGCTCGACCGCCGGACGGCTGAAGGCGGTGGTGGAATCCGGCGGCCTGAGCGGGGAGTTCGGGCGCGAGCTGCTGGCGGCGCTGCGGGTGCTGATGGAGTTCCGCCTGCGCGCGCAATTGGAAGCCCGGCGGCGCAACGATCCCAAGGAGGGCGGGGGGTCGGTGGTCCGGCTGGATCGGCTCTCTGCCGTGGACCGCGACATCCTCCGCGACGCCCTGCGCCTCGCCCGCGAGCTTCGTGGCCTGGTGCAGGACCGCTACCAGCTTCAGGCCTTCTGACGGGGGCGGCGATGGGGCCCATCCTCCCGGCGCTGCGGCGCGCGTTCTACCGCGTATCTCTGGGCGACCACAGCTACCGCTTCCTCTTCGGCCCCGAGCCGAAGGGAGAGGCCGTCTCCCTGGACTGCGAGACCACGGGGCTGGACAGGCAGCGGGACGACATCGTCAGCATCGCGGCCGTGCGCCTGGTCGGGAACCGCATCCTGCTCAGCGAACGCTTCCAGGCGACGATCCAGCCCGAGGCCGCGCTGTCCCCCGCCTCCATCCGCATCCATGGCTTGCGCGCCCGCGATCTCGAGGGCGGCGAGCCCATCCGCCAGGTTCTGCCGCGGCTGCTGCGCTTCATCGGCAGCCGGCCCCTGGTCGGGTACTACCTGGATTTCGACGTGGCCATGCTCGATCGCCACGTCCTGCCGATGATCCAGGCGAAGCTCCCCAACCGACGCATCGAGATCTCGGCCCTGTACTACCGGTTCAAGTACGGCCATGCCCCTCCCGGCACCGTCGTCGACCTTCGCTTCCCGGCGCTGCTCGAGGAGCTCGGCATCCCGCTGCGGCGGCAGCACGATGCACTGGGCGACGCGGTCGCGGCGGCCGAGGCCTATCTTCAGCTTGTGGATATGGCGCAGCGCCGCGTCCGTCCTCACCGGAAGCGCGCCGCGATCGACTCGGCGCCGCCGACGGGGGCCTGATCCTGCATCGCCCCGGCCGCCGGACCATGGCTGGCGGCGACCGAGGCGGACGAACCCGCCCGAAGGGCGCAGGAGCCGGGCGGGGGGTGGATGCATGCCTTGGGCCCGCTTTGCGCAGGGGTGCGGGGCGCGGCGCCGTGGCACCTTCCGCGCCATGCTCGCCGATTGCCTGCATGGCCTGGATGCGCTGGGGGTCGGGGGGCTCGCGACCCTGGCCGCAGCGCTGTTCCTGGCCGGGCTGGCGGGCGGGCTGACCCATTGCGCCGGCATGTGCGGCCCCTTCGTGATGGCCCAGGTGGCGGCGCGGCCGGACCGCCTGGCAGGCGGGCGGCTGCAGCGCCTCGCCGGGGCGGCCCTGCTGTCCTACCACGCCGGGCGGGTGGCGGGGTACACGCTGCTGGGCGGGGTGGTCGGCGGGCTGGCCGGGCTGGTCAGCCTCGCCTCCGGGCTGCGCTGGGTGCTGGTGGCGATGCTGCTGGCCGCCGCCCTGGCCATGGCCGCCCAGGCCTCCACGCGCCTCGCCGCGCTGCTGCCGCACCCGCCGGCGCTGCGCCTGCCGTCCGGGCTGCTGGCCCGGCTGCAACCCTTCGGGGCGCCGGCGGGCGGCTGGCGCAGCTTCGCGCTGGGCCTCTGCCTCTCCGCCCTGCCCTGCGGCCTGCTCTACGGCGCCCTGGCCGGGGCGGCGGCGGCCGGCAGCGTGCTGGGCGGGGCGCTCGCCATGCTGGCCTTCGTGCTGGGGACCCTGCCGGCGCTGGTGGGCGTGGGGCTGCTGGGCGGCTTCCTGGCGCGCCGGGCGGGGCCGCGGCTGCGCGCCCTGGGCGGGCTGCTCTTCGCCGCCAACGCGGTGGTGCTGGCGGCGATGGCGCTCAGGCTGGCCGGCTGAGCGCGGGCGCCTTCGCCGGGGCACCCTCCGGCGCGGCGTCCCACAGGATCAGGTCGCGATAGGCGTGCCAGCTCGCATGCGCGACCAGCGGCACCACCAGCGCCAGGCCCAGGAAGAAGGGCACCAGCGCCATGGCGGTGAAGACGACGATCAGCCCCGCCCAGAACAGCATCGGGCCGGGATTGGCGCGCACCGCCTGCACGCTGGCGGTCATGGCGGTGACGGCACCGGCGTCGCGATCCACCAGCAGCGGGATGGAGACGGCGGAGAGGGCGAAGGCGATGGCCGCCAGCACCGCCCCCGCGCCGGTGCCCAGGATCAGGAAGGGGAGCAGCCGGGGCGAGCGCAGCAGGGCCATGGGCAGGTGCTCGATCGGCGGCGCGAAGCCCAGGCCGAATATCGCCATGAAGAGCAGCGCCGCGACCTGCACCCAGACGATGTGGAGCAGGAGCAGCGCCAGCCCGACCAGCGCGATCTGCGAGCCGTTGCGGGCGAAGCCGTCCAGCCAGTCCCCCGGCCGCAGCGGCAGCCCGGCGGCGCGGCGGCGGCTGACCTCGTAGAGCCCGGCGGCGCAGAGCGGCCCGATCAGCAGGAAGCCCGCGATGGCCGGCGGCACCGCCCAGGCCATGCCCAGGGAGAGCAGCCCCGACACCAGCACCCAGCCCGCCGCCACCACGGCGGCGCCGTTGAGGAAGCCGGCCAGGGGCGCCGCCCGCAGGTCGTCCCAGCCCGCGGCCAGCCAGGCCCAGGGCCGGTCCGGCGGCACCCGGCGCACCGCGAAGCCGAAGGGCGTCGGCAGCACGCCCAGCTCGCCGGACCACGCCGGAACCCCCTCCCGGTCGGGGAGATCCCCGGGGACCTCCCCCGCCGACCCCCTGGGTATGGTCGTTCGGTCCAAGCCTTGCCTCCCCTGTCCGATCCCCGCCGGTCCTGCTGCCTGCTCCGGCCCGCGCCGTCCTTGATCCGAATCAAGGACGCGTGAGGCCGGGCGGCCTAGTTCGGCCAATGGGAGCATCCCCCCGGGCCGGGGGGCGCGCCGTGCAGGGACGACGAACGGATATGGACCAGGCCACCACAGCCATCGCCGCGGGACCACCCGCGAGACTCGCGGAACCCTATGTCGAGGCGCCCATCCGGGCCTTCGCCATCGCCACCGTCTTCTGGGGCGTGGTCGGCTTCCTCATGGGGGTGCTGATCGCGAGCCAGCTCGCCTGGCCGCTGCTCAACCTCGACCTGGAATGGACGACCTTCGGGCGGCTGCGCCCGGTCCACACCAGCGCCGTCATCTTCGCCTTCGGCGGCAACGCGCTGCTGGGCACCAGCCTGTTCGTCGTGCAGCGCACCTGCCGCGCGCGGCTGTGGGGCGGCGAGGAGATGGGCTGGTTCCTGTTCTGGTCCTACCAGTTCTTCATCGTCATGGCGGCGCTCGGCTACGTGCTGGGCGTCACCCAGGGCAAGGAATACGCCGAGCCCGAGTGGTACGTGGACTGGTACCTGACCTTCGTCTGGGTGGTCTACCTGCTGGCCTATGGCGGCACGATCCTGCGCCGGCAGGAGCCGCACATCTACGTGGCCAACTGGTTCTACCTGGCCTTCATCATCACCATCGCCGTGCTGCACATCGGCAACAACATCGCCATCCCCGTCAGCCTGGGCTCCGCGCGCTCCTACACCGCGGCCTCCGGCGTGCAGGATGCGATGATCCAGTGGTGGTACGGCCACAACGCCGTGGGCTTCTTCCTGACCGCGGGCTTCCTGGGGATGATGTACTACTTCATCCCGAAGCAGGCCGACCGGCCGGTCTATTCCTACCGCCTGTCGATCATCCACTTCTGGACCCTGATCTTCCTCTACATCTGGGCCGGGCCGCACCACCTGCACTACACCGCCCTGCCGGACTGGGCGCAGACGCTGGGCATGGTCTTCAGCGTGATGCTGTGGATGCCCTCCTGGGGCGGCATGATCAACGGGCTGATGACCCTCTCGGGCGCCTGGGACAAGCTGCGCACCAACCCCGCGCTGCGCTTCTCCGTCGCCGCCGTCGCCTTCTACGGCATGAGCACCTTCGAGGGGCCGGTGATGTCCATCCGCTCGGTCAACAGCCTCTCCCACTACACCGACTGGACCATCGGCCACGTCCATTCCGGCGCCATGGGCTGGGTCGGCTTCATCACCTTCGGCGCGATGTACTACCTCATCCCCGTGCTGTGGCGCCGCGCCGGCATGTGGTCGGAGAAGCTGATCTCCTGGCACTTCTGGATCGCGACGCTGGGGATCGTCTTCTACATCTCCGCCATGTGGGTCTCGGGCATCATGCAGGGGCTGATGTGGCGCGCCTTCGACGAGATGGGCTTCCTCCAGTACAGCTTCATCGAGACGGTCGCGGCGATGCACCCCTACTACGCCATCCGCGCGCTGGGCGGCGTGCTCTACCTCGCCGGCGGGCTGATGATGGCCTTCAACGTCTTCATGACCATCCGCGGCGCGCAGGAGACGGAGGCGGAGTTCCTGCCCGCCCCGATCCCTGCCGCGGCCGAGTGAGCGGGAGGACACCGCGATGTTCCGCTGGTTCGACCACGGCAAGATCGAGCGCAACCTGATCCTGCTCGGCGTGCTGACGCTGATCACGATCTCCATCGGCGGGCTGGTGCAGATCGTGCCGCTCTTCGCCGTGGAGACCACCATCGAGCGGGTGGAGGGCGTGCGCCCCTACTCGCCGCTGGAGCTGATGGGGCGCGAGATCTACGTGCGCGAGGGCTGCTACCTCTGCCACTCGCAGATGATCCGCCCCTTCCGCGACGAGCTGGAGCGCTACGGCCACTACAGCCTGGCCGCGGAGAGCATGTACGACCATCCCTTCCAGTGGGGCTCCAAGCGCACCGGGCCGGACTTGGCGCGCGTCGGCGGGCGCTACTCGGACGACTGGCACGCGGCGCACCTGCGCTCGCCCCGCGCCCTGGTGCCGGAGAGCGTGATGCCGCCCTACGCCTTCCTCGACCGCCCGCTGCGGACGGAGGACGTGGCCGACCGCATGCGCACGCTGCGCGCCGTGGGCGTGCCCTATACGGACGCGATGATCGCCAACGCCCAGGCCGACCTGCGGGCGCAGGCGAACCCGGCGCTGGACGGGGCGGGGCTGCTCTCGCGCTACGCCAAGTCCCGGCAGGGCGTCTTCGACGGCGATGCCCGCGAGGTCACGGAGATGGACGCGGTCGTCGCCTACCTGCAGATGCTGGGGACCCTCGTCGACTTCCGCGACGTGGCCCCGCAGCAGATGCGCCAGCAGTAGGGCGGCGGCGATGGACACGCTGATCGCGATCTACCCGGCGATGCGGTCGCTGTGGGTGGTGCTGTTCTTCGTGCTGTTCGTGTGGGTCGTCCTGCGCGTGATGCGACCCTCGAAGAAGCGGGACTACGAGCAGATGGGCAGGATTCCCCTGCAGGACGAACCGCCCGGGGACGCGCGCCCCGGGAACGGGCGCCCCGGGAACGGGCGCCAGGAGCGCTGAGATGGCAGACAAGATCGTCCGGGACGAGGTCACCGGCCGCACCACCACCGGCCACGAGTGGGACGGCATCCGGGAGCTGAACACGCCCCTGCCGCGCTGGTGGCTGTGGACCTTCTACGCCACCATCGCCTTCTCCCTGGTCTGGGTGGTGCTCTACCCCGCCCTGCCCTTCTGGGGCATGACCGGCCTGACCGGCAGCATCGCCCGCGAGGAGGTGGTGCCGCAGATGGCCGCGGCCCAGGCGGAGCGCGCGCCGATGATGGCCCGGCTGCGCGCCGCCACGCCGCAGGAGATCGCGGCCGATCCGGAGCTGCGCGACTTCGCGATGGCCGGCGGGCGCATCGCCTTCGCCAACAACTGCGCCGCCTGCCACGGCGCGGGCGGGCAGGGCGCGCCGGGCGGCTTCCCCTCGCTGGCCGACGACGACTGGCTGTGGGGCGGCACGCTGGACGACATCCGCCAGACCGTCACCCACGGCGTCCGCTCCAACGAGAGCGAGGAGCAGCGGGTGTCCATGATGCCGCGCTTCCTGGCCGACGGGGTGCTGACGGCGGCGCAGGTGAACGACGTCGCCGAGGCGGTGCTGGCCTTCACCGGCCGCGCCACGGACCAGGCGGCGGCCACGCGCGGGGCGGCGGTCTTCGCCGAGAACTGCGCCTCCTGCCATGGCGAGCGCGGCGAGGGGAACCGCCAGTTCGGCGCCCCGCGGCTGAACGACCAGGTCTGGCTCTACGGCGGCGACAAGGCTTCCATCCTGCGCAGCGTCTCCTACTCGCGCGGCGGGGTGATGCCCTCCTGGCAGCGCCGCCTCGACCCGGCGGTGGTCAACATGCTGACGATCTACGTCCATTCCCTGGGAGGCGGCGAGTAGGCCGCAGTGTGATGAGCGAGGCCCGGACCCTGCACCGCCCGGCGGAATCCCCTCGGGCAACCCCCGAGGCGGCGCCGCCGTCCCTCTACGCCAGCCACCGCAAGGTCTACCCGCGCGCGGTGCGCGGGACGATCCGGCAGGTGAAGTGGGTGGTGCTGGCCCTCTGCCTGGGCCTCTACTACCTCGTGCCCTGGCTGCGCTGGAACCGCGGCCCCGGCGTGCCGGACCAGGCGGTGCTGGTGGACATCCAGCACGCGCGCATCTTCCTGTTCGGCCTGGAGATCTGGCCGCAGGACATCTACCTCGTCACCCTGCTGATGATCTTCGCGGCCTTCGGCCTCTTCGCCGTCTCCTCCCTGTTCGGGCGCCTCTGGTGCGGCTTCACCTGCCCGCAGACGGTCTGGACGGACCTGTTCATGCTGGTCGAGCGCTGGATCGAGGGCGACCGCAACGCGCGGATGCGGATGGACCGCGGCGCCTGGACGCGCGAGGTCTGGCTGCGCAAGACCGCCAAGCACGCCGCCTGGCTGTTCATCGCGCTCGCCACCGGCGGCGCCTGGATCATGTACTTCGCCGACGCGCCGACGATCGTGCGGGACTTCTTCACCGGCCGCGCCTCCTTCGAGGCGTATTTCTTCATCGCCCTCTTCACCGCCACCACCTACCTGCTGGCCGGCTGGGCGCGGGAGCAGGTCTGCACCTACATGTGCCCCTGGCCGCGCTTCCAGTCCGCGATGCTCGACGAGAACTCCCTCGTCGTCACCTACCGCGACTGGCGCGGCGAGCCGCGCGGCAAGGCCAAGGCCCAGGGCGTGGGCGACTGCGTGGACTGCCTCGGCTGCGTGCATGTCTGCCCAACGGGCATCGACATCCGCGAGGGGCAGCAGATGGAGTGCATCGGCTGCGGGTTGTGCATCGACGCCTGCAACGAGGTGATGGCGAAGCTGCACCGCGAGGGCGGCCTGATCGCCTTCGAGACGCTGACGAACCTGGAGGCCAGCAGCCGCGTCGCCGCCCCCCTGCCGCCGGGGCCGCAGCGCCTCGCCGCCGGGATGGCCGCGCGCAAGGCGCCGCGCTTCCTGCGCCCGCGCACCCTGGTCTATGCCGGGGCGCTGGCCGTCGTCGGCGCCGTCATGCTCGGCGCCTTCCTGATGCGGGCGGAGACGACGCTGACCGTGTTGCGCGAGCGCGCGCCGCTCTACGTCCGCCTCTCGGAGGGCGGGGTTCGGAACGCCTATACGCTGCGCGTCGCCAACAAGACCCGCGAGGCCGCCACCCTGTCCGTGGTGATGGACGCGCCGCCGGGCCACCTGCTCTCCGCCCCCGATGCGGAGACGGACGGCCAGGGCCGCCCGGTGATCGAGAGCCGCCCGGACACGCTGAGCCAGCTCCGCGTCTTCGTCACCCGCGGGCCCGGGCCGGCGCCGGAATCCGTCGCCGTCACCTTCAGCCTGCTCAAGCCGGACGGGCGCGTCGCCGCGCGCGAGTCCAGCGTCTTCCTGGGACCCAAGCCGTGAGCATGACCCTCGACCGTCGAACCGGCGACCGCGATCCCCACGGCTACGACCCCCGGCGCGGGCGCTGGATCCCCTGGGCGATCGCCGGCGGCATGGCCGTGGTGGTGGCGGTAAACGCCGTGCTGATCACCGCCGCCGTCACCACCTTCACCGGCATCACCACCAGCCACCCCTACGAGGCCGGCCGCGACTACAACCGCGTGCTGGAGGAGGCGGCGCGGCAGGACGCGCTGGGCTGGCGCGCCACGCTGCGCGTCGTGGGCGGGGTGCTGGAGCTGCGCGTCGCCGACCGCGAGGGGCTGCCCCTGTCCGGCCGGGTGGAGGGGGTGCTGCAACGCCCGGTCGACGGGCGGGAGCTGCCGCTCGACGTCGCCGCCGTCGCCCCCGGCCGCTGGCAGGCGGCGCTGCGCGAGGATCGCCCCGGGCTGTGGCAGGCGCGGCTGCGCCTGACCGCCCCGGACGGCGCCGCGCTGGACGTGCGGGAGCGGCTGGTCCTGCCGTGAACGCGCTCTCGCCCGTCCTGGCCGAGACGGCCGCCGCCAGCGCCACGCGCTGCGTCCATTGCGGCGGCGCCCTGGCCCCGGGCCAGGCGCGCTTCTGCTGCCATGGCTGCGAGGGCGCCTTCGCCCTGGTGAACCGCCTCGGCCTCGACGGCTTCTACCGGCGCCGCGCCGCGGCGGACGGCACGCTGCGCCCCGAGGTGGAGGCGAGCCCGGTGGAATACGCCGCCCTCGCCGTGCCGGCGGGCGAGGGCGCGTACCGGCTGGAGCTGATGGTGGCGGGCCTCACCTGCGGCGCCTGCGTCTGGCTGGTGGAGCAGGCGCTGGCGCAGGAGCCGGACGTCACCCGCGCCCGGCTGAACTTCTCCGACCGCCGGCTCTCCGTCGCCTGGAACGGCCCGGCCGCCCGGGCCGACGCGCTGGCCGCCCTGGTCGCGCGGCTGGGCTTCCGCGTCGCTCCCTGGTCCCCCGCCTGCCTGCGCGCCACCGAGGATGCCGAGGGCCGTGCGCTGGTCCGGGCGCTGGGCATCGCCGCCTTCGGCGCGGTGAACGTGATGATGCTCTCCGTCGCCGTCTGGGTCGGCGCGGACATGGGCGAGGCGACGCGAGCGGCGCTGCACTGGGTCGCGGCGCTGATCGGCCTGCCGGTGATCCTGGTCGCGGGGATGCCCTTCTACCGCTCGGCCGTCGCGGGGCTGCGGGCCGGGCGGGTCAGCATGGACCTCGCCATCTCGCTCGGCGTGCTGGCGACGGCCGCGATGTCCCTGTCGGAGACGGTGCAGAACGGCCGCTTCACCTGGTTCGACGGCGCCACCATGCTCCTCGCCGTGCTGCTGGCGGGCCGGGTGCTGGACCGCGCCGCGCGCCGCCGGGTGCGCCAGGCCGCGGCCGAGCTGCTGGCGCTGCGCGAGGGCAGCGTCACCCGCATCGCCCCCGACGGCACGGCCCAGGCCATCCCGATGGAGCAGGCGCGGGCGGGCGACGTGCTGCTGGTCGCGGCCGGGGAGCGGCTGCGCCTCGACGGCATGGCGGCGGAGGCCGTGCTGCTCGACACCGCCGCCATCACCGGCGAGAGCCTGCCGCGCGGGATCCCGGCGGGCGAGGCCCTGCCGGCGGGTGCCGTGAACATGGGCGCGCCCTTCCGCCTGACCGTCTCCGCCGCGGCCGCCGATGGCTCGCTCGCCGCCATGGCGCGGCTGCTGGAGCAGGCGGAGGCGGCGAAGGGCCGCTACCACGCGCTGGCCGACCGGGCGGCGCGGCTCTACCTGCCCATCGCGCACCTCGTCGCGGCGGCGACCTTCCTCGGCTGGTGGCTCTGGGCGGGGTTGCCCTGGCCGGCGGCGCTGGTGCCCGCCGTGGCGGTGCTGCTCATCACCTGTCCCTGCGGCCTCGCCATCGCCGTGCCGGCGGTGCAGGCGGTGGCGGTGGGGGCGCTGTTCCGGCGCGGCGTGCTGGTCTCCTCCCCCACCGCGCTGGAGCGGCTGGCCGAGGCGGACCACGCCGTGCTGGACAAGACGGGCACGCTGACCGAGGGCCGGCCGCGCTGGATCGCCGACCCCGCCATCCCGGCCGGGGTTTCGGCGCGCGCGGCGGCGCTGGCCCGCGCCTCGCGCCACCCGCTGGCCCGCGCCCTGGCGGCGGCGGTGCCCGGCGGGACGGTGGCCGAGGGGGTGGTGGAACACCCCGGCCAGGGTCTCGCCGCCGGAGAGCGCCGGCTCGGCTCCCCAGACTTCTGCGGCGTGGCCGGGGACGGGCAGGGCATGACCCTGGTCTACCGAGAGGGCGACGGCCCCGCCTGGACCTTCCGCTTCGCCGACCGCCTGCGTGAGGACGCGGCGGTCTCCGTCGCGGCGCTGCGGCACCTGGGCCTGACCGTCGAGCTGCTCTCGGGCGACGGCGAGGCGGCGGTGCGCGAGGCGGCGGCCGCCTGCGGCATCGACGCCTGGACCGCCAACGCCGGCCCCGAGGCCAAGCGCGCCCGGCTCGCCGCCCTGCGCGCCGAGGGGCGCCGGCCGCTGATGCTGGGCGACGGCATCAACGACGCCATGGCGCTGGCCGAGGCGCATGTCTCCGCCAGCCCGGCCGACGCCACGGACATCGCGCAATCCGCCGCCGACCTGGTGCTGCGCACCGAAGGACTCGCCGCTCTCCCCCACGCCGTCGCCCTGTCGCGCCGGGCGCGGCGGATCGCGCGGCAGAGCCTGGGCTTCAGCCTGGCCTACAACCTGGTGGCCGTGCCGGTGGCGATCCTGGGCCTCGCCACGCCGCTGATCGCGGCGCTGATCATGGCCTCCTCCTCGATCCTCGTGGTGCTGAACGCGCTGCGGGTGGGGCGGGCGCCGTGAACGCGCTCATCCTGCTCGTGCCGCTGGCGCTGCTGATGGGCCTCGGCGGGCTCGCCGCCTTCCTCTGGGCGCTGCGCTCGAAGCAGTACGAGGACCTCGACGGCGCCGCGAACCGAATCCTCTACGACGACCCCCCTCCGGGAGAACCGAAATGAACGCCAGCCAGGTCTTCTTCCTGATCCTCTACTGCGTCCTCGCCCTGATCGGCCTGTTCATGGCCGGCGCCGCGGTGGACCTGCCGATCACCGTCTTCGGCCTGTCGCTGATCGGCTTCGGCCTGCTCTGCGCCCTGGGCATCATCCGGCGCCACTACGACGCGCTGGACGCGGCCCGGGCACGGCACCACGCACGGTCGGCCTGATCGCACGGCGCTGCCCGGCGCCCCGGCAGCGGCCATGACGGAGGCCATGCCGCGCCGGCCACGTCGCCCCGTCCGCGCCGGGGCCGCGGCCCGTCGGCTGGCCTATGTCGCACGGACGGCGGGATGGCCTGATCCGTCGTGCTGTGGTGTTCCGGCGTCGGACCGGGAGGGGACGCCGTCCCCTCCACGGACCCTCCCCTGCCGGGGCCACAAGCGGGCCCCGGTCCCCGCTGGGAGTCTGGTGCTTCCGGTGAGCGTCCGCCTTCGGGCTGAACCCTGACGGCGCGCGGACAGGCGGGACTCCGGAATAGCTTTGAAGGCGTCCGCAAGTGCGGACACCGTACCCGCCGAGGAGCATGGCTCCTCGGCGCCGTGACCCCGTATCAGGCTGTCCCGCGGCAGCGCCCACTGGGTCCAGGGCCCGCAGGGTCCTGGCGGAGTGGGGGTACGGGGGCGAGGCAGAGCCTTGCCCCCGGGCCACGGGCACACCCTGCGCCGGCGCGGGTCAAGGAGCATCCTGCCGTCCGCATCAGCCCGCCGTGTCCCGCAGGGTTCCGGAAAGCCAGGCGAGGAAGCCACGTGCCGCCGGGGAGCGGGCCTTTTCCGAGGTGGGCACTGCCGCGATGCCTTCCGGGAAGGGGGTGAAGCCGCAGGGGGCGAGGAGGCGGCCTTGCGCCAGATCGTCGCGCACCAGGCGCCGTTCGACCAGGGCCACGCCGATGCCGGCGATCGCGGCCTCGATGCAGAGATGGGTGTGCGGAAAGGCCAGCGTGGCCCCGGCCTGCACCTCCGTCCCGCTACGCGCCTGCCACAGCTCCCAGGCCGCGCCGAGGTGCTCGTGCGCGATCCTGTCCCGGAACTCCAGGCGGCCCGGTGTCACCGTCACCGGGTAGGCAGGCGACCAGACCGGCCCGAAGGCGATCCCGCCCAGGGGGATGGCCTGCGCCTGTTCGGTCCGCGGATAGGAGGCGCGGTTCCAGGCGATCACCAGGTCGGCCCCCTCGTGCCGCAGCTCCCGTGCCGTGGTCATGGAGAGCCGCAGCCGTGTCCCGGGCTGCTGCTTCTGGAAGTCGCCCAGCCGCGGCACGAGCCAGCGCATCGCGAAGCTGGCCGAGCAGGCCACATGGATCGCGGGCGACCGCGCCTCGTCCAGCAGCCGTCCCCAGCCCTGTTCCAGGCCGCCGAACGCCGTGGCGGCCACGTCGCGCAGCGCCTGGCCGGCGGCGTTGGGGCGCAGGCCCGTGCCGGCCTTCTCGAACAGGTCGATGCCGGCTGCCTCCTGCAGCGTCCGGAGCTGGCGGCTGACCGCCCCGTGCGTGCGGCCAAGCTCTTCCGCCGCGCGCGTCACCGAGCCCAGCCGTGCCACCGCTTCGAAGGCCCGCAGCGCGGACAGTGGGGGGAGGCGGCGCAATCAGCCCTCCCTTCGTGAGAAAAACTCACCGATGCGTCAGATCAACTCGATAGTCCCCGCCGCCGGCATGGTCTAGCCCGGTGCCGCGCAGGGAGCGGAGGATGCAGCGGTGGCGGTGATCGGAAGCCTGGAGGAGCTGGAGGCGGTCTATGGCCGGCTGGAGGAGGTGGCGCCGGCCTCGACGGCCAAGGTGGCGGACCATGTGACGCCCGAATACGCGCGCTTCGTCGCGGCCGCGCCCTTCCTGGCCCTGGCCACGGTCGGACCGGAGGGGCTGGACTGCTCGCCCCGTGGCGACCGGCCGGGCTTCGTGCGGGTGGCGGACCCGCGCACCCTGCTCCTCCCCGACCGGCGGGGGAACAACCGCGTGGACAGCCTGCGCAACATCGTGCGCGACCCGCGCGTGGGGCTGCTGTTCCTCATCCCGGGCAGCGGCAATGCGCTGCGGGTGAACGGGCGTGCGGTGCTGGAGACGGAGCCGGCGCTGCTGCAAGCCTTCGCGGTGGAGGAGAAGGCGCCGCGCAGCGTGATGGTGGTCGCGGTGCAGGAGGTCTACTTCCAGTGCGCCCGCGCCATCCTCCGCTCGGGCCTGTGGAAGGCGGAGAGCCAGGTGGACCCGCGAAGCCTGCCCACGCCCGGCCAGATCCTCCGCAGCATGAGCCAGGGGCTTGTCGGGGGCGAGGAGTACGACCGCGGCTGGGCCGAGCGGGCCCGCCAGACCATGTGGTGAGCCCCATGCGCGTGTGGAGGACGCCCCCGATTGTCGCGATGATCGAGGGCTCGTGGGCGCGACACGATGCTCGGAGGACGGCCGCCGCCGGGGCGCACCCAGGCCCGTCCGGCGCCGGCCGCCAGGTCCGGACGGTGTGCCTGATGGCGGCGCCGATCGAGGCCAGGGCAGGGCGGCGGCCGGTGTAGCCGGCATCCGGCGCAAGGCTGCCAGGGCGATTGCGGCAGCGAGCCGCGACAAGGCGAGGGGGGGACGGGCCATGCAGGCGACGGGCGACGCGCTGCCGCGCGAGGCGGCGGTGGCGGTGATCGGGGCGGGGACGATGGGCGCGGGGATCGCGCTGGTCGCGGCCGCGGCCGGGCACCGCGTGTGGCTGCACGATGCGGCGCCGGGGGCGGTGGAGCAGGGCCTTGCCCGGCTGCGCGCCGATCTCGACCGGCTGGTGGCGCGCGGCAAGCTCCCGGCGGCGGAAGCGGCGGCGCGGCTGGACCGCCTGCGCCCCGCCCCGGCGCTGGAGGACCTGTCCCGGGCCGGGCTGGTGATCGAGGCGATCGTGGAGGACCTCGACATCAAGGCGAAGGTCCTGATGACCGTCGAGGCGCTGGTGGCGGAGGACGCCATCCTGGCCACCAACACCTCCTCCCTCTCCGTCACCGCCCTTGCCGCCCGGTTGCGCCGGCCGGACCGGGTGGCGGGGATGCACTTCTTCAACCCCGCGCCCGTCCTGCCGCTGGTCGAGGTGGTCAGCGGCCACCTCACCGCACCGGCGGTGGCGGAGACCCTCGCGGCCACGGCGGCGGCCTGGGGCAAGGTGCCGGTGCGCTGCCGCTCCACGCCGGGCTTCATCGTCAACCGCGTGGCGCGGCCCTTCTATGGCGAGACGCTGCGCCTGCTGGCCGAGCGGGCGGCGCCGCCCGAGGTGCTGGATGCGGTGCTGACCGGCTCCGGCGGCTTCCGCATGGGGCCCTGCGCGCTGATGGACCTGATCGGGCACGACGTGAACCTCGCCGTCACCCGCTCCGTCCATGCCGCCACCTTCGGCGATCCGCGCTACGCCCCCTCCCTGGTGCAACAGGCGCTGGTGGAGGCGGGGCTGCTCGGCCGCAAGACCGGGCGCGGCTTCTACGACTACCGCGACGGCGCCGGGCCGCCCGTACCGCCCGAGGCACCGCCCGGCCCGCGTCCGACGCGCATCGTGGTGGAAGGCGCACTCGGCCCCGCCGACCCGCTCGCCGCCCTGGCAGGGGAGGTTGGGATCGCCGTGGAGCAAAGACGGGGTGAGGGGCTGATCCGGCTGGACGGCGCGGTGCTGGCGCTGACCGACGGGCGGTTGGCGACGGAACGCGCCGCGGGCCGGCCGCTGGTGCTCTTCGACCTGGCGCTGGACTATGCCGCCGCCACGCGCATCGCCCTGGCCCCCGCCGATGGCACGCCGCCGGAGGCCCTGGCCGCGGCGGCAGGCTTCTTCCAGGCGCTGGGCAAGACGGTGTCCGTGCTGGACGACGCGGCTGGGATGGCCGTGGCGCGCACGGTGGCGATGCTGGCCAACGAGGCGGCCGAGCTGGTCGGCCAGGGCGTGGCCGGCGCGGCGGAGGTGGACCTGTCGATGCGCCAGGGCGTCAACTACCCGCGCGGCCCGCTGGAATGGGCCGATGCGCTCGGCGCCGCCTGGGTGGCCGGGGTGATCGGCCAGCTCGCCCGCGCCTATGGCGAGGACCGCTACCGCCCCGCCCCCCTGCTGCGCCGGCACGCCGTCACCGGCCGGCCCTTCCACGGAGCCCATGCCTGAGCGCGATGGCCGTCGTCAGCCGCCACCGCGAGGGCGACGCGCGCGTTGCGGGCCATCGGCCGCCCGAGCAGCGCCACGCGCCGAACCTCGCGGTGGAGCCGTGCGCGTCATCATCCTGACCGGCGCGATGCGTTGATCCGTGCCGGCGTGGCGCCCGTGGCCCGGGGGCAAGGCTCTGCCTCGCCCCCGTACCCCCACTCCGCCAGGACCCTGCGGGCCCTGGACCCGATCAGCGCTGCCGCGGGACAGCCGGATACGGGGTCGAGGCGCCGAGGAGCATGGCTCCTCGGCGGGACCGGCCGCCGCACTCGCGGACGCCTTCAAAACTATTCTGGAGTCCCGCTTGTCCGCGCTCCGTCTGGGATCAGCCCGCAGGCTGACGACAGCCCCACAGCACCAGACTCCCAGCGGGGACCGGGGCCCGCTTGTGGCCCCGGCAGGGGAGGGTCTGGGAGGGGACGGCGTCCCCTCCCGGTCCCACGCCGGAACACGCAGAACAGCGGGTCATCCCGCCGTCGGCCTCACCCCTTGCGGACGTTCCAGAACTTGATGAAGCCCGGCAGCACGCCCGAGATCTCCTTGCGCAGCACGGTCGGCAAGAAGACCTGCGCCACCGGGATCCAGGTGACGTCGCGCAGGGTCTGCAACTGCAGCTCGCGCGCGATGGCGCGGCGCTTCTCCTGGTCGGGTGCCTGGAACCAGTCGCGGTACAGGGCCTCGATCGCGGGGCTGTCCGGCCAGCCGATCCAGGCATCCTTGCCGTTCGCCCGGATGGCGGGAACCACCGTCGGGTCGGTGAAGTAGTCGCCGTCCGCGCTGACGGCGAAGATGCTCCACCCGCCCTTGTCGATCGGCTGCTGGCTGGTGCGGCGCTGCACGACGCTACCCCAGTCCATCGACTGGTAGTCGAGGTTGAAGCCCATCTTGCGCAGCAGGTCGCCCGCCACCTCGCTGGCGGCGTTGTTCACCGCGCTGTCCGTGCCGACCAGCATGACCACGCGCTCGCCCTTGTAGCCCGCCTCGGTGAGCTGTCGCTTGACGGCGGCGAAGTCCGTGCGCCCGGTCAGGGCCTCCAGCCCCGCCTCGGTCGCCATCGGCCCGCCCGGCAGGAAGATTCCGACCTTGCCGCCGCGCAGCGAGGGGTCGGAGCCGCCGATCGCCGCGGCGAAGTCCGCCTGGTTGATCACCGAAAGGACGAGGCGGCGGATCGCCAGGTTGTCGAAGGGCGGGTGCAGGTGGTTGAACTGGAGGAAGGCGACGGTCCCGGCGCGGTTCGTCACCTCCGCCTTCAGGGACCGGTCGCGGGCCACCAGCGGCAGCAGGTCGGGGATCGGCCGCTCCCACCAGTCCACCTCGCCCTGCTGGATGGAGGCGAGGGCGGTGGCGGCGTCGGGGATCACCTGCCACACGACCCGGTCGACGTTCACCTGCTTCGGCCCGCTGGAGAAGCCGGGCCTGCCGTCCGGGCGCGGCACGTAGCTCTCGGAGCGGGCATAGACCACGCGCGCCCCGGGCAGCCGCTCCTGCGGCAGGAAGCGGAAGGGGCCGCTGCCCACCATCTCCGTCACCGCCGCATTGGGATCGGCCGGCAGCACCCGCGCGGGCAGGATGAAGGGGGTATAGGGCGTGGTCTTGGCCAGCGCCTGCGGCAGCAGCGGGAAGGGGTGCTTCAGCCGGAAGCGCAGCGTCCGGTCGTCCACCGCCGACAGCTCGTCCGTCGCGGCCATCAGCGTCTTGCCGAAGGGGTCGCGCCGCGCCCAGCGCCGCAGGCTGGCCACGCAGTCGGCGGCGCGGACCGGCTCCCCGTCATGGAAGCGCAGCCCGTCGCGCAGGCGCAGGGTCCAGGCCTTGCCGTCCTCCGTGACCTCCTGCGCGCCCACCATCTCCGGCACCGGCTCGCCCGCGGCGTCCAGCCCGTAGAGCGTGTCGAAGATCATGAAGCCGTGGTTGCGGGTGACCGTCGCGGTGGTGATGCCCGGGTCCAGCACGGCCAGGTCCGCCTGCGGGATCACCCGCAGCACCCGGTTGTCCTGTGCCCGCGCCAGGCGCGGCGCCGCCAGCAGGGCCGCACCGCCGACCAGAAAGCCACGCCTGTCCATGCCGCATCCTCCCCTGCCGCCGGGTTGTCCCGGTTGGCCAGTCCGGGGGTGTCTAGCCGCAGCGCGCGCCGCCCGCCAAGCCCGGGTTTCCTGGCGCGGCACGGGCGCCGATCATGCCGCCCCTGCATCGGAAGGGGGCGGGCAGTGCCGATGGCGGGCCATGACGTGGACTGGGTGACGCTGCGCCTGTTCCTGGCGGCGCTGGAGCTGGGCAGCATCGCCCGGGCGGCCCGGCACTGCGGCATCGCGCATTCGGCGGCGGCGAAGCGGCTGCGCGTGCTGGAGGCGGACCACCGCCTCGCCCTGCTCGAACGCGGCGCGCGGGGCGTCCGCCCGACCCCGGCCGGCGAGGCGCTGGCGCAGCATGCCCGGGCGCTGTTCGACCTCTCCGCCCGCATGTCCGCCGACCTGCGCGCCTTCGCCGCCGGCGGCCGGGGCAGCGTGCGGCTGCACGCCGCGCCTTCGGTGATCGCGGGGCACGGGGTGGGGGAGCTGCTGGCCGGCTTCCGCTCGGCCAGCCCGGGCATCCGGGTGGAGCTGCGCGAGGGCAACAGCCTCGCCATCCTGCACGACCTGTCGGAGGGGCGGGCGGATCTCGGCCTCATCACCGGCGCCAGCGAGGTGCCGGCAGGGCTGGAGGGCCATTCCTGGCGCCACGACCGGCTGGTCGTGGCGATGCCGCCGGACCATCCCCTGGCGGATTCCCCGGGGCTGCGCTTCGAGGCGGTGCTGGACCACCCGCTGGTCGACGTGCAGCGGGGCGCTGTCGCTGCTGCTGGCCGAGGCCGCGCAGCGGCTCGGCCGGCGGCCGGACCACCGCTTCCAGGTGGACGGGTCGGAGGCGGCGCGGAGCCTGGTCGCGGCGGGGCTGGGCCTGGCCGTGCTGCCGGAGGGGCTGGTCGGGCCGGGGCTGCGCGCCGTGCCGCTCCGCGAGCCCTGGGCCCTGCGCCGGCTCCGCCTCGTCTCGCGCCCGGCCGGGACCCTGCCGCCCCCTGCACGGCTGCTGCGCGAGCACCTGCTCGGCAGCGTGCGCCCGGCGCGCACGCCGGCTGCGCCAGACGGCGCTTCTCCCCCCTGAGCGGCGTTGGCATCATGGCCCCATGGGAGACGCCAGCAGAACGGAACCGGTGACGGTCCGCGAGGTCGGGCCGCGCGACGGGCTCCAGATGGTCCGGGCGGTGATGCCCACGGCGGCGAAGCTGCGCTGGATCGACGCCATGGCCGCCGCCGGGCTGCGCGAGATGGAGGTGGCGAGCTTCGTGCCGCCCGCCGCCATGCCGCAGATGGCGGACGCGGCCGAGGTCGTCCGCACGGTCCGGGTACGGCATCCGGCCCTGCGCGCCGTGGCCCTGGCGCCCAACCTGCGCGGCGCGCGGGACGCGGCGGCGGCGGGGGCGCAGACCCTGGTCATCCCCGTCTCGGCCAGCGAGGCGCACAGCCGGTCCAACGTGCGCCGCAGCCGCGCGGAGCAGGTGGACGCCTTCCGCGCCATCGCCGCCTGGGCGCGCGGGCTGGGCGAGGCCGCGCCGCGCATCGAGGCGGGCATCGCGACCGCCTTCGGCTGCTCGCTGCAGGGCGCCGTGCCGGAGCGGGAGGTGGTCGCGCTGGCCGCCGAGCTGGCCGAGGCCGGGGCTGCCGCGGTCGCCCTCGCCGACACGCTCGGCTATGCCACCCCCGGCCAGGTGCGGCGGCTGGTGCGCGCCGTGCGCTCCGCGGTCGGCCCCGTCCCGCTCGGCCACCTGCACCTGCACGACACGCTCGGCACCGCCCTGGCCAACGTGCTCGCGGCGCTGGAGGCGGGGGTGCGTGGCTTCGACGCCGCGCTGGGCGGGCTCGGAGGCTGCCCCTTCGCGCCTGGCTCGGTCGGCAACGTCAACACCGAGGACCTCGTCTACCTGCTGGAATCCGAGGGATTCGACACGGGCATCGACCTCGCCGCGCTGCTGGAGGCGCGCGGGGCGCTGCGCGACGGCCTGCCCGGGGAGGCCCTCGCCGGCCGCGTCGCCGCCGCCGGCATCCCCCGTACCTATCACCCGGCGCGCGCCGCCGCCTGACCGAGACCGCCCCCATGCCCGACCAGACCGCCGCCGACCAGACCGCCGCCGAACCGGCCCCCTCCCGCCCCGGCCCGCTCCGCGGCCTCCGCGTGCTGGAGTTCACCCACATGATCATGGGGCCGAGCTGCGCCATGGTGCTGGCCGATCTCGGCGCCGACGTGGTGAAGGTGGAGCCGGGGCCGGACGGCGACAACACGCGCCGCCTGATGGGCGCGGCCGTGGGCTTCTTCCCCGCCTTCAACCGCAACAAGCGCAGCCTGTCGGTGGACCTGAAGAAGCCCGCCAGCCTCGCCCTGGTGCGCAAGCTCGCCGCCCAGGCGGATGTGGTGGTGGAGAACTTCCGCCCCGGTGCCATGGACAGGCTCGGCCTCGGCTACGCCGCCCTCGCCGCGCTCAACCCGCGGCTGGTCTACTGCTCCTGCAAGGGCTTCCTGCCCGGCCCCTACGAGCACCGCGCGGCGCTGGACGAGGTGGTGCAGATGATGGGCGGCCTCGCCTACATGACCGGCCCGCCCGGCCAGCCGCTGCGCGCCGGCGCCTCGGTCAACGACGTCATGGGCGGGCTGTTCGGCGTCATCGGCATCATGGCCGCGCTGCGGGAGCGGGAGGCGACCGGGCGCGGCGCGCTGGTGCAGTCCGGCCTGTTCGAGACCAACATGGTGCTCATGGCCCAGCACATGGCGGGCGCGGCCATCGCGGGGCGCAACCCGCCCTCCTTCGCCGATCCGGCGATGCAGAAGCCCTGGTCCGTCTACGACGTCTTCGACAGCGCCGATCCGGGGGGGCAGGTCTTCGTCGGCGTGGTGACGGAGACGCAGTGGCGCGGCTTCTGCGAGGCCTTCGGCCTGGGGGATCTCCTGGCCGACCCCGCCCTCGCCACCCAGTCGCAGCGCGTGGCCGACCGCTCCCGCTACCTGCCGCGCGTCGCCGCCGTCTTCCGCTCCCTGCCCAAGGCGGAGCTGATGGCGCGCTGCGAGGCGCTGGGCCTGTCCTTCGCCCCCATCGCCAAGCCGTCCGACCTGTTCGAGGACCCGCATCTGCTCGCCTCCGGCGGGCTGCTGCCGATCGCGCTGTCCAGCGCCGAGGGCGCCCCGGGCGGCGCCCCCGCCCGGCCCGCCGCCGGGCTGCCCGGCCTGCCGGTGGCGCTGGATGGCCAGCGGATGGGGCTGCACCGCCAGCCGCCGCGCAACGGCGAGCACAGCGTCGAGATCGCGCGCGAGGCGCATCTGTCGGAGGCGGAGATCGACGCCCTGCTCGCCGAGGGCACGCTCTGGGCGCCGCCCGTCCCCCTGGCCGCGGAATGAGCGCGCTGCCGCTCCCCGGCCGGGTCCTGTTCCTCTCCGAGGACCCGGCGCTGATCGCGGCGCAGCTCGGCGGCCGCGACCTGGAGCGGGCGGAAGCGGGGAGGCTGCGCGACGAGGTCTCGACCGACGAGATCACCCCGCTGCCCGCGCTGGTCCATTTCGACGAGCGCCTGGCCGAGCACGCCTATACCGGGGTCAAGGCGGGCGAGGCGCTGCCGGTCGGCGTGGGCGCGGTGCGGGCGGGCGGGTTCTCCGTGGCCGTCGCCGGCGGGCGCTACGGCAAGGGCTCCTCGCGCGAGCACAGCCCGCTGGCCGAGCGGATGGCGGGAATCCGGCTGGTGATCGCGGAGAGCTTCGAGCGCATCTACCGCCAGAACGCGGACAATCTCGGCCTCTTCACCTCGACCGATGTCGGGCTGCTCGACCGCATCCGGCGCGGCGAGCCGATCGCGGTGGAGGAGCTGGTCGCCGGCCGCGACGCCGTCACCGCCGCCGTGCTGCGCGCGGGCGGGCTGCTGCGCTACGGCCAGGCGCGCCTCGCCGGCGCGGCGCCGGCCCCCGTGGCCCTGGAGGGGCCGCAGACGCTGGTGGCGAAGATCCTGGCGCGGCACGCGGTGGCGACGCCGGACAGCCCGGCCTCCCTCACGCCGGGACAGGGCGCCTTCGTGCGCGCGGACCTGCGCTTCATCCACGACATCTACACGGCCATGTGCCGCTTCATGCTGCGCGACAGCTTCGGCGAGGCGCTGGCCCTGCAGGACCCCGGCTCCATCCTGGCCTTCGAGGACCACTACTCCTACGCCCATCGCAGCCCGGCGCATGTGGCGCGCGGGCTGCTGCCGCAGGTGCGCGCCCTGTCGGCGGCGCACCGCGCCTTCGTGGCCGAGCACGGGCTGCGCGACCACGGCTACCTGCCGGGCGGCGAGGGGTCGGAGGGCATCTCCCACGCGCTGATGGCCGAGCACTACGCGCTGCCCGGGACGCTGGTCGTCGGCACGGATTCCCACACGCCGCACAGCGGCGCGCTCGGCTGCCTCGCCTTCGGCGTGGGCACGACGGACATGGCCAACGCCATGGTGACGGGGGTGGTGCGCCTGACCGTGCCGGAGGTGCTGCGCATCGAGCTGAACGGCACGCTGCCGCGCGGGGTGACGGCGAAGGACGTGGTGCTGCACCTGCTGGCGCTGCCCGCGCTGCGGGCGGGCGCGGGCGTGGGCAAGGTCTTCGAGTTCGCCGGGGAGGGCATCGCGCGGCTCGACACGGACGAGCGCGCGACGCTGACCAACATGACCGCGGAGCTGGGCGGCTTCACCGGCATCGTCGCGCCGGACGCGGAGACCCTGCGCTTCCTGAAGGAACGGCGCGGCGTGGAGGCGGTGCTGGAGCCCTGGATGCGCAGCGATCCGGGGGCGCCCTGCGCCGGGGTGATCCCGGTGGACCTTGCCGCCCTGGCGCCGATGGTGGCAGCCCCCGGCGATCCGGGGCGCGGGCTCGACCTGTCGGCGCTTCCTGGGCCGGTGCCGGTGGACATCGCCTATGGCGGCTCCTGCACCGCCGGCAAGCGGGAGGATTTCGACCGCTACCACGAGGTCCTGGCCTGGGCCGCCGGCCGCGGGCTGCGGGTGCCGGAACGGGTGAGCCTCTTCCTCCAGTTCGGCACCATGGCCGTGCGGGACTATTGCGCCGGGCGCGGCTACCTCGACACCTTCCAGCGGGTCGGCGCGCAGATCCTGCTGCCGGCCTGTGGCGCCTGCGCCAATTGCGGCCCCGGCACCTCCACCCGGGCCGATCAGGTGACGGTCAGCGCAATCAACCGCAACTTCCCCGGGCGCGGCGGCCCGGGCGCCGTCTGGCTGGCCAGCCCGCCCACCGTGGCAGCCAGCGCCATCGCCGGCGAGCTGATCTCCTTCGAGGAACTGCGCGCCCGCTACGGCTGACGCACGACGCCATGTGCGGCATGCCCTGGCCGGTCTGATGTGGATGCCCGGATGTCCTGATCCGTCGTGCTGTCATGGTCCGGCGGTGGACCGGGAGGGGACGCCGGCCTGCGGCATCGACGCCGTGCGTCGATCCCCGTCCCAGACCCTCCCCTGCCGGGGCCACAAGCGGGCCCCGGTCCCCGCTGGGAATTGGCTCTCCGTGGTGAGCGTCAGCCTCCGGGCTCAGCCCTGACGGAACGTGGACAGGCAGGACTCCATAAGAACTTCGTAGGCGTCAGGGAGTGCTGTGGCCGTACCCGCCGAGGAGCATGGCTCCTCGGCGCCTCGACCCCGTGTCCGGCTGTCCCGCGGCAGCGCCCACCGGGTCCAGGGCCCGCAGGGTCCTGGCGGAGTGGGGGTACGGGGGCGAGGCAGAGCCTTGCCCCCGGGCCACAGGCGCCACGCCGGCCAACGTCAGCGCATCACGCCGTGCGTATGATCGCGGAGCGGACATGCCGTTGCCGGCCAGCCCAGCCTCTCGCAGGAGGCGGGCGATGCGCTTGTGCGCGTCGCTCTGGCGGCCCGGGGGCCGGCGTGACGCCGAGGCATGCTTCCGGGCTGGCGTCAGGTGGCGCGGATGGTCCGCTGCGGCTGCGGCTGCGGCGGCGGTGCGGGCCTCAGGAGGCGAGGGCCGCCGTCACCCGCCGGGCGAAGGCTGCCGGATCGCGAGGCGCATCACCGTCCTGCACCCGCGCCAGGTCGAGCAGCAGGCCCGCCGTTTCAGCGAACGCCGCATCCGTGGCGCTGCCCTCCGCCAGCTTGCGGATCAGCGGGTGGTGCGGGTTGACCTCCAGCACCGGCAGCGGCCCGCCCGCGCCCTGCCCGGCGCGGCGCAGCAGGCGCTGCATCTGCAGGTCGGGGCCGTGTGCCGGGGCGGCCAGCACCACCGCGCTCTCCACCAGCCGGTCCGTCGCGCGCACCTCGCCGACCTCGTCCTTCAGCGCGTCCCGCAGCCGGGGCAGCAGCGTGGCGATCTCCGGCGTCTCGGCGGCCTCGGTGCCACCCGCGACCTTCGACAGGTCCACCGTCCCCTGGGTGACGCTGCGGATCGGCCGGCCCTCGAACTCCGGCAGCCGCTCCGGCCAGAAGGCGTCGATGCCGTCGGACAGCAGCAGCACCTCCACCCCCTTGGCGCGGAAGCCCTCCAGCTGTGGCGACGCCGCCAGCACCGCCGGGTCGTCGCCGACCAGGAGGTAGATCGCCTCCTGCCCCTCCTTCATCCGCCCGACATAGTCCGCGAGCGAGGTCCAGCCCTCGACCGCCGAGGAGCGGAAGCGTAGCAGCGCCGCGACCTCCCCGCGGTGCTCGGCGTCCTCCCAGACCCCTTCCTTCAGCACGGGCCCGAAATTCTCCCAGAACGTCGCGTAGTCCTGCGCGTCCCTGGCGCGCGCCTTCAGCTCCGTCAGCACGCGGCCGGTCACGGCCTTGCGGATGCGGGCGAGCACCGGCGTCGCCTGCAGCATCTCGCGCGAGACGTTCAGCGGCAGGTCCTCGGTGTCCACCACGCCCTGCACGAAGCGGAGCCAGGGCGGCAGCAGCTTCGCCTCGTCGGTGATGAACATGCGCCGGACGTGCAGCCGGACCCGGCTTTCCCGCTCGCCCTCCACCGCCTGGAAGGGCTTCAGGCCGGGGACGAAGAGCAGCGCCGAGAACTCCAGCGTGCCCTCGGCCCGCCAGTGCAGCGTCGCCCAGGGCTGGTCGAAGGCGTGGGCGACATGCCGGTAGAACTCGGCGTAGGCCTCCTCGCCGACCTCGGACTTCGCCTTGCGCCAAAGCGCCGTGCCCTCATTCGCCGGCTCGTCCCGGCCATCGC
The DNA here is from genome assembly GCF_020991085.1 of Roseomonas sp. OT10. NCBI lineage: Bacteria > Pseudomonadati > Pseudomonadota > Alphaproteobacteria > Acetobacterales > Roseomonadaceae > Roseomonas > Roseomonas cutis. Next base: position 4,826,002 of record NZ_CP087719.1, read on the forward strand.
GGGCGACGGTGATCGGGATGGTGACGTGGTCCGCCCATTTGCGGATGATCGCCTGCAGGCGCCAGGGATCGAGGAACTCCTCGGCATCGGCCTTGAGGTGCAGGACGACGTCCGTGCCGGCCTCCCCGCGGTCGGAGGGGGCGAGGGTGTAGTCCCCCTTGCCCTCCGAGGCCCAGAGCCAGGCCTCCTCCGTCCCCGCCCGCCGGGAGGTGACCTCCACCCGGTCGGCGACCATGAAGGCGGAATAGAAGCCGACGCCGAACTGGCCGATGAGGCTCGGCTTGTCCGCCCCGGGCGCCTCGGCCAGGGCACTGGCGAAGGCCCGCGTGCCCGAGCGGGCGATGGTGCCCAGATGCTGGGCGAGCTCCGCCTTGGTCATGCCGATGCCGGGGTCGGAGATCGTCAGCGTCCGGGCCGCCTTGTCGGGCAGGATGCGGACCTTTGCCTCAACGGGCAGGGTCAGGGCCTGGTCGGTCAGCGCCTCGAACCGGCGCCGGTCGATGGCGTCGGCCGCGTTGGCGACCAGCTCCCGAAGGAAGATCTCGCGGTCCGAGTACAGGGCATGGACGACCAGGTCCAACAGGCGTCCCACCTCGGCGCCGAACTCGTGCCGCTCCACGGTCTCGCTCACCAGCCATCCTCACGATCTGCTTTCGGACGGCGCGCCATATGCTTGAGCCGGGCAGGCGTTTCAACCGGCGGGCATCGTGCCGGGGCAGATCCGGGTCCACCCGCATCGCCCGCGAAAGCCCGGGCACCGCCCGGCGCCACGCCCGCCGGCATGGTGGAGGTGCGCGCCGCGAGCCTGGCCAACCGTGCCGTGACGGTGCCGGCCGCGACCCGGGGGGGTGAGCCTCGATGCCGGGCCCGCCACCCAGGCCGCGCGACTGGGCCAGAACCAGCAGCGCGCGGCGGCCCGCCTGCAGGAGATGCGGGACAGCCGCCGTCCCTCGTGCACCGGGCCCGCAGGACCGTCCCAGCAGGCAAACTGCCAAACTCGGCCAGCATCAGGTGCCGAACGTGATCCCCTCCTTGCGGTACAGCTCGCGGATGAGCTTCAGGATCACCTTTATCTCCTCGGAGGGATCTCCCTTCCTCGTGCTCATGATAATGGGCGTCACCGCATCAGGCTCGTCGAGCGAGCGGTAGACGACATTGTCGCGCCGCAAGCGCTCCACCGATGCCGGGACGATGCAGACGCCGGTCTCCGCGGCCACGAGCCCCAGCGCGGTCTGGACCTCGCGCACCTCATAGACGGCCGCCGGCTTCACGCCGGCCCTGCGGATGAGGGCGAGGACCTGATCGGCGAAGCTCGGGCGCGGGGCCTTCGGATAGACGACGACCGGCTGGTCCACCAGATCCCTCATCATCAGCGGCGCGCGGGATTCCAGCAGGGCGTGGTTCGACGGCAGGGCCACGATCATCTTCTCGTTGCGGAGGAGGATGCGGTCGACCGCGGGATCGTCAAACGGGATGCGCCCGAAGCCAACGTCGATGCGACCCTCCTTGAGGGCGACGATCTGCTCGAGCGTGGTGAATTCGAGGAGCGACAACTCGACGTCCGGGCGGGTCGCGCGATAGCGCCGCACGACCTCCGGCAGATACCCGTACAGGGTGGAGCCCACGAAGCCGATGCTGAAATGCGTCTGCGTCGTGTTGCTGACACGTCGCGTCATGGCCTTGAGGTCGTCGATCCGTTCCAGGATCTGCACGGCCTGCTCGTAGAGCAGCTTGCCGCCAGCCGTGAGGCGGATCGGGCGGCTGCCGCGTTCGATCAGCGTGACGCCCAGCTCTTCCTCCAACTGCTGGATCTGACGGCTGAGCGGCGGCTGGGCGATATGGAGCACCTCCGCCGCGCGCGTGAAGTTCCGCTCGCGGGCAACGACCACGAAGTAGCGGAGGTGGCGGAGTTCCAGACGATACCTCCCGGGTATGGTTCCAACCCATTTAGTCTTGGACCAGGAACGATGGAAGAGCCCAGATGACTCCATAAGGGAGGAAGGCGATGCGCTGCAAAAGGGCTGAAGCCTGCGCTGGAAAGGGGATCGATCGCCGTCACGGCGACCCGGCCGCGAACGGCGCGGCAGGCACGGCGCGGTGCCGCCCAGGCCCCTCCATCATCCACATCCTGCCGGTTGCGCGCTGATGTATGTCTGCATCTGCAACGCGCTGTGCGAGCGCGATGTCCGCAGGGCGATCCGCGACGGCGCCAGCCGGCCACGGGACGTCTATGCCGGCTGCGGCTGCAACGCCCAGTGCGGATGCTGCACGGCAACAATCCTCCACCTGATCCGCAGCGACGCGGCGCCCTCGCCGCTCGCCCGCACCGTCCAACAATAACCGGAGACCAGGAATGCTCGACTCCATCCAGAAGACCGTGGACACCGCGCTGGAGGATGACGCCGGGACGGGTCACTTCCGCGTCGCCCGCAACATCTTCACCGACCCCGAGCTCTTCGAGCTCGAGATGAAGCACATCTTCGAGGGCAACTGGATCTACCTGGCACATGAGAGCCAGATCGCGGGCAAGAACGACTACTTCACCACCTACATGGGCCGCACGCCCATCTTCATCGCCCGCAACCGCAACGGCGAGCTGAACGCCTTCGTCAACGCCTGCAGCCACCGCGGCGCGATGCTCTGCCGCCACAAGCGCGGCAACAAGTCCACCTACACCTGCCCCTTCCATGGCTGGACCTTCAACAACTCCGGCAAGCTGCTGAAGGTGAAGGACCCCGACGGCGCGGGCTATCCCGACAGCTTCAACACGGAAGGCTCGCACGACCTCACCAAGGTCGCGCGCTTCGAATCCTATCGCGGCTTCCTGTTCGGCAGCCTCAACCCGGACGTGGTGCCCCTGCGCGAGCACCTGGGCGAGGCCACCAAGATCATCGACCTGATCGTGGACCAGTCCCCCGAGGGGCTGGAGGTGCTGCGGGGCTCCTCGACCTACGTCTATGACGGCAACTGGAAGCTGCAGACCGAGAACGGCGCCGACGGCTACCATGTGAGCGCCGTCCACTGGAACTACGCGGCCACCACGAACCAGCGCAAGCTGCGCGACGCGGAGCAGGCGGACACCACCCGCGCCATGAGCGCCGGCGGCTGGGCCAAGCAGGGCGGCGGCTTCTACTCCTTCGAGAACGGGCACCTGCTGCTCTGGACCAACTGGGCCAACCCCGAGGACCGGCCGAACTGGGACCGGCGGGAGGAGCTGGCGGCGCAGTTCGGGCAGGCCCGCGCCGACTGGATGGTGCAGCGCTCGCGGAACCTGTGCCTCTATCCGAACGTCTACCTCATGGACCAGTTCGGCTCCCAGATCCGCCACTACCGCCCGATCGCCGTCGATAAGACGGAGGTGACCATCTACTGCATCGCGCCGAAGGGCGAGGCCCCCGAGGCACGGGCGCGCCGGATCCGGCAGTACGAGGATTTCTTCAACGCCAGCGGCATGGCCACGCCGGACGACCTGGAGGAGTTCCGCGCCTGCCAGTTCTCCTACCGCGCGGGAACGGCGCGCTGGAACGACATGTCCCGCGGCGCCAAGCACTGGATCGACGGCGCCGACGAGGCTGCCCAGGCCATCGGCATGCAGCCGCTGATGAGCGGCCTGCGCACGGAGGATGAGGGGCTGTTCGTCGTCCAGCACAGGTACTGGCACGAGACGATGCAGCGCGCCCTGGCGGCGGAAGCGACCGGGAAGGGGGAGGGCTGACCATGTCGATCACCATCGAGGCGCCCGTCGCGGCCGCGCCGGCGCTGAGCCTGGAGCAGGTGCAGCAGTTCCTCTACCGCGAGGCGCGCAGCCTGGACGACAAGGACTGGGATGCCTGGCTCGCCTTCTACGCCAAGGATGCCGAGTTCTGGATGCCTTCCTGGGACGACGACGACCAGCTCGTCACCGACCCGCAGCAGGAGATCTCGCTGATCTGGTACGGCAACAAGGGCGGGCTGGAGGATCGCGTCTTCCGCATCCGCACGGAGCGCTCCAGCGCCACCAGCCTGCCGGAGCCGCGCACGTCGCACAACATCAGCAACGTCGAGATCCTGCGCCAGGAAGGCGGGCGCTGCGAGCTGCGCTTCAACTGGGTGACCTTCAGCTACCGCTACAAGACCATCGACACCTACTTCGGCACCTCCTTCTACACGCTCGACACCACCGGGGCGCAGCCGCTGATCAAGCGGAAGAAGGTGGTGATGAAGAACGACTACATCCACCACGTCGTCGACATCTACCACATCTGATCCGGCGGAGACGGCAGGGAGGGTTCCATGGGATACAACATCGCGCTCAACTTCGAGGACGGCGTCACCCGCTTCATCGCCTGCGACCAGAGCGAGACGGTCGCGGATGCCTCCTACCGCCTCGGGATCAACATCCCGCTCGACTGCCGCGACGGCGCCTGCGGCACCTGCAAGTGCCGCGTGGAATCCGGCGAGTACGACGGCGGCAGCTACATCGAGGAGGCGCTGACCGACGAGGAGGCGGCCGAGGGGCTGGCGCTCGCCTGCCAGATGCGGCCGAAATCCGACCTGGTGGTGGGCGTCTTCGCCTCCTCGGAGGTCTGCAAGACCAAGGGGCAGAGCTTCCGGGCGACGATCGGCTCGGTGGACCGCCTCTCCGAGACCTCCATCGCCTTCTCCCTGGAAGGTGCGGGGCCGATCTCCTTCCTGCCCGGGCAGTACGTGAACGTGCTCGTGCCCGGGACGGAGGCGCGCCGCTCCTACTCCTTCAGCTCCCCGCCGGGCGCCGGGACGCAGTCCTTCCTGGTGCGCGACATCCCGCACGGGCTGATGAGCAGCTTCCTGCGGGAGGCGGTGCCGGGCACGCCCATCGAGTTCGTGGGCCCCTCGGGCAGCTTCTACCTGCGCGACGCGCGCCGGCCGCTCCTGTTCCTGGCCGGCGGCACGGGCCTCGCGCCCTTCCTCTCCATGCTCGGCAAGCTCGCCGCCGAGGGCAGCGCCCATCCCGTCCACATGGTCTACGGCGTGACGAACGACGCCGACCTGGTGGGGGTGGAGCAGCTGGAGGCCTATGCGGCCCGCATCCCGGACTTCACCTTCGCCACCGTGGTCGCGGCGGAGTCCAGCGCGCATCCCCGCAAGGGCTACGTCACCGCGCATATCGCGCCGGAGGCGCTGCACGGCGGCGACGTGGACATCTACCTCTGCGGCCCGCCGCCGATGGTGGACGCGGTGCGCAACTGGCTTTCCGGCCAGGGCATCACGCCGGCCAATTTCTACTACGAGAAGTTCTCCCCGAGCGGTGCCGTCAACGCCATCGGCGAATCGCACCGGGCGGCCGCCTAGGATGAGCACCGTGGCATCCCGGGACGATGCGGCCTGGACGGGCCGCTTCGCCGGCAAGGTCGCGCTGGTGACCGGCGCGGCGCAGGGCATCGGCCGCAGCGTCGCGCTGCGCCTCGCGCGGGAGGGGGGCCGGGTCGTCCTCGTGGACCGCTCGCCCCTCGTGGAGGAGGTCCGTGCCGAGGCGGAGGCGGCCGGTGCGCAGGCCGCGGCGGTCATCGCCGACCTGGAGACCTTCGCGGGGGCGGAAGCCGCCGTGGCCGGCGCCATGTCCCGCTTCGGCCGGCTCGACATCCTCGTCAACAACGTCGGCGGCACCATCTGGGCGATGCCCTACGGCCACTACGCCGAGGCGCAGATCGAGGCGGAGATCCGCCGCTCGCTCTTCCCCACGCTCTGGTGCTGCCGGGCCGCGCTGCCGGCGATGCTGGAAAGCGGCGGCGGGGCCATCGTGAACGTCTCCTCCATCGCGACGCGCGGCCTCAACCGCGTGCCCTACGCGGCGGCGAAGGGCGGGGTGAACGCGATCACCACCTGCCTGGCCTGGGAGTATGCGGCGCAGGGCATCCGCGTGAACGCGGTCGCGCCGGGCGGCACGGAGGCGCCGCCGCGGCGCATCCCGCGCAACCTCTCGGCGCCCTCGGGCCCCGACGAGCAGCAGCAGCTCTGGTGGCAGCAGGTCTCGGAGCAGACCAGGGCGTCCAGCTTCCTGCACCGCTACGGCACCGCGGAGGAGCAGGCGGCGGCGATCCTGTTCCTGGCCTCCGACGAGGCTTCCTACGTCACCGGCGTCATCCTGCCCGTCGCGGGCGGAGACCTCGGTTAGCGACGGCGGCCGGACCGTTTCCGGCCAGAAGAGCAAACGGCCCGTTGGCCGGAAGGGGTGGGACCCATGACCGATACCGTGATGAGCAAGCCCGAGGTGACGACGCTGGCGAGCAAGGCCGCCGGCTTCGGCCAGCAGGCGGGCGACGAGCGCATGAAGAGGATCATGCACCGCGTCGTCAACGACATCTTCCAGATCATCGAGGATTTCGACCTGCAGCCGGACGAGGTCTGGGCCGCGGTGGACTACCTGACCCGGGTCGGCCAGGCGAACGAGGGAGGCCTGCTGGTGGCCGGCCTCGGCCTCGAGACCTTCCTCGACATCCGCATGGACGAGGCGGAGCGCAGGGCGGGCATCGAGGGCGGCACCCCGCGCACCATCGAGGGGCCGCTCTACATCGCCGGCGCGCCGCTCAGCAAGGGCGAGGCGCGGCTCGACAACGGCCACGAGCAGGGCGAGGTCCTGTTCATGGACGGGCAGGTGCGCGACGCCGACGGCAAGCCGATCGCCGGCGCCATCGTCGATGTCTGGCACGCCAACACGCTCGGCGGCTACTCCTTCTTCGACCCGTCGCAGGAGAAGTTCAACCTGCGCCGCCGCATCGAGACGGATGCCGAGGGCCGCTACCGCTTCCGCTCCATCCTGCCGGCGGGCTACGGCCTGCCGCCGGAGGGGCCGACCCAGGCGCTGCTCAACCATCTCGGCCGCCACGGCAACCGGCCGGCGCACATCCACTTCTTCGTCACCGCGCCGGGCTACCGCAAGCTGACGACGCAGATCAACATCGACGGCGACGCCTACCTGCACGACGACTTCGCCTTCGCCACGCGCGACGAGCTGATCCCGCCCGTGCGGCGCGTCGAGGACGCGGCGGAGGTCCACAAGCGTGGCCTGAACGCGCCCTATGCCGAGATCACCTTCGACTTCGTGCTGAACCGCGACGTGGCGGCGGCCCCGAACGTCGAGGTGCACCGCACCCACGCCGAAGCGGCGTGACGATCCGGCCCGGCCGTCCGACGGCCGGGCCTTCCCTTCCCGACTTCGGAGCCCCGCATGCCCGACACCATCCTCTCCGTTCCTGCCGACCTGCGCCGCGACCTCGCGATCGCCGCCGTCGACAGCACCATCGTGGATGTGCCGACCGTGCGGCGGCACAAGCTGTCGCAGACCTCGGTCACCGCGCAGAGCTACGTGCTCGTCCGGGTGCGCCTGGCCAACGGCGCCGTGGGCATCGGCGAGGCCGCCACGCTGGGCGGCCCGCGCTGGAGCGAGGAGAGCGTCGAGGCCATGAAGGCCAATATCGACGCCTATCTGGCGCCGGCGATCCAGGGCCAGCGCGCCGACCTGTTCGAGGCCATCGGCCTGCGCCTCGATGCCGCCGCCAAGCGCAACAACGCGGCCAAGGCGGCGATCGAGACGGCGCTGTTCGACGCGGTCGGCAAGACGCTCGACCTGCCGGCCACGGCCCTGCTCGGCGGCGCGGTCCGCGACCGCATCCCCGTCCTCTGGACCCTCGCCTCGGGCGATCCGGCGCAGGAGGCGGAGGAGGCGGAGCGCAAGCTGGCGGCCCGGCTGCACCGCGTCTTCAAGGTGAAGATCGGCGCCCAGGCGCCGGAGGCGGACATGGCCCGGATGCGCCACCTCGCCCGCGCGCTGGAAGGCCGCGCGGAGCTGATCGTGGACGCCAACCAGGCCTGGGACGAGACGGTCGCGGCGCGCTGCCTGCCGCAGCTCGCGGAGATGGGCGTGCGGCTCGTCGAGCAGCCCGTCCCGGCCTGGAACCTGGCCGGGATGGCGCGGCTCCGCGCCCGGCCCGGGACGCCGCCCCTGCTCGCCGACGAGTGCGTGTTCGATGCGCACGACATGCTCATGGTCGGGGCCGCCGCCGCGGCGGACGCGGTCTCCCTCAAGCTGGTGAAGCATGGCGGCCTGCTCGGCCTGCGCAAGGTGGCGGCGGTGGCCGAGGCGGCCGGCATCGGCCTGTACGGCGGCTGCCTGCTGGAGAGCTCGGTGGGTGCGGCGGCGCACCTCCAGGTCTTCGCCACCCTGCGGGAGCTGGCCTGGGGCTGCGAGCATTTCGGGCCGCAGATCCTGACGGGCGAGTACGTGACGGAGCCGCTCCGCTTCGAGGAGTTCGAGGTCCACCTGCCGGCCGGTCCCGGCCTCGGCGTGGTCGTCGACGAGGACAAGCTGCGCCACTACGCGCGGGCGTGAGGAGGAAGGCATGCTCTACCACGTGAGGATGGACGTGCGGCCGCCACAGGGTGTCGACCCGGCCGCATTCGACCGGCTGAAGGCCGAGGAGAAGGCCCGCGCGCAGGATCTCCAGCGCCAGGGCAAGTGGGTGCACCTGTGGCGGATCGCCGGGCAGTACGCGAACGTCTCCGTCTTCGACGTGGCGGATCACGACGAGCTGCACGCGATCCTCTCCACCCTCCCGCTGTTCCCCTTCATGGAGATCAGCGTCGTGCCCCTCGCCCGGCATCCCTCGGCACTCGACACGCGCTGAGGCCCGCGGCCCGGCCGCCCAGCCGAAAGCCCGCTCCCTCCTCGGGGGGACGAAGACCACACCCCGGGGCGTGCCCCGGGGGAACGGGGTGACGCATGGCCGCCCCGCACGAACAGCCCATGCGCATCCCGAGGGAGGGGAGAGTGATGGCAACCGCCAAGACGATCGACGTTCAGGACTTCATCAACTCCAGGCCACTGAGCCGGTACCAGACCATCGTCATCCTGCTCTGCTTCCTCGTGGTGGCGGCGGATGGCTTCGACACCGCGGCGGTCGGCTACATCGCGCCCGCGCTGCGCTCGGCCTGGGGCGTGACCCCCGCCCAGCTCGCGCCGCTGTTCGGCGCCGGGCTCTTCGGCCTCATGGCGGGCGCCTTCGTCTTCGGCCCGCTGGCGGACAAGATCGGCCGGAAGGCGGTTCTCGTCCTCACGACGGCCGCCTTCGCCGTCGCGAGCATCCTCTCCGCCACGGCCACGAGCATCGAGGCGCTGACGGTCTGGCGCTTCGTCACCGGCATCGGCCTCGGCGGCGCCATGCCCGCCGCGATCACGATGACCTCGGAATACTGCCCCGAGCGCAACCGCTCGCTGCTCGTCATGATCATGTTCTGCGGCTTCACCATGGGCGGCGCGCTCGGCGGCCTCAGCGCGGCGGCGCTGATCGCCGATTTCGGCTGGCAGGGCGTGCTGATCCTGGGCGGCGTGCTGCCGCTGCTGCTGGCGGTGGCGCTCCTCGTCTTCCTTCCGGAGTCGGTGCGCTACCTCGTCCTCCGCGGTGGGCAGGATGCGCGGGTGGAGGCGATCCTGACGCGGGTGGACGGCTCGGCCCAGATCGCGGGGGCCCACTTCACGGGCATCCGGCGGATCGAGGGCTCGCCGGTGCGCCAGCTCTTCGCGGCCGGGCTGGCCGGCGGCACGCTCCTGCTCTGGATCACCTTCTTCATGAGCCTCCTCGTCTTCTACCTGCTGACGAGCTGGCTGCCGACGCTGCTGAACAGCGCGGGCTACACGCCGCAGACGGCGCCGCTCATCGCGCTGATGCTGCCGATCGGCAGCACGGTGGGCGCCATCGCCATCGGCCTGCTGATGGACCGCTTCAACCCCCATGCCGTGCTCCTCGGCAGCTACACGCTGGCCGCGGCCTTCATCCTGCTCCTCGGCGTCTCGACCGCGGCCCCCGCGATCCTGGTGCTCGCGGTGTTCGGGGCGGGCATCGGAACGGGCGGCTCGCAGATCGGCATCAACGCGCTCGCCGCGGCCTTCTACCCCACGGCGAGCCGCGCGACGGGCGTGAGCTGGGCGAACGCGGTGGGCCGCAGCGGCTCGGTGGTCGGCTCGATGATCGGCGGCCAGCTGCTCGGCATGGGCTGGAATCTCGCGACGGTGTTCGCCATCGCGGCGGTCCCGGCCCTCATCGCCGGCATCGCGATCTTCGCCAAGGGCCGCGTCGGGCCGACGGTCGCCGTCCCCGTCCCGGACGCCACGACCCGTCAGACGGCCTGACGGAACGCCCGGGAGGGATCCCCGCCCGGCGCGGGGATCCCTCTCCTGCCCGGCCCGGCGCGTCGCCGGGCCCAACGAACGTCCAGGATTGGAACGAGGACCGATGCGAACGATGCGGCGAAGGCCCTTCCTCACCCTTTCCGCCGCCCTGGCGGCCGCGGGCCTGGCCCGGCCTGGCCCGGCCGGGGCGCAGCCGGCCTCCTGGCCCTCGCGCCCGGTGCGGATCATCGTGCCCTTCCCGCCCGGCGGCGCGATCGACGCCATGGCCCGGCTGCTCGCGCCGCGCCTCTCCGCGGCCCTCGGCCCGGACGGGCGCTCCCCCGCGACCGTGCTGGTCGAGAACCGTCCCGGGGCGGGCGGGACCGTCGGCACCGCGGCGGCGGCCCAGAGCACGGACGGCCACACGCTGCTGATGGTCTCCATCGCGCATGCCGTGAACCCCGCCCTCTACCCGTCCCTGCCCTATCGGGAGGAGGAGTTCGTGCCGCTGGCGCCCGTCGCGGTCGTTCCGAACATCCTCGTCGTGCCCGCGGCGCGGCCCTGGCGGAACGTGACGGAGCTGATCGCGGCGGCGCGGCAGCAGCCCGGGTCGCTGACCTATGCCTCGGCCGGGAACGGCACCTCCATCCACCTCGCCGGGGCGCTGTTCGGCGTCATGGCGGGGGTGGAGATGACCCATGTGCCCTATCGCGGCTCGGCGCCCGCGATCGCGGACCTCGTCGCCGGGCGGGTGGATGCGATGTTCGACAGCGTGACCTCCGCCGCGCCGCATGTCGCCTCGGGCCGGCTGCGGGCGCTCGCCGTCACCACCGCGCACCGCATCGCCGCCTTCCCCGACCTGCCGACGGTGGCCGAGGCCGGGGTGCCCGGCTATGCGCTCGACCCCTGGTTCGCGCTGCTGGCGCCGCGTTCCCTGCCGCCCGAGGCCGCCCCGCGCGTGGAGGCGGTCGTCGCCGGCGCGCTGCGCGACCCGGAGCTGCGGGGCCGGTTCGCGGCGATCGGGGCGGAGCCGATGGAGGGCGACGCCGCGGCGCTCGGGCGCCTCATCGCCGAGGAGACCGCCCGGTGGGGCGGCCTCGTCGCGCGCCTCGGCATCCGGCCGGACTAGCCGTGCCGCGATTCCCCACCCTGCCCGTGCCGGGCCCGTCGGCACGGCTGGAGCCCGCCCCGGTGCCGGCGCCGGGCTGGCGGCAGCTTCTCGCCGATTTCGGCCCGGTCTATGCCGCGAGCGGCTTCACGGGCTTCCTCTTCGCGGCCTCCGGGCCCACCGCGATCATCCTCTCGGTCGGCACCCGCGGCGGCCTGTCGCCGGCCGAGCTCGCCTCCTGGATCTTCGGCGTCTTCTTCGTCAACGGCGTGATCACGGTCGCGATGAGCTGGCGCTACCGCGAGCCGCTCTGCGTCCTCTGGACCATCCCGGGCACGGTGCTGGTCGGCCCGGCCCTGGAGCACCAGTCCTTCCCCGAGGTGATCGGGGCCTTCTACGCCACGGCGGTCCTGATCCTTGTCCTCGGCGCCTCCGGCTGGGTGAAGCGGGCCATGGCCCATGTGCCGATGCCGGTCGTCATGGGCATGGTGGCGGGGGTCTTCCTGCGCTTCGGCCTCGACCTCGTGCACGCGCTCCACGCCGACGCGGCGATCGCCGTGCCGATGCTCCTGGCCTTCCTCGCGCTCTCGGCCTGGCCGGCCGCCGGCCGCCGCCTTCCACCCCTCATCGGCGCACTGCTGGTCGGCGCGGCCGCCGCCCTGCTCCTCGGCCGCTTCAGCGGCGCCGCCTTCGGGACGATCGGCTTCGCGAGGCCGGTGATCCAGGCGCCCGCCTGGTCGTTCGCCGCGATGGTGGAGCTCGTCGTGCCGCTGGCCATCACCGTGCTGGTCGTGCAGAACGGGCAGGGCTTCGCCGTCCTGCGGGCCGGGGGGCACCGGCCCCCGTTCAACGCCGTCACCGTGGCCTGCGGCATCGGCTCCCTCCTCGCGGCGACGGTCGGGGCCGTCAGCTCCTGCCTCACCGGCCCGACCAACGCCCTCCTCATCGCCTCCGGCGAACGCAGGCGGCACTACACCGCGGCGGTCTTCACGGGGCTGCTGGCGATCGGGTTCGGGCTTCTGGCGCCCACCTTCACCGGATGGATGCTCGCGGCACCCCGGGAATTCATCATGGCGCTCGGCGGCCTGGCGATGCTCCGCGTGTTGCAGGGCGCCTTCATCACCTCGTTCGGGGGGCGCTTCACCCTCGGGGCGCTCGTCAGCTTCCTGGTGACGGTGGCCGACCACCCCGTGCTGAACATCGGCGCCGCCTTCTGGGGGCTGCTCGCCGGCCTGCTGGTTTCGCGGCTGCTGGAGAAGGCCGACTTCGCTCCAACTGGGGGGACGAACTGATACCGACGGCGGGATGTCGTGACCCGTCGTGCTGTGGTGTTCCATCGTCGGACCGGGAGGGGACGCCGGCCTGCGGCATCGACGCAGTGCATCGATCCCCGTCCCAGACCCTCCCCTGCCGGGGCCACAAGCGGGCCCCGGTCCCCGCTGGGAGTTGGTTCTGTGCGGTGGGTGTCAGCCTCCGGGCTGAACCCTGACGGAACGCGGACAGGCGGGACGCTGAAAGAAACATCAAAGGCGTCAGCGAGTGTGGTGGCCGTACCCGCCGAGGAGCATGGCTCCTCGGCGCCTCGACCCCGTCGCAGTCATCTGCGCGGCAGCGCCCCTCGGGTCCAGGGCCCGCAGGGTCCTGGCGGAGTGGGGGTATCGGGGGCGAGGCAGAGCCTTGCCCCCGGGTCACGGGCACCACGCCGGCAGACGTCAACGCATCACGTCGCGCGTATGATGCGGTTCCTCAAGACGGTGGGAGCGGCGAGGGGAGCGTGCCTGATCCTGCGGGCGCTGCTCACGGCCATGCGTGTTGTCGCCATCCTGGTCCTGGATCAGCGCCTCTGGCCGCCAGGGGCCGTGTCGGGTCGGGTGGCCGGGCCGCATCCCGAGTGGAAAGCGGCCGCCGCAGCCCCGCGTCCCGAAAGCGCCATGCCCGGAACGGGGCGGCGACGGCGGGACCGGTGGCCTGCGGCGGCCGGAGCGTGGAGTGCGGCCGCCGCGTCCCCGTGTCCCGAAAGCGCCAAACCCGGAAGCCGGGGCGGCGACAGCGGAACCGGTGGAGCGCGGCGGCCGAAGCGTCGGCCGTGCGGCTCAGCCCTTCCGGGGCAGGTGCTCGGCGATGTAGGGGGGCAGGTGGAAGGCGCCGACCTGGATCTCGGGTGTCCAGTAGCGGGTCTTGCCCAGGATGCCGGCGGCCTCGGCGCGTGCGCGCACCTGCTCCACCGTCACCTGGCGCGAGGCGCTGTCCTTCGCGGCCCAGCCCAGCGTCATGAAGCCGCCGACATAGGTCGGCACGGCCGCGACATAGGCCCAGACATCGGCGAAGACCTTGCCACGGCGCAGCGAGGTGTCGCGCAGCTCGTCCGCCTGCATGATCGGCACGCCGCACTGGTTCACGATGATGCCGCGCTCCGACAGCAGACGGGCGGCATTGGCGTAGAACTCCTCGGTGAAGAGGACCTCGCCGACGCCGATCGGGTCGGTGCTGTCCACGATCACCACGTCGAAGGAGCCGGCCTCCGCCTTGCGGACATAGTCGATTCCGTCGCCCACGATCACCTCGGCGCGCGGGTCGGTCCAGGCGTCGCCGGCGATGCCGGGCAGGAACTCCTTGGCCAGCCGGATCACCTCGCCGTCGATCTCGACCATCACGGCCTTCTCGACGTTGCGGTGCTGCAGCACGCGGCGGAGCACGCCGCCGTCGCCGGCGCCGATGATCAGCACGCGCCGCGCCTCGCCATGCGCCAGCAGCGGCACGTGGGTCAGCATCTCCTGATAGACGAACTCGTCCATCTCGGTGATCTGCACCACGCCGTCGAGCAGCATGACGCGGCCGTGGCTGTAGGATTCGAAGACCATGATGTCCTGGAAGTCCGACTGAACGCGCGCCAGCTCGCGCTTCACGCGGAAGCGCTGGCCCCAGTCGGCGTAGAGCGTCTCGTTCACCCAGGAATCGGTGGCCATCTCAACCCCCATCTCCACATAGAAAGAGGGCGGACCCTAGGGCCCGCCCCCGGTCTCGTGCGTGACGCTTCCGCGTCAGACGGTGATGCCGCGGCGGTGCTCGCCCAGCTGCACGCGCTCGGGCAGGAAGCCCTTCTTCAGCACCGGGATCGCCTTGTAGGGATCGCAGGCGCCGCAGACGAAGATGTCGAGCGCGGCGAAGGACTTCTCCGGCCAGGTGTGGATGGAGACGTGGCTCTCCGCCAGCACCAGCACCCCCGACACCCCGCCATTCGGCTGGAAGTGGTGGAAGTGGCCGTGCAGGATGGTCGCGCCCGTCTCGATCGCGGCCTCGCGCAGCACCTCGTCGATGTGCGCGGGGTCGTCGAGGTTGGTCGCGCCCCACAGGTCGATGATCAGGTGCGTGCCCGCGAAGCGGACGCCGTCCTTCTCGACGAAATAATCCTTGGCCTCATCCAGGCCAGAGGAGAACGAACCCTGGGCGTCGCTCGGAAAATCCGAGACCATCCCCAGCGGAGCAACAAGAGCGTCCATATCGGCCCCCATTTCCACCAGAAGACGACCTGAAGCATCGGCGGCGCCGAACAGGTCAGTTGTTAGCGAGGCGCGCATATGGGGCAAGCGCGGGGTGGGGGCAAGGAAAATTCGCCCCCATCCTGCCGAAAAAAAAGCGGCTCCCCCCCGCGTCCGGCGCGTGGCTCACCGCGTTGGGGAGGCATCCGCCCGCAATGCCTCCAGCCGGGCGGGAATTCCCCGGAAAAGATTCAGCTCTCGCTGCATCCGCGGCAGGTCGGCGACGCCGCGGACCGGATCGGCGGTCAGCGCCGCGAAGCCTTCCGCCAGCGGCCCCTCCCCCATCCGGGCGGACCACACGCCGCGAAGGGCCGCGAGCTGGGCCGAATCGCCGGCCAGGGCGGCGTAGGCGGCGGCGCGCAGCACGGTGCGGCGCCGCGCCTCGTCCACCTCGCCGGGCTGGCTCGCCAGGGTCGCCAGCACGCCGGCGGCGCCGGCCCAGTCCTGCCGTTCCGCCAGCAGCTCCGCCAGGGCGGAGAGCCCCGCCGGCCCGAGGCGGCGCAACGCCTCCGCCGCGCCGGCCAGGTCGCCGCGCCGGGCCATGATCCGCGCGCCCAGGATGGCGCGCGTCTCCGCCAGCGGGGCCGGCAGGCCGGGCGCCTCGCTGCCGGACAGTGCCGCAGCGGCGGCGGCGGCATCCCCCTCCTCCAGCCGCTGGGCCGCGAGCCGGGCGCCCAGCGCCGCCCGTTCCGCCCCGGCCGTTCCCTCCATCGCGCGCTGCAGCACCGCGGCCGCGCGATCGGCCAGGTCCAGCGTGACCAGCCGCTCGGCCAGCAGCAGCACGGCGGCCGAGCCCTCCGGACCGGCCGGCAGCAGCTCCGGGTGGCTTTCCGCCAGAGCCACCGCCGCGAGGGGCGATTCCTGCTCCAGCGCGGTGCGCAGCGCCTCCTGCATCGCGGGGCGCAGCGCCTCGACACGGTCGGGGAACTGCGCCGCCGTCTCCCGCAGCAGCGCGAGGGAGCCGGTCCCGTCCCCGGCCTGGCGGCGCAGCGCCGCGAGCCGCATCCGCGCCTCCACCTCCTCCGCATCGCCCCGCCAGGCGAAGAGCGTCGCCTCCAACGCCGCGGCGGCGCCGGCCGCATCGATCGCGCCGGCGGCGAGCCGCAGCTCGACGGAGCGGCGCAGGGCGCGCGCGCGCGCCAGGCGGTCGCGTCCCTGCGCCGCCGCCTCGTAGGCCAGCAGCGCCTCCGGGGCCTTGCCCTCCGCCTCGGCCAGGCGGCCACGCGCATAATCCATTCCCGGCAGCGGGCCGGCGGCCTGGACCACGCGGGCGGCGGCCTGCGCCTCCCCGCCTTCGGCCAGCGCCTCGGCCGCCAGGGGCAGCAGCCGCTGGCGCAACGGCTCCGGATAGGACAGCAGCAGCGGCACGGCCGCGGCGAGGCCCGGCGCGGCGCCCGCCCGGTCGCCGCGCGTGGCCCGCAGCAGCGCGCGCCACAGCGTCGCCTCGTCCGTGCGGGGCAGCTCCGTCTCCTCCAGCGCGGCGGCCTCGGGCAGCCGCCCGGCGAGCAGCGCGGCGGCGGCGTGCAGGGCACGGGTGCGCGGATCGGCCCCGGCGCGCGGGTCCTCCTGGAAGGCGAGGCGCAGCATGGCCTGCGCCTCCTGCGGCAGGCCCAGCGCCAGCAGCGTCTCGGCGGCGTCGCGCCGCAGCAGCGGCCGTTGCAGCGGCGCGGCGGTGGCGATGCCGGCCTGCTGCGCCCGCAGCCGTTCCTGCACCGCCTGGGGATCGCCGGGCGGCAGGTCGAAGAGGCGGGTCATGGCGATCGCCTGGGCGGAGGGCGCGGCCGGCAGGGCGGGCCCCGCGCCGGCGCCGGCCAGCAGGAAGCGCTCCGTTCCGGGGCGCAGGGAGACGCCGTCGCCCCGCGCCAGCAGGGCGGTGCCCAGCAGGGTCGGCAGCAGCTCGGCGCGCGGCAGGCGGCGGCCCTGGGGGCTGGACTGCTCCGCCTCGGCTACCGCGCCGACCAGCAGCGGCAGGCCGGTCTCGGGATCGTCCAGCGCGACCACGCGGCCGGGGGCGGCAGCGCGCAGCGCCAGCACCGAGCCATCGGCATCCGGCTGGATGGTGCGGCCGGGCCGCGCCTCGCGCGCCGGCTCCAGCACCCAGAGGGCGCCCTCCCGCCGCGCCTGCAGCACCGCCGGGGCGGCCAGGCGCAGGCGCAGCACCGTCGCCTCCGGCAGGTGCAGCGCGTCGGCCCCGCCGAAGACCGGATCGTTGCGCAGCGCCGCGAGGTCCAGCGGCACGGGCGAGTCCAGCACCACGAGCAGGGCATCGCCCCGGCGCAGCACGGCGAGGCCGGTGCCATCCGGCAGGGCCATGGCCAGGGAGCGCACCCGGCCCGGCGCGGCGAACAGGCGCACGGGCACCGCGCCGGCGGGCGGCAGGCTGGGCAGCGGCGCCGGCTGCGCCGCGGCCGGGGCGGCCGGTGGCCGGACGGCCGGGGCAGGGGCCGGCGGGGGCACGGCGGCCGGTGGCGGAACGGCCGCGTCGCGCTGCGGCAGCGGCGCATGGCCCGGCGAGGGGCCCGATGTGGGCCCAGGCGTGGGGTCCGGTGCGGGGCCGGCGGTCGCCGGCGCCCCCGGCACCGGGTCCAGCACGTCCAGGATCACCTTGCCGTTCAGACGCCCGTCCCGCAGCCGCGCCCCGGGGCGCAGGGTCAGGGCCACCCCGCCCTCCACCCGCTCCATGGCCAGCACGTTGCGCGGCAGCCGGCGCGGCAGGCTGAACTCGGCGGGCCGGTCGAAGCGCAGCACGGCGCGCCCCTCCCCCTCCTCCACCCGATAGCCGGTGCGGGAGGGCCAGTCGAACACCACCCGGCTGTGCTCGGCATGGTCGCCGGCACGCACCGCCACCCGCTGCGCCCAGGCCGGGGCGACCAGGGCGGACGAGGCCAGCAGGGACAGCGTCAGGCTCCAGGCCAGGCGCCGCATCAGTCGAAGCTCGCCAGCAGCGCGTCGATCTCCGCCTGCGAGGAGGCGGCGCCGGGCAGCTGCGGCCCGTTGGCCAGCCGCTCCCCCTCGGTGCGCGCATGGGGCGGCGCATCGGGCGGCGGGGCCGGGCGGGGCCCCCCGGGGAGGGCCCCGCCGAAGCGGCGCGTCACCTCCTGCACCCGGCTCTCGATGGTCTTCAGCGCGGTGACCACCTTGCCGATGCGCTGGCCGGTGATGTCCTGGAAGCTGCAGGCCTCGTAGATGCGCGTCACCGCGGCGCTGACCGTCTCCCCCGCCCCGCCCGGCAAGGACGGCGACAGCCGCTCCAGCGCCTCGCAGGCATCGAGGATCTCGTTGGTCGCGGTGGCGGTGTGCTCCACCACCGCGTCCAGCTCGTCCGTGGCGGCGGGGATGTGGCTGGCGTTGATGTCGTCCACGCGCAGCGCCGCGATCTCCGCCTTGGCCTCCGCCACCATGCGGCCCAGCGCCTCCAGCTCGGCCAGCAGCGCCGCCTCCTTGGCGGTGATGTCGCCGGTCAGGCTGGCCAGGACGGCGCGCACCGCCTCCTCCACCCGGTCCCCGCCGGCATGATCCCCATCAGGCATTGGGCAGCACCTTGGCGATCTTCTCGCGCAGCGTCTCGGCGTTGAAGGGCTTGACGATGTAGTTGGACACGCCCGCCTGCTTGGCGGCGATCACGTTCTCCGTCTTGCTCTCGGCGGTGATCATGATGAAGGGCGTGGACTTCAGCTTCGCGTCCGCCCGCACCTCCTTCAGCAGGTCGAGGCCGGTCATGGGGGCCATGTTCCAGTCGCTGATCACCAGCCCGAAGCTGCCGCTGCGCAGCCTGGCCAGCGCCTCCTGTCCGTCCGTCGCCTCCTCGACATTGTCGAACTCCAGCTGCTTCAGCAGGTTGCGGATGATCCGGAGCATGGTCTTGTAGTCGTCCACGATCAGCACGTTCGTGCTCTTGTCCATCGCCTCGCCTCCTGGGTGTTCAGTCCGGCCGGCTGGCCCGGTGGCGCGCCAGCTCCGTGGTGAGCTGCCGCGCGCGCTCCGGGCGCATGGCGCCCAGCACCGGCGCCGCCTTGGCCTCGCGCATGCGGTCGACGATCTGGACCAGCACCGGCAGATCCAGCTCGTCGAAGACCGAGGCGGCATCCCGTGGCCGCATCGTCTCGTAGGTCTTCACCAGCCCGCGCCAGCCCGCGTCCTCGCGCTCGCCGCGCTGGCGGTCGAGCTGCTCCAGCCGCGACTGCAGCGCGGCCATCTCCTCCAGCCGGGCATTCAGCCGCCGCTCCGCCGCGGCCAGCACCGCCTCCCGCGCCGCCAGGGCCTGCTCGCGCGCCTCCAGGACGCCGCGCCGGTTGCGCAGGCTCTCCAGCACCGCGCGCTCCGCGGCCTCGACGGGGTTCGGCGGCTCGGGCGCGGCCGGGACGGGCAGCGGCATCGGGGAGGGCGCCGGCGCCGCGGCGCGCTGCGCCGGGCCCGGGGATGCCGCGGCGGCAGGGGCCGAGGCGGGCATGGCCGTGGCCGGCGCCGGCCCGGCCGTGGGCGCCGCCGTGCCGGAGGCCGCGGCCGGCGCGATCAGCGCCACCGCCGCGACCGGCATCGCCTCGGCCAGGGCCCGCATCAGCGCGCCCGTCTTCACCATCGCCAGCCCCCCCGCGCCCAGCATCAGCACGGGCAGCAGGCGCGGCAGCGGCCAGGCGCGGGAGGCCGCCGCGCTCAACGCCCCAGCCTCAGGGCGCGCAGCAGGTCGCGCTCCGCCTGGCTGCGCGGCTCCTCCGCCGCCTCCGGCGCCACCGCGGCCGCGGCGGGCCTGGCGGCTCCGGCCTGGGCAGGCAGCGGGCCGCGCCCGGGCGGCGCCAGCGGCCGGGCGGCGCGCACCAGCTCCTCCAGCCGGTCGGCCAGTCCCTCGGCCCGCTCGACCAGGAAGCGCAGGTCCTCGCGCAGCGGCTCCGCCTGGGCGACCTTCTCCGCCACGCCGCGCCCGGCGGCCTCGGCCGTGGCGCGCAGGCGGAACAGCGCCGCCTCCGCCTGCTTCGTCGCCTCGGCGAAGCCGGCCGCGCCCTGCTCCAGCGCCGGACGGTCGCGGCGCAGCGCCCCGAGCTGCCGCTCCAGCCGCCAGGCGAAGGGAATCGCCGCCATCAGCAGGGCCAGCAGCAGCCCCTGCAGCCCCCATTCGACGCCGCTCATGCCAGCCTCCCCGTCAGCGCCTCCAGCGGACCCCCATCCTCGCCGCCACGCAGCAGCTCGCGGTCTACCCGCACGGCCAGGCGGTTCTCCCGCCGGCCTAGCATCCCCTCGAACAGCGCGACGTCGCCGCAGCGCAGCCGCACCGGCGCACCGGGGGCGGCGTTCAGCGTCAGCCGGTCGCCGGGCTTCAGCGCGGTGATGGCGGAGAGCGGCAGGGTCTGCTCGTCCATCACCACGTCCAGCGCGACCTCGGTATGGCGCAGCTCCTCGGCCAGGTGGGTCTCCCAGATGGAGTCGCGGCCGAACTTCTCGCCCATGAACTGCTGCAGCAGCAGCTCGCGCACCGGCTCCAGCGTGGCATAGGGCAGCAGCAGCTCGATCCGCCCGCCGCGGTCCTCCATGTCCACCCGCAGCCGCGCCAGCACGGCGGCGTTGGACAGGCGGGAGATGGCGCCGAAGCGCGGGTTCACCTCCAGCCGCTCGAAGCGGAAGGTGACCGGGCAGAGCGGGTCGAAGGCCGCGCCCAGATCCTCCAGCACCACCTCGATCAGCCGCTCGACCAGCGTGCGCTCGATGGTGGTGTAGGGCCGGCCCTCGATCCGCATCGCCGCCGTGCCGCGCCGCCCGCCCAGCAGCACGTCCACCACCGAGTAGATCAGCGCGCTGTCGACGACGAGCAGGCCGTAGTTGTCCCACTCCTGCGCCTTCACCACGGCCAGCATGGCGGGCAGCGGGATGGAGTTCAGGTAGTCGCCGAAGCGCAGCGAGACGATGCCGTCGATCGAGACCTCGACATTGTCCTGGGTGAAATTGCGCAGCGTCGTGCTCATCAGCCGGACCAGCCGGTCGAACACGATCTCCAGCATCGGCAGGCGCTCGTAGGAGACGAGCCCGCTGCTGATGATGCGCTCGATGCCGCTGCGCTGGTCCTCGGCGGGGCCGTCGTCCAGCCCGAGCAGGCTGTCGATCTCCGCCTGGTTCAGCACCTTGGCGGAATCGGGCCCCTCGCTCTCGACCGCGGCACCCCAGGCGGCGGCGAGATCCTCGTCGGAAGGGTCGTCCAGGCCGCCGCTCATTGCACCAGCATCTCCGTGAACAGCACGTCGTTCACCCGCGCGGGGTGCGCGGCCAGGCTGGCGCGGGCGATCAGCTCCTCCCGCAGCCGGTGCGTGCCGATGCTGCCGCGCAGCTCCTCCGGCCGGACCTCCCGCAGGTAGGTCTGGAACAGGTCCAGCAGGCGCGGCATGGCCTGCTGCACCGCCGCCACGTCCTCGGGCTTCGACAGCTCCAGCTTGGAGCGCAGGCGGATGAAGGCGGCGCGCCGGCCCGGCGCGTTGAGGTTGGTCATCACCTCCGGCATGTCGAAGAAGACGGGCGCCGCCGCCGCACGCGGCGCCGCGCCCCCGCCGCCATGGCCGTCGCCATGCCCGCCTTCCCCGGCCGACTCCGTCTTCGCATGCGCCCCGAGTCCGGGGACCAGCCCCATGAACCAGGCGCCGCCCCCGGCCGCCAGCAGCAGCACCGGCAGGGCGACCAGCAGCAGCTTCTTCCTGCCGCCGGGCTTGCCCTCCGCCGCGCCCTCCGCGGCCTTGGGCTGTTCCGTCTTTGCCATGCGCCGTCCTGGCCGCCCCGCTGCCGCCCCCGCTCCGACGCCCGGGGATCGCGTGGGGCACCATCCGGTCGCCCCGCGGCGCAGCATGGCGGCCGCCGCTTAACGAAGGCTTGCGGCCGGGCGCCCCCGGCACCTTCCGCCGCCCGGCCGGCAGGAAATGCCGCCGCCCCGGCAGGCCCGGCCCCCGCCAGCCCCGCCGCGCGCTGGCACGCCGGTTGCGCCAGGACGCCCGCGCCATGGCGGCGCGCAGCGGAGGACCGCATGGACAACCCCGGCTACGTCGCCCTCTCCCGGCTGGTGGCGCAGGCGCGCGCCACGGCGGTGACGGCGCACAACATGGCCAATGCGGACACGCCGGGCTTCCGCGCCGCCCGCCCGCTCTTCGCCGAGCACCTGGACCGGCAGGCCAGGGTGTCGCAGCCGCCCTCGGGCCGCAACGTCGCCTTCGCCTGGGACCGCGCGACCTGGCGCGAGGACTCGCCCGGCCCGGTGCAGACCACCGGAAACCCGCTCGACCTCGCCATCACCGGCGACGGCTTCTTCGTGGTCGAGACGCCGCGCGGCGAGCGCTACACCCGCGCCGGGCGCTTCTCCCTCGGCCCCGACGGCAGCATCGTGGACGCGGAGGGCAACGCGCTGCTCAACCCCGGCGGCCAGCCGCTGCGGGTGGGCGCGGGCGACACGCGCCTGACCGTCTCCGGCACGGGCGTGCTGTCGAGCGAGAACGGCGAGATCGGCCGCATCCGCGTGGTGCGCTTCGCCGACCCGCAGAAGCTGACCGCCGAGGGCGACCGCGTCCTCGCCAGCAGCGAGGCGCCGGAGGAGATGGAGCGGCCGGCCATCGTGCAGGGCGCGGTGGAGGGCAGCAACGTCCGCCCCATCCTGGAGATGACGCGCATGACCAACGAGCTGCGCGAGTTCCAGTTCGTCGCCCAGTTCGCCGAGCGCGAGGGCGAGCGCCTGCAATCCGCCGTCGAGCGCATCCTGCGCCGCCGCTGACCCGACCGCGAAGATAGAGGAACACCCGCATGCGCTCGCTGTGGACGGCCGGCACGGGCATGATGGCCCAGCAGACCAATGTCGAGGTCATCTCCAACAACATCGCGAACATGAGCACGACGGGCTACAAGCGCCGCCGCGCCGAGTTCCAGGACCTGATCTACCAGAACATGCGCCGCGTCGGCTCGCAGAGCTCCGACACGGGCACGACGCTGCCCTCCGGCGCGCAGGTCGGCCTCGGCGTGCGCACGGCGGCGATCTACCGCATCCACGAGCAGGGCAACCTGAACCAGACGGAGAACAAGTTCGACCTCGCCATCCGGGGCAACGGCTTCTTCCAAGTGCAGCTCCCTTCCGGCGAGGTGGCCTATACCCGCGACGGCACCTTCGGCCTCTCCGCCGAGGGCATGCTGGTCACGGCGGAAGGCTTCCCGGTCGCGCCGGGCATCACCATCCCGGCCAATGCGACGGACGTGACGATCAACGCCAATGGCGAGGTGCTGGCCAAGGTCGCGGGCCAGGAGCAGCCGCAGAATGTCGGCCAGATCCAGCTCGCCCTCTTCGCCAACGAGGCGGGGCTGGAGGCGACGGGCGACAACATGCTGCTCGCGACCCCCTCCTCCGGCGCGGCGCAGCAGGCGGCCCCCGGGCAGCCCGGCTTCGGCAACGTGATGCAGGGCTTCGTGGAGACCTCCAACGTCAACGTGGTGCAGGAGATCACCAACCTCATCACCGCGCAGCGCGCCTATGAGATGAACTCCAAGGTCATCACCACCAGCGACGAGATGCTCTCGACGCTGACACGGCTGAAGTGAGGGGAGGGGGCCATGATCCGCCTGCTCGCCCTGCTCGCCCTGCTGCTGCCCGCCGCGGCCCGGGCGCAGCCCGGGACGGACCTCGCCAGCCTGCGCCCGCAGGTGGTGGTGGAGGAGGAGACGATCCGCCTCGGCGACCTGTTCGACGAGGCCGGCCCCGCCGCCGCGCGCGGGGTCGGCCCCGCCCCCGCCCCCGGCCGCCGCCTGCTGATCGAGACGCCGCAGCTCCTCGCCATCGCCCGCGCGCACGGCATCGCCTGGCGGCCGCTCTCCGCCAACGAGCGCGTGGTGGTGGAGCGCCCGGGCCGGGCGCTGACGCGGGAGGAGTGGCACGAGCCGCTGCGCGACGCGTTGCTCGCCCTAGGCATGGACCCGCAGGCGGAGCTGGAGCTGCCGGGCTTCTCACCGCCCATGGTCCCGCCCGCCGGCGTGCCGCAGGTGAGCGTCGAGCAGCCCAGCCTCGGCGGCAACCGCTTCGGCGCCACGCTGGTGGTGTTGGCGGACGGCATGCCGGTGCTGCGGATGCGCGTCTCCGGCCGCGCCTCGGCCACCGTGGCGGTGGCGCTCGCGACGCGCCGGATGGCGATCGGGGAGGTGGTGCGGCCCGGCGACGTGCGGGTGCAGCGGCTGCGCGCCGAGCGGGTGCGCCCCGGCTTGGCGGGCGATCCGTCGCAGGTGGTGGGGCAGCAGTTGCGCCGGCCGCTGGGCGAGGGGCTGCCCTTCGCGCTGAACGACCTCGGCACGCCCGCGGTGGTGGAGCGCAACAGCACCGTCACCATGCTGATGGAGGCGGGCGGGCTGGCGCTGACCGCCCAGGGGCGCGCGCTGGACTCCGCGCCGCGCGGCGGGGTGGTGAACGTGATGAACCTGTCCTCCCGCCAGGTCGTGGAGGCGCAGGCGATCGGCCCGGGCCGGGTCCGCGTTGGCCCCTCTCCCCGCTGAACGGAGCCCCCGCCATGCGACGCGCCCTGCTGCTCCTGCCCCTCGCCGCGCTGCTGTCCGGCTGCGGTTCCGCCGAGCGCCTGACCCGGGTCGGCCGCGCGCCGGAGATGGCGGCGGTGGCGGATCCGACCCGCGACCCGGACTGGCGGCCGGTGACCATGCCCACCCCCGCCCCGCACGATGCCAGCACCCTGTCCGCCAACAGCCTGTGGCGGCCGGGCAGCCGCACCTTCCTGCGCGACAGCCGCGCGGCCTCCGTGGGCGACCTGGTGACGGTGCTGGTCTCCATCCAGGACCAGGCGCAGCTGCAGAACGAGACGGAGCGTTCCCGCGACAACAGCGAGAACCTGGGCATCCCGCGGCTGCTCGGACTCGACGCCTCCTACGCCCGGTTCTTCCCGAACGGGGTCGATCCCAGCTCCCTG
The DNA here is from genome assembly GCF_020991085.1 of Roseomonas sp. OT10. Classification (NCBI taxonomy): domain Bacteria; kingdom Pseudomonadati; phylum Pseudomonadota; class Alphaproteobacteria; order Acetobacterales; family Roseomonadaceae; genus Roseomonas; species Roseomonas cutis. The sequence continues at coordinate 4,850,689 of NZ_CP087719.1, forward strand.
GTCTCGGCCAGCTCCCGCAACAGCAGCACGGGTGCCGGCACGGTGAAGCGGAACGAGACGGTGACGCTGCGCGTGGCCGCCACGGTGACGCAGCAGCTGCCGAACGGGAACCTCGTCATCACCGGCCGGCAGCAGGTGCGCGTGAACCACGAGATGCGGGATCTGGCGATCGGCGGCGTGATCCGGCCGCAGGACATCGCCTCGGACAACACCATCAGGCACGACCGGCTGGCGGAGGCACGGATCGCCTATGGCGGCCGCGGGACGCTCAGCGACGTGCAGCAGCCGCGCTACGGGCAGCAGATCCTGGACGCGATCCTGCCCTTCTGATCGGGTCCTTTCTGATCAAGAAACGAAAAAGGCGCCCGGGCCTTCGCCCGGGCGCCCATCGCCATGATCCGTCGTGGATCAGGGCTTGTTCATCGCATCTCGCGCGGAGTCCTTGGCGCTGCCGACGGCGTTCTGGACCTTGCCCTCGACCTTGTCGGCCTTGCCCTCCGCCTCGAGCTTGGCATCGCCGGTCACCTTGCCGGCCGCTTCCTTCACGGCGCCCTTGGTCTGCTTCCAGGCGCCTTCGACGCGATCGCTGTCCACCATGTCATGTCTCCCTCAGAGGGTGTGCGGGAATAACGGGCTGCCGCGCGTCGGGTTGCGGGGCTGGTCAGAAGGCCGGGGCGGCGCCAGATGCGGGGGATGTGCGGGCGATACTTCCTTGTCGACGATCCGGCCGGGCTCCGGACCTTCTACGGCTGCGACCACGATACGCCGAACCACCCCGCCAGTTGGAACGTCGCGCCCACCCAGGACAGCCTCGTGGTGCGCCGCCATCCGGAAACCGGGGCGCGCCATCTCGGCCTCCTCCGCTGGGGGCTGGTGCCACGCTGGGCGAAGGACGACAGCGGCGGCGCGAGGCTGATGAACGCCCGCGCCGACGGGGTGGCGGACAAGCCCTCCTTCCGCGACGCCTTCGCCCGCCGCCGCTGCCTCGTCCCGGCCAGCGGCTTCTACGAATGGCGGCAGGAGGGCGCCGGGCCGAAGCAGCCCTACGCCATCGCGCTGCGGTCCGGCGAGCCGATGACGCTGGCCGGGCTGTGGGAGGGCTGGAAGCGCCCGGACGGGACGTGGCTGCGCACCTATACCATTGTCACCACCGACGCGAACGCGCTGATGCAGCCGCTGCACCACCGCATGCCGGTGATCCTGCCGCGCGATGCCTGGGCCGCCTGGCTCGGCGAGGAGGAGGCCGGGCGTGACGCGCTGCTCGATCTGCTGCGCCCCTTCCCGCAGGAGGCGCTGCGTATCTGGCCGGTGGACAAGCGCGTGAACCGGTTCAGCGAGAACGACGCCGAACTGCTGCGTCGCGCCGAGGCCGCCGACCCGCCGGCAGGGCTGGACGACCCGCCCGAGGCCTGCCGCCGCCCGGGGTGAGCGCCGGCCCCGGAACGCGCCCTGGAAGCCGCCCCGGAAACCGTTGGGGGCAGGGGCCCCTCAGCCCGCCTCCTCCGGGCGGACCACCAGCACCAGCCCGTCCACGGCCTGCACCCGCACGGGCGTCCCGGGTGGCGGCATCGGGCCATGGCCGGAGAGCCGCGCCGGCCAGTCCGAATCGCCCACGCGCACCCTTGGCCTGCCGGCATCGGGCGGCAGCAGGATGCCGCTGCGCCCGGCCAGGCCGGAGGCCGGGGTGTTGAGCGTGGAGGCGGGGCGCCGGCGGTGCCGGCGGACCGCCACGGCGATGCTGGCCGCCAGCAGCAGCAGGAAGATCGTCACCGTCACGCCGAAGGACGGGTCGAGGCCGAGCACCACCAGCCCCGTTCCGGCCGCGGCCAGCCCGATCCAGAGCAGGTAGGCCCCGGGCAGCAGCAGCTCGCTGACCAGGAGCAGCAGCCCGGCCAGGATCCAGATCACGCCTGCCCCCATGGCCCCGCCCCGCTTTCCGGCACCGGGCCGCGCGGCGGCTCCCGCCGCGGCGGCGCGGGGGTGGCCGGTCCGATCGGCCCGCCGGGGCCGCGCAGCAGCTCCAGCGCCCCGGTGACGCTGCCGGCCAGGGCGGCGGATTCCATCGGCACCACCACCAGCCGCGAGGCCGGGTTGGCCGCCAGGTCGCGGAAGGCGGCGACGTACTTGTCGGCGATGAAGTAGCGCAGCGCCTCCTGCCCCGCGCCGGCGGCAGCCTCGGCCACCATCCGGGTCGCGGCCGCCTCCGCCTGGGCCAGGGTCTCGCGCGCCTCGGCGTCGCGCCGGGCGGCCTCCAGCCGGCCCTCCGCCTCCAGAACCTGGGCCGACTTCTCGCCCTCGGCGCGCTTCACCGCCGCCTCCCGCTCGCCCTCGGCGCGGGCGACGGTGGCGCGGCGCTCCCGCTCGGCCGTCATCTGCAGGTTCATGGCGCGGATCAGGTTCTCCGGCGGCTCGATCTTGCGGATCTCGACGCGGCTGACCTTCACCCCCCAGGGATCGGTCGCCCCGTCCAGGATGGTGAGCAGGGAGGAGTTGATCCGGTCGCGCGAGGAGAGCGTCTGGTCCAGGTCCATCTCGCCGATCACGGCGCGGATGTTGGTCATGGCCAGCGCCGTCAGCGCCATGGTCAGGTTCTGCACCTGATAGGCCGCCTTGGCGGGGTCCATGACCCGGTAATAGACGATGCCGTCCACCGTGACGGTCGCGTTGTCCTTGGTGATGACCGCCTGCTCGGGGATGTCCAGCACCACCTCCTGCACGTTCAGCCGGTGGCCGATGCCGTCGATGAAGGGGATGATGAAGTTCAGCCCCGGCGACAGCAGCCGGGTGAAGGCCCCGAAGCGCTCCACCGTCCAGACCTGCCCCTGCGGCACGGTGCGGATGCCCTTGAAGGCCGTCAGCACGGCCAGAAGCAGGATAACGACCAGGATGATGGTCGTGCCGGTCAGGCCATCCATGGCGTAGCACCTCCGCGGGAGATTCGATCCTGAAACGTGATGGCCCGGTGGCGCGGCGGCCGGAAGCCCCTTTCGGAGGCCACGGGCCAGTCGGAAGCGCATGGCGCGCCGCCGTGGCCTGCCGGCGCCCGGACGGCGCTTGGCGACGCCCGGACCGGCCGCCTGTTGCACGGAGGCAACAGGCTTGGTGGCGCGGGGGCCGGGCAGGGGGCATTCCGGCCACCCGCCCTGAGCCTCTATTGCCTCTCATTCTCAGACGACGTTACAGCCCCATGACCCAAGGAGAGTCTCATCCTCCTGCCCGGATGCGGGATCGCTGCGCCCCGCCTTGCCCGCCCGGGCCGGCGGGGCTTGCCATGCCGGGCCCGGCTCCCGGCACCGACCACCACCGGCCGCCCCCGGCGGCCCACGATCTGAGGAGGACCCTGCCCCTGCCCCGTCTCCCCGCCCCCCTTCGCGCCACCCTGGCAGGCCTCGGCCTGCTCGCCTCGGTCCAGTTGGCTGCGGCCCAGACGGCGGCGGCCCAGACGACGGCTGCTCAGACGACGGCGGCGCAACCCCCCACCCTCGCCGCCGGCCAGATCGGGCTGGAACTGAACCGGCTGGAACCGCAGCCCAGCCTGGGTGCGGGCGGCGGCTGCCGCGCTTGGCTGCTGCTGCGCAACCCAGGCGAGGAGGCGGTGGATCCGCTGCGCCTCGATCTGCTGATCTTCGGCAAGGACGGGGTGATCGCCCGCCGCCTGGCCCTGGATGTCGGCCCCCTGCCGGCGAGCAAGACCCTGGCCCGGATCTTTGACCTCTCGGCCCTGCCCTGCGACCAGATCGGGTCCCTGCTGCTGAACGACCTGCTGGCCTGCGGCCCCGCGCCGGAGGGCCGCACCGCATGCCTGCCCCGCATCAACACCTCGTCGCGGGTGGCGGGAGTCGGTTTCGATAAGTGAGAATGCGAGTTAGAATGAACTCATGAACCCGGTGCCTGCTGAAGCCGTTCACGACCTCTCCATGCTCGGCCTGTTCCTGCAGGCCGACATCGTCGTGAAATCGGTGATGATCCTGCTGATCCTGGCCTCCGTCGCCTGCTGGGCCATCATGGTGGAGAAGGTCATCACCCTGGGCCGGCTGCGCCGCGAGATCCGTCGCTTCGCCGAGGCCGTGCATGCCGGCGGCACCACCACCGGCCCGCAGGGCGAGGGGCTCGCCGCCCGGGTCCTGCGCGCCGGGGTGCGCGAATGGCGCGAGGGCCGCGACCATTCCGAGAGCCGCGGCGAGTACCGCCAGCGCATCGAGCATGCGATGCGCGCCGCCGTCGGCGCGACGCTGCGCAGGGCGGAGCCCGGCCTGCCCGTCCTGGCGACGACCGGCTCCGTCTCCCCCTTCGTCGGGCTGTTCGGGACCGTCTGGGGCATCATGAACAGCTTCACCGGCATCGCGCAGAGCAACGACACCTCGCTGGCCGTGGTCGCCCCCGGCATCGCCGAGGCGCTCTTCGCCACGGCCATCGGCCTGGCCGCCGCGATTCCCGCCGTGCTCGCCTACAACCGCTTCACCGTCGCCCTGTCGCGCCTGCGCGCCGAGGGCAACGCCGCCGCCGGCGAGCTCGCCGCGGCGCTGGTCAAGCGCTCGCCCGTCAGCGGCGCGGCCGCCCCGGCGGCGGAGTAGGCGCCATGGCCTTCGCGGGCATGGGCGGCGGCGGCTCGCACGACGACGACGAGTACGACGCGCCCCCGATGGCGGAGATGAACGTCACGCCGCTGGTGGACGTCATGCTGGTGCTGCTGATCATCTTCATGGTCGCGGCGCCCATGATGATGGTCGGCGTGCCCGTGAACCTGCCCAAGACCTCCGCCCCGCGCGCCGCGCCGCCGCGCCCGCCCCTGGTGCTCAGCGTCGCGCGCGACGGCAAGGTCTTCATCGCCCGCGAGGAGATCCCCGAGGCGGAGCTGGCCACGCGCCTGCAGGCGGCCCAGGGCGGCGACCCCGACATGCCCGTCTATGTCCGCGGCGACCGCGCCGCGCCCTATGGCGAGGTGCTGCGGGTGATGGGCCGTGTCACCCAGGCGGGGATCACCAAGGTCTCGCTGATCGCCGAAGCCGAGCCGGGCGGCCCCGCCGTCCAGGCGCGCTGAACCGGGACGCCATGTCCGGCCGCGCCCGCGCCATCGGCTGGGGCGTCTCCGTGCTGCTGCACGGGGCGGCCGCCGGCGCCCTGTTCCTGCCCCCACCTCCGGCCGATCCGGTGGCGGAGGAGATGCCGGTCGAGATCGCCGCCGCACCCGCGGCCGAGGCCGCCACGCCGGCGGATGCGGCCCCGGTGGCGGAGGAGGTGGCCGCCGCCGCGGCGCCGGCGACGACCAGCGCCGCCGAGCCGCCGCCCCCGGTCCAGCCGGCGCAGCCCCCGCCGCCGGTGCAGACGGCGGAGCCGCCCCCCATGCAGCGGACCGAGCCGCCGCCCCCCGTCCAGACGGCGGAGCCCCCGCCCCCGGTGCAGCCGGTCGAACCGCCCCCGCTGGCGCCGCCCCCGCCGCCCGACACGGTTGCCGCGGTCGAGCCGCCGCCGCCGGAGCCCACCCCGGAGCCCGAGCCGGAGATGGCCGAGGCGCTGGAGCCGTTGCCCCCGCCGCCCCCCGCGCCCCCGCCACCCCCGCCGCCGCCGCGCCCGGCCCCCACGCCGCCGCCCCGCCCCGCGCCACCCCGGCCGGCCCCGCCGCGCCCCGCCCCGCCGGTTGCCGCCGCACCAGAGGCGCCCGCCGCCTCGCCGGCACCCCAGGCCCCCGTCGCCGCGGCGCCGGCGCCGCGCCGTGCCGCCTCGGGCAGCCTGGCCTCCGCCCCGCCCAGCTGGACCTCGGCCATCGCGGCCGCCCTGCGGCGGGCCCAGTTCTATCCGCTGAGCGCCCGCCAGCGCCGGGCCGAGGGCATCGCCCAGGTCACCTTCGTGATGCGGCGCGACGGCGAGCTGGTCTCCGCCCGCCTGGCACGCTCCAGCGGCGACGAGGAACTGGACAGCGCCGCGGTCAACACCGTGCAGCGCGCCTCGCTGCCCGGCGTCCCGGCCGAGGTGGATGGCGACCCGATCACCCTGACCGTGCCGATCCGCTTCTCCCTGACCCAGCGCTGACCCGGTCCGGAGCGCCGCGGAGGGTCGGCACCACGCCACTGCCGTATCCGCCAGGAGAGCGACGCCCCACGGCATGCCCCGCCTTCATGAACGGGGGCGCAGGGACCCTGCTCCCGCCGGATGAGAGGGATCAGGGCAAGACAGAGCCTTTCCCCGGACACCCGAACTGATACGGGCGGTGGGATGCCGTGATCCGTGCCGGCGCGGGGTGTGCGCGTGGCCCGGGGGCAAGGCTCTGCCTCGCCCCCGTACCCCCACTCCGCCAGGACCCTGCGGGCCCTGGACCCGATCAGCGCTGCCGCGGGACAGCCTGACACGGGGTCGAGGCGCCGAGGAGCTTGGCTCCTCGGCGAGCACGGCCTCCGCACTCGCTGACGCCCTCTGAAGCTTCTTCAGAGTCCCACCTGTCCGCGCGCCGTCAGGGTTCAGCCCGCAGGCTGACGCCTACCGCGCAGCACCAGACTCCCAGCGGGGTCCGGGGCCCGCTTGTGGCCCCGGCAGGGGAGGGTCTGGGAGGGGACGGCGTCCCCTCCCGGTCCCCCGCCGGACCATGACAGACAGGCCAGGTCATCCAGCCGCTGGTATGAGGCTGCGAAGGCGGTCGGCGTGCCCGTCAGCTCCGGATCAGCGGGCAGCCGCCCTGGTCGAGGGGGCGGAAGGCCTGGTCGGGGGCGATGGTTTCCAGCTTCTCGTAGTAGTCCCAGGCGCCACGGCTGTCGGCGGGCTTCTTCACCCGGAACAGGTGCATGGCGTGCACCGCGCGGCCGTCCTGGCGGATGGTGACCTCACCGAACAGCGGATCGTCGATCGGCTTGGCGCGCATCGCCGTCACCACCGTCTCGCCGTCCAGGGTCTTCGCCTCGCGCACGCCGCGCAGGTAGGCCAGGGTCGCGGAGTAGACGCCGGCGTGGTTCATGGTGGGGCGTCGCCCGCCCATCTGGGCAGAGAAGCGGTCGCTCCAGGCACGGGTCTTCGCGTCCAGGTCCCAGTAGAACGCCTCGCACAGCAGCAGCCCCTGCGCCGCCTGCAACCCCAGCGCGTGGATGTCGGAGAGCTGGATGAACAGTGCCGCCAGCGAGCGGCCGCGGCGCAGCACGCCGAACTCCGCCGCCTGCTTGATGGCGTTGATGACGTCCGAGCCGGTATTGGCCAGGGCGAAGACCTTGGCGCCGGAGGACTGCGCCTGGAGCAGGAAGGCGGAGAGGTCGGCGGTGTTCAGCGGGTGCCGCACCTGGCCCATCACCTTGCCGCCCTGGCGCTTCACCGCCTCGGCCGCGTCGCGCTCCAGCGTGTGGCCCAGCGCGTAGTCCACGGTCAGGAAGAACCAGCTGTCGCCGCCCTGGCGCATGGTGCCGGTGACGACGCCGTTCGCCTGCGCCCAGGTGTCCGTCACCCACTGCACCGTGTTGGGCGAGCAGGCGCGGCCGGTCAGGTCCGAGGTGGCGGTCGAGGAGGCCAGCGCGACGCGCTTCTTCTCGCGCATCAGGTCGGAGACGCCGAGCCCCACGGCGGAGTTGGCGAGGTCGACCACCGCGCCGACGCCCTCCGTGTCCACCCAGCGTCGCGCGGTGGCGACGCCGATGTCCGGCTTGTTCTGGTGGTCGGCCGAGACGATCTCGACCTTCAGCCCCCCCGCCTCGGCGGCGAAGTCATCCGCCGCCAGCTTCGCCGAGACGACGGAGCCCGGCCCGGCCTGGTCGGCGAAGGGACCGGACATGTCGGAGAGCACGCCGACCTTCACCAGGTTGCCCGGCACCTCGGCGCGGACCAGGGCGGGCGCGGCCAGCAGGGTTCCGCCGGCGGCCAGCAGGCCCAGCGTCGCGCGGCGCGTCGTCGTCAGGCCATCCGGCCGGATGGAGGGGCGGGCCGGTTCTTCCGTCTGGCTGGACATGGCATTTCCTTCGCTCGGCGCGACCTCCGGCCCTGCCGGCCGGGGCGATCCTGGCCGCATCCTAGGCGAGCGGACGCCGCCCTGCCAGCAAGGGCGGGCGGCGGCGGTCCGGGCGTCAGTCCTTGCGGGCGGCGCGCACCGCGTTCAGCTCCGCCTTCAGCGCCGCGATCTCCTGGCGCAGCGCCGCGACCTCGCCCTCGGCCGCCTCGGCCGGCTCGTTCTCGCGCCGCGACACCGGGAAGGGGCTGAACAGGCTCATGGCCCGCTCCAGCATCGCCATGTTCTGCTTGCCCAGCTCCTCGAGATTGCCGAAGGGGCCGCTGAAGGGGTTCAGACCGCCCATCGGGCTGGTCATGGCGCCGGCCATCGGCGTGGTCATGGCGCGGCGCATCTGCTCCTGCTGCTGGGCGAAGCCACCCATGGCGAATTCCAGGTAGCGCGGCACCAGCGATTGCAGGCTGTCGCCGTACAGGCCGATGAGCTGGCGCAGGAAGGGGGTGGGCAGCAGGTTGCGGCCCTTGGCCTCCTCCTCGACGATGATCTGCGTCAGCACGGAGCGGGTGATGTCCTCGCCCGACTTGGCGTCGTAGACGACGAAGTCGCGCCCGCGCCGGACCATGCCGGCCAGATCCTCCAGCGTGACGTAGCTGCTGCTCTCGGTATTGTAGAGGCGGCGGTTGGCGTATTTCTTCACCACCACCGGCGGCATCGCCGGGGCGTCTGCCGCAACCTTCTCGGCTGGCTCGCCTTTGGCCCGCGACTTCGTATCCTCGACCATCGGAGCGGCTCCCAGCGTTTGCTGCGGCATGCTAGCCCCGCCTCGCCGCACTGCGAAAGGGTGCCGTTCCGGCAGGCCTGCGCCAGGGTGCCGGCGCCGGAAGCCAGCGTCGGACGAAGGGGGGCAGGGAGAGAGGCATGACCGGCTCGCGGGAAGGGGACGCGCCGCTGGAGCGCCTCGCCGAGGAATGGATCGCGTTGTGGCAGTCGGAGATCACGGGCTGGGCGACTCGCATGGAACTGTCGCGGCTGATGGCGTCGCTGGGGGGCGCGGGGGTCCCGCCGATGCCGCGGGGGGCAGGTCTTGAGGCCCCGCCGCGCGCCGCTGCCGCTGCATCTGGGCCTGTCGACGCTGCGCAACTGGACGGCGCTGGGGACCCTGGCGCCGGGGCTGCTGCCGCCGGGCAGCCTGGCATGGAACGGCGGATCGACGAGCTCCTCGGCCGCGTGGCAGAGCTGGAGCAGCGGCTGGCCCGTCTCGCCCCAGGGCCGGACGGAGGCGCGGCGCCTGCTCGACGCCCTGGACGCGGCGGGACATAGCGTCGCCGAGCTGCAGGCCGCGGTGGCGCAGCGGCTTGCCGCGCAGGATGCGGCGCTGTTCCAGGGCCTCGCTGCCTACCAGCGCCACCCCTATCGCCGTGCCGCGCCGGAGCGGCCGGTGCTGTGGCATGAGGGCGCCAGCCGCCTGCTGGATCACGGCCCCCCGGGCGCCCTCCCCGGTGGCGGGCCCCAGCGCGGCCGGCCCGCGCTGCTGGTCGTGCCGTCCCTCGTCAACCGCGCGGAGGTGCTGGACCTGATGCCCGGCCATTCCCTGCTCGGCTGGCTGTCGGAGGCCGGCATCCATCCGCTGCTGCTCGATTGGGGCGAGCCGGGCGAGGTCGAGCGCGGGCTGGACCTGACCGGCTGGATCGCCGGCCGGCTGGAACAGGCCATCGCCGCCGCCGTGGCGGCGACAGGCGGCCCGGTGGTCCTGGCCGGCTACTGCATGGGCGGGATGCTGGCCCTGGCCGCGGCGCTGCGGCAGCCACGGCAGGTGCGCGGCCTGGCCCTGCTCGCCACGCCCTGGGATTTCTGGGCCGGCGGGGCGGAGGAGCGGGCGCGCCTCGCCGCGGCGCTGCTGCCGGTTCTGGAGCCGGTGCTGCGCGCCACCGGCGCCCTGCCGGACGCGATGCTGCAGGCGATGTTCGCCAGCCTCGACCCCTTCGGCATCGCCGCAAAGTTCCGCGCCTTCGCCGCTTTCGACCCGCAGAGCGAGGCAGCCCGGCACTTCGTGGCACTGGAGGACTGGCTGAACGACGGCGTGCCGCTGCCGGCTCCCGTGGCGCGGGAGGCGCTGGGCGGCTGGTACGGCGCCAATACCCCGGCACGGGGGCAATGGCGGGTGGCCGGCGCGACGGTGGATCCCGCCGGCTGGCACGGCCCCACCTTCGTGGCCATCCCCCACCGCGACCGGCTGGTGCCGCCGGAAAGCGCCCGCGCCCTGGCCGACCGCCTGCCCCAGGCCGTGCGCCACGAGGCGGAGGCCGGCCATATCGGCATGGTCGCCGGCCGCAACGCCGAGGCGGCGCTGTGGCGCCCGCTGGCCGCCTGGCTCGGCTCACTCAACACCCCGTCGCGCCCTGCGGCCCGCCGCACGCGGCGCCGCGTTGGCGGAACGTAGCGGCCGTGGCCCGGGGGAGGCGTTGCCTCCCCCGTAGCCCCCTCCACCGGGGCCACAAGCGGGCCCCGGACCCCGCTGGGAGTTGGCTCTTCGCGGTGGGTGTCAGCCTGCGGGCTGAACCCTGACGGAGCGCGGACAGGCGGGACTCTGAAGAAAGCTTTCAGAGGGCGTCAGCGAATGCTGCGGCCGTACCCGCCGAGGAGCATGGCTCCTCGGCGCCTCGACCCCGTCGCAGTCATCCGCGCGGCAGCGCCCACCGGGTCCAGGGCCCGCAGGGTCCTGGCGGAGTGGGGGACCGGGGGCGAGGCAGCGCCTTGCCCCCGGGGAACGGGTCCCACGCCGGCAGACGGCGATGCATTACGCCACGCGCAATGAATATAAGGTATGGGGTAGACGACACACCGCGTGGATGGCGGAGCGTTCCGGTCGGCCGCGCCGGCCGGGGGTCCTGGCCTGGATCAGGCTGCCATGCGGGCGTCCTGCAGGCTGTCGTAGGCGGCGCGGATGGTGTCGCTCCCGTAGGTTGCCTCCAGCCGACGCACGGTGAAGTGGGCCCGCGCGATGCTGCGGAAGTGTTCGAGGAAGGCGAGGTTGATGGCGGCCCCGGCCGCGGCGCCGATCACCGGCACGGACTGGGCCGAGAGCTTCAGTCCCACCGCGCCCATGAAGCGTCCGGCGATGCTGGCCAGGAAGCCGGGCAGCACGGTGGCGGTCAGGTTGGCCGCCGCGTTGGGCAGCAACTGCGCGAGCGCGAGGCGCGAGGCGAAGTAGCCCACCTTGGCCATGTCGTCGGCCGAGGATTCCCCACCCAGGGCGAAGACCTTCAGGCATTCGGCCCGCACCGCCGGGGTGGAGGGGTCCTCCCCCTGGTCGGCCGCCTCGGACGCGATCTGGCGCAGCAGGATCGTGGTGGAGATCGGCAGCTCGGTCAGGGTGCCGGGCAGGCCGAAGGCGCCACCGGCCGCGCCGGCGGCCGCTGCCAGGCCGCGATGCAGCCAGTCCGGCGTCAGGCCATGCGGCGCGCGGCCGGGATGGCTGCGCACCGCCGCGCTCCAGGCCGCCTCGACGGCGCGCTGGACCGCTCCCTCCACGCCGCGCTGCAGGAAGTCCGGCAGGCGGGACTTCAGCGCCTCGACCGGCGTGCCGGCCAGCGCCGCCAGACGGGCCGCGAGGGAGGGGTTCTCCAGGACACGGACGGCCTCGGCGAGTTCCGCGCGCGCCTCCGCGGTCAATGGCAGGGGGGTGGGCAGGGTCTGGCTCATGGCCAGCAGAAATGGTGACGGGGCGGACGGGTTGCAGGGCCCGCGCGCCACCTGTCCGCCATGCGCGCGGTGGCGGGGGCCGGCCCGCCATGGCTTGCCGCTCTCGCCACCCACCGGTAGGTGCGACCCCACCATTCCCGGCCCATCCAATCCCGGCAGGTGCGGCGCGTGTTCTCCCGAATCCTTCGACATCTCGAGGGGCGGCGCGGCTGGCGCGCCCCGGCCACCGCGGTCGGCCTGGGGGCGCTGAGCGCGCTCGCCATGCCGCCGGTGCATCTGCTGCCGGTGCTCTGGCTGACGCTGCCGGGCTTCCTGTGGCTGGCGGCGCATGCCCCGGACCGGAAGCGGGCGGCGCTGGTCGGGCTGGCCTGGGGCTGGGGTTTCCAGCTCGCCGGCCTCTACTGGATCACCGAGGCGATCCTGACGGAGGCCGACCGGCTCTGGTGGCTGGTGCCCCTGGCCGTCCCGGCGCTGGCGCTGCCGATGGGCGCCTTCTCCGTGCTGCCCGCGCTGGCCGCCTGGGGGGCGCCGGCCGGCTGGCGGCGGGTGACGGGCTTCGCGGCGGCCTGGGTCGGGGCGGAAATGCTGCGCGGCTGGGCCTTCACGGGCTTCCCCTGGAACCTGCTGGGCACCGCCTGGGCCTTTGATGCGCTGCCGCTGCAGGGCGCGGCCTGGATCGGGGTGCATGGCCTGTCCCTGGTCACCGTGCTGCTGGCCTGCGCGCCGCTGGGGGGGAGGCGGGGCTGGCTGGGGGCCGCGGCGGGGCTGGTGGCCTTCGGCCTGTTCGGCCTGGCGCGGCTGTGGCCCGAGGAGCCGGCGCCCCACCCGATCTCCCTGGTGCTGGTGCAGGGCAACATCGGCCAGGAGATGAAGTGGCGGCCGGAGACGCGCTGGCCGATCTTCCGCCGCTATCTGGAGCTGACGCGTGACGGGGTGGCCGAGGCGGCGGCGCAGGCCCCGGGCACGCGGGCGGTGGCGATCTGGCCGGAGACGGCCAGCCCCTTCCTGCTGAACGAGGATGCGGAGGCACGGCGATTCGCCGCCGCCGCCCTGCCGGCGGACGGCGTGCTGCTCGCCGGGTCGGTGCGGGCGGAACTGGAGCCGGATGGCCGGGCTCGCGCAGTGTTCAACAGCCTGGTGGCCCTCGATGCGACGGGGGATATTCTCGGGCGCTACGACAAGAGCCATCTTGTCCCGTTCGGCGAGTACATGCCGCTCTCCGGATTGTTACCTCTCCGTGTCATTCGTGGTGGCATGGATTTCACGGCCGGTGCGGGACCGGTCACTGTCGACGTGGGAGGGCTACCAGGCTTTTCGCCGCTGATTTGTTACGAAGTGATCTTTCCCGGCGCGGTCGTGTCCGCCAGTCGCCCAGAGTGGCTCACCAACATCACGAACGATGCCTGGTTCGGTACCTCGGCTGGCCCCTACCAGCACTTGGCTGCAGCGCGGCTGCGGAGTGTCGAGGAGGGATTGCCAATGGCCCGGGTGGCCCAGACCGGCATCTCGGCCGTGATGGACGGTCGGGGACGTTTCGTGGGCCGGCTTGGGCTGGGCCAGACCGGGGTGCTGGTAGCACCATTGCCACGGGCAATGCCGGCTACCCCTTTCTCGCGATACGGGCTTTGGCTGCCCGGGGCACTCGTCCTTCTGATGACGGCCCTGTCTTTCGCGCCAGGGTTGCGGCGCCACCCCGATACCTGAGCCCTTTTCGGATCATTATTTAGATTTCTCGAAAGAGTTGACAAAGAGTTTGCGCGGTTGCAGATTCCGTGCACGACGAAGGGAAGGAATGCGGCGTGACAACATCCGTTGCGTTCAGCCGCGGCACGAAGGACACGCGTCGGCCGGAGCTGGCCCGATCCGGGAATGGTCTTGCCGCTGGAGTAGAGGAGAGGCGGATGCCGAGCGACACCGGAGCCGAGCGCACCGAGCGGGAGCACCGCCCCAGCCCGATTGACGTCCATGTCGGCGGCCGGGTGCGCCTGCGCCGCACGCTGCTCGGGATGAGCCAGGAGAAGCTGGGCGAGGCGCTGGGCCTCACCTTCCAGCAGGTGCAGAAGTACGAGCGTGGCGTGAACCGGATCGGCGCCTCGCGCCTCTTCGATCTGGCCCGTGTCCTCGACGTCCCGATCGGCTTCTTCTTCGACGACATGCCCAACAGCATGGGCGGCAGCGGCGGCGCGCTGCGCAGCCGCGCCCTGGGCTTCGCCGAGGCGCAGGAAGGCTTCGAGGATGACGCGCTGAACCGGCGGGAGACGCTGGAGCTGGTGCGTGCCTACTACCGCATCACCGACCCGTCGGTGCGCAAGCGGGTCTTCGACCTGATCAAGAGCCTCACCCCGACGGATTAGCCGAGGCGGCCCGATCCACGCCCCTGGGCGCCTTCGCCCGGCGAGCGAGGGGTGGGCGTGAAGGCTTCGTCCCCGTGGGACGGGGCAGGTGGGACGCGGCAAACAGGATGGCGCAGCACGCGACGCGCCAGCCAGACCGCCACGAGCCGCATGACCGCATCGTCATGCCCCGCAGCACGGTGGGCCGCCCGGCGGCGGAACGGCTGCCCGGTCCCTATCCCTCCAGCTGCGGATTGTGGAAGCGGGGCTCGCGATAGAGCCGTAGCGCCGCGACCAGCGCCTGGGCCAGATCCTGCTTCTCCGGCTGCGACAGGCAGCGCCCCACCTCGATCGCCCGCCCGCGGCAGGTGAGGCGCAGCCGCCCGGCCGTGCCGCCCTGCTCCCGCAGCTCGACCCGCGTCCAGTACGGCTCCAGGCTCGCCTCCTCGCGCCGTCCCCGCGGGTCCGTGCGGCTGATCCGCAGCCGGCCGCCGCTCAGCCGCAGCACCTCCGAGACGCGGCCGGAACGGCGGTGATGCAGGGCGACCAGCGCGAGTACCAGCGGCACCTCCAGCCCGAGGAAGCCGAGCACCGGCCAGGCGCCCAGCAGGGCGAAGACGGTCGCCGCGCTGCCCGAGGCGCCGAGCAGCAGCCCGGACAGGATCGCGAAGCCGCGCGGCGTCCAGGAGCGCTGCGGCACGCAGATGGCCTCGAACAGGACCGGCTCGAAACTGGCCGCCTCCTCGGTCGTCGCATCGACGGGCATGACGCCGCCATGATAGGGTGCCCGCCGCACCGTGCCAGCGAAAACCCCGAAGACCGCGCCCGCCATGGCATCCCGGACCGCCGCCCCGCCCGCGGAGGCGCCCTCCGGAGAAGCGCCCCCCGCGGAGAGGCCCAGCCCGGTGCAGGCCCCGCCCGGCCGGCGCCGGGCCGGCGCGGCCCCCGATGGCACCGCCGGACCCGCCGCGCGCCCCCGCAAGCCCGTGCCCGCATTGCACGGCAGCGCCCTGGCGCCGCGACGTGCCCGGCGCATGTCCGCTGCACAGGCCGTCGAGTTCCTCGGCGCGCTGCGGGCGGCCAATCCCGCGCCGCAGACGGAGCTGCACTACACCAGCCCCTATACGCTGCTCGTGGCCGTGGTGCTCTCCGCCCAGACGACGGATGCCGCCGTGAACCGGGCGACCGATCCTAGCCGTGGCGGCCTCTTCGCCGCGGCGGGCGATCCGGCCGCCATGGTGGCCCTGGGGGTGGAGGGGGTGGGCCGGCACATCCGCAGCATCGGGCTGTGGCAGGGCAAGGCGCGCAACGTGGTCGCCCTGTCGCAGATGCTGCTCGACCGCCATGGCGGCCAGGTGCCCGACGACCGCGAGGCGCTGGAGGCGCTGCCGGGGGTGGGGCGCAAGACGGCCTCGGTGGTGCTCAGCGTCGCCTTCGGCGAGGCGGCGATGGCCGTGGACACCCACATCTTCCGGCTGGGCAACCGCACCGGCCTTGCCCCCGGCCGCAACGTGCGGGAGGTGGAGGACCTGCTGGTGAAGCGTTGCCCGCCGGACTGGCTGCGCGACGCGCACCACTGGCTGATCCTGCACGGGCGCTACGTCTGCAAGGCGCGCCTGCCCGAATGCTGGCGCTGCGTCGCCCGGGCCTTCTGCAACTACACCGACAAGGTGCTGGTCCCGCCCGCCGGGCGCGCGGCGAAGGGCTGAGCGGCGGCGGTCAGCCCGCCTCCAGCCCGTAATGCGCCTGCGGCCCGTACACCTCGGGCATCAGCCCCAGGTCGTGGGCCGCCAGCCCCGCCGGTTGCACCAGCCGGCATTCGTGCCGGCCATCGGGGTGCAGATCGTGCTCGACATAGCCCAGCACCTTGTCCCCGACCCGCTGCTGCCAGGGGTCGCCGACCAGGAAGGCGGTGGCGGGCGCCCAGATCTGGCGGAGCCCGTCGAACACGCCGCGGTCCCACCACTGGTGCACATGGCCGGAGGCGACGAAGGCCGGCGGGTGGCCGCGGAGCAGCTCCAGGATGCGGCGGCGCGGGGCAGGGGGGACGGACCAGGGATTGGCCGGGACCTCGTCCAGGCTCCGGTAGCAGAGCGGCTTGTGCAGGAAGAGCGCCAGCGCCCGGTCCCCCGCGCCCGCCAGCGCATCGGCCAGGGTCGCGAACTGCGCCTCCGCCTCCGGCGCCGCGGCGCCGGAGATCAGGCTGTCGAGCCCGACCAGGCGCCAGCCGGGCACGTCGCGCACGAAGAGATCGGGGCCGAAGGCCGACCGCCAGCGGGTGACCTGCGCCGATTCCGCCGGGTCCCGCACGGCGATCGCCGGATCGTCGCCGACATCGTGGTTCCCCGGCACGGCCAGCCAGTCGAGGCCCAGCCCGTCCATCCGCGCGCGGGCGAAGTCCAGATCCTCGCCGCGCTCGCCATGGGCGGACACGTCGCCGGTATGGACCACCAGATCGGGCCGGGCGTCGCGGAGCCGCGTGGCGACGACGTCGAAATTCGCGTTGAACCCCGCATGGCGTGGGGAGAGATGGGTGTCGCTGACCTGGATCAGCCGGAAGGGTCCTGCCATGCCCGTCAGCCCCGCCGCCCCGCCTGGATGCCGGTCATCCGCCCCGTCCCCTCCGCTGCGCCCGCGCCGGGCACGGCAGCATGGCGCGGGCCGAGGCGGTTGGCGATGGGACGCGCGCGGATCGCCCGGCCGCGGACGCGGGCCCCGCCGCCTATTCCTGGAAGAAGCGCAGCAGGCGCCCCAGCAGGTCGCGCAGGTCGAAGCCCGGGGCGGGCGGCGGGGTGGCGACACCCTGCGGCAGGCGGGCGCGCAGCCGCGACAGGGCGTCCCCGGTGCGGGAGAGGCGAAGCTCCACCGGCTCCGCCCGCGCCTGCTCGCCGGGCAGCAGCCCGGTCATCCGCACCAGGGCACGGTCGGCGGCGGCCAGCTCCGCCGCGGCGCGCGCGGCATCCTCGGCCTTCGGGGCACAGACCACCGAGCGGCCTTCCAGGGCGCAGGGCATCTCGAACAGGCGATTCGGCGGGAAGCGGAGCTGGGCCGTGCCGGTGAAGGCCAGCAGCCCGCGCGCCGCGCCTTCCAGCGTCAGATCGCGGGCGGCGACCACCGGCACCAGCGTACCCGACCGCTCCATCACCTCCAGCGTCAGCGCCGCCTGGCCGGCCGAGGCCGGCTCCACCGGCTGGCGGTGCAGCATCCGGCACTCCGCGCGGTCGGTCATGCGGTCGGTCGAGCAGCCGGTGAGC
This sequence comes from Roseomonas sp. OT10, assembly GCF_020991085.1. Taxonomy (NCBI): domain Bacteria; kingdom Pseudomonadati; phylum Pseudomonadota; class Alphaproteobacteria; order Acetobacterales; family Roseomonadaceae; genus Roseomonas; species Roseomonas cutis. The sequence continues at coordinate 4,867,896 of NZ_CP087719.1, forward strand.
CAGGAGCCGACCTCCTCCAGCGCGGGTTGCGCCCGCGCGCCGGGGGGCAGGGCGGCAAGGCCCAGGGCGAGGAGGGCGGTGACAGGCGCGCGCATGTGCCCCCATGTGGGGAGCGGAAGGGGAGTTCGCCATGCGACACGTCACGCTGCCGGACGGGACGAAGGTCCCGGCGCTGGGGCAGGGGAGCTGGAAGATGGGTGAGCGCGGGGCCGATCGCCGCGCCGAGGCCGCCACGCTGCGGCTGGGGCTCGACCTTGGCCTGACGCTGATCGACACGGCGGAGATGTACGCGGATGGCGGCGCCGAGGAGGTGGTGGCCGAGGCGATCGCCGGCCGCCGCGACGAGGTCTTCCTGGTCAGCAAGGTCTACCCGCACAATGCCGGCGGCGCCCGGCTGACGCAGGCCTGCGAGGCCAGCCTGAGGCGGCTGCGCGTGACGGTGCTGGACCTCTACCTGCTGCACTGGCGCGGCGGCATCCCGCTGGCGGACACGGTCGCCGGCTTCGAGCGGCTGCGCGAGCGCGGGCTGATCCGCCGCTGGGGCGTCAGCAATCTGGATGCCGACGAGCTGGAGGAGCTGGGCGCCGCCCTGCCGGACTGCGCCACCGACCAGGTGCTCTACAACCTGCAGGCCCGCGGCCCGGAATTCGACCTGCTGCCCTTCTGCGAGGGGCGCGGCATGCCCGTCATGGCGTATTCGCCCGTCGGCCAGGGCGGTGCGCTGTTGCGCGACGCGGCGCTGCGCCGCGTCGCGGCACGCCATGGCTGCTCCGCCGCCCGCATCGCCCTCGCCTGGGTGCTGCGCCGGCCGGGGGTGATCGCCATTCCCAAGGCCAGCGATCCCGCCCACCTGCGCGACAATGCCGCGGCGCCGGCGGTCGCGCTGACCGAGGCCGATCTGCGTGAACTGGACACCGCCTTCCCGCCGCCGAGGCGCAAGCAGGCCCTGGCGATGCTGTGACCGATGCGCGGCGGCCGCCTGATTCCCGCCAGGGAGGCGGCCGGGGCGGGCGGCTGTGTCCCGGCAACGCCGCCCCGGGGGATGGCGCGGTACCGCTACGCGTAGCCGGTGGAACCGTCCGGGCGCAGTGGCACCTTGCGCTGCCAGTGGATGTAGTCGTCGCGTGCCAGCACCGCCTCGTCCATCTCCACGCCCCAGCCCGGGCGGTCGTGGCGCAGCTCCAGATAGCCGCCGACCGGCAGGTAGGGATCGCGCACATAGGGCGCGCCCTCCGGCAGCCGGTATTCCAGGAAGCGGAAGCCCGGCTGGCTGGCGCAGAAATGCAGGTTCACCGCCGTCGCCAGCGGCCCCATCGGGTTGTGCGGCGCGATGGAGACGTAGTGCGCGTCGGCCAGGGCGGCGATGCGGCGCATCTCCGTGATGCCGCCGACGACGCAGATGTCGGGCTGGATGATGTCGCAGCCGCGCACCTGCAACAGCCGCAGGAACTCGAAGCGGCTGTAGAGGGATTCGCCGGTCGCCAGCGTGCAGGTCAGCGCCCGCTTCAGCTCGCCCCAGGCCTCGAAGTTCTCCGGCCGGATCGGCTCCTCGAAGAAGAGCGGGTCGTAGGGGGCGAGCGCGTTGCCGAGCTGGGCCGCCTGTACCGGCTCGTAGATCTTGGCATGCGCGTCGAAGGCGATCTCCGTGTCCGACGGCACCGCCTCGCGCAGGGCACGGAAGTACTCGGCGCTGGTGCGGACCACCTCGCCCCAGCGGGTGGCGTGGATGTCGTTGCGGTAGGGGCTGAGCTTGAAGGCGGTGAAGCCGTGCGCCTCGCGCAGCCGCGCCAGCTCGTCGCGGGCCAGCAGCGGGTCCGGCGCGGTATAGACCCCGGCATAGACCTTCACCCGGTCGCGCACATGCCCGCCGAGGAGCTGGAACACCGGCATGCCCAGCGCCTTGGCCGAGATGTCCCACAGCGCGTGGTCGATGGCGGAGATGGCCGCCAGCCCCAGCGCCCCCGGCGGGAAGCGCGCCTGCTGCAACAGGTGGTGCGTCAGGAACTCCACCCGCCGCGGGTCCTGCCCGGCCAGGAAGCCGGAGAGGTAGTCCAGCAGCGGGATCAGCGCCTTGTCCGGCCCATGGTTGTAGCACTCGCCCCAGCCGGTGAGGCCCTGGTCGGTGTCGATGGCGAGAATGACGCGCGGCCGGTCCTTGTCGCGCGTCATGAAGGTGCGGAGACGGTCGATGCGCATGGGCGTCAGGCCGCGTAGCGGAAGCGCTGGTGCATCCGCCGCTCGCGCGGGTCGGGGCGCGGGATGGCGGAGAGCAACGCCTGGGTATAGGCGTGCTCGGGCGTGTTGCAGACCTTCTCGGTCGCCCCGTACTCCACGACCTTGCCGCGGTACATGACGGCCACGTAGTCGCACATGTAGCGGATCACGCCCAGGTCGTGGCTGATGAAGACGTAGCTCAGCTTCATGCGGTCCTGCAGCCCGATCATCAGGTCCAGCATCTGCGAGCGCAGCGAGACGTCGAGCGCGGAGGTCGCCTCGTCCGCCACGATCACCCGCGGGTCGAGGGCGATGGCGCGGGCGATGCAGATGCGCTGGCGCTGCCCGCCGGAGAAGGCGTGCGGATAGCGTTCCCGCCACTCCGGCTTCAGCCCCACCTGCTCCAGCAGGGCGGAGACGCGCTCGTCCAGCTCCCGCCCCTTGGCGATGCCGTTGACCAGCAGCGGCTCGCCCACGATCTGCGCCACGGTCATGCGCGGGTTCAGCGAGGACATCGGGTCCTGGAAGATCATGCGGATCTCCCGGCGCATCTGCTTCAGCGTGCCCTGGCCCGCGGTGACCAGGTCCACCACCGAGCCGTCGGCGCGGCGGTATTCGATGGACCCGCCCGTCGGGTCGTACATGCGCAGCAGGCAACGGCCCATGGTCGTCTTGCCGGAGCCGGATTCGCCGACGATCCCCAGCGTCTCGCCGGGGCGCAGGTCGAAGGAGACGCCGTCCACCGCCAGCACGGGCGACTTCACCGGGCCGAAGACCATGCGCAGGTCCTTCACCCGGATCACGGGCAACTGCGCGTCGTCCACCGGCGGCCGGTTGGCCCGCAGCGCCGCCTTGTGCTCCAGCTTGAGGACGGAGCCGATCAGCATCTTCGTGTAGTCGTGCCGCGCATCGTGGAAGATCTGGTCCACCGGCCCGCTCTCCACGACCTTGCCGTGGTACATGACCAGCACCTCGTCGGCGATCTCCGCCACCACGCCCATGTCGTGGGTGATGAACATCACCGCCATGCCGTGCGTGGTCTGGAGCCGCTTGATGAGGTCCAGGATCTCCGCCTGGGTGGTCACGTCCAGCGCCGTCGTCGGCTCGTCGGCGATGAGCAGGTCCGGGTTGCAGGCCAGCGCCATGGCGATCATCGCGCGCTGGCGCATGCCGCCGGAGAACTCGAAGGTGTAGCGGTCCACCGCCCGTTCGGGGTTGGGAATCTCCACCTGGCGCAGCAGCTCGACGCAGCGGGCGCGCGCCTCCTTCTTGCCCAGGCCGAGATGCAGGCGCAGCACCTCGATGATCTGGTCGCCCACCGTGTGGATGGGCGAGAGGGAGGACATCGGCTCCTGGAAGATCATCGCGATCTCCTTGCCCCGCACCGCGCGGATCGCGCGGGAGCGGGGGTCGAGCTTCGCGAGGTCCACCGATGTCCCGTCCGGCCGGTGCAGCACCATGGACCCGCCGACGATCTTCCCCGGCTGGTCCACGATCTGGAGGATGGAGCGCGCGGTGACGCTCTTGCCCGAGCCGGATTCCCCCACCACGCAGAGCGTCTGCCCGCGCCGCAGGGTGAAGCTGACCCCGTCCACCGCCTTCACCACGCCGTTGCGGACGGGGAAGTGGGTGACGAGGTCGCGCACCTCCAGCACCACCTTGGGGCCGGAGGCGGGCAGCACGTCGGGACGCGGGTCGAGGGCGATGCTGCTCATTTGTTGTACGGGTCGGCGGCATCCCGCAGCCCGTCCCCCAGGAAGTTGAGCGCGATGACGGCCAGCACCACCGCGGCGCCGGGCGCGAAGAGCCAGGGCGCGGTGACGATGGAGCGGATGTTCTGCGCCTCGCGCAGCAGCACGCCCCAGGAGATGGTGGGCGGTTGCAGGCCGAGGCCGAGGAAGGAGAGCGAGGTCTCCGCCAGGATCATCGCGGGGATGGCGAGCGTCACGGAGGCGATGATGTGCGAGGCGAAGGAGGGCAGCATGTGGCGGAAGATGATCCGCCCCTCCGACGCCCCGTCGAGCCGGGCGGCCGCCACGAAATCCTCCGTCCGCAGCGACAGGAAGCGGCCGCGCACCACGCGGGCGAGCTGGGCCCAGCCGGTCAGCGAAAGGATCACCGTGATCATGAAGTAGTTCAGCGTCGCCGGCCAGTCATGCGGCAGGGCGGCCGAGGCCGCGAGCCAGATGGGGATGGAGGGCAGCGCGATGACGAACTCGATCGCCTTCTGGATCGCCGTGTCCACCCGCCCGCCATAGTAGCCGGAGATGCCGCCGAGCAGGATGCCCAGCGTCAGCGACAGGAACACGCCGACGAGGCCGACGGAAAGCGAGATCTGCGCCCCCTGCATGATGCGCGAGTAGACGCAGCGCCCGAGCCGGTCGGCCCCCAGCGGCAGCACCACCTGCCCGGGCTCGGCGGGGGCGAAGAGGTGGATGTTGGTGCTGAACAGGCCGAGCACGCTGTATTCATAGCCGCGGCCGAGGAAGACCAGCGGTACCTTGCGCGTCGTGTCGGGCACGTAGCCCATCTCCAGCGTCTCCGGGTCGCGCTTGAGCGTGGAGGGGTAGACGAAGGGCCCGAAGCTGCCCGCGTTGTCGATGAAGTGGATGCGCTGCGGCGGATGGAAGGCGGCGCGGGTGTTCTGCGCCGAGGGGTCGTTGATGGCGAAGAAGCCGGGGATGATGGCGATGATGTAGAAGATCACCGTCACCACCAGCCCGACCATGGCGAGCTTGTGCTTGCGGAAGGCCCACCACAGCAGCTGCCACTGCGAGGCGACGGCGAGGCGTTCGGGCCTCGCGGTATCCAGGACGGCGTCGGACATGGCGGCGCTACTCCAGCCGGATGCGCGGGTCGGCCAGCGCGAGGAGGATGTCGCTGAGCAGCGAGCCCAGCAGGGTCAGGGCGCAGATCAGCAGCACGAAGGCGCCGGCGAGGTACATGTCCTGGCTCATCAGCGACTGCAGCAGCATCGGCCCGGCGGTGGGCAGGTTCAGCACGATCGCCACGATGATGGAGCCCGAGACGAGGTTGGGCAGCAGCCAGGCGATGGTGGAGATGAAGGGGTTGAGCGCGAGGCGCATCGGGTACTTCACCAGCAGGTGGAACTCCGACAGCCCCTTGGCCCGGGCGGTGGTCACGTAGGGCCGGTGCAGCTCGTCCAGCATGTTCGCCCGCATCACGCGCACGAGGCTCGCCGTGCCGGAGACCGCCAGGATGATGACGGGAATCCACAGGTGGGTCATCAGGTCCCAGACCTTGGCGAGGCTCCAGGGCTCGTTGACATAGGCCTCGGAGAACAGCCCGCCGACCTCCTGCCCCCATTCGACCGCCGCGAAGTACATCAGCACCACGGCGAGCAGGAAGGACGGCACCGCCAGCCCCACGAAGCTGATGAAGGTCAGCACGTAGTCGGCGATGGAGTACTTCTTCACCGCCGAGAAGACGCCCAGCGGCAGCGCGATCGCCCAGGTGACGAGGAGGGAGGCGAAGGTCAGAACCAGGGTCAGCGCCATGCGCTCCCAGATCAGCCCGCTCACCGGCTGCTGCCATTCGAAGGACAGGCCGAAATCGCCGCGGAAGACGATGTTGCTGATCCACTTCCAGTACTGGACGATCATCGGCTGGTCGAGCCCGAAGCGGGTGCGCAGCTCGGCGGCGGTATTCTGGTCCACCACCTCGTTGGAGGCGGCGAGCGTCGCGATATAGGTCGTGACGTAGTCGCCGGGCGGAAGCTGGATCAGCACGAAGGCCAGGAAGGACACCACCAGCAGCGATGGGATCATCCAGGCGAGGCGCTTGAGCGTGAAGCGGAGCATGGCGTGCCGCCCGGCCGGCGCTCACCGCGCCGGCCGGGCGTCCCTCGTCAGGAGAAGAAGAACTGCTGCGGCAGGGACGGGCCGGGATTCGGCCAGGCCCAGGAGTTGGGGTACTTCGCCGGCACGTTCTGGAGGTTGTTGCGGACGACGCCGAAGGTGTTGACGGCGAGGCAGATCCCGATCGGCTCGAACTGCTCGGCCGCGATGTCGAAGATCTGCTTCATGATCGCGCCGCGCTTCTCCATGTCCGCGGTGCCGCGCGCCTGGTCGAACAGCCGCATGCGCTGCTTCTGGTGCTCCGGCGGCTCCTGCCCCTCGCGGCCGCCCGAGACGTACCACTGCGCCCAGGGGATGGCGTAGCGCGTGCCCTGGGTGTGCTGGGCGAAGGCGTCGCGCGGGTCGAGCATGGGGTCGAGCCCGCCCGGCCCCGGCCAGACCGCCGCGTCGTGGTCGTTGTTGTCGCCGCGCGTGTAGTAGAGCGCGCGCTCGATGGTGTTGACCTTGATGTCCACCCCGATCGCGGCCCAGTGGCGCTTCACCAGCTCCAGCGCGTCCACCTGGTCGGGGTAAAGCACGGGGATCACGTCGATGGCGAAGAACACCTTCTGCCCGTCCGGGCGCAGGCGGAAGTTCTGCCCGTCGCGGCGGTTGTAGCCCAGCCGGTCGAGGATGGCGTTGGCCTGGGCCTGGTCGAACTGGGTGAACTGCCGCGCCAGCTTCTCGTGGTACCACGGGTGCCCCGGGCGCGGGCCCATCTGGTAGGGCTCGGACTGGCCGAGGTAGATCAGCTCGATCAGCTCCGCCCGGTTGATGCCCAGCGACAGCGCCTGGCGGAAGTCCTTGTTCGCGAACATCGCCCGCATGGCGGGGTCCTTGTGGGTGATGTTCAGGTAGATCTGCATCTGCTGCGCGCCGGAGGCGACCAGCTCCACCAGCCGGTAGCCGCCGCGCTGCATGGAGCGCGACAGGGTCGGCTTGTTCTGCAGCGAATCGATGTGCCGGTCCTGGAGGTCGAGCCGGCCGGAGACGGCGTCGATCATCAGGCTCTCCACGTCCTGGGAGATGCCCAGCGTGAGGCGGTCGATGTAGGGAAGCTGGTTGCCCGCCTGGTCGACCTGCCAGAAGTACGGGTTGCGCTCCATCACCACGCGGGTGGCGCCGCCGGTATAGGGCTCCTTGATCACCCAGGGATCGAGCACGGGCTTGTCCGGGTTGCCCCAGCGCGAGGGGATCTCCACGTCGCCCAGCTTGATCCGGAACAGCGAGGGCCAGTCGGACAGGTTGGCCTGCTGCACCAGCTTCGCCACCTCCGGGTTGAACTTCGGATGGAACTGCGAGGCGTAGTGCTTGGGGAACAGCGTCGGGTACTGGCCCAGCGGCGTCGCCAGCGTCTCCAGGAACAGCGCATAGGGGGCGGCGAAGGTGAACTTCACCGTCGCGTCGTCGATCTTGGTCGCCGTGCCCGGCTTGTTGTCGATGACGATGGCGCTGGGGGGCGAGCGGAACAGCTCCGTGTTCTTGCAGCAATCCTCGATGGCGAAGACCACGTCGTCGGCGGTGAAGGGGTGCCCGTCCGACCAGCGCATGCCGGGGCGCAGGTGGAAGGTGAATTCGGTGGCGTCGGGGTTCACCTCCCAACGCTCGGCGACGCCGGGAAGCACCTGGGTGAAGGCCAGGTTCCAGCGCACCAGCCCCTGGTTGCCGACGATGCGCAGGATGCCGTTGTGGTCGGCCGAGCCGCGCAGGCCGCGGCGCAGCGCGCCGCCGTACTTGCCGACCTTCTCCACCTGGACGACCAGCGGGCTGGAGGGCAGGCGCTCGGCGAGCGGCGGCAGCTTGCGGTCGGCGACCAGCTTGGCGAGGTCGGGGGCTTCCTTGCCGGCCCCCTGCGCCCGCAGGACGCCGGGGAAGCCCAGCGCCAGCGCCACGGCGCCGGCACCGCCCTGCAGCAGGCGGCGGCGGTCGAGCGCACCGGACGCGTCACGAGCCGCCCCGGGGCGGCGATCAGACTCGGACATCTTTCCCTCCAGGCCCTGGGCCAGGGCCCCGGGCTTCGTGATGTGGCCCGGTTTCCGGTGCCCTTTAAACTGCAATATCACATATCTTGTGGCAGTACGCGAGATTCTGTCGTCCCAGGCAAAGGTGAAAATGCCGTAGCCTGGCGCCAGCCCTGCGCTGTCCTCAGGCCGTCGCCACGGCCGCCGGGCCCGGCTCCGGCGGCCGTCCCAGCGCCTGCAGCAGCGCGGCGATGTAGCCGTAGCAGAAGGCGAAGGCGGTGCCCTTGGGATCGCGGCCGCTGATCGTCGGCACGTGGTCCGGCATGATCATGTAGCGGTAGCCGACCGCCTCGTAGAGCTTCAGCGCCGCCCACATGTCCATGTCGCCCTCCTCCGGGAAGGTCTCGCGGAAGCTGAGCCGCCCGCCCGCGATGTTGCGGAAATGGACGTTGAAGATCTTCCCGCGCTCGCCGAACCAGCGGATGACGTCGCCGATCTCCTCGCGCGGGTTCTCCAGCATCTCGCCGAGCGTGCCCTGGCAGAAGTTCAGCCCGTGATACGGGCTCTCCCGCATCTGCACGAAGCGCTTCAGCCCCTCCACCGTGCCGAGGGCGCGCGTGACGCCGCGATAGCCCGGCGGCGTGTAGGGGTCGTGCGGATGGCAGGCGAGGCGGACGCGGCTGCTCTCCGCCACCGGCACCACGCGTTCCAGGAAGTAGTCGATGCGCGCCCAGTTCTCCTCTTCCGGCAGGATGCCGGCGAGCCCGGGCGGCGCGTCGTGATCCGCCTTGTCCCAGCGGAACGCCTCGGCCATTGCGCCGCCACGCCCCGCCTCCATCGGCGTGCGCGGGATGCCGATGATGTTCAGGTTGTATTTCGCCGCCGGGATGCCCGCGGCGGCGAGGCGTTCGATCAACCGGCAGATGCTGTCGATCTGCCGGTCGCGGTCCGGCCCGGCGGTCAGGATGTCGGGACTCCGCGATTCCTCGATCGGCCGGGAGGAGAGCGGGAGCTGCACCATGTCGAGCGACAGGCCGAAGCCTTCGATCTTCTCGCGGAAGCGCAGCAGCTCGTCGAGCGACCAGTCATGCGGGTTGCCCGGCGGGTCGGCGCAGACGTGGCGTACCCCCAGCTGCGCGAACATCCGGTAGTCGTCGTCGTCGCGCGCCGGAACCTGCGTGCCCAGCAGCATCGGACCGTCTCCATCCCCCCGTCGGCCGGCCCGTTCCGGTCGCCCTTTGCGGCAGGATCATCCGCGCCCGTGCGGCCGTCAAACGGCCCGTCGCCGGGAACGCGGCGATCGGCGGAAGACGGCTTCGGACCTGTCAGCGCCGGCCCGAGAGGCGGGCCAGCCAGCGGCGCAGCGCCCCCTCCACGCCGCGGTGCCAGGTGCGCGGCGCCACGGGCCAGGCCGTGGGGTCGTCCAGCCGGTCCAGCACCACCTCGGCCGGGCAGGGCAGCAGCGTCAACGGATCGAGGTAGCGCGGATAGGCCAGCAGCGTCGCGGCCACCAGCTCGTCCAGGCTGCGCCGCACGCCGCGCCGCCCCGGCGGGAAGCCGTCGGGCGAGCGGTCCTCGGTGAGTCCCCAGCCGGCATAGAAGGGCCGCCCCCAGACGGTGACCGGCACGCCGCGCAGCAGCGCCTCGAAGCCCGAGAGCGAGGTCAGGGTGTGCAGCCCGTCGATCTGCGGGAAGAGGCCGGAAAGCGGCGCGCCCGCCACCACCTCGTCCGCCACCTCGGCCAGGGCGGCGCGCGGGATGCGGCCGCGCCGGAAGCCCGCCTCCAGGTCGGGGTGCGGCTTGTAGACCAGCCACGCCCCGGGATGCGCCGCACGGACCTGGCGCAGCAAGGCGAGGTTGGAGCGGATCGGGCCGCCGCCCAGCCGGACGGAGGCATCGTCCTCCACCTGCCCCGGCACCAGCAGGACGGGCCGGCCGGCCGGGGCATGCAGGGCGGGCGCCTCGCCCGGCAGATGGTACTTGCCGATCCCGCGCCCGACGACCGCCTCCCGCATCCGGGCCGCGCGGGCCAGCAGCGCGGGGTCGTCGATCCCCGCCTGCAGCAGCGCCTCCAGGTCGGAGGGCTCCGAGGGGTCGTAATAGGCGCGCCGAGAATCCAGGCAGTAGGAGGCCCCCGGCCGGAACCGTGCGCCGATCCCGCGCGAGCGCAGGAAGCCGTCCTCCAGCGCCAGCACCGGCACGCCCTGTCCGCGCAGCCCGGGACGCTCGCGGGAGGCCCAGACGGCGACGCCGCCGCCCTCCCGCCTCGCCAGGCGCAGCGCCGCGGCGGCCGAGCCGGCGAAGGCCGGCGCCGCTGCCTCCCGCCCCAGCAGCGCGCCCACCTGCGGGCGCTTCCAGCGGGCGACGCCGAGGCAGGCGACGACCCGCCGGTTCTCCTCCGCCCGGTCGCGCCAGAGCCGCAGCAGGTCGAGCGCCTCGCCAGGGTCGCAGGGGCGCCGACGGAAGGGGTCGGCCCAGCGCAGCATGGACAGGGTGGCCAGCGGCGCCCCCGGGCAGGGCCGACCCGCCACCCCGGCCAGCAGGGCCATGTTCCAGCCCGCCCCCCGGACCTCCGCGGCCAGGTCCAGCAGGGTCCAGGGCGACCAGTGGCCAGGGAGGAGGCGGGCCCCGGGGAGGCCTTCCGGTGCCACCTGGGCCCAGGGATCGCGGGCCAGCAGGACCCGCCGGCCCTCCGCCAGGGCTTCCTGCGCCGCCGCGGTGGTCAGCGCCAGGACCGCGCCCGGCTCCGCTCCCCCTGCCCCGCCCAGCGCGGCCCCGCCGGGATCGGGCAGGCCAGGCGGGCCGCCCAGCCGCCCGGCCCGGATGCGCTCCGCCATTCCGGGCGGCACGGCCATGGCGCCGGGATCGGGCAGGTCGGGTTCGCACAGAATGGGCGGCAGGCTGCGGCCGGCGAAGGCGGGCGGCGCGAAGGGACCGGTCGTGACGCGGCGGACGGGGCCGGCCCAGCCCGCCGGCGGCACGTCGTCCTCGGCCAGCAGCAGCGCCGCGGCCGGGGCGGGCCAGGGCACCAGCCGGGCCTCCGGCCAGAAGGCCGGCAGGTGCGGCCATTGCCGCAGGCGCGGGGCCAGGACGGCGAGGCCTCGCAAATCCTTCATGTCGCAATCATTTTGTCGGACGGAGCGGATTGGGCTAGCGTGCCCCGATGGACCACCATGACCGCCCCTGCAACCCCCGCGGGCAGCGTGCCGGAACGATCCGGCTGCTGACCCTTCTGGCCCCGCTCGGCCTGGCGGCCTGCAGCGGGCAGAACAACGTGGTCATGCCCTGGGACGCCTTCCGCAGCACCCCCGCCGCGGCGGCGCCGGCCCCCGTGGCGGCGACGCCCGCCCGTCCCGCTGATTCGCTGGCGGCCTTCGCGGGTCGCGCCGCCCCGGGCCAGCAGGAGAGCGTGACCCTGCCCGACAGCGGCCGGGCCGCGGTGGTGCGGCTGGTGCGGGCCTACAGCGCCGCCTCGGGGCGGGAGTGCCGGGAGCTGCAGATCGGCGGCGCCGCGGAAGGGCGCGGCGCGCTCTATTGCCAGGACCCGGTCGCCGGCTGGGTGCCGGCGCGGCCGCTGCTGCGCGGCGGGGCCTTGGGCCGCTCCTGAGCCCGGATGAGCGCCAGCCTCCAGCCGGTCGGCCGCCCGGCACAACGCTCGCCCCTGGTCGTGCAGGTCCGGGTGATCGGCGCGCTGATCATGCGCGAGATGCAGACGCGCTTCGGGCGGCACAACCTCGGCTTCCTCTGGCTGTTCCTGGAGCCGCTGATGCTGGGGACCGTGCTGGGGACGATCCATGCCCTCCGCGGCCACAGCCTGCCGGGGGGGTTGAACCCCTTCATGTTCAGCATCGTGGGCTACGTGCCCTTCTTCGTCTTCCGGGCCATCGTCAACCGCGCTCCCAGCGCCGTGCATTCCAACCTGACCCTGCTGTTCCACCGGCAGGTGACGCTGTTCGACATCGTCACGGCGCGCAACCTGCTGGAAGCCGCCTCCATCACCATGGTGATCATGCTGGTCCTCGGCTTCGCAGGGCTGGTATGGGACGAGTGGCCGGAAGATGTCCGGCTGATAATCATGGGCGTGCTCTGCATGCTGCTGCTGAGCCACGGGCTGGCCATGCTGTTGGCGGCCGGTGGCATACGCTGGGAGAGCTTCGACCGGCTCATCCATCCCGTCACCTACCTGACGATGCCGATCTCCGGTGCGTTCTTCGCCTTGCACTGGTTTTCGCCGGACGTGCGCGAGGCGCTGCTCTGGGTGCCGCTGGTGAACATCCATGAGATGATCCGGGACGGCTACTTCGGCTCTCGGCTGCCGGCCTATTACAGTGTCGGATACATCATCGCGTGGATCGCCGCCACCAACCTGCTGGGCATGGCCGCGCTGCGGTCGGCCCGGCGCCAGCTGACGCTGTTCTGAGTTCGCCCGGTGCTGGTCTTGGACAATGTCTGGAAGAGCTATCCGACACGCTCCGGCCTGCGCTCGGTGCTGGAAGGGGTGAATGCGGTCATTCGCCCCGGCGACGCGGTCGGTATCCTCGGGCGCAACGGCGCTGGCAAGTCCACCCTGCTGCGGATCCTGTCGGGGGTCGAGGTGCCCAGCGCAGGGCGCGTCATACGGCAAATGAGCGTCTCCTGGCCGCTGGCCTCGGGCTTCGGCATCCAGGCCAGCCTGAGCGGCGCCGACAACGCCCGCTTCATCGCCCGCATCTACGGCCTGCCGGTGCCGGAGGTGCTGGAGGCGGTGGAGAGCTTCGCCGAGCTGGGCCCGTATTTCCGCGAGCCGGCACGCACCTATTCGGCCGGCATGATGGGGCGGCTGCTGCTGGGCCTGTCCTTCGCGGTCGACTTCGACTGCTACCTGATCGACGAGGCCGTCTCCGCCGGCGATGCCCGCTTCGTCGAGCGCACCCACCGCATGCTGCAGGAACGGCTGAGCCGCGCGGCGATGCTGATGGTCTCCCACAGCGCCGAGCATCTCCGCCAGTACTGCCGCACCGCCGCCGTGCTCCACCAGGGACGGCTGGAGTTCCACGAGGATCTCGATGAAGCTATCGCCGTCTATAACACCCTTTGACGCGCAGGCCGACCTCGAGGTGTCGAGCCGTGCCGGCCCGCTGCCCAGGCGGCCGTCACGGCTGGGGCGTCTGATCCGGCGCTACCGCGGCTTCCTCCTCATCGTGGTGCTGCCGATGCTCCTGGCCAGCGGCTACCTGCTGGGCGTCGCCGCCCCGCAGTACGAGAGCGAGACGCGCTTCCTGATCCGCTCGCGCGGCGGCAGCGGCACCGCGCCGAGCGGCGCGCTGGGCGAGATGCTGGGGGCGGCCGGCTTCAGGGCGAGCCAGGAGGACGCGATGGCGGTGCGCGAATTCCTGCAGTCCCGGGACGCGCTGCGCGGGCTGGAGGGCACGGTGGACGTGGTGGCGATCTGGCGCCGCCCGGAGGCGGACCGGCTGGCCCGCCTCTGGGAGGAGGACCCGCCGATGGAGAAGCTGCTGCGCTACTACCGGCGCATGGTGACGATCGGCTACGACAGCTCCTCCGGCGCGCTGACGGTGGCGACGCGCGCCTTCCGGCCCGAGGACGCGCAGGAGCTGACAGAGGCCCTGCTGCGCCAGTCCGAGAACCTGGTGAACCGGCTGAGCGAACGGGCCCGCGGCGACACGCTGCGCGTCGCCCGCGAGGAGGTCGCCCTGGCCGAGCAGCGCGTCCTCGCCTCCCGCGAGGCGCTGACGAACTTCCGGGTGCGCGAGCGCGCCGTCGATCCGGGGCGGGAGGCGGAGGCGAGCCAGGCCATCGTCGCCCGGCTGGAGAACGCGCTGACCGAGGCGCGGGCCGAGCATGCGGAGAAGTCCGCCTTCCTGCGCGCCGACAACCCGGCGCTGCGCAACGTGCAGAACCGGATCAACGCGCTGGAGCGGCAGATCGCCGCGGACCGGGCCAAGATGACATCCGATGCGCGCCAGGCGCTGCCCGCGCAGATCGCGGGCTACGAGCGGCTGATGCTGGAGCGGGACTTCGCGGACAAGCAGCTCGCCTCCGCCACGGCCTCGCTGGAGCAGGCGCGCATCGAGTCGCAGCGCCAGCAGCTCTTCGTCTCCCGCGTGGTCCAGCCCAACCTGGCCGAGTATGCCGAGTACCCGCGGGTGCTGTTCCTGCTGGGCAGCCTGTTCGCGGTGCTGTGCGTCGTCTACGGTATCGGCTGGCTGCTGCTGGCCGGCGTGCGCGAGCACGCCGCCTGACGCCGCGGAGGGGGGATCCGGGCCACGCCGCGATGGGGCCGCGGCGGCCCAACGCATAGGGTCCGGTGCCGGGGGGGCGCCGGGCCTGGAGGGGAAGGGGGTTCACATGCGTGCGCTGATCCACGCTGCGGCGCTGGCCATCCTGGCCGGCCTGCCGGCCGCGCTGCCGCTGGCCCTGCCGGCCGCGGCGCAGGGCACGGGGCAGCAGCAGGTGCAGCCCGGCACCCCGGGGCGCCTCACCCCCATGGTGAACGTGGACGACCCCGCCAGCACCATCCTGCAGCAGGACGTCCCGATCACCCGCCAGGGCACGACGACGGAGGCCGAGGGCGGCCCGGTCGTCCCCGGCCCGCTGGGCGAGCCGGACCGCATCGCAGGCCCCTCGCGCGCCGTCTTCGGCGCGGCGCTGTTCAACCGCCCCGCCCCGGCGCCGACCGATGCGCCCAACGCGAACTACCGGCTCGGCCCCGGCGACCGCGTCTCCGTCCGGGTCTGGGGCGCGGTGGAGGCGGAGGCGGTCGGGCAGGTGGACCCCGACGGCAACCTCTTCCTGCCCTCCATCGGCCCGATCCGCGTGGCCGGGACCCGCGCCGGCGACCTGCAGCGGGTGGTCGAGAGCGAGGTGCGGCGGATCTACACCCAGCAGGTGCAGGTCTATGCCGTGCTGCTGAACACCAACCGCATCGGCGTCTTCGTCACCGGCTTCGTGCGCTCCCCCGGCCGCCACACCGGCTCCGCCTCGGAGAGCGTGCTGGACTACCTGCTGCGGGCCGGCGGCGTGGATCCCGCGCGCGGCTCCTTCCGCGACATCCAGCTTCGCCGCGGCGGGCGGACGGTGACCACGATCGACCTCTATGCCTTCCTGCTGCGCGGCACCCTGCCCAACATGCTGCTGCAGGAGGGCGACACGCTGGTCGTCGCCAGGCAGGGCGCGCTGGTCGGCGTCGACGGCGCCGTGCGCAACAACTACCTGTTCGAGGTGCCCGGCCGCGCCATGTCGGGCGAGGAGCTGATCCAGCTCGCCGCCCCGCTGCCGGCGGCGACCAACGCCGTGGTGCGCGGCACCCGCGGCGGCCAGCCCTATTCGCGCTACGTCACCACGGCGCAGCTGCGCAGCGTCTCCCTGCTCGACCAGGACGTGGTCAGCTTCATCACCGACGCGCCCGCCCAGACGGTGCGCGTGACCATCGAGGGCAGCCGCATCGGCCCCTCCGTGCTGGTGACGGATCGCGACATGGGGCTGTGCCAGCTCCTCGACCACGTGGCGGTGGACCCGCTGCTGGCCGACACCGCCTCCGTCTACCTGCTGCGGCCGCGCATCGCCGCGCAGCAGCGCCGCACCATCAACGAGGCGATGGACCGGCTGGAGCGGCAGCTGTTCATGGCCGTCTCCTCCACCACCGGCGTGGCGCAGATCCGGGCGACCGAGGCGCAGCTCGTCTCCTCCTACATCCAGCGCGCCCGGCGCACCCAGCCGGAGGGGCGGCTGGTCGTCTCCGACCGCACCGGCCGCTGCGCCGACGTCCGGCTGGAGGACAACGACACCATCGTCATCCCCGACCGGGTGCAGACGGTGCTGGTGGCGGGCGAGGTGCTCTCCCCCACCGCCGTCGTCTGGCGCCAGGACATGACCATCGCGGACTACGTCCGCTCCGCCGGCGGCTTCGCCGAGCGTGGCGACCTGTCCACCATGATGATCCGCAAGGCGAGCGGGGAGCTGATCCTGGAGCCGCGCAACGCCCCCTCCCCGGGGGACGAGCTGATCGCCCTGCCCAAGCTGGACGCCAAGAGCTTCCAGATCGCCCGCGACCTGCTGAGCCTGATCTACCAGACGGCCCTTTCTGCCCGCGTCTTCTGGTAGGACGCGCGGGGGGGCCGCAGGGCCCGCCCCCGGTCAGAGCTGGCAGGCGGCCGCGATCTCCTGGGCGGTACGCCGCATCTCGCGCACCAGGGACTCCGGCCGGCGGGGATCGACATCCGGCCCGGCCAGGCCCAGCGACAGCTCCGGGACGCCGGCCGACACGGGAATCACCAGGCCGAGCGCGTTCACCCCGGGGTGGCGGAAGCTCTCGGTCACGGCGAAGCCATCCTCCCGGGCCCGGCTCAGCCGGCGGCGCAGCAGGTCCGGCGCGTGGCGGTCATAGCGGCGGTAGCGGCCGTCATTCGCGCGCAGGAGTTCCTCCGCCTCGTCCTCGCCCATGCTGGCGAGCAGGGCGACGCCGCCCGCGCCGATGCCGATGGGCAGGCGCATCCCGACCGTGCCGCCGACGGCCAGGCGTGGCGCCGCGCACTGCACCCGCTTGAGGTAGATGGTCTCCCGGGCGCTGCGGCGGTTCAGGGCGGCGACGGCGCCGACGCGCGCGGCGAGCCGGCGCAGGGGCTCCTCGGCCGGGGCGAAGCGGTCCATGCGGGCGCCGGCCACAAGGCCGAGCTCGAAGAGCTGGGCCCCCAGCATGTAGCGCTTGCCGGCCGACTTCTGCAGGAAGCCCTCCTCGACCAGGCAGGCGAGCAGGCGATGGACGGTGGAGGGCTCCAGCCCCGTGCGGCCGACAAGCTCGGTCAGCCGCAGCCCCGCCTCGTCCGCGGTGCCGAGTTCCTGCAGGAGGTGGAGCGCGCGACGGAGGCTTCCCGTCCCTTCCTGGCGATGCCGGTACGATGGGTTCATGGACATGACCGCGACCGTGAAGCGTTCTGGACCACCGGGCCGAAGGCTCGCGGCCCTGCCGCCACAGGCGCACCGCGGACGCGCGGCCGCAAGGGCCATTGGGCGTTCCTGTGCCAGGCCCGTGCGGCGCACTGAGCAAAAACCGGGCCCGCAGCCGCCCGCGTCGCCGGTCCTGACCCGTCCTTGGGCGGATCGGGCGGCGCGGGCATCCGGCCCGGGCTGCCCCTACGCCGCGATCCGCCGCGCCGCCGGCACGCCGCGCAGCCGCCCGCCCGGCTGGCCGCCCGGCACGGCGGCGGCGAGGTCGGCGGCGGCGAGGAGGCGGTTCCAGTCCAGCCCCGTCTCCACGCCCAGGCGGCGGAACAGCCAGGCGAGGTCCTCGGTGGCCACGTTGCCGGTGGCGCCGGGGGCGAAGGGGCAGCCGCCCAGCCCGCCGGCGGCGCTGTCGAAGACGCGGCAGCCCGCCTCGAAGGCGGCGGCCGCATTGGCCACGCCCATGCCGTAGGTGTCATGGCCGTGGAAGGCGAAGCGCTCGCCCCAGCCGGCGCGGACCCGGTGGAACAGCCGCGCCACCTGGTCGGGGGCGGCGTTGCCGGTGGTGTCGGCGAGCGCGATCTCCATCTCCGGGTCCAGCGCCACGGCGCGCTCGATCCAGTCCAGCGCCTCCGCCTCCGGCACCACGCCCTCGAAGGGGCAGTGGAAGACGCAGGAGAGGTTGAAGCGCAGCGCCACCCCGGCCGCGCGGGCATCGCGCACGATGGCGGCGAGGTCCTCGAAGCTCGCCGCGCGCGAGCGGTTCAGGTTGGCCTGGTTGTGGCTCTCGGTGACGGACATGAAGAGGCCGAGCCGGTCGGCGCCATGGCGGATCGCGTCGTCGAAGCCGCGCCGGTTGGGGACGAGGGTGGTGCATTCCAGCCCGGGGAGGCGCTTCGCCTCGGCCAGCACCTCCGCCGTGTCGGCCATCTGCGGCACGGCCTTCGGCGAGACGAAGGAGCCGATCTCCATCCGCCGCACCCCCGCCGCGTACAGCGCCTGGACCAGCGCGACCTTGGTCCGCGTCGGCACGAAGGGCCCGATGGACTGCAGCCCGTCGCGGGGGGCGACGTCGCTGATGGTGACACGCTCTGCCCCGGCCATGGATCGTCTCCCCGCTTGTCTCCGGGACAGGCATAGAGCGGATCGGCCGCGCCTGGAAACCGCCTGGGCCCGCTGCCTGCCGGAAAGGACACCCGCATGACCAAGGCCCCGCGCGGCACCCCGGAGGCCCTGCCCCCGGCCACCCTGTCCCTGGAGGCGATGCTGCCGGGTGAGGGCGGCCTGCTCCTGCTCTCCGCCCGTCCGGGCGACGAGATCCGGGGCTGCGGCGGGCTGCTCGCGGCGATGGCTGCCGCGGGGCGGCCGGTGCGGGTGGTCATCGCCACCGATGGCCAGGGCCAGCCCGCATTGCGGCGCCGCCAGGCGGTGGAGGGGCTGGCGGCGCTGGGGCTGGGCGCGGGCATGCTGGTGCTGCTGGGGCAGCCGGCCGGCGGCGTGCCGGAGGCCGGGCCGGGCTTCGCGGCCATGGTCACCGTCGTCGCCGGGCTGCTGCGCCGGGAGGCGGCGCTGGACACGCTGCTGCTGCCGCCGGGGGAGGCCGGCGACCGGGCCGCCCTGCGCGCCATGGGGCTGGCCGCGGCGGCGGGGCTCGGCCTGCGGCGGCTCGG
This sequence comes from Roseomonas sp. OT10, assembly GCF_020991085.1. Taxonomy (NCBI): domain Bacteria; kingdom Pseudomonadati; phylum Pseudomonadota; class Alphaproteobacteria; order Acetobacterales; family Roseomonadaceae; genus Roseomonas; species Roseomonas cutis. The sequence goes on from NZ_CP087719.1 coordinate 4,886,538, forward strand.
CTACGCCCTGCCCGGGGAGGGGCCGCCGGGCGGCGGGGAGCCCGGCGCGCGGCGGCTGGACCTGACCGGCTGGCGGGCCGCCCGGGACCGGGCCATGGCCGCCCACGGGGGCCGGGGGAAGGGGCCCGCCTGGGACAGCGCCACCTGGGAACCCCCCGCCTGGGAAAGCTACATCGAGCTGCCGCCAGGATGATGCCATCCTGCCGGGGGCGGGGCGCCCTGCGGAACGGGCCCTAGCGTGCCGCCTCGCCGGCATAGGGGTTGGTCCGGCGCTCCTCGCCCAGCGTGCCGCCGGGGCCGTGGCCGCAGTGGAACTGCACGTCGTCGCCCAGCGGGAAGAGCTTGCCGCGGATGCCCTCGATCAGGCCGGGGCCGTCGCCATAGGGGAAGTCGCTGCGGCCGACGGAGCCGCGGAACAGCACGTCGCCCACCAGCGCCAGGCGCTGGGCCGCGTCGAAGAAGACCAGGTGGCCGGGGGTATGGCCGGGGACGTGCAGCACCGCGAAGGGCCGGCCCGCGATCTCCACCGTGTCGCCCTCGGACAGCCAGCGGTCCGGCGTGACCGCCCGGGCGGGAAAGCCGTACTTCGCCGCCGCCTCCGGCAGGCCGTCGAGCAGGAAGCGGTCCGCCTCGTGCGGCCCCTCGACCGGGATGCCGAGCCGCTCCGCCAGCTCGGCCGCGCCCGAGGCGTGGTCCAGGTGGCCATGGGTCAGCACCACCTTCTCCGCCGTCACGCCCAGCTGCTCCAGCGCGGCCAGGACGGGGGCCGCCTCGCCGGGATCGATGACGGCGCCGCGCTTCGTCGCCTCGTCCCAGAGGATCAGGCAGTTCTGGTGGAAGGGGGTGACGGGCACGACTGCCCCTCGCAGGCCGCTGGCATCCGACGTCATGGCTGGGGGGTCTCCGTCTGCGGTGTCCGGCACGCTCCCTAGCACCCTCCGGCCGCGCCGGCGCCACCCCGCGGCAGGGGGCGGGGCGGCGAGGTGGCGCCGGCCGGGCCGCGGGGAGCCGGGCCATCGGCCGGGGCGGGCAACCCTTCCGGGCCCCGGGCGTCGAACGGAGGCAACCCGTGCCACGACAGGAGCCGCCCATGCTGAACCGACGGACCACCCTGGCCGGCGCGGCGGCCGCCATGGCCTCCGCGACCACTGCCCGGGCGCAGGGCGACGCCCCGGCGCTGCTGGTGATGGAGAAGAACGCCGGCACGCTGGGCTTCCTGGATCCTGAATCCGGCCGTCGCCTCGGCGAGGTGGCGCTGGCCGAGTACCCGCACGAGTTCGTGGTCGATCCGCAGTCCCGCCTCGCCTTCGTCGGGCACTACGGGGTGGAGACCTCCGCCGCCACCGCCGAGGGCGGGCATGCCGTGCTGGTCGTGGATCTGCGCGAACGCAAAATCGCGCACCGCATCGACATCGCGCCCTTCAACCGGCCGCACGGCATGGCGATCGACGCGCGCGGGCGGCTCTCCGTGCTCAGCGAGGGGCGCAATACCCTGCTGACCTTCGACGAGCCGGCGGAGGCGCGGCAGCCCTCCATCGCCGTCGCCGCGGGCGGCATCAAGACGCATCTCTTCGCGCTGACGCGCGACGGGGAGCGCGCCTACGTCACCGGCCTGCTCTCCAACACCGCGAGCCTCGTCCGGCCCCGTGACGCCGCCATCGCGCCGGTCACGGTCACCACCGGGCGCATGCCGGAGGGGCTGTGCCTGAGCCCGGACGAGCGGACGCTCTACGTGGCCAACCGGCGCAGCGGCACGGTGGCCGCCATCGCGGCGGACAGCATGCGCGTCACCGAGACCAGGCCGGTGAGCGGCGACCCGCTGCGCCTCTATGCCCTGCCGGACGGGCGGCTGTTGCTGGCCGACCTGGAACGCGCCCGCATGGTGCTGCTGGGCCCGCGGCTGGAGGAGATCGCCGCCATCCCGCTGGACGCCAAGCCCAGCGCGGCCTCGCTGCACCCGTCGCGGCCCCTGGCCTTCGTCTCCCTGGCCAATGACCGCATCGCCCTGCTGGACCTGGAAACCCACCGGATCGAGGGACACTTCGCGACCCGGGCCGGGGCGGACGTCACACGCCTGGTGACGCCAGGATAGGTGCCGGCCCCAGGGCCGCGCCCCGCGGCGCCATACGGATGGCGGGAGGCGCTGATCCGTGCCGGCGCGGGGTGCGCCCGTGACCCGGGGGCAAGGCTCTGCCTCGCCCCCGTACCCCCACTCCGCCAGGACCCTGCGGGCCCTGGACCCGATCAGCGCTGCCGCGGGACAGCCTGATACGGGGTCGAGGCGCCGAGGAGCCATGCTCCTCGGCGGGACCGGCCTCAGCCCTCGCTGACACCTTCTGGATTTCTTCTGGAGTCCCGCCTGTCCGCGCGCCGTCAGGGTTCAGCCCGGAGGCTAACACCCACCACGGAGCACCAGACTCCCAGCGGGGTCCGGGGCCCGCTTGTGGCCCCGGCAGGGGAGGGTCTGGGAGGGGACGGCGTCCCCTCCCGGTCCCCGCTGGAACACCACAGCACAACGGGTCAGCTCATCCCGCCATCGGGATCAGACCCGTTCGATCAGCGCCGCGATGCCCTGGCCGACGCCGATGCACATGGTGGCGATGGCACGCTTGCCGCCCAGCGTTTCCAGGGCGTTCACCGAGGTCAGGGCGATGCGCGCCCCGGAGGCGCCCAGCGGGTGTCCCAGCGCGATGGCGCCGCCATGCGGGTTCACCTGCGGCGCGTCGTCGGGCAGGCCGAGGTCGCGCGTCACCGCCAGCGCCTGGCTGGCGAAGGCCTCGTTCAGCTCGATCACGTCGATCTCGCCGATCGACAGCCCGGTGCGGGCCAGCAGCTTCTTGGTCGCGGGCGCCGGGCCGAAGCCCATGATGCGCGGCTCGACGCCGGCGGTGGCCATGCTCACCACCCGGGCGCGCGGGGTGAGGCCGTATTTCCGGGCCGCCGCCTCGCTGGCGATGATCAGCGCCGCGGCACCGTCGTTCACGCCCGAGGCATTGCCCGCCGTGACCGTGCCGGGGTTGCGGAAGGGGGTCTTGAGCTTGGCCAGGCCCTCCAGCGTCGTCTCGGGGCGCGGGTGCTCGTCCAGCTCCACCACCGTGTCGCCCTTGCGGCCGGGGATGGTGACGGGGACGATCTCACGGGCGAAGAAGCCCGCCTCCTGCGCCGCCTTGGCCTTCTGCTGCGAGCGGTAGGCGAAGACGTCCTGGTCCTCGCGCGAGATGCCGAACTGCTCCGCCACGTTCTCGCCCGTCTCGGGCATGGAATCCGTGCCGTAGGTCTTCTTCATCATCGGGTTGACGAAGCGCCAGCCGATGGTGGTGTCCTCGACCTTCGCGTCGCGCGAGAAGGCCGTTGCCGCCTTGCCCATGACGAAGGGCGCGCGGGTCATGCTCTCCACGCCGCCGGCGATCACCAGCTCCGCGTCGCCGGAGCGGATCATGCGCGCCGCCGTGCCCACGGCATCGAGGCCCGAGCCGCAGAGCCGGTTCAGCGTCGATCCCGGCACCACCACGGGCAGGCCGGCGAGCAGCACCGCCATGCGGGCCACGTCGCGGTTGTCCTCGCCCGCCTGGTTGGCGCAGCCGACATAGCAGTCGTCCACCGCCGCCCAGTCCACGCCCGTGTTGCGCTCCACCAGGGCGCGGAAGGTATGGGCCAGCAGGTCGTCCGGGCGCACATCCTTCAGCGCGCCGGCATAGCGGCCGATCGGGGTGCGGACGAAGTCGCAGATGTAAGCGTCAGCCATGGTTCGCTCCCCTCTCAGCCTGCCTTGTGCAGCGTCGCGCCGGTCCTGGCCTGCAGCGTCTCGAAATCCAGCCCTGGCACCATCTCGCGCACCACGAAGCCCTGCTCCGTGATGTCGATCACCGCGAGGTTGGTGTAGACCCGCGTCACCGCGCGCCCGGCGGTCAGCGGATAGGAGCATTCCTCCACCAGGCGGGGCCGCCCGTCCTTGGTGGTGTGCTCCATCACCACCCAGAGGCGCTTGGCGCCCACCGAGAGGTCCATGGCCCCGCCCACGGCGGGGGCGCTGTCGTTGGCCGAGGTCGCCCAGTTGGCGATGTCGCCGTTCTGCGCCACCTCGAAGGCGCCGAGCACGCAGAGGTCCAGGTGCCCGCCGCGGATCATCGAGAAGCTGTCGGCATGGTGGAAGAAGCTGCCGCCCGGGCGCAGCGTCACCTGCTGCTTGCCCGCGTTGATCAGCCAGGGATCGGCCTTGCCCTCCTCCGGCGCCGGGCCCATGCCCAGAAGCCCGTTCTCGGAATGGATGATCACCTCGCGTTCGGCGGGGATCTGGTCGGCCACCAGGGTCGGCACGCCGATGCCCAGGTTCACGTACCAGCCCTCGGGGATGTCCCGCGCCACGCGCGCCGCCATCTGCGGCCGGCTCAGCGGCTTGAAGCCCAGGGTCTCGGACATGTCTCGCTCCTCCGCTTGCCGGCTCAACCCTGCGGGTCGCCGTAGGGGACGTGCACCACGCGGTCGACGAAGATGCCGGGCGTGACCACGACCTCCGGGTCGATGCCGTCCACGGCCTCGCAGACATGCTGGGTCTGCACGATGGTGCGCCGCCCGGCGGCGGCCATCACCGGGTTGAAGTTCCGCCCGGATTCCCGGTAGGTCAGGTTGCCCCAGCGGTCCGCCCGCCAGGCCTCCACCAGCGCCACGTCGCCGGGCAGCGCCTCCTCCAGGATGCAGGGGCGGCCGCCATACTCCCGCACCTCCTTGCCCTGGGCCAGCAGCGTGCCGGCGCCCGTGGGGGTGAAGAAGGCGGGGACGCCCGCGCCCGCCGCGCGCATCCGCTCCGCCAGCGTGCCCTGCGGCACGATCTCCAGCTCGATCCTCCCGGCCTTGTACAGCTCCTCGAAGACCACCGAGCCGGCCGAGCGCGGGAAGGAGCAGATGATCTTGCGCACCCGTCCCAGCTCCATCAGCCGGGCCAAGCCCGTGTGTCCCGTGCCGGCGTTGTTGGCGACGACGGTGAGGTCCTTCGCGCCCTGCTCGGCCAGCCCCTCGATCAGCGCGTTGGGCTGCCCCACGGACCCGAAGCCGCCGACCAGCACGGTGGCACCGTCCTGGATCCCGTCCAGCGCCTCGGCCACCGAGCGGACGAATTTATCGATCATGGAGTGTCCTCGACTGTGGATGGCGTCCCGTGCGGCAGGCTCCCGGGCCCGTGCCGCCGGGGGAGGCGGTCCGGAGCCACCGGGCCGTGCATCCTCGGGGGCGGCCCGCCGCGGCGGGCGGCCTGCCACGGCTGCGGCGCCCGGGTCCCGCCGCAGGGGCCAACTGAGGGCGGCAAGATGCCGAAGCCGGGCGCGGGTGACCAGACCCCGGCCGGCGCCCCGGCATGGCCGGGCGGCATCGCGCCCATGCGCCGGTCAGCGATGTGCCCAGGGGCGCAGGATGCGGTGCCCGATCGCCCGCAGGTGCCGCCCGCCCGCCCGGGACAACAGGCCGCGCAGGGGCGAGCGCCGCGGGGGCAGGGCAGGGACGTAGGGCGCGGGGAAGTAGGTGCTGGGCACGTCGGCGTGGCGCCGGGCCAGGGCCTGCAGCTCCGGCAGGGTCATGGTCGGGCGCGAGGCCAGCAGCGCCGGCATGGCGAGCGAGACGTAGCCGCGGCGCCGCGCCACCACGGGGAAGAGCCGCTCCATCGCATGGGCGGTGGTGCCGTCGAGCTGCCCGGCCTCCGCCTCGAACAGCGCCGTCACCCGCTCGTCCACCAGCCCGGCCAGGGCTTCGTGGCGGAACCAGAACATGGAGCCGGCGGCGAAATAGGCGTCCTCCAGGTCGTCCTCCGTCATCTCGCCGCCCAGGGTGGTGAGGACACGGTCCATGCCCTCGGCATTGACCAGGATCCAGGGCTTCACGCTGAGGCAGAAGGCGGCCGGGGTGACGAAGCCGATGCGCCGGTCGGCGCGCAGGCGCTCGATGATCGCCCGGCCGCCACCCTGGCCCGGCAGCAGGGAGTCGAGCAGCGCGGCGCGCCACTGCGCCCCGTCCTCGCGCTGCGGCGACTTCTTGGTGTGCAGCTTCAGGCCGAAGGTGAAGTCCGGCAGCACCTCCAGGGCCCGCAGGAAGGGCAGGATGTCCCGACCCCGGTTCTCGACCGGCAGCACCCGCGCCGAGAGCAGGGCGGGGGTCTGCGGCAGAACGATCTCCTCCACCGGGGCGGAGGTCGTGACGACCAGATGGAAAGGCAGGGTGAGGCGCCGGGCCAGCACCTTGCTCATCTCCCGCCAGATGTCCGGGTAGTGGGCATGGACGAACACCGCGATCGATGCCTTCACATCGGCCGGCGTATCAATCATCGCGGTTGCAACCTGGAGACAGGGGAAGATCGATCTCTTTGCCCACGGGGCGAGCAAGCGTCAACGTCACCCCCGGCCGTATCCCCCCGGCCCGCCGGAATCCGGCCGGGCGTGCCCGGGGCGCCGCAACCGGCACGGTGCGGCCCCGATCCGTGGCGAAGGCGGACCCGTCCCCCGGGGGAGGCGCCGCCTCCCCCAGACCCCCTCCACCGGGGCCACAAGCGGGCCCCGGTCCCCGCTGGGAGTCTGGTGCTGGCTGCTGCCGTCAGCCTGCGGGCTGAACCCTGACGGAGCGCGGACAGGCGGGACCCTGGAAAAGATTCAGAGGCGTCAGCGAGTGCGGCGGCCGGTCCCGCCGAGGAGCATGGCTCCTCGGCGCTGTGACCCCGTATCAGGTTGTCCCGCGGCAGCGCTGATCGGGTCCAGGGCCCGCAGGGTCCTGGCGGAGTGGGGTACGGGGGCGAGGCAGAGCCTTGCCCCCGGGCCACGGGCGCCCCCATGCCGGCACGGATCAAGGCATCGCCCCGTCCGTATCAGACGCCGCATGGGCCGCGGCGGCTGTCGCCGACGGCGGGGTTCAGCGGCGGTTCTGGCGACCCTGCCGGTAGCCCTGCTCGAAGGCGCGGTCCTGGGCGCGCTGCGACTGGTCCCACAGGTAGCCGCCGGCGGCGCCGGCCCCCGCCCCGATCAGCGCGCCCCAGCCGGCATTGCCGCTGAAGGAACCGGCGATGCCGCCGATGGCGGCGCCCCCCAGGGCGCCCGTGCCGACCCGGCGCTGGCTGTCGTTCATGCCCTCGCAGGCCCCCAGCGACAGGGCCGCCAGCAGCGGCAGGGCAAGGCGGGTGGTGCGGATGCTCATCATGCTCCTCATCTCGGCCCCCCCTCAACGGCCACGGCGCGACGGCGCGGCCGCCGCGGGGCAGGGATAGGTGGCCTGGGCCCAGCGCAGCAGCCCGTCCAGCGGCGCTTCCGAGCCGTATTGCGGGTTCTGTCGCATCCACTGCCCGAAGGCGACGCCCGACTGCGCCACCGTCGGCGGCGGGTTGGGCAGGCAGAACAGCGGCGCCTGCCGCCCCCCCGCCGGGTGCAGCGCCGCATGGTACTGGCCCATCGCCGTCAGGTAGCCCTGGCAATAGGCAATGGCCTCCAGCCGGGGCACGCCCGTCGTCTCCGCCAGGCAGATGGCCCCAAGCTCCCCCGCCGTGGTCGCGGCGGTGGGCACCGGCGTCTGGGCCGAGGCAGCCCCTGACAGGCCGAGCAGGGCTGCCGCCGCGGCCACCCCGAAGATCTTCTGCATCGTGTCGCACTCTCTCCGTCAAGCGGGCGCTGCCCGGGCGCCACCGCTCCCGCCCGCAGGCGGAGAGCCGGGTCGCGCCGGGTCATCCATGTCGCGGACGGGCGCGGGTGGCGCCCGTCCGCCGCGTGTCAGCCCTGGATCTCCAGGGTGCTCTTGTTGAAGGTGACGATGCGCATCGCATTCCCCTCCGGAAGCTCCACCACGGCGGTGCCGCGGCCGAAGTCGAGGGCGACGATGCGGTTGGCGGGATAGCGCAGCTTGATGTTGTTCAGCAGGATCACCTCCAGCACCTCCTGCACGGAGTTGCCCTGGGTGGCGCGGCCCTGCACCTCGGCCCGCTTCTCCGGGCTCAGCTCCGCCAGCAGGGCCTGGTTGTAGGCCGCGGAGCCCTGGGCCATCGCGCCCTGGCCGAATGCGGCGGTGGCGAGCAGGGCTGCGGCGAGGATCTTGTGACGCAGTGTCATGGCATGCCGTTCCTTCGATGCTCCGCCTCTGGTGCTTCCACCGGCGGCTGGAGCGAGACTTAACAGCGCCCGGCGCGTGTCCTCATCGAAGGGACCCGGCAGAAGTGTTGCAGGCGCCCGTCCGTGGAGCGGCGGCTTCGCGATATCGAAGTCGCCTGGCCGAAGGGAAGGCCGGCTGTAACAGATTGCCGTAACACTACTGCCGTGCCGCGACCGCCGGGGCGGCCGCCGGCGTGCCGCAGCGGATCGCCGTGCGGCAGGCCTGGTCGAGGTGCTCGAGCAGGATGCGCCGCACCTCGGCCACGGTATGCGGGTCCGACTGGGTGGAATGGCCGGAGCGGACGACCTTCGTCGACTCCATGCCGGGCAGGTAGGCGCTCTCGAAGCGCACCACGCCGTCGCTGCCGCGCTCCGGCGGGCCGTTGCCGGTCACGGCGATGATGGAATGGCCGGTGACGCCGGGCGCTAGCGGCGTCGCCCGCAGGGCTTCCAGGAAGGGGCTGCCGGGCAGCATGCCGTGCAGGCTGCCGATGCGCATGCCGTTGGGCACCAGCGCGGCGGCCTCGGGGTCGCCGGACAGGACCTCGCCGCTGACCTGGAGGATGGCGGCCGGCAGGGTGACGAGGCGCGAGAGCAGGCGCGTGACGCCGAACTCCGTCAGGAAGCTGCCGCCATGCGGCGTCGCGATGAAGACCACCCGCCGCACCCCGGGCACCGGCCGGAAGAAGAAGGCGCGCCGGACCAGGTCCAGCGAGTCCGCGCTCAGCCGCAGCGCCTCCGGCGGGCGGTGGCTCACCGACTGCCAGAGCCGGTCGCCGGGGTCGATCGCCATCATCTTCGTCAGCAGCCCGCCCTGGCTATGGCCGATCACCACCATCTGCGACAGGCCCGGGTCGGCCTCGGGGCTGTTCAGCGTGCGGATCGACGCCGTCAGCGCCTCGCGCAGCTGCAGCGCGGAGTACGCCACCGGATTGCCGGTGGCATAGGTGAAGAACCAGAACTCGTAGTTCGACTCGATGCGGGGATCGGAGACAAGGTCGTTCACCAGGTCGGACCAGCGGCTGGAGCTGGAGGCGGTGCCGTGCACCAGCACCACGGGGATCCGCCCCGGCCGGTGCGGCGCCAGCGCGATCAGGTTCGAACGCTGCCGGTCCAGCAGGTCTCCGAACAGGAAGGCGCGGAACTCCTGCGACCAGAGGTTCGACTCCTGCAGCCCCAGCGCGAAGGCGGCGCTGGGACGGTACTCCAGGGGCACGCGGCGCCCGGCGATGCGAACCGCGTCGGTGTCGAACATCATGTGCAGGCTCAGCGTGCCGCGCAGCGCCGTGCCGCGCAGCTGCTGCGTGGGGTTCTCCATCGCCAGCACCGCCGTGCCGGGGATGCGGAAGCGGCCGGCCAGCTGCACGGCGCGCGCCTCGTCCGACGCATCGGGCGGCGGTGGCGGGGCGCGACCGGAATCGGCTTGCGCCTCGGGCACGTCGCCGCCGGCGGGGGCGGTGTCCGTCCGGGCGGAGGGGGCGGGGGTGGCGACCGCCAGCGGCGCCCCCAGCCCGGCGCGGCGGTACAGGTTCTGCAGGCCGCTGACACGCAGCCGGGTGGCGGGCAGGAAGTTCGTCAGCCGGCCGCTGCCCCATTCCAGGCTGGCCTCGTCCACGGCGATGTCGATGCTGCCGAAGGGGAGGGGATAGCGCCCCGCGGCGAGGGCGACATGCTCGCCATCGGGGCTCGTCAGCGCCTCGGAGAGGGCAAGGTTGTAGAGGTCGAGGGCCTGGCGGAAGCGCGGGTCGAAGGCGTCGGTGGCGTCGGAGGCGATGGCCGGGAAGATGTGCCCGTAGGCGTAGAGCGCCGCGGCCAGCAGGTGCGGCGCCCCGCCCCGGCCGCGCCCATGGAGATAGGACATCTCCGCCAGGGCGAAGAGTTCGCCCGGCTCGTCGCGGCCGGCCGCGACCAGGGCGTGCATCTGCGCGATGCCGGCATCGGGGAAGAACTCGAAGGTCTCCAGCAGGGCGCGGCGCCGCAGGACGTTGCGCGTCTCCTCGCTGATCGACCACGAGGACATGGCGTTGCGCGCCAGCCGCCGGTACTCCGAGCGCTGGTCCACCAGCTCGACCGACACCGGCAGCGCGCAGCCCGCCAGCGCGCCCAGGAGGAGCGGCAGGGAAAGGGCTCCCCGGAGCAGGAAAGAGCAGAGGCCCGAGGCGTGGCGGCGATCCATGTGGCGGCCCGAGGATGTTCCGCCCCTGCTTAAGACCGGGCGTCGGCCTTCATGCAAGCGGTCCGGCGCCCCGGGACGCCCCGGGGCGCGGCGGGCCACGCGGCCGTGCGGCATCACGCGGCGCGCAACAGGTCGTCGAGGGAATGGACCGCCGGAGGGTTCCCCCGGTCGGTCATCGGGACCGCGGTACCGGCCAGGGCCGCCGTCCGCACGTCGCGCGGGGAGACGCCGAACTCGCGCCGGAAGGCGCGGCTGAAGGTCGCCGCGTCGGCGAAGCCGAACTCGTAGGCGATGGCGCTGATGGTGCCGGTCTGGCTGACGTCGCTCAGCAGCGCATGGCTGGCGAGCAGGCGCTGGCGCCGGATCCAGCGCGACACCCCGCCCTCGCGCTCCAGCAGGCGATAGAGATGCGAGCGGGAGACGCCGACCAGGCGGCAGAGCAGGTCCGGGCTCAGATCGGGCGAGCGCAGGTGGGCGCGTGCGACCCGCCGGATCTTCTCCATCCTGGTGAAGTCGATCTGCCCCGCCGATGCGCCGAGACGGCCCTTCGAGGGCTCGATGCAGGCCGCGACCATGGCGCTGATGGCCTGGGTGAGCCGGGGCAGGTCCGATTCCGCCAGTTCCGGCAGCCGGCCTTCCAGGGCCAGGATGAAGTCGGCCAGCATGCCCCGCATGGGCGAGCCGAGGGCATCGGCGGTCGAGGAATCCAGCAGCGGGGCCAGCTCCCGGAAGCGGTCGCGCGGCAGATAGAGCTGCACGCGGTCATCCTGCGCGCGTTCGCTGACCATCTCCTCGCCCAGGGAGACGACGAAGGGGATGCGCGGCGGCACGATGATGGCGCCGCTCCGGTAGGTGAGCTGCGTCGCGGCGCCCAGGCCGATGCAGATGTTCCAGTGGTCGTAGGGATCGCGCCGGATATGGTCCCTGGACCGCACCACCCGCAGGGGCGGCGCGCTGACCCGGGCCAGGCCGAAGTCACCCAGGTGCCACGTCCGCCTGGAGGCACGGAAGCCCTTGTCGGTGGCGACGGGTGTCTGCGCGGTGAAGCCCGACCACCATTCCATCCAGTCTTCGAATTGCTGCTCCGGCGCAAGTTGCGCGGTGTCGAAGATCTCGGGAGTCATGGGTGGCGGAGTGGCGGCGTCCAGCAGAATTGTTTCATTCCGACGCCGTCCTAACAGAAGCGGCAGGTCAGGGCCAGCGCCGTCTCCGACAGGCTGCGCCCCCCCGGCGTCGCCCGCGCCACCGCCGGCACGCCGGGGTGGGAGTTTGGGACGCAGGAGCAAGCCGGCTGGGACAGGGTGCAAAGACGCCGCGTGCCCCGGGCCGCTAGGCTGCCGCCTGTCCCGTCGAGGATCCGGTCCCCCCTGCTGCGGCCGGGTCGACGGGGCAGCCGGCGTGCCGGTGGTCCCGCGCGTCGCGCCGGACGGGATGCCGCACAGGGCGTGGCCCGGGTGCGGTGAGCGGGCGCATCCGGTGTCCCACGGCCGCCGTCGACACCGAAAGGGAGTGACGAACGTGTTTTTGCATGAGCCGGTTCCTGCGCCGCAGCGGCGCTCCAGGACGGAGCTGCGGATCACGACGGCGCTCGACCGGACCACGTTGCCCGAGACCGGGCTGCGTCCGGGCAGCGTCTTCTTCGTGGACGCCTGCGTGCGCAACATCACGGCCAGGACCATCCCGATCACGCTCTGGCGGCAGGAGGCATGGGCCTGGCTGTCGGACAACAGCCAGGTGCAGCCCATCGTCTCGGAGGAGGGGCGGGTGCCCTACGAGAGGCTGCTGCGCCCCGGGCACAGCCATCACGCCAGGGTCGCCATGCTGCTGTACAAGGAGAGCGGCGCATGGCCCCTGTCGTTCCGGCTCGGCTTCGCCTGCAAGTACCAGGACGAGGAGACCGACGGCCAGCGCTGGGGACGGCTGTACTGGGGCAACAGGCTGCTGCTGGAATCGCCCGAGGCGGAACGCCTGGTCGCGCCGGCCCCGTCCCGCGCCGGCCGGGCGCCGGTGCCGCAGGGGCTGCCGCGCGCCTCGCCCGATCGTTTCGTGTGGCGGCATGGAGCGACCGGCCTGACGTGACGCCGCCCGCCACCGCACCCGCCGGCCGATGGACTTGATCGCCCTCGCCGCGGGCGCCATCCCTGTCCTCCGCCGCGCCAGGGCAGGGGGCCGTCCCCGGGCGGCAACGCCCCGGTCCGCGACCGGCAGGGAGACGAGGATGCCACCTGACCCGCCCCCGGCCCGCGGGCCGGGTTGAGCCGGATGCCGGATGCGGTGCCGCCGGGGGGCGGGCGCGTGCTGCTGCTGCACGGCATCGCGCGCCGCGCCGCCTCGATGGGCCGGATGGAGCGTGCGCTGCGCGCGGCCGGCTACGGGACGCTGAACCTGGACTACGCCGCCCGGCACCGGCCGCTGGAGGCCCTGGCCGAGGAGGTGGCGCGGGAGGCGCGGGACTTCCTGGCGCGGCCGGACGGGGCGCTGCACATCGTGGCGCATTCGATGGGCGGCCTGCTGGCCCGCATCCTCGCCACCCGGCACCGGCCGCCGGCCCTGGGCCGCGTGGTGATGCTGGGCACGCCCAATGGCGGCAGCGAGGTCGCGGACCTGCTGAGCCGCAACCTGCTGTACCGGCGCTTCTTCGGCCCGGCCGGGGCGCAACTGGTCACCTGCCCGGAGGCGAGCCTGCGCGCCGCCCTGGGTCCGGTGGACTACCCGCTGGGGGTGATCGCGGGCGACCGCTCGCTGGACCCGATCGCCTCCTGGCTGCTGCTGCCGGGGCCCAATGACGGCCGGGTCTGCGTGGCGCGCACGCGGGTGGAGGGCATGGCCGACCACCTGGTGCTGCACGTCACGCACACGCTGATGATGCGCCATCCGGAGGTGATCCGGCAGACGCTGCACTTCCTCCGCCACGGGCGCTTCGACCCGGCGGCGGCAGGCCGGTAGGCCCCCCGCGACGCGGGGGGCTCCGGCGCCGCTCCGGCCGTGGCGCGGCGGGCCGGGGCCGGAGGATGCGGCCCGTCAGCCCTGGGCGGCGGCGTCGAACCCGTCCGGCACCACCCCGCGCGGCCGGGCGAGGTCGTAGGGGCCGCGGGCCAGGAAGCGGCCGCTGCCGGGCTGCGCCAGCACCTCGCCGCCGCGGGCCGCCACCTCCCCCCGGCGCAGCGTGACCTCGGGCCAGCCCTTCACCGCCATGCCCTCCCAGGGCGTGTAGTCGATGGCGTGGTGCAGCCCGGCGTTGCGGATGGTGCGCTCGGCATCCGGGTCCCACAGCACCAGGTCGGCATCCGCCCCCGGCGCCAGGCTGCCCTTGCGCCCGGCCAGCCCGAACAGCCGCGCCGCATTGGCCGAGCTGAGCCGCACGAAGGTGGGCAGGTCGATGCGCCCCTTCGACACGCCTTCGGAGAAGAGCACGGGCAGCCGCGTCTCGATCCCCGGCACCCCGTTGGGGATGGCGTTGAACATCGGCGTGCCGTCGGGCCGCGCCGCGGCCGCCCCGGTGCCGTAGGCGCTGCTGCCGGCGACCCGCTTCTGGGTGGCGAAGGAGAAGCCGCAATGGTCAGAGGTGACGACGTCCAGCGTGCCGTCCTGGATGCGCCGCCACACCCGCTCGTTCTCCGCCCTCTCGCGCAGGGCAGGGGAGCAGACGGCCTTGGCGCCGGCGAAGTCCGGACCCTGCAGGTCGTCATGGGAGAGGGTGAGGTACTGCGGGCAGGTCTCTCCCCAGACCTTCAGCCCGCGCGCCTTGGCCGCGGCGATCTCGGCCGCCGCCGCCTCGCAGGAGACGTGGAAGACCTGGATCGGCTGGTCCACCAGCTCGGCCAGCGCGATGGCGCGGTGCGTCGCCTCGCGCTCCACCACCGGCGGGCGGGACCAGGCGTGCTGCAGCGGGTCGGTCAGCCCGGCCTTCAGCAGCGCCTCGATCCGCCAGCCGATCGCGTCGTAGTTCTCGCAATGGACGGTGACGAAGGCGCCCAGCCGCCGCGCCGCCGCCAGCACCTGCAGGAACTGCCGGTCGGTCAGCATCAGCGGGTCGTAGGTCAGGAAGACCTTGAGGCTGCGGATGCCGCGCGCGACGAGCGCGGGCACCTCCCGCTCCATCACCTCCGGCGTCGGGTCGGTGATGATCTGATGGAAGCCGTAGTCGGCGCGCGAGGCCCGGGCCCGCGCCTCGTAGCCCGGCGCGCTGTCCGCCAGGCTGCGGCCCTTCCACTGCGGCAGGAAGCACAGGAAGGAGGTGGTGCCCCCCGCCAGGGCGGCGGCGGAGCCGGAGGCGAAGCTCTCCTCCTGCGCCGAGCCGTCCTGGCCCAGCTCCTCCAGGTGGCAATGGGAATCGAGGCCCCCGGGGGTGACGACCATCCCCTTGGCGGAGATCTCCTCCGTGCCGCGTCCCAGCCCCCGGCCCAGCGCGGCGATCAGGCCGTCGCGGATGCCGATATCCGCCTCGAAGACCTCGGCCGCGGTCGCCAGCGTGCCGCCGCGCACCACCAGATCGTAGTCGGCGCCCATCATCGTGCTCCCTGGATCATCGCCTGGACATCGGCATCCAGGGTGGCCCGCGCCCCGTCAACCTGTCGCGCACCCTGGGGCCGCCCGCCGTCACGCCAGGGAGTCCCGGTCCTCCCCCTCGAACGTCCCCACCCCGTCCCGGGCGGCCGCGCGGGCGCCGCGGGCCGCGGGCAGGCGGGCGGGATGCGGCAGCAGCACGCGGCGCCGCGCCTCCACGGCCGCGGGCTGGGCGGGGATGGCGCCGAGCACGGCCTTGCGCGCCTCGATGATGGCCAGGCCGGCGAGGTTGGGAACCAGGGCCTGGCCGGCGCGCTCCCAGATCCGCGCCCCGCGCAGCAGGGCACGGGCGCGGAAGGGGGGGATGAACAGGGCCCCGTCGCGGCGCTCCACCTCGAACAGCGCCGCCTCCAGCAGGTGCGCGAGCTGGCCGGGGGTATAGGGCTGGCCGAAGCCCAGCGGCGTCCGTTCCAGATGCGCCCAGATGCTGCGCCGGTTCGGGACCACCACCAGCAGCTGCCCGTCGTCGCGCAGCACGCGCCAGACCTCGCGCAGCAGGCGCCGCGCGTGGTCCGCATGCTCCAGACCGTGCACCATCAGCACGTTGTCGAAGGACAGGTCGGCGAAGGGCAGGCGCTCGCCCTCGACCAGCGTGGCGGCGCAGGGGCCGTCCGCGGGCCAGGGCAGGATCCCGGCCGGCCCCGTCCCGGCCCGCGGCAGGGCGGCCACCAGCCGGGCGGCGCGGCGCCGCCACAGCCGCAGGTAGGGCCCGGCATGGCCGATTCCCAGCACCTCCCGCCCCGCCAGCTCGGGCCAGAGGGCACGCAGGCGGGTCCGCAGCAGGCGGCGCACCATCTGCCCGGTGGCGGTGGCGTAGAAGGCGTCCGGTCCGTGGACCTCGGAACTCATGGGGTGGATATAGAGCATTCCGCCCGGCATTTCCCCCCGCCCCGCCGGCCGGGGGAACCGGGGGCCGCGCGAGGAGACGCCGATGGCGATCGAGGTACAGGCCGTGCCGTGCCGGGAGGACAACTACGCCTGGCTGCTGCTCGACCGGGCGACGGGGACGGTGGCGCTCTGCGATCCCGGCGAGGCGTCGCCCTGCCTGGCGGCCCTGCCGGAGGGCCGCTGCGACCTGGTGCTGCTGACCCACCATCACGGCGACCATGTGGAAGGGGTGGCGGCGGTGGTGGCGGCCACCGGGGCGAAGGTGGTGGGCAACCCCGCCGATGCGCGCCGCCTGCCGCCGCTGGACATCGCCGTCGGCCCGGGCGAGGGCTTCGCCCTGGGCGCCGGACGGGCGGTGGTGATCGACACGCCGGGCCACACCCGCGGCCACGTCGCGTTCCACGTGCAACAGCCGCGCGGGCCGGGCGCGGCCGAGCCGGGCCTCCTGCTCTGCGGCGACACGCTGTTCAGCCTGGGCTGCGGCCGGCTGCTGGAGGGGACGGCGGAGGAGATGTTCCTCTCCCTCCAGCGGCTGCGTGCCCTGCCGCCCGAGACGCTGGTCTGCTGCGGGCACGAGTACACCATCAGCAACGGCCGCTTCGCCCTGACGGTGGAGCCGGACAATGCCGCCCTGCGCGCCCGCTTCGCGCAGGCCGAGGCGCAGCGCGCCCGGGGCGAGCCGACCGTGCCCACCACCCTGGCGGAGGAGCTGGCGACCAACCCCTTCCTCCGCGCGCCCGACGTGGCGACGCTGGCGGAGCGCCGGGCGGCCAAGGACCGCTTCCGGTGAGCCTCGACCTCCGCGACGCCGCCCAGCCCGCCGCGGCGGTGGCGGCGGCGCTGGAGCTGCGGCCGCATCCGGAGGGCGGGCGCTACCGCGAGATCTGGCGCGACGCCCCGGCGGACGGGTCGCGCGGGGCCTCCACCACCATCCTCTTCCTGCTGGAGGCGGGCGAGCGCAGCCACTGGCACCGGGTGGATGCGGACGAGATCTGGCACTGGCAGGCGGGGGTGCCGCTCTCCCTCGTCATGTCGCCGGACGGGCATGACGAGCTGCCGCTGCTGCTGGGGCCGGACCTCTCCGCCGGGCAGCGGCTGGTCGCCACCGTGCCGAAGGGCTGGTGGCAGGCGGCGGCGCCGGTGAAGGGCGGCTGGTCGCTCGCGGCCTGCACCGTCGCGCCGGCCTTCTCCTTCGCCGGCTTCGAGCTGGCGCCGCCGGGCTGGCGCCCCGCGCCCACCCGATGAGCGACGCGGCCGCCTGGGACGCGCGCTATGCCGGGGGCGGCTTCGCCTTCGGCGAGGCGCCGAACCGCTACCTGGAAAGCCTCGCGCCGCGGCTGCGGCCGGGGATGCGTGCCCTGGCGCTGGGCGATGGCGAGGGCCGCAACGGCACCTGGCTGGCGGAGCGCGGGCTGGCGGTGACGTCGGTGGACTGGTCCGCCGCCGGGCTCGCCAAGGCCGCGGCGCTGGCGGGGCGGCGTGGCGTGGCGCTGCGGACCGTGGTGGCGGATCTGGCCGCCTGGGACTGGCCCCGGGGGGATGCGGCGGCGGGCGACTTCGACCTGGTGGCCTGGATCTTCGTCCACCTGCCGCCCGCCGACCGGGCGCTGGTGGCGGGGCGGGCGGCCGCGGCCCTGGCCCCGGGCGGGCTGCTGGCGCTGGAGGGCTTCTCGCCGGCGCAGGAGGGGCGGCGCTCGGGCGGGCCGCGCGATCCGGCGCTGCTCTGGACGGGGGCGGAGGCGCGGCGGCTCTTCGCCGGGCTGGAGCTGCTGGAATGCCTGGAAGGCACCGTGCGGCTGGACGAGGGTCCGAGGCATCAGGGCGAGGCGGAGGTGGTCCGCGGCCTGTGGCGGCGGCCGGGGTGAGGGCCGCCGGCCCCTGTTGCGACTTGCGAACGAGCCGGGGCTGCACGGATGCGGCGCTTGACGGTCGCGGGCGGTCGGGGGCCAATCATCCCGGAACGCCCATGCCCCAGCTCTCCCTCCACACGCCCCTGGGCGAGATCACCCTCTCCGAGGAGGACGATGCCCTGGTCGCCCTCGACTGGGGGCGTGGGCGCGACCAGGCCGTCACGCCGCTGCTGGCCGAGGCGCGGGAGCAGCTGCACGACTGGTTCGACGGCCGGCGGGCGGGCTTCCGCCTGCCCCTGAACCCGCATGGCAGCGCCTTCCAGCAGCGGGTCTGGGCGGCCATGTCCGCCATCCCGCGCGGGCAGACCCGGACCTATGGCGAGATCGCCCGCGAGCTGGGCAGCTCGCCCCGGGCGGTGGGGATGGCCTGCGGCGCCAACCCGCTGCCCATCCTGATCCCCTGCCACCGCGTCCTCGCCAGCGACGGAGGGCTGGGAGGCTATTCGGGCGGGGATGGCCCCGCGACCAAGCGCCACCTGCTGCGGCTCGAAGCCGCGGCCTTCCGGGACAGCTTCCTATGAACCATGCGCTGCGCATCCACGAATACGGCGGCCCGGAGAAGATGCTCTGGGAGGAGGTTCCGCTCCCCGCGCCCAAGCCCGGCGAGGCGCTGGTGCGCCACTCGGCCGTCGGGCTGAACTACATCGACGTCTACTTCCGCAACGGGCTCTACAAGGCCCCCGCCCTGCCGGCCGTGATCGGCATGGAGGCGGCGGGCGTGGTCGAGGCGGTGGGCGAGGGCGTCAAGGAGGTCGCCCCCGGCGACCACGTCGCCTATGCCGGCGGCCCGATCGGCGCCTATGCCGAGGCGCGGGTGATGAAGGCGGACCGGCTGGTGAGGATCCCCGCCGGCATCACCGACGACACCGCCGCCGCCATGATGCTCCAGGGCATGACGGCGCAGTACCTGATCCGCCGCACCTTCCGGGTGCAGCCGGGCCAGACCATCCTGGTCCATGCCGCGGCCGGCGGGGTGGGGCTGATCCTCTGCCAGTGGGCCAAGGCCCTGGGCGCCACCGTGATCGGCACCGTCAGCACGGAGGAGAAGGCGGCGCTGGCGCGGGCGAACGGCGCCGCCCACGTCGTCCTGACCCATGAGGACCTGCCCGCCCGGGTGAAGGAGATCACCGGCGGCGCCATGGTGCCCGTGGTCTATGACAGCGTCGGCAAGGACACCTTCATGGCCTCGCTCGACTGCCTGGCGCCGCTGGGGATGATGGTGACCTTCGGCAACGCCTCCGGCCCGGTGCCGCCGGTCGATCCGGGGCTGCTCTCGGCCAAGGGCTCGCTCTTCCTCACCCGCCCGACCATGGCGACCTATACCGCCAAGCGCGAGGACCTGATGGCCAGCGCCGAGGATCTCTTCGCCGCCGTGGCCTCGGGCCAGGTGAAGATCAGCATCAACCAGGAATGGTCCCTGCGCGACGCCGCCGACGCCCACCGCGCGCTGGAGGCGCGGCTGACCACCGGCAGCACCATCCTGCGGCCCTGAGCGGCCGGCCTCCTGGGGCACGGCCCGGGCTGGTTGCCCCGGGGGCTTTGCCGATCCGGGGCCGAACGTTATTATTGCTAAGTCGAATTGATTAGGCGCAGGGTCCCCGCCCGGCCGCATCAGGACACCCCTGCGTGCCGGCCCCAGGACGGGAGGTCTCCGTGGCGACCTATGTCGGCGGCAGCGGCAACGACACCATCACGCCTACGGCCGTATCGGGCGGCGTCCTGCGCCTCCCCCTCGGCAGCGGCCCGCCGGGGGCGGGGTCCGATACCATCTTCGCGGGCGGCGGGAACGATACCGTCGATGGCGGCCAGGGCAGCTCCAACATCCTCCATGGCGGCAGCGGCAACGACAGCCTCACCGCCTGGTCGGGCGACACGGCCTTCGGCGAGGATGGCGACGACGTCTTCCGCGTGCGCACGGACGGGTTCAACAACACGGGGCCGGCCGCCCCCGGCGCCCATCTCGACGGCGGCGCCGGGCGGGACACGCTGGTCGGCCCGGTGCCGTCCTTCGTCCCCGGCGCCTTCACGCCCCTGGTGGGCGACATCACCGAGATCAGCTTCACCGGCATCGAGCATCTCCAGCTCCTGCCACGCCATGCGCTGCGCCTGACCGCGGCCCAGCTCGACGCCTTCGACACCGTGGATGCGCCGGCCAGCCTCATCAGCGCCGTGCGCGTCTTCCTGGTCACGGCGGGCACCGCCACGGTGGAGGTCACCGGCACCGGGGCGCCGGAGTTCCACGGCTCCTCCGGCAACGACACGCTGACCCTGACCTCCGCCGATGCGGCGCCCGTCGATCTCGTCCTGCTCGGCCATGAGGGCCATGACAGCCTCACCACGGGGGCGGGCGCCAACCTCCTCGACGGCGGCACGGGCAACGACACGCTCGACGGGGGCGCCGGGGCGGACACGCTGCGCGGCGGGGTGGGCAACGACACCCTGCGCGTGGGCGCGGGCGACCAGGCCTTCGGCGAGGCGGACAACGACACCTTCCTCCTGCTGCGCGCGCCCAACGACCCGCTCGGCGTCCTGCCCGCCGCCCCGGGTGCGTCCATCGACGGCGGCAGCGGGGTGGACACGCTGGTCGCCCCGGCCTCGATCGCGATACGCCCGACCTCCCAGCGCGTCGGCAGCATCACGGAGGTGAGCATCACCGGGGTGGAGCGCCTGGAGCTGGCGGGCAACGCCAACCTGCGCCTGACCGCGGCCCAGCTCGACGGCTTCACGACCGTGGTGACCAATGCCGCGCAGGGCTTCGGCAACACCAACTCCCTCACCCTCGCCACCAGCGGCACGGCCACGGCCGATTTCATCGGGCCGACCCGGCTGCGGATCGACGCCGCCGACGGCGACGACAGCCTGACCCTCACCTCCGGGGGAGGCACCCCCGTGAGCCTGCAGGTCCATGCCGGCGGCGGCGCGGACCGCGTCACCACGGGCGGCGGCAACGACCTGCTCGACGGCGGCGCGGGCAACGACACGCTGGATGGCGGCACCGGCGCGGACACGCTGCGCGGCGGGACGGGCAACGACACCTATGTCGTCGACCAGGCGGGGGACAGCGTGGTCGAGGCGGCGAATGCCGGCATCGACACGGTGCGGAGCGGCATCGGCCTCACCCTGGGCGCCGGGCTGGAGAACCTCGTGCTCACCGGCACGGCGGTGCATGGCGGCGGCAACGGGCTGGCGAACCGGCTGGACGGCAACGCCTCGGCCAATACCCTGCACGGCGAGGGCGGCAACGACACGCTGAGCGGCGGCGGCGGCAACGACACGCTGGCCGGCGGCGCGGGGGTCGACCGCATGGCCGGCGGGGCCGGCGAGGACAGCTTCGTCTTCGCGCCGGGCGACCTCGCCCTGGGCAACGCCACCGACCTGATCGTGGACTTCCAGGGCGCGGGGGCCGCGGGCGGCGACGTCCTGCGCTTCGTCGGCTTCGGGCCCGGGGCGAGCCTGCAGCAGGTGGGCAGCCTGCCCAACGCCTTGGCCTATGACGTCGAGAGCGGCGGGGTGGCGGTGGGACGGCTGCTGGTGAGCAGCGGCGGCATCGCCCTGGCCGCCGGGGACTACGTCTTCGCCTGATGCGGCATCCCGGCCGGGGTGGGGCGGCCACGGGAAGGAGATGACAGGAGTTTAAGGGCGGGCCGAGCAGCCGCCCCGCTAGCCTGACCTCCGGGCCGGCCTGCCCGGATCCAGCGGAGGATTGCGATGGCCCTCTTCCTCGGCACCGCTGCCGACGAGACGATCACCTCGGGAGGGGTCTCCGGCAGCGTGACGGTCCTCCCGGCGGGGGGGCCGCGCCTCCCCGGCCTCTCGTCGGACGTGATCTACGCGGGCGGCGGCAACGATACGATCGACGGCGGCGCCGGGAGCAATCCGGCCGAGGACTACCGGGGGATGCCGAACCTCCTCCTGGGCGGCCAGGGGGACGACAGCATCACCGTGCGGGCGGGCGACCGTGCCGAGGGCGGGACCGGCAACGACACCTTCGTGGTGCGGGCGAACAGCTTCCTCAACCTCGGCCCGGCCGCGCCCGGCGCGCGGATCGACGGCGGCGAGGGGGTGGACACCCTGCAGGCGCCGGTACAGCTGTTCCGCCGGCAGGGCGGCCTGGGCAACGGCGACATCAGCGAGCTGTCGCTGACGGGGGTGGAGCGGCTGGAGCTGCAGGTCCATTCCCGGCTGCTGCTCACCGCCGGGCAGCTCGACGGCTTCGACACCGTGAACGTCCCGACCAACCTCCTGCCCTTCTTTCCCGTCTCCCTCGTCCTGACCACCTCGGGCAAGGCCCAGGCGGACATCGCCGGGACCGGCGCGCTGATCGTCACTGCCGCCGATGGCGACGACACGCTGCTGCTGCGGGCGACGGGGCCATCCCCCATCTCCCTGCGGATCGACGGCGGCGCCGGCAACGACCGGATCGTCACCGGGGCCGGCGACGACTCGCTGCAGGGCGGCGCGGGCGACGACATCCTCAACGCGGGCCATGGCAACGACACGCTGGTCGGCGGGGCGGGCCGGGACCGCATGGCGGGCGGCGCCGGCGACGACACCTTCGTCTTCGCGCCGGGCACGCTCGGCCTCGGCAACGCCACCGACCATATCGTGGACTTCCAGGGCGCGGGCCGTGCCGGGGGGGACGTGCTGCGCCTGGACGGCTTCGGCGAGGGCGCGACGCTGCGCCTGGCCGGCAGCCTGCCCCACAGCCTGGCCTATGAGGTGGTGGGCGGGGACGGCGTGGCGCTGGGGCGGCTGCTGGTGAGCAGCGGCGGCGTCGCCCTCGCCGCGGGCGACTACCTCTTCACCTGAAGGGGGCCGGGCACCCCGGGCCCGCCCTCCCTCCGGCCCGTCCGGGCCGCGCCGCCCTCAGGGGGCCGGGACGCGCGCCTCGATGGCGTCCCAGATCATCTCCTCCAGGTGGATGCCGTCGAAGCGCGCCACCTCCTGCAGGCCGGTGGGGGAGGTCACGTTGATCTCCGTCAGGAAGCCGCCGATCACGTCGATGCCGACGAAGATCATCCCGCGCGCCTTCAGCTCGGGGCCGATGGCGGCGCAGATCTCGCGCTCGCGGTCGGTCAGCGTCGTCTGGGTCGCCTTGCCGCCGACATGCATGTTGCTGCGCGCCTCGCCCTCGGCGGGGACGCGGTTGATGGCGCCGCCGATCTCGCCGTCCACCAGGATGATGCGCTTGTCGCCCTGGCGCACGGCGGGGACGTATTTCTGCACCACCAGCGGCTCGCGCGAGCGTTCGGTGAACATCTCCAGCAGGGCGGCGATGTTGGGGTCGTCGGGGCGCAAGTGGAAGACGCCGGCGCCGCCGTTGCCGAACAGCGGCTTGACGATGATGTCGCCGTGCTTCTGGCGGAACGTCGCGATGCGGCGCTTGTCGGAGGTGACCAGCGTCTCCGGCATCAGCTCGGGGAAATGGGTGACGAACAGCTTCTCCGGCGCGTTGCGCACGCTGGCCGGGTCGTTCACCACCAGGGTCTTCGGGTGGATGTGCTCCAGGATGTGGGTGGCCGTGATGTAGGCCATGTCGAAGGGCGGATCCTGGCGCATCAGCACCACGTCCACGGCGCCGAGGTCCAGCTCCTCCTCCGTGCCCAGGGTGAAGTGGTTGCCCGCCTCCCGCCGCACCTCGACCGGCTGGGCCCAGGCGGTCACGCGCCCGCCATGCAGCGCCAGGTCGCGCGGGTGGTAGTGCCACAGCGCGTGGCCGCGCTTCTGCGCCTCCAGCATCAGGGCGAAGGTGCTGTCGCCCTTGATGTCGATGGAGCCGATCGGGTCCATCTGCACCGCCACCCTCAGCGCGCGCGTCATGCCGGCCATCCCCTGTCCGTGTCGGCCGATGTGGTCGCATTCCCCGCGCCCGGGCGCCAGGGGGGAGATGGAAGGCGGCGGCGCGCCCCGGCCCGGCGGGCGCCGCGGGACCCCGGCCTCCGGCGGCCCGGCCGGGGCGGCGCCCGCCCTTGACGGGGCGGGGAGAAGGGGGCCCTACCCGCTCCCGGAACGGTACGGGAGGGCGGGGCGCATGCGGCTGACGGGCAAGGGCAGGGTGGCGGGCGTGATCGGCTGGCCGGTCGCCCATTCGCGCTCGCCGCAGCTGCACGGCTTCTGGCTGGACCGGCACGGGATCGACGGCGCCTATGTTCCCCTGGCCGTGGCGCCGGAGGACATGCCGGCCGCCGTGCGCGGGCTGCTGCTGGCGGGCTTCGCCGGCTGCAACGTCACCATTCCCAACAAGGAGCACGCCTTCGCCTGCTGCGACGCGGTGGAGGACAGCGCCCGCCAGGCCGGGGCGGTGAACACGATGGTCTTCCGCGACGGGCGCATCCACGGCTCCAACACCGATGGCTGGGGCTTCCTGGAAAGCATCCGGGAGCAGGCGCCGGGCTGGGCCGCGTCGGACGGCACCGCCGTGCTGCTCGGCGCGGGCGGCGCGGCGCGGGCGATCGTGGCGGCGCTGCTGACCGAGGGCTGCCCGCGCGTGGTGCTCGCCAACCGTTCCGTCGGACGGGCGGAGCAGCTGGCGCAAGACCTGGACGGGCTGGCGCGGGGCCGCATCGCGGTGGCCGAGGCGCCGCCGCTGGAGGAGACGGCGCTGCTGGTCAACACCACCTCGCTCGGCATGGCCGGGCAGCCGCCGCTGGAGATCGACCTCGCGCCGCTGCCGGCCGCCGCCGTGGTCGCCGACATCGTCTACGTGCCGCTGGAGACCCCGCTGCTGGCCGCGGCCCGGGCCCGCGGCCTGCGCGCCGTGGACGGGCTGGGCATGCTGCTGCACCAGGCGCGGCCCGGCTTCCACGCCTGGTTCGGGGTGATGCCGGCGGTGGACCCGGCGCTGCGGGCGCACGTCGCCGCCGACATCCCGCTGCGGTAGGGGCCGGCCCGCTCAGAACAGGGGCGAGAGCAGCACCATCACCAGCAGGATCGCGGCCGCCAGGGCGAGCTGGACGGGCGGCTCGTCCGGCTCGTCCACGTCCCACATCTCCGGCACGGCGGGGGCGCAGGGAGTCGCGGGAGCCGCCCGATACGCTTCCGGCCCGGTCGGGATGGCCTGACCCTGTCCGCTCATCGACCTGTCTCCCCTCAGCGCTGCCGCGGGCGATCCGCACATATCACTCATAAAAATCGCACTATTTGATATGTGCGTTTGACAAGTCGTAGATTGGCGCCGTACCTCCTGCAAGTGAATTCGTGGATGGTGCTTCCATGGCGCAACCGCGCAAGCCCGCGGCCGGCCCCACCGGCGTCGAGACGGCCAAGGCCGGCAGCCACGGCCTGCGCGGCACCATCGCGGCCGAGCTGGCGGCGCCCGACGCGCGCGGCGGGATCAGCGAGGCGTCCTACAACCTCCTGAAGTTCCACGGCACCTACGAGCAGTTCGACCGTGACACGGCGACCCCGCGCAAGCAGGCCGGGCTGGACAAGGAATGGAGCTTCATGGCCCGCGTCCGCATCCCCGCCGGGGTGCTGACGGCGGAGCAGTACCTGGCCCTGGACGGGCTGACGGACCGGCTTTCCAACGCCACGCTGCGGGTGACGACGCGGCAGGCGCTGCAATTCCACGCCGTGTTGCGCGAGAACCTGAAGCCGCTGATCGGTGACATCAACCGGATGCTGCTGACCACGCTGGCCGCCTGCGGCGACGTGGTGCGCAACGTCGTCACCACCCCGGCGCCCCGCCGCGACGCGATCCACCAGCGGCTGCGGGACGATGCGGTCCTGCTCTCCTCCCGCCTGCTGCCGCGCACGCGGGCGCATCACGAGATCTTCCTGGACGAGGAGCCCGTGGGGGAGCCGGCCGGCGCGGCGCCGGAGGCCGAGCCGCTCTACGGCGCCACCTACCTGCCGCGGAAGTTCAAGATCGCCCTCGCCCACCCGTCGGACAACACGCCGGACGTGCTGACCAACGACCTGGGGATCATCGCGCTCGCCGAGGGCGACCGGATCACCCGCTACCAGCTCTGCATCGGCGGCGGGCTGGGCCTGACCCACAACCGCGCCGACACGTTCCCGCGCCTCGCCACGCCCATCACGGTGGTCGCGGCGGACGACCTGCTGCGCGCCGTGGAGGCGGTGGTGCGCTTCACCCGCGACCATGGCGACCGCACCGACCGCAAGCGCGCCCGGCTGAAATACGTGATCGAGGATAACGGCGTGGACTGGGTGCGCGAGCAGCTCGCGCGGCCCGAATATTTCGGCCATCCCCTCGCCGATCCCGGCCCGCTGCCGAGGCTGGAGGTGCCGGAGCTGCTGGGCTGGCACGAGCAGGGCGACGGCCGCTTCTGGCTGGGCGTGCCCGTGCCCTCGGGCCGCATCCAGGATGCGGGCGGCGTGCGCCTGCGCAGCGCGCTGCGCGAGATCGTCGCCCGCTGGGGCGCCAACCCGATCCTGACGCCGCAGCAGGACGTGATCCTCTCCGACCTGCCGCGCAACGCGCGGGCGGCGGTGGAGGACGTGCTGCGCGCGCATGGCGTGGCGCTGAACGAGGACCTCTCGCCGCTCGCGCGCTGGGCCCTGGCCTGCCCCGCCCTGCCCACCTGCGGCCTGGCGCTGACCGAGGCGGAGCGCGTGCGCGACCCGCTGGTGGCGGAGATCGAGGCGGCGCTGGACCGGCACGACCTGCTGGACGAGCGGATCAGCCTGCGCATCACCGGCTGCCCGAACGGCTGTGCCCGTCCCTATGCCGGCGATATCGGGCTGGTCGGCCGCGTGCCGGGGCAGTTCGCCATCTTCGTCGGCGGCGACTTCGCGGGCACGCGCCTGTCCTTCAAGCTGCACGAGCGCGTGCCGCAGGCGCAGATCGCCGCCCGGCTGGAGCCGCTCCTCGCCGCCTTCGCCGGGGACCGGCGCGAGGGCGAGGGCTTCGGCGATTTCTGCCACCGGCTGGGGGTGGAGGCGCTGCTCGCCCTCGACGCCCCGGCCCACGCCGCCGCCTGACCGGAATGCCTGGCCCCATGCCCCTCCTCTCCCGCCGCGCCGCGCTGCTGGCCGCCCCCGCCCTGCTGCTGGCCGGCCGCGCCGCCGCCTCGTCCCGGCCGCTCCGGCTGGTCGTGCCCTTCGAGGCGGGCGGCCTGCCCGACGTCTTCGCCCGCCTCCTGGCTCCCGCGCT
Source organism: Roseomonas sp. OT10 (assembly GCF_020991085.1). Taxonomy (NCBI): domain Bacteria; kingdom Pseudomonadati; phylum Pseudomonadota; class Alphaproteobacteria; order Acetobacterales; family Roseomonadaceae; genus Roseomonas; species Roseomonas cutis. Next base: position 4,913,304 of record NZ_CP087719.1, read on the forward strand.
GTCCGAGGTGCTGGGCCAGCCGGCGGTGGTGGAGAACCAGTCCGGCGCCGCCTCCCGCCTCGGCACGACGGCGGTGCTGCGCGCGGCGCCGGACGGGCAGACCCTGCTGGTCACCAACGACAGCCTGGCCGCCACCGAGGCGCTGCCGCCGCCGGGGGCGGAGCCGCTGCTGCCCGGGCTGCGGCCGGTGACGCTCGCCATCGCCGCGCCGAACATCCTGCTGACCCATCCGGATTCCGGCCTGCCGGACATCGCCGCCTATGCGGAGCGCATCCGCGCCCGCCCGGGGGAGGTCAACGTCGCCATCCCCGGCTGGGGCACCGCGCACCACCTGACCAGCGAATCCCTCAACCGCGCCGTGGGCGGCAAGGTGGAGCACATCCCCTATCGCGGCGCGCCGCAGGTTCTGGCCGACCTGGCCGCGGGCCGGGTGCAGGCGGGGATGCTGACCCTGGGCGTGGCGCTGGAGCATCTGCGCGACGGGCGGCTGAAGGCCCTGGCCCTCACCTCGCGGGACGGCTCGCCCCTGGCGCCGGCCATCCCCACCCTGCACGGGACGGTGGCGCCGGGCTTCGACCACCTCTCCTTCATCGGGGTCCTGCTGCCCGCCGGCGTCCCGGCGGAGCAGGCGGAGCACCTGCACGCCACCATCGCCGCGGTGCTGGCGCGCCCGGCGCTGCGCGACCGGCTGACCGGGCTGGGCTTCGAGGTGCCGGCGGCACCCCCCGCCGCCTTCGCCGCCCGCCTGTCGGAGACGGTGGGGCGCTTCGCGGAGGCGGCCGGCGCCGCCGGGCTGCGGCTCGCCCGTGCCTGAGCGGGCGGTCCCCCGGCACCGGCCGGAGGCGGGCGGCGTCGGCGGCCGGGGCGGCCTGGCCGGGCGCGGCGCCGGGCGCACGGCGGCCTGTTGAGCCCCGCCCCCGGCGGCATCGCCGGGGCCCCGGAGCGCGCCCGCACGGCCGCGCGGCCCGGAGGATTGCTTCCCGCTTCCGCGAGCCCGGGCGGTTGCCCTTGCGCCGACCCGGCCCCGCCCGCCATCCTGAACCGTTCGCCGGAGACAGACCCATGCTTGTCCAGACCCGACGCAACCTCCTCGCCGCCGCGGCCGCCGCGCCCCTGGCAGGAACCGTCGCCCGCCCCGCCGCCGCGCAGTCGTCCGTGCAGCTGCTCAACGTCTCCTACGATCCCACGCGGGAGCTGTACCGCGACTACAACGCCGTCTTCGCCCAGCACTGGGCGCAGCAGGGCGGCGGGCAGCGGGTCAGCGTGCGCATGTCGCACGGCGGCTCGGGTGCGCAGGCGCGCACCGTCGTCGACGGGCAGCAGGCGGACGTGGTGACGCTCGCCCTCGCCTACGACGTGGACGCCATCGCCGAGCGCGGGCTGATCGCGAAGGACTGGATCGCCCGCCTGCCGGACAACAGCGCGCCCTACACCAGCACCATCGTCTTCCTGGTGCGCAAGGGGAATCCCAAGGGCCTGCGCGACTGGGGCGACCTAGTGAGGGAGGGCGTGTCCATCATCACGCCCAACCCCAAGACCTCGGGCGGGGCGCGCTGGAACTACCTCGCCGGCTGGGCCTGGGCGCGGCGCCAGCCCGGCGGTTCCGACGCCACGGCCGAGCAGTACACGGCGAACCTGTTCCGCCGCGTCGCCGTGCTGGACACGGGCGCGCGCGGCTCCACCACCACCTTCGTCCAGCGCGAGCAGGGCGACGTGCTGCTGGCCTGGGAGAACGAGGCGCACCTGGCCCTGGCCGAGTTCGGCGCGGGCAAGTTCGACATCGTCTACCCCTCCCTCTCCATCCTGGCCGAGCCTTCCGTGGCGGTGGTGGACCAGATCGTGGACCGCAAGGGCACGCGGGCCGTCGCCGAGGCCTATCTGCGCCACCTCTACAGCCGCCAGGGACAGGAGATCGCGGCGAAGCACTTCTACCGCCCGCGCGACGCGGCGGCGCTGGCCGCGGCCGGCGAGCGCTTCCCGAAGCTGGAGCTGGTGACGGTGGATGCCGAGTTCGGCGGCTGGGCCACGGCGCAGAAGACCCACTTCGCCGATGGCGGCAGCTTCGACCGGATCTACCGGCCCGGACGGTGAAGGCCCGGACGGTGAAGGCCCCGGCGATGGCGCCCCGTCCGGCGCGGCCACGCTCTCCTTGAACCGCCCCGCCGCCACGCCGGGCCGCCCCTGGCCGCGTCGGCGGGCGGTGCTGCCGGGCTTCGGCCTGTCGCTCGGCATCACCCTGGCCTGGCTGGTGCTGATCGTGCTGGTGCCGCTCTCGGCCCTGGTGCTGCGCCCCTGGGAGCTGGGCGCGGCCGGGGTCTGGAGCTCCGTCACCGAGCCGCGGGTGCTGGCCGCGCTGCGCCTCTCCTTCCTCGCCGCGCTGCTGGCGGCGGCGGTGAACGTGCCCATCGGGCTGCTGCTGGCCTGGGTGCTGGTGCGGGTGCGCTTTCCCGGGCGGCGGCTGGCGGATGCGGCGGTGGACCTGCCCTTCGCGCTGCCCACCGCCGTCGCCGGGCTGGCGCTGACCGCGCTCTTCGCCTCCAACGGCTGGCTCGGCGCGCCGCTCTCCTGGCTGGGGATCAAGGTCGCCTACACGCCGCTGGGCGTGCTCGTCGCCATGGTCTTCGTCGGCCTGCCCTTCGTGGTGCGCACGGTCGAGCCGGTGCTGCGCGACCTGCCGCCGGAGGCGGAGGAGGCGGCGGCCACGCTGGGGGCGACGCGGGCGCAGACGGTGTGGCGCGTCGTGCTGCCCGCCCTGGCGCCGGCCGCGCTGACCGGCTTCGGCCTGTCGCTGGCGCGCAGCGTGGGCGAGTACGGCAGCGTCATCTTCATCGCCGGCAACGTGCCGATGGTCAGCGAGATCGCGCCGCTGATCATCGTCTCCCGCCTGGAGGCCTTCGACTATGCGGGCGCGGCGGCGGTGGGGCTGGCGATGCTGGCGATCTCCTTCGGCGTGCTGCTGGCGCTGAACCTGGCGCAGCGGCTGCTGCGGCGGGCCGCATGACGGCCGCCCGCCCGGATGCCGCCCCGCAGGGGCCGCGCCTCGCGAAGGCCCGGCCGGCGGGCCGCCCCCCGGCCGCCACGGAGGACCCGCCCTGGGCGCGGCGCCTGCTGGTCGGGCTGGCGCTGCTGGTGCTGGCGGTCTTCCTGGTGCTGCCGCTGGCCGCCGTCTTCACCGAAGCGCTGCGCCGCGGCGTCCCGGCCGCCTGGGCGGTGCTGAGCGAGCCGGACACGCTCTCCGCCATGCGGCTGACGCTGCTGGTCGCGGCCATCGCCGTGCCGGTCAACACGCTGGGCGGGCTCGCCGCCTCCTGGTGCGTCGCCAAGTTCGACTTTCCCGGCAAGCGGCTGCTGGTGACGCTGATCGAGCTGCCCTTCTCCGTCTCGCCGGTGATCTCCGGCCTGGTCTACGTGCTGCTGTTCGGCGCGCATGGCTGGCTCGGCCCCTGGCTGCAGGCGCACGACATCCAGGTCATCTTCGCCCTGCCCGGCCTCGTGCTGGCCACCGTCTTCGTCACCTTCCCCTTCGTCGCCCGCACGGTGATCCCGCTGATGCAGGACCAGGGGCGCGAGGCGGAGGAGACGGCGGCGACGCTGGGCGCCACGGGCTGGCAGACCTTCCTGCGCGTCACCCTGCCCGACGTGAAATGGGCGCTGCTCTCGGGCATCCTGCTGTGCAACGCCCGCGCCATGGGCGAGTTCGGCGCGGTCGCCGTCGTCTCCGGCCACATCCGCGGGGAGACCAACACGCTGCCGCTGCACGTCGAGATCCTGTACAACGAGTACCAGTTCGCCGGCGCCTTCGCGGTGGCGGCGCTGCTCGCCCTGCTGGCGCTTTTCACCCTGGTGGCGAAGGCGGTGCTGGAACGTGTCTCCGGGCGCCGGGCGGAGATGGCGCATTGAGGGCGCGCGCGGCCCGGGGAGACGGCGTGCCCGCCCCGGCGCCTGCGGCTTCCGGCCGGCGCGAGGGCTGGCCGACCTTCGGCGGAGGCGAGTCCCTTGGACGGTAGCATGGGCGGCCGGTCCGCGGCGGAGGCGCAGGGCGGGGTGGAGGTGACGGGCGTCAGCCGCCGCTTCGGCGAGGCGTTGGCGCTCGACAGGGTGGACCTGTCCGTCCGCCCCGGCGAGTTCGCCGCGCTGCTGGGCCCCTCCGGCTCGGGCAAGACCACGCTGCTGCGCATCCTGGCGGGGCTGGACTTCCCGGATTCCGGGGCGGTGCGGATCGGCGGGACGGACGTCGCCACCCTGCCGGCGCGCGAGCGCGGCATTGGTTTCGTGCCGCAGAACTACGCGCTGTTCCGGCACATGACGGTCTTCGAGAACGTGGCCTTCGGGCTGCGCGTGCGGCCGCGCGCCACCCGTCCCGCTGCCGCGGCGATCGCCGCGCGCGTCCGCCGCCTGCTGGAGTTGGTGGCGATCCCGCAGCTGGAGCGCCGCTACCCCGACCAGATCTCCGGCGGGCAGCGGCAGCGGGTGGCGCTGGCCCGGGCGCTGGCCATCGAGCCCGCCCTGCTGCTGCTCGACGAGCCCTTCAGCGCCCTGGACGCGCAGGTGCGCAAGGACCTGCGCCAGTGGCTGCGCGGGCTGCACGACCGGCTGGGCATCACCAGCGTCCTGGTCACCCACGACCAGGACGAGGCGATGGAGATCGCCGATCGGGTCGCCGTGCTGCGCGACGGGCGGGTGGCCCAGGTCGACACCCCCGCCATGCTGCTGCGCCGCCCGGCCGATGCCTTCGTCGCGGGTTTCCTGGGCGAGGCCAACCGGCTGGACTGCACCCTGCGCGGTGGCCAGGCGCATTTCGGCGCCCTGCCGCTGGCGCCCCTGGCCACGACGCTGCCGGATGGGCCCGGCATCGCCTTCGTGCGGCCGGGCGATCTGCTGGCCGCTCCCGCGGCGGCCGGGGGCTGGAGGGTGCGCGCGGCGCGGCCCGATGCGCGCGGCATCCGGCTGCAGGTGGAGGCCGGGGCGCAGGGCCCGGTCCTGGATGCCCTGCCGGAACCGGCCTGGCGCGACCCGGCATCGGGCGACGCCTGCAGCCTCAGACTGCTTGCGGCCTCCGTGTTCCCGGTGGCAGATCGTATGACGCCAAGGTGAGCGCTTCCTCTCCCCCTTGCTCACAGGAGGGTGGAGATATGGGCGGCGTGGTGGCAGAACTGTTGAACGCGACACAACCGAGGATAGTATCCCTGGCCCGGATGGCACGGGGGCAGCTGCAGGAATGATGACGGACCCACCAGCCACCGAGGGCGTCGTCTTGCGCCAGCCCATCCGGTGGCTGGTCGGCAGCGGGATCGCCTTGGCCTTGCTGGTGGCGCTCGGCACCGCCTGGGTGATCCTGGACCTGCGCACGCGCACGGTCGCGACCGCCGGGCAGGACCTCGACCGCCTGTCCGTCGCCCTGGCCGAGCAGACGGACCAGGTCTTCCAGTCGCTCGATCTGGTCCAGGCCGGCTTGGTCGAACTGCTGCGCAAGACGGGGCTGGCGGCGCCCGGTGCCCTGCGGGAGGCCCGCAATTCCCCGGAGCTGCGCCGGACCCTGCAGGAGCGGATCTCCGGCCTGCCGCAGGTGGGCGCGCTGGCCATCTTCGACCAGGAGGGCCGGCCGGTGGCCTCGTCCAACCGCCACCCGGTGCCCGACGTCACCTTCGCCGACCGGGAGTACTTCGCGGCGATGCGCCAGAAGGGCGGGCCGGAGACGCATGTAAGCGATCCGGTTTTGAGCCGAAGCTCGGGATTCTGGACGATCTACCTCGCCCGCCGGATCGCGGACCCGGACGGGGACTTCGCTGGCTTCGTCATGGGCGCGATCCAGCTCCGCCACTTCGAGAGCTTCTACGGCAGGGTGGCCACCAGCCCCGGCGAGGCCATCGTCCTGCTCCGGCGCGACGGTACCCTCCTGGCCCGCCATCCCCCCCTCAGTTCCTCCAACAGCCGCGACGTCAGCCACCTGCCCGGGCTGTCGCGTATCCCCCCCTCCGACGAGGCGCGGATCACCTGGCTGCAGAGTCCCATCGACCAGCAGAACCGCCTCGTGGCCATGCGCGGCCTGAGGCTCCAGCCGCTGCTCCTCGCGGCCAGCCGCAACGAGGACGAGCTGCTGCGGGGCTGGCGGCAGCAGCGGCTGATCCTGGGCGGCGGGGCCCTGCTGGGCGAGCTGGGGCTGGCGGGCATCGTCCTGCTGGGGGTGCGGCAGCTCCGCAGCGGGCGGCGGCTGGCCCAGGCCATGGCGGCCGAGGCGGCGACGGAGCGCGCGCTGCAGCTGCAGGACATGCGCTTCGGGCACACGCTCGCCACCATGCGGCAGGGCCTGTGCATGGTGGATGCCGCCGGCCGGGTGCAGGTGCTGAACCGGCACCTTGCCACGATGCTGCGCCTGCCATCCGAGGAGGCGGTGATCGGGCGGCCGCTGCGGGCGCTGGGGGTGCAGGCGGTGGCCGGCGGCGCCATCGCCGCCGCGGACCGGCGCCGCCTCACGCGCTGGCTCGGCCTGGCCATGACGCGCCGCGAGCCGGCCTCCGACACATGGGAGGTGGACGACGGCCGGATCCTGTCCCTCGCGCTCTGGCCCATGGCCGATGGCGGCTGGATGGCGAACCTGGACGACGTGACGGAGCGGCAGCAGGCGGAGGAGCGGATCGCGCACCTGGCCTACCACGACCAGCTGACCGGCCTGCCCAACCGCATCATGTTCGGCGAGCGCCTGCGCGAGGCGGTGGCGCGCGCGGCCCGGGGGGAGGGCTGCGCGCTGCTCTGCCTCGACCTCGACCACTTCAAGGAGGTCAACGACACGCTGGGCCATCCGCTCGGCGACGCGCTGCTGCGCGCGGTGACGGAGCGGCTGCGGCGGTGCGTGCGGGAGACGGATACGGTCGCCCGGCTCGGCGGCGACGAGTTCGCGGTGCTGCAGGCCGCGGTCAGCCGGATCGACGAGGTGGCGGCCCTGGCCGAGCGGCTGCTGGCGGAGCTGAGCCTGCCCTTCGAGTTCGACGGACGGCCGGTCGCGATGAGCGTCAGCCTGGGCGTGGCGACGCTGGCGCCGGGCCAGGACGGGGACGAGGACACGCTGCTGCGCAAGGCGGACCTGGCGCTGTTCCGGGCCAAGAGCGAAGGCCGCAGCCGCATCCGCTTCTTCGAGCCGCAGATGGAGGCGGCGATCCAGACCCGCCGGCAGCTGGAGGCCGATCTCCGCCGCGCCCTGAGCCAGCAGGAGTTCGAGCTGTTCTACCAGCCGGTGCTGCGGCTGCGCAGCGGCGAGATCACCGGCTTCGAGGCGCTGCTGCGCTGGCGCCACCCGCAGCGGGGGCTGGTCTCGCCCGCCGAGTTCATCCCCTTCGCCGAGGAGAGCGGGCTGGTCGTCGCCCTGGGCGCCTGGGCCTTGGAACGGGCCTGCATCGAGGCGGCCGCCTGGCCGCGCGAGGTGAAGGTGGCGGTGAACCTTTCCCCGGCCCAGTTCAGCCGGGGCAACGCCGTGGTCGGGCACGTCCGCTCGGCCCTGGAACGCTCCGGCCTGCATCCCGGCCGGCTGGAGCTGGAGGTGACCGAGACCGTGGTGCTGGAGGAGACGGAGGAGACGCTGAACGCCCTGCACCAGATCCGCGCCCTGGGGGTGGGGATCGCGCTGGACGATTTCGGCACCGGCTATTCCTCATTGAGCTACCTGCGGAAGTTCCCCTTCGACAAGGTGAAGATCGACCAGTCCTTCGTGCGCGACATGGAGCAGCGGAGCGACTGCGCCGCCATCGTGCGCGCCGTGATCGCCCTCAGTGCCAGCCTGGGCATGGTCACCCTGGCGGAAGGGGTGGAGACCGAGGAACAACGCCTGATGCTGCTGGCCGAACGCTGTGACGAAGGCCAGGGCTACCTGTTCAGCCCGCCCCTGCCCGCCGCACGGGCGCACGCCCTGCTGGCAGGGCTGAGCCAACTGGCCGGCGCAGGCTGATCCGGCCGGCGGGATGACCTGACCGGTCGGGCTGTGGTGGTCCGGCGGGGGACCGGGAGGGGACGCCGTCCCCTCCCAGACCCTCCCCTGCCGGGGCCACAAGCGGGCCCCGGACCCCGCTGGGAGTCTGGTGCTTCCGGTGGGCGTCAGCCTCCGGGCTCAGCCCTGACGGAATGTGGACAGGTGGGACTCTGAAAAAAGCTTTCAGAGGGCGTCAGCGAATGCTGCGGCCGTACCCGCCGAGGAGCCATGCTCCTCGGCGCCGTGACCCCGTATCAGGCTGTCCCGCGGCAGCGCTGATCGGGTCCAGGGCCCGCAGGGTCCTGGCGGAGTGGGGGTATCGGGGGCGAGGCAGGGCCTTGCCCCCGGGCCACGGGCACCACGCCACCGTGGACTCCGCGCATCCCGCCGCGCCTGTGACACGGGCCGGCCTGCTTCGCTGAACGGGTGGTGCTGTGCCTTGGGGGCGAGCCATGCAGGGGAGGGGGGAAGCCGCCCTCCCTGGCCGGTCAGACCCCCAGCACCGCCGCCGCCTCGCGCACCACCTCGCCCAGCGCGCCGGGCTTGAAGGGCGAGACCAGCCCGGCCGATTCCGCCAGCGCCTGGAAGGGGGCGGAGCCGCCGCGGCCGCACAGCGCCACGTAGTCCGCCAGCGTGCCCGGGTAGTCGCGCCGCGACTTCACCCAGAACTGCATGGCGCAGCACAGGGCGAGCGTGTAGTCGATGTAGTAGAAGGGCGAGTTGTAGATGTGCCGCTTCGCCTGCCAGCGCCCGCCCTTGGCCGGCCAGGCGAGGTCGCCGTAGTCGGTCCAGGGCATGTAGCGCGCCTCCAGGTCCCGCCACATCGCGTGGCGCTCCTCGGGCGTCGCCTCGGGGTTGGCGTAGACCTCGTGCTGGAAGTGGTCGACGCAGACGCCGTAGGGCAGGAAGGCGAGGCTGTTGATCAGGTGCAGGCGGCGGAAGCGGTCGGCCTCCGCCTCGCCCACCATCAGCCCCATCTGCGGATGGGTGAGGAACTCCAGCCCCATCGAGTGGATCTCCGCCGCTTCCATGGTCGGCCAGAGCGTGTCGATGCCCGGCAGGTCGCGGCTTTCCCAGTTCTGGAAGGCGTGGCCCATCTCGTGCGTGAAGACGCCGATGTCGTTGTGGGTGCCGTTGAAGTTGGCGAAGATGAAGGGCACGCCGACGCTGGGGAAGCTGGTGCAGAACCCGCCCCCCGCCTTGGTCGGCCGGTTCTTCAGGTCGAGGAACCCGCCCTCCCGCATCATGCGGTAGAAGCTGCCCATGCGCGGCTCCATGCGGTCGAACATGGCCTGCGCCTGGGCCACCAGCACGTCGTGCCCGCCGATCGGCTTCGGGTTGCCGGCGGGGTCCACCAGGTCCTCGTCCCAGAACATCAGCTTGTCCCAGCCGTTCTCCCGCCGCCGCGCCTCCAGGATGCGGCCGACCAGCGGCACGACATGCTCCGCCACCGCGTCGCGGTAGCGCGCGACCTCCTCCGGCCCGTAATCGGTGCGGCGCATGTTGCGGTAGGCCAGCGGGGTGTAGCTGTCGTAGCCCAGCTTGCGCGCCATGCCGTGGCGCAGCCGGACGAGTCCGTCATAGATCGAATCCAGCTCCGCGCCGTGCTCGGCGAAGAAGCCCCAGCGCGCCTGTTCCGCCTCATGCCGCACGGCGCGGTCCGGATCCTCGGCGAAGGGGGCGAGGCCGGCGAGGTTCACCGCCTTGCCCCGCACCGTCACCCGTGCCGAGGCCAGCAGCTCCGTGTAGCGGGCGGTGAGCTTCGACTCCTCCTCCAGGTCGCCGGCGATGGCCGGGTCGAAGGTGGTGACGTCCATCTCCCAGAGTTCCAGCACATAGGGGCCCAGGATCGCCTCCCAGGCTACGCGGTCCGGGTCGGCCAGGATGCGGCGCTTGAGCGCGGTGGAATGGTCGGTGGCGACGGGGGAGAGGGCGTCGGCGTATTCCCGGGCCGCCTTGGCCGCCGCATCCGCCGTGTCCTGCGAGAAGCGCAGGTAGGTGAGGGCGGCCCAGCTGTCGAACTCCCGCCGCAGCCGGTCCCATTCCGCGGCCATCCCCGCCCGGTCCCCGGCATCCAGCCGCGCGTTCAGCGCCGCCGTCTCGGCCGCCAGGCTCTCCCGCGTCGGGGTGGGGGCAGTGATCTCGTCGAAGCGCAGGGCCATGGGGTCGTCCTCCGGGCAGCCGGTCCGGCCCAGCCTGCCCCAGTTGCGCGCCGCGCCCCAGCCCCCGGGGAGCGCACCCGTGTCCGGTGCCACGCTCCGCGGGAAAGTGCAACCGGCCGGTAACGGACTACACCGGCCCGCGTTGTGGTCCCGGCTGTCGCCTTCCGGTGCCGGCCACGGTGCCGAATCGGAAACGAAGGAGAGGCGACATGGCCAGCAAGACGGAGCGGGGGGGCTACACCGAGGCCAGCATCGCCGATCAGACGGTGCTGCGCGGCGAGGGTGGGGAGACGCATCAGGTCGCGGGCGGCGAGGTGCCGGTGCTGACGACGCAGCAGGGCGTCCCGGTCAGCGACGACCAGAACTCGCTGAAGGCCGGGCCACGCGGCCCGACCCTGCTCGAGGATTTTCACTTCCGCGAGAAGATCTTCCATTTCGACCACGAACGCATCCCGGAGCGGGTGGTGCATGCCCGGGGCTTCGGCGCGCATGGCTACTTCGAGCTGACCGAGAGCCTGTCCGACCTGACCAGCGCCGATCTCTTCCAGCGCGTGGGCGAGAGGACGCCGGCCTTCGTGCGCTTCTCCACCGTGGCGGGCAACAAGGGCTCGGCGGACCTGGCCCGCGACGTGCGCGGCTTCGCGGTGAAGCTCTACACGAAGGAGGGCAACTGGGACCTCGTCGGCAACAACATCCCCGTCTTCTTCATCCAGGACGCGATCAAGTTCCCCGACCTGATCCATGCCGCGAAGCAGGAGCCGGACCGCGGCTTCCCGCAGGCCCAGACGGCGCACGACAATTTCTGGGACTTCATCTCCCTGACGCCGGAATCGCTGAACATGGCGCTGTGGATCATGTCCGACCGGACGCTCCCGCGCTCCTTCCGCTTCATGGAGGGATTCGGCGTCCATACCTTCCGGCTGGTCAATGCGGAGGGGCGGTCGTCCTACGTCAAGTTCCACTGGAAGCCGAAGCTGGGCCTGCAATCGGTGGCGTGGAACGAGGCGGTGAAGATCAACGGCGCCGACCCCGACTTCCACCGCCGCGACCTCTGGACCGCGATCGGCGACGGCGACTTCCCGGAGTGGGAGCTTGGCCTGCAGATCTTCGACGACGCCTTCGCTGACCGTTTTCCCTTCGACATCCTGGACGCCACCAAGCTGATCCCGGAGGAGGACGTGCCGGTCCGCATCGTCGGGCGGCTCGTGCTGGACCGGGTGGTGGACAACTTCTTCGCCGAGACGGAGCAGGTCGCCTTCTGCACCCAGAACATCGTGCCGGGCATCGACTTCACCAACGACCCGCTGCTGCAGGGGCGCAACTTCTCCTACCTGGACACACAGCTGAAGCGCCTCGGCGGCCCGAACTTCACCCATATCCCCGTCAACGCGCCGAAATGCCCCTTCGCCCATTTCCAGCAGGACGGGCACATGGCGATGCACAACCCCAAGGGCCGGGCCAACTACGAGCCGAATTCCTGGGGCGGCGCGGCGGGCGGCCCGCGTGAGAGCCCGAAGGGCTACCGCACCTTCCCGGCCGAGGTGGCGGGGGAGAAGCGGCGCGTCCGGGCGGAGCTCTTCGCCGACCACTACAGCCAGGCGCGGCAGTTCTACCTCAGCCAGACGCCCGTGGAGCAGACGCACATCCGCAACGCCTTCGTCTTCGAGCTGAGCAAGGTGGAGACGCCGGCGATCCGCGCGCGGGTCGTCTCCCACCTGCTGCAGGTGGATGCGGCGCTGGCGAAGCAGGTCGCGGAGGGGCTGGGGCTGGAGGCGATGCCGAAGCCGGCCGATCCGGCGCGGCCCGTCGTGACGGACCTCGCGCCGTCCCCGGCGCTCAGCATCCTCGCCAATGGCCCGAAGGACTTCCGGGGCCGCAAGGTCGGCGCGCTCGTCACCGACGGCGTGGATGCCGCCGTGCTGGCGGCGCTCCGGGACGCGCTGGCGGCGGAAGGGGCGATGCTGGAGCTGGTTGCCCCCAAGGTCGGCGGCGTCAAGGACAGCAAGGGCCAGCACCACCCGGCGCAGCAGAAGGTGAATGGCGGCCCGTCCGTGCTCTACGACGCCGTCGCGGTCCTGCCCTCGGCCGACGGGGCGGCGTTGCTGGCGCGCGAGGCGACGGCGAAGGACTTCCTCAACGACGCCTACGCCCACGCGAAGTTCATCGGCCACGCCAAGGCGGCGAAGCCGCTGCTGGAAAAGGCGGGGCTGACGGAGCCCGATGCGGGGTTCCTGCCGCTGGACAAGCCGGAGCATGCCAAGGCCTTCGTCGCGGCCTGCCGCAAGCTGCGCTTCTGGGAGCGGGAGGCGAAGGTCCAGGCCGCCTGATCCCGTCACGGCCGCGTCCCCGCAGCGCCGCGGGGGCGCGGCCGTGAATTTCTGCGGCGCCGCCCTGTCGGCGGCGATCCGCAAGGCCAGATGAGGCGCGCATGCCGCCCGCCTCGCGCTCCATCGTCGTGATCGGTGACCTCGTGGAGGGCTGGCCGCCGCGCCACGGGCCTCCCGCCGGGATGGAGGCGGCCCGGCGGCGCTGGCAGGCCGAGGCGGCGGACGAGCCGCCCCTGTCCGGGGAGGCGTTGGACGAGGCCCGCGCCGCGCTCGCCGTCACCGGGGGCTACCTGGAGCGGCTGCCGCTGGCCTGCATCAAGGCGGGCCTCGTGGACCGGGCCGAGATCTGGCATCACTGGCGCGCGGATGGGGCCGCGCCCGCCCGCCGGGACGGGCCGCTGCTGCGCCGCCGGGCCTTCGCCCTGGATGCGGAGGCGGCGCCCTTCGCCTCCGCCGACATGCTCGGCTATCTTACCGCCTTCGGCCCGCCCCGGATTCTGCTGGTCCTCGGGCTGGGGGTGGACGGGGCCATCCTCGATGCCTGCGCGCCGAGCGTGAGGATCTACAACTCCATCGATGCGCCGGCCCTGCGCGTGCCGCGGGAGATCAGCGCGCGGTTCGACCTGATCCTGACCGGCGCGCCGTGGCAGTCCGCGGAGGTCGAGGCGCTCCATCCCGGCACGCGCACGGCGGTGATGCCGATCGGGCCGGAGTTCGCCTCGCCCGAGACCTTCCATCCGCTGGCGGTGCCGAAGGACTACGACCTGATCTACGTCGCCGCCGCGCAGCCCTACAAGCGCCACGACATCCTGTTCGACGCGCTGGCGGGCCTGCCGCGCGGGATCCGCGCGCTCTGCGTCTGCGGCTATGGCGAGATGGGCGAGGCGCTGCGGCAGCGCGCGGCCGCGCTCGGGCTCAACCTGGACATCATCGGCCCGCCCGGCGTTTCCTTCGCCGAGGTCAACGCCCTGATGAACCGTGCCCGCATCGGCGTCGTCTGCGGGGAGGCCGACGGCGCGCCCGCGATCCTGACGGAGTACATGCTCGCCGGCCTGCCGGTCCTGGCGAACGAGCGACTGTGCTGCGGCCTGCAGTTCATCACGCCCGCGACGGGCATGACGGCCTCCGCCGCTGGGTTCGGACAGGGCATCCTGTCGCTGCTGGAGCGCGCCGGCACGCTCGACCCCCGCCGGGAGGTCCTCGCGCGCTGGACCTGGCCGCACAGCGTGCGCCGCCTCGCCGGGCTGTTGCCAGAAAAGTGACGGGGGGCAAGCCTCCCCCGCCTCGCCATGAACGGGCTAAGAACGTTGCTGCGGTGCACCGTGCAGCATCGCCCCTGGCTGCCAGGCCGCGAGGAGAATCCCTTGCTCACAGAGAAGCCGGCCTCCGCCGACGCGCCAGCCATGGCCGGACCTCTCGCCAGCATCCCGCCGCTGATCTGCTTCTCCCACCTGCGCTGGGACTTCGTCACCCAGCGCCCGCAGCACCTGATGCGGCGCTTCGCGGCCGACCGGAAGGTGTTCTTCTTCGAGGAGCACATCCCCTGCGACCACCACCTTCCCTACCTGGAATTCCATCCCTTCCCCGAGGACCGCGTGATCGCGCTGCGCCCGCGCCTGCCGCACTGGTGGGACGAGGCGGCGCGCGAGGAAGGGCTGCGCGGGCTGCTCGACCTGCTCGTCGCCACCGCCTGCCCGCGCCCGCCGGCGCTGTGGTTCTACACGCCGATGATGTACGGCTTCGCCGCGCACCTGGCCTCCGCGGCGCCCGCCGTCGCCTACGACTGCATGGACGAGCTCTCGGGCTTCCGCTTCGCGGACCCGCGCCTGCGCGAGCGCGAGGCGGCGCTAATGGCGCGCGCCGACGTGGTCTTCGCCGGCGGCCACAGCCTCTACGAGGCGCGGCGCGGCCGGCATGCCAACATCCATCCCTTCCCCTCCTCCGTCGACGTGGCGCACTTCGCCACCGCGCGCGCGGCGGACCGGCCGGAACCGCCTGACCAGGCCCCGATCCCCGCGCCGCGCCTGGGCTTCTACGGCGTGATCGACGAGCGCATCGACCTCGCGCTGCTGGAGGCGGCGGCACGCGCGCGACCGGACTGGTCCTTCGTCATGCTCGGCCCCGTCGCGAAGATCGATCCCGCCGCCCTGCCGCGCCGGCCGAACATCCATTGGCTCGGCCCGAAGCCCTATGCGGAGCTGCCGGCCTACCTCGCGGGCTGGGACGTGGCGCTGATGCCCTTCGCCATCAACGAGGCGACGCACTTCATCAGCCCGACCAAGACGCCGGAATACCTTGCCGCCGGCTGCCCGGTGGTCTCCACGCCGGTCGCGGACGTGGCGCGGCATTACGGGCATCTGGAGGGCGTCGCCATCGCCGGCGAGGCGGAGGAGTTCGTCGCCGCCTGCGGCCGTGCCCTCGCCCTGCCGCGCACCGGCCGCTGGCGCGATGCGGCGGACGCCCTGCTGGCCGAGACCTCCTGGGACCGCACGCAGGAGGCCATGGCACGGCTGCTGGACGAGGCCGCGGTGCGCGCCGCCCTGCCCGTGGCGCCGCCGGCCAACGACCTCGGCCCTCCCGCGCCCGCCATCCGCCCCGCCGGGCGGCGGAAGCCCTATGACGTGCTGGTGGTCGGCGCGGGCTTCGCGGGCGCGACCCTGGCCGAGCGGCTGGCGCGCGGCTCCGGCAAGCGCGTGCTGGTCGTGGACCGGCGCCGGCACGTCGCCGGCAATGCCTACGACCACCACGACGCGGCGGGCGTGCTGGTGCACCGCTACGGCCCGCACATCTTCCACACCAACAGCCAGGAGGTGTTCGACCACCTCTCGCGCTTCACCGCCTGGCGTCCCTACGAGCACCGCGTGCTGGCCGATGTGGGCGGCAGGCTGCTGCCCATGCCGATCAACCGCACCACGCTGAACGGGCTCTACGGGCTCGACCTGGGCGACGACGCGGCGGCGGCGGCCTTCCTCGCCGCGCGCGCCGCGCCGCCCGCCGAGATCCGCACCGCCGAGGACATGGTGGTCTCCCAGGTCGGGCGCGAGCTCTACGAGACCTTCTTCCGCGGCTACACGCGCAAGCAATGGGGGCTGGACCCGTCGGAGCTGGACCGCTCCGTCACCGCCCGCGTGCCGACGCGCACGGGCACGGACGACCGCTACTTCCTCGACCGCTTCCAGGCCATGCCGCTGCACGGCTATACGCGGATGTTCGAGAACATGCTCGACCACGACGGCATCGCGCTGGAGCTGGGCGTGGATTACCGCGACGTGGCGGGTCGCGACGCGGCGGGCGAGGCCGTCGCGGAGCACACGGTCTTCACCGGCCCCATCGACGAGTTCTTCGGCCACCGCTTCGGACGGCTGCCCTATCGCAGCCTGCGCTTCCGGCACGAGACGCTGGATCGCGAATGGGCGCAGCCGGTCGCGGTGGTGAACCAGCCGTCGGAGGACGTGCCCTACACGCGCGTCACCGAGTACAAGCACATGACCGGGCAGCGGCACCCGCGCACCAGCATCACCTACGAGTTTCCGAGCGCGGAGGGCGATCCCTACTACCCCATCCCGCGCCCGGACAACCAGGCGATGTTCCGGCGCTACGAGGCCCTGGCCGATGCGCGTCCGGATGTCAGCTTCGTCGGGCGGCTGGCCACCTACCGCTACTACAACATGGACCAGGTGGTGGGGCAGGCGCTCGCCACCTACCGCCGCCTGCGCGAGCGGGAGGCGGGGCGCCCCGCCCGGCCTGCCGTGGGAGAGGCCTGACCGCCTTGCCCGGCACCTCCCTGCCCGGCGAGGGCCGGCGGCGCGTCTGCCTCGCCACGGACAGCGCCGAACCCTCCGGCGTGGGCACGCACCTGCTGCTGCTGGCCGAGGGGCTGGCGCTGCACGACGAGGTGGTGGTGGTGGCCCGGCACGGCTCCCCGCTGCTGCGGCGCGCCGCGTCGCTGGGCCTGCGGGTGAAGTCCTGCGGACCCGGCGAGGAGGGCGGCCTCGCCCACTGGCTGCGCGACCTGGCGCCGGAGGTGGTGCATGTCCATGCCGGCATCGGCTGGGAGGGGCATGGGCTGGCCGCCGCCGCGCGGGAGGCGGGGGTCCCCGCCATCCTGCGCACGGAGCATCTGCCCTACCTGCTGACCGACCCGGCCCAGCGGGCGGAGCATGCGGCCGCGACGGACGGCCTCGCCGCGCTCGTCTGCGTCTCCGAGAGCGCGGCGCGCAGCCATGCGGAGGCGGGGATCGACCCCGCGCGCCTCGTCGCCATCGCCAACGGCGTCCCCGTGCCGCGCCCCGCCCGCGACCCCGCCGCCCTGCGCGCGGAGCTGGGGCTGGACGGCCCCGTGCTGCTGATGGTCGGCCGCTTCACGCCGCAGAAGAACCACGCCCTGCTGCTCGACGCCCTGCCGGGGCTGCTGGAGCGGCATCCCCGCGCGACGGCCCTGCTGGTGGGCGAGGGACCGCTGGGATGCGACGTCGCCCGCGCCGTCGCCGCGCGCGGCCTCGCGGCGCGGGTCCGGCTGCTGGGCGGACGCGGCGACGTGCCGGACCTCATGGCCGCCGCCGACCTGCTGGTGCTGCCCTCCGCCTTCGAGGGGCTGCCGCTGGTGCTGCTGGAGGCGATGGCCCTCGGCCTGCCGGCGGTCGCCACCCGGGTGGGCGGCGCGACCGACGCGGTGGAGGATGGCGTCACCGGCTGGCTGGTGCCCCCCGGCGACGCGCCCGCCCTGGCCGGGGCCCTGGCCCGCGCGCTGGACGATCCGGGCGCCCGTGCCGCGGCGGGCGAGGCGGCGCGGCGCCGCCACGCGGAGCATTTCGGCGCCGCGCGCATGCTGCGCGACACCCGCGCCCTCTACGCCGCGCATGCGCCGGCCGTGCACAGGAGCAGGACCCGCTTGGACAGGCTGCGCATCGGCTTCGTGGGGGCGGGCGGCATCGCCCACCGCCATTTCGGCGTGCTGGAACGGTTCGACGACGTGGCCATCGCCGCCGTCGCGGACCCCGACATGGGCCGCGCCACCGAGGCCGCCGCCCGCTTCGGCGCCCGCGCCTTCGCGGACCACGAGGCGATGCTGGCGGCGGAGGAGCTGGACGCGCTCTACATCTGCGTCCCCCCCTTCGCGCATGGCGCGCCGGAGCGCGCCGCCATCGCGCGCAACCTGCCCTTCTTCGTCGAGAAGCCGGTCGCCATCGACCTCGCCACGGCGGAGGCCGTCGCGGCGGCGGTGGCGCGGGCGGGGCTGGTCACCTCCGTCGGCTACCACCTGCGCTCCCTCGACACGGTGGAGGAGGCGCGGGCGCTGCTGCGCGGCAACCCGGCGCGGCTGCTGTCGGGCTACTGGCTCGACGCCACCCCGCCGCCGCCCTGGTGGTGGCGGATGGACCGCTCCGGCGGGCAGATGGTGGAGCAGATGACGCACATCATCGACCTCGCCCGCCACCTGGCCGGCGAGGTGGAGGAGGTGTTCGGCATGGCCACCCACACCCCGCGCCCCGATTTCCCCGGACTCGACGTGCCCACCGTCAGCACCGCCAGCCTGCGCTTCGCCTCCGGCGCGGTGGGCAACTTCGCCGCCACCTGCCTGCTGCGCTGGAACCACCGCGTCGGGCTGCACGTCTTCGCCGACGGGCTGGCGATGGAGATGACGGACCGCGACATCATGGTGGACGTGGGCCGCGGCCGCCCCGTGCGCGGCGCCGGCGACGACCCGGTGCGCGTGGAGGATCGCGCCTTCCTCGACGCCGTGCGCGGCGGCCCGCGCGCGGCGATCCGCTGCGACTACGCCGAGGCGCTGGCGACCCATCGCGTGGTGCTGGCCATCGTGGAATCCGCCCGCACCGGCCGGCCCGTGCGGCCCGGCGCCGTGGCGGCGAGGCAGGCCGAGCATGTCTGAGCCCCGCCACATCCGCTCGCTCGGCATCGAGCGGCCGGGCCATCCCTTCTTCTTCAGCTATGACGAGGGCCCGCCCGGCGAGGGCCAGGTGCGGCTGGAGACGCTCTTCACCGGCTTCTCCGCCGGGACGGAGCTGACCTTCCTCAAGAACACCAACCCCTACCTGCACGCCCGCTGGGATGGCGGGCGCGGCGTCTTCGTCGCGGGCGAGCCGGCGCAGCGCTTCCCCGTGCCCTTCCTCGGCTACATGGAATGCGCCCGCGTCACCGAGAGCCGCGCGGAGGGCTTCGCCCCGGGCGACGTCGTCGCCACCACCTACGCCCACAAGACGGGCCACACCGCCGATCCCTTCCACGACCTGCTGGTGACGCTGCCGCCGGGGATGGACCCGCTGCTGGGCATCTGGGTCGCGCAGATGGGACCCATCGCCGCCAACGGCATCCTGCACGCCGATGCGGAGCTGCTGGGCCCCGTGGTGCCATCCCTGGGGGCGGGCCTCGCCGGCCGTCCGGCGCTGGTGATCGGCGCGGGCATCGTCGGCTTCCTCACCGCCCTCTTCGCCCGGCGTGCCGGGGCCGCGGAGGTGGTGATCGCCGACCCGTCCCCCTTTCGCCGCCTGCGCGCGGAATCCCTGGGCCTGACGGCGATGACGGAGGAGCAGGCCTGGCAGCACGCCAAGGCCCGCTGGCATTCCGGCGGCGAGCGCGGCGCCGAGGTGGTGTTCCAGACCCGTGCCGATTCCGCCAGCCTGCACGCCGCGATGCGCGCCCTGCGTCCGCAGGGGACGGTGATCGACCTCGCCTTCTACCAGGGCGGCGCCGACCGGCTGCGGCTGGGCGAGGAATTCCACCACAACGGCCTCGGCCTCCGCTGCGCCCAGATCAGCCGCGTCCCCCGCGGCCTGGGCACGCTGTGGGACCGCCGCCGCCTCGCGCAGGAGACGGTCGCCCTGCTGCTGGAGCGCGGCGCCGAGCTGCGCGCCCAGCTCGTCACCCATATCGTGCCCTTCGACGAGGCGCCCGCCTTCCTGCGCCACCTCGTCGCCGACCGGCCCGAATTCCTCCAGGTCGTGTTCCGGGTGGCGGGGTAGGCGTGGTGGCCGTGGCCCGGGGGAAAGGCGCCGCCTTTCCCCCGTACCCCCACTCCGCCAGGACCCTGCGGGCCCTGGACCCATCGAGTCTGCCGGGGACAGCCTTCGACGGGGTCGCATCGCCGGAGGTCCATGACCTCCGGCGGGATACGCCGCCTCGCTTGCTGACGGCGTGCTCCTCGGGTTCAGTTCACGGGGCGATCCCCCGCCACGCGGAGCCGGACTCCCGGCGGGGTCCGGGGCCAGCCTGTGGCCCCGGCGGAGGGGGTAGCGGGGGAGGCGGCGCCTCCCCCGGGGGACGGGCAGCGCGGTGAGCGACCCGACCCGCATCCTGTTCGTCTTCGCCTGGCTGGTCGTCGGCGGGGAGGAGACGGAGGTGCGGCATCTCGTCCGGCATCTCGATCCCCGGCGGTTCCGGATCGACGTGGTGGCCTGCTTCCGCAAGGAGGGGATGCCGGAGCAGACGCACGCGCAGCTGGAGGCGCTGGGCGTCGCCGTGGACCGGGCGCCGTACCAGCTCTCCTTCGAGGACACCGTCGCCTATCTCGCCGGGCGGCTGCCGGCCTACGACCTCGTCGTGTCCTGCCAGAACGTCGCGGATGTCTACCCGGCGCTGGAGCGGCTGCACCGCCGCCCGCCGCTGATCGAGCATGGCGGGCTGGTGTCGGAGGCCGAGGCGGGGCCGAAGCACCTCACCGCCCGCTATGTCGGCGTCTGCGCCACGATCCGCGACGCGGCCGCCGCGCGCATGCCGGGGCGGGAGCGGGACGCGATCGAGATCCCCTCGATGGTGGACACGGACGCCTTCGACCCGGCGCACCGCGCGCCGATGCGGGCCGCGCTGGGCGTGGCGGAGGGCGTGCCGCTGATCGGCTGGCTGGGCCGGCTCGACCCCAAGAAGCGGGTGGAGGACTTCCTCGACGCCGCCGCGATCCTGCACCTCGCGCGGCCGGAGGCGCGGTTCCTGGTGATCGGCGGGCCGGACGCCTTCCTGCCGGACTATGCGGTGCAGTTGCGGCAGCGGGCGGCGGCGCTCGGGCTGGACGGGGTGCTGCGCTTCCTGGGCGACCGCGCGGACGTGCCGGATCTGCTCTCGGCCCTGGACGCCTTCGTCTGGCTGTCACGCGGGGAGGGGATGCCGCACGTCATCGCCGAGGCGGGCGCGGCCGGGCTGCCGGTGGTCGCCACCCCCGACAACGGCACGCTGGAGCAGATCGCGGACGGGGAGACGGGGCTCTTCGTGCCGCACGAGGACCCGCCCGCGGTGGCTGACGCGCTGCTGCGGCTGCTGGACGATCCGGCGCTGGGCCGGCGCCTGGGCGGCGCGCTGCGGGCGAAGGTGCGGGCGGCGTATGCCGTGCGGGCCCTGGTGCCGCGCTGG
Source organism: Roseomonas sp. OT10 (assembly GCF_020991085.1). NCBI lineage: Bacteria > Pseudomonadati > Pseudomonadota > Alphaproteobacteria > Acetobacterales > Roseomonadaceae > Roseomonas > Roseomonas cutis. The sequence goes on from NZ_CP087719.1 coordinate 4,934,114, forward strand.
GAGGCGCTGTTCGAGGAGGTCCTGGCGGAGCGCCGGCGCCCCGCCCCGACGCCCTGTCTGTTCCGCTCCTTCTTCCAGGGCGGCTTCGAGTGCTCCACCCACCGCCGCGCGCAGGACCGCGCGCGGCTGGACATGATCGCGGCCACGGCGCACGACCGCCTCGCCGCGCACGACTACGCCGCCCTCGCCGCCGAGGGCATCCTGACGGTGCGCGACGGGCTGCGCTGGCACCTGATCGAGCGCGCGCCCGGCCGCTACGACTGGTCCAGCCTGCGCGCCCAGCGCGATGCGGCGCGGGCGCGGGGGACGCAGGTGGTCTGGGACCTGCTGCACTACGGCTGGCCCGACGACATCGACATCTGGCGGCCGGAGTTCGTGGATCGCTTCGCCCGCTTCGCCGCCGCCGCGGCGCGCGAGATCGGCCCCGGCCCGGATGGCCCCGCCTTCTACGCCCCCGTGAACGAGATTTCCTTCTTCGCCTGGGGCGGCGGCGACGTGGCCTATCTCAACCCCTTCGCGCGCGGGCGGGGGCACGAGCTGAAGGTGCAACTGGCCCGCGCCGCCATCGCGGCGATGGAGGCGATCCGCCTCGTCGATCCCGCCGCGCGCTTCGTCCATGCCGACCCGGTGATCCACGTGCTGCACGACCCGTCGCGCCCGCAGGAGGTGCCGCAGGCGGAGGGCCACCGGCAGGCGCAGTTCCAGGGCTGGGACATGATCGCGGGGCTGGCCTGGCCGCAGATCGGCGGGCGGCCCGACCTGCTCGATGTCGTCGGCGTCAACTACTACTTCAACAACCAGTGGATCCACGGCGGCCCGCCGATCGATATCGGCCATCCCGGCTACCGCCCCTTCCGCGACCTGCTGGCGGAGGTCCACGCGCGCTACGGCCGCCCGGTCTTCGTGGCGGAGACGGGGATCGAGGCGGAGCGCCGCCCCGCCTGGCTCGCCTACGTCGCGGGCGAGGTCCGCGCCGCCCGCGCCCGCGGCGTACCGGTGGAGGGCATCTGCCTCTACCCCATCCTGGACCATCCCGGCTGGGATGACGGACGCTACTGCCCCAACGGACTGCTGCGCCTGGGCCCCACGGCCGCCGACAGGACGCCCGACCCCGCCCTTGCGGCCGAACTGCGGCGGCAGCAGCAGGCTATGGCAAGCCCGTCCAGGCCCGGGGCACACCCCGATCCGGCCGGTGCGATGACCTGATCCGTCGTGCTGTGGTGTTCCGGCGGCGGACTGGGAGGGGACGCCGTCCCCTCCCAGACCCTCCCCTGCCGGGGCCACAAGCGGGCCCCGGTCCCCGCTGGGAGTCTGGTGCTTCCGGTAGATGTCCGCCTGCGGGCTGAACCCTGACGGCGCGCGGACAGGCGGGACTCTGGAAAAGCGTCAAAGGCGTCAGCGAGTGCTGCGGCCGGTCCCGCCGAGGAGCATGGCTCCTCGGCGCCTCGACCCCGTCGCAGGCTGTCCCCCGGCAGCGCCGATCGGGTCCAGGGCCCGCAGGGTCCTGGCGGAGTGGGGGTACGGGGGCGAGGCGGAGCCTTGCCCCCGGGCCACGGGCGCCGGTTCGCAGTGAACGGGGCTCAGGCCAGCCCGCCGTTGATCGAGATGCACTGCCCGGTGATGTAGGCGGCGCGGTCGGAGCAGAGGAACGCGACCAGTTCGGCCACCTCCTCCGGCCGGCCGGCGCGGCGGGCGGGGACCAGCTTGGCCACCTGCTCGCGGGTCATCGCGGCGGCCACGGCGGGGCTCTCGATCACGCCGGGCGCCACGGCGTTCACCGTCACCCCGCGCGGGGCGCATTCCAGCGACAGCGCGCGCACCGCGCCGACCAGCCCCGCCTTGGCGGCGGCGTAGTTCGCCTGTCCCCGGTTGCCCATGATGGCGGAGACGGAGGACATCGCCACGATCCGTCCCCAGCGCGTGCCGATCATGGGCAGCAGCAGCGGCCGCACCACGTGGAAGAAGCCGTTCAGCGACACGTCCACCACGGAATGCCACTGCTCTGCCGACATCCCCGCCATCGGCACGTCGTCATGCGTGCCGGCATTGTGGATGATGGCCTGCACCGGCCCACCCTCCAGCAGCGCCTCGGCCGCCGCCATCGCCACCGGCGCGTCGGCGAGGTCGAAGCGCACTGCCTCCGCGCGTCCGCCGGCGGCCGCGATCTCCGCCACGACCGCCTGCGCCCGCTCCGGCGCGCCATGGGCGTGGACGATGACCGCGAAGCCCTGCGCCGCCAGCAGGCGGGAGATCGCGGCGCCGATCGGGCTGGCGCCGCCCGTGACCAGGGCGCGCCTCATGCCCGTTCGCCCGGCAGGATGATGGCCGCCTGGCCGGAGAGCAGCACCCGCCCCTCTCCCGACACCTCGAAGGCGTAGACGAAGCCCGCCGCCTCCCGCAGCACCGCGCTGGCCGAGACGCACAGCGGGCCGGCGAGCCCGTCCAGCCGCTCCGCCTCCAGCGCCACGCCGCGCAGGCTGGCGAGGTAGCCTGCGGGCTGCGCGCCCCCGCCGGTCAGCGCCCCGTGCAGCGCCATGGCTTGCAACGCGTACTCCACGCCGCAGATGGCGGGCAGCGCCCCGTCCCGGCGCAGCGGGTTGGCGGGGTCGCGGTGCGAGGTCGCGCCGCAGCGGATGGATTCCGCGTCCCAGGCCTCCACCGAAGCCAGCAGGCACATGGCGCCCTGGTGCGGCACCAGCCGGGCGATAGCCGCCGCATCCATCACGGGGCCGTCCGTCACGGGGCCAGCTCCGCCACCAGCCATGTCTCCTCGGCCAGCGGAAAGACCAGCCGCGCCGGCTCCCGCCGCGCCAGCGCTTCCAGCAGCGGCAGGGCACGGGCGATCGGGTTCGCCGCCTCCAGGGCGCGGCATGCCGCGCCGGGTTGCGCGGGCGTCCCGGGTGGGAGCGGCCCGGCGTCGTGGCGCAGGGTGAGCGCCGGTCCCTCGCCCCCGGCCGGGGTCAGCACCAGCGCCGTGGCGAAGGGCTGGGTGGTCGGGCGCACCGCATCCAGCGGCGGCGGCAGCGGCATGTCGTAGGCGCAGAACAGCACCGGCACCCGCCGCGCCGCGACCTGGGCCGCGGCGTGCAGCAGCCCGGCGGGGAAGGCGTCGTCATGCCCGCCCAGGCTGATGGAGGGCTGCGTGGACCCCGCCCCGATGCCCCAGTAGCCGGCGGCGGCATTGTGGACGGAGTTGTGGAACTGCGTCGGCGAGATCGCCCCGTCCGGCGCGTGCAGCGCCTCCAGGATGGCCCCCACCACGGCGCCGTCGCCGTTGGAGCTGGCGAACACCGTCTCCAGCGAATCCGGCGCCAGGCCGGAGGCGGCGGCCGCCTCGGCCGCGACGGCCAGCGCCAGGCGCACCGCCTGGCTGGTCCGCCGCCGCTCGGTGGGGGCGAGCAGCGCCGGCGGCGGCAGGGCGAGCGGCGCCGCCTCCCAGGGTGCGCGCCCGGCCAGCACGGCGGCGCCGCGCTCCCAGCCCTCCAGCCCGGGGCCCAGCAGCGCCACCCCGGCCACGGTGCAGCGCACCGCCCCGGGCACGGCATCGGGTGCCGCCATCACGCCCGCCCCAGCACGAGGGCGCAGTTGCTGCCGCCGAAGCCGAAGGAGTTGCTCAGCACCCGGCGCAGCGGCGCGGCGCGGTTGGCGATGGCGATGTCGGAGCGGAAGCCGGGATCGGCCTCCTCCACGCCCAGGCAGCCGGGGACCAGCCCCTCCTCCAGGCAGATCGCCGCGATCGCCGCCTCCAGCGCCCCCGAGGCGCCCAGCGTGTGCCCGGTGAAGCCCTTGGTCGAGGAGCAGGGCACACCCGTGCCGAGGAGGCGCGACACCGCCCGGTCCTCCATCGCGTCGTTGGCCTTCGTCCCCGTGCCGTGCAGGTTCACGTAGTCGATCTCCCCCGCCCCCAGCCCGGCGGCGTCCAGCGCGGCCTGCATGGCGGCGACCGCGCCCAGCCCCTCGGGATGGGGGGAGGACATGTGGTGCCCGTCGCTGCTCGCCCCCGCGCCCAGCAGATGCAGCCGGGCGCCGGGGGCCGCCTCCGCCCGCTCCAGCAGGGCGAAGCCCGCCGCCTCGCCGATGCTGATGCCGTCGCGGTCGGCGGCGCAGGGACGGGAGGGCCCCTTCGACAGCAGCTCCAGGGAATGGAAGCCGTGCAGCGTCATGCGGCAGAGCGTGTCCACCCCGCCCACCACCGCCGCGTCGCAGAGCCCGGCGGCGATCAGCACCCCCGCCTCCAGGAAGGCGCGCGCGCCGGAGGTGCAGGCGGTGGAGATGGAGATGGCGGGCCCGCGCAGCCCCAGCCGGGCGCGGACGTAGCGCGGCAGGGAGTGCAGGTCGTGGGTGCCGGCATAGTTGAAGCCGGCGGGCAGGCGTCCCGCGGCATCGCGCCGGCGATAGGCCGCCTCCGTCTCGGCGATGCCGCTGGTGCTGGTGCCCAGCACCACGGCGATCCGCGCCGGGCCGTGGCGGTCGCGCGCGGCGGCGACCGCGGCCTCGAAGCCGTCCGAGCGCAGGGCCATTTCCGCCAGGCGGTTGTTGCGGCCGTCGTAGCGGGACAGGCCGTCCGGCAGCGCCACCGCGTCTACCCCGTCCACGGCCCCCACCCAGATCCCCTCCGGCATGCCCGGCAGGGTGCAGGGGCGCAGCCCGCCCTGGCGCCCGCGCAGGGCCGACCGGGTCGCCTCCAGCCCGGTTCCCAGGGCGCTGACGGTGGCAAGGGCGGTAATGGCCAGGCGCGGCGGGGCAGGGGTATCGGACATGGCAACCCAGGGCAGGACGCGGAACGGCAGGCGGGACGGCAGCGGGGCGGGGTCATTCCAGACGGCCCGTCGCGGGACGGCAAGTCCCGCCAGGCAGAATGGCTTTGCGCCCCCGGCCGGAGGACGCCACCGTTCCAGGGCGGGGCTCCGGGTCGTTACCTCCTCATGGCCTGCGCCCCCCGATGACGCGGGCAGCCGCCATCAGCATCACGCCGAGCGCGATCACGCCGAAGGTGACGGGCGAGGAGCGGATCAGGTCGATCACCGTGGCCGGCAGCCAGGCCAGCGAGTCCCAGGCGACCCGCGGCAGCCACAGCAGGGTATCCCAGCCGACGACATAGGCGGCCACCCCGAGCGCGACGAGGAAGGTTCCGAGAGACCAGAGGCGGGAGTGCATCAGCGCGTCGTCAGCTCCATGCCGTGCGTCCGGCGGATCGGGAGACGGGCGGTACTACGTCCGGCGTCCCGCCCGCACCAGGGTGGCGGCGGAGAGCAGGATCGCCGAAACGAGCAGGCCGGCGGCCACCAGCCCGGCGGGCGTCATGCGGGCGGTCGCCGTCAGCGACACGCTGCCGCCGATCCGGAGGTTCACCTCGGCCCGCATCTCCTCCGGGTGGGTCGGGGGGACGGGCACGGTGGTGTCGCTCATCGGGCTGGCTCCTTGCTGCCCCAATCTGGGCGTCTCCCCCGTGACGCGGAAGGCGTCCCGCCGGCGCGCGCCGGTGGCCGGGGCAGGCTGGGCAGGGCGAGCTGGGCGGGGCGATTGTTGTCCTGCGGGGCGGGTTGATGCCAGGCCGGGGAATGGCCTTTCGGCCCCGGGCCGGCACGCTCCCGGTGGGCTGGGAGCCCGCGCCTGGTCCCGGCTGGCCCGGGCCTGTGGGATGGCCTAGCAGTCGTCGCCGATGGGATGGAGGGGTGCGATGCCGGGAGACTGGCAAGGACGGGATCAGGTGGCGCGGGCCTTGGAGAGCGGGGAGGCCGACCTCAAGCAACTCGTCCTCGACCTCTGGGAAAGGGTGGAGGAGTTGCAGCAACAGGTCGCCAGGCTTCAGCAGGATGCGGCCCAGATGCCCGATCCGTTCGAGGGCAACGACGACGCCTGATGCGACGCCGCCGCGGGGCCTTCCGGCGGCCGGCCGTTGGCGGAGCGGTTCGGCAGGCTGCTGGCCGACGCCACCGCCGGCGGGAATGGGCGGCGGTGTGCGGGCGTCACCGGCCGGGCCGCCGCGAAGGCGCGGCGCTCGATCCAACAGACATCCAACAGTCCAACAGAGGATCAGTCAGACGGTTCCTAAGATGCTGTTTTTCCTGATGGCGTCCCGTACGGGATTCGAACCCGTGCTGCCAACGTGAAAGGCTGGTGTCCTAGGCCTCTAGACGAACGGGACAAAGCCAGGATCGGTGCCGTGGGTCCGGCCCACCCCATCGCCGATCCGACCGGGAACGGAAGGGTTCCGGGCGGAAGGGGCGAGGCGGTGCGCCATTGCCGCGTCGCGCTGGTCCATAGCCCGGTGCTCCTCCCCTGCCTAGCCTCTCCTGCCCGCGGCACCGCGACGGCCCGCCAGGCCGGGCCCGCCGACCGGGGCCGCCCGGCCAGGGGGTTGCGCCGGGGCCGGTGCGGTGTTCTAGCCGCAGGCGGCCGTCCCGCCCGCGATCCCCGCGGCGCGGCCGGCCCCCACTGCTCTAGGGAGACCCGATGGCCCCGAGGATCCCCATGCGCCGGCGACGCCGGACCAAGGTCGTCGCCACGCTCGGCCCGGCCAGCTCCTCCCCGGAGGTGATCGAGCGGCTGTTCCGCGCCGGAGCCGATGTCTTCCGGCTGAACTTCAGCCACGGCACACATGACGGGCACGCGGCCAACATCGCCACGATCCGGGCCCTGGAACAGAAGGTCGGCCGTCCGATCGGGATCCTGGCGGATGTGCAGGGGCCAAAGCTGCGGGTCGGGCAGTTCCAGGGCGGCCGGGTGCAGCTGCAGACCGGGCAGGCCTTCCGCCTGGACCTCTCGCCGACCCCCGGCGACGTGCGCCGCGTGCGGCTGCCGCATCCGGAGATCATCCAGGCGGCGCGAATCGGCACCTCCCTGCTGCTCGACGACGGCAAGCTGCGCCTTCGCGTCACCCGCGCGCGGGAGGACCACCTGGAGACGGAGGTGGTGGTGGGCGGGCCGCTGTCGGACCGCAAGGGCGTGAACGTGCCCGACGTGGTGCTGCCGATCCCGGCGCTGACGGCCAAGGACCGCGCCGACCTCGACTTCGTGCTGCCGCTGGGCATCGAATATGTCGGCCTGTCCTTCGTGCAGCGGCCGGAGGACGTGGCCGAGGCGAAGGCGATCGCCGCCGGCCGCGCCTGGATCATGGTGAAGATGGAGAAGCCCCAGGCGGTCGATAACCTCGACGGCATCCTGGCGCTGACCGATTGCGTCATGGTCGCGCGCGGCGACCTGGGCGTGGAATGCCCGGCCGAGGACGTGCCGCTGATCCAGAAGCGCATCGTCCGCGCCGCCCGTGCCCGCGGGCTGCCCGTGGTGGTGGCGACGCAGATGCTGGAGAGCATGATCTCCGCCCCCGCCCCGACCCGGGCCGAGGCGTCGGACGTGGCGACGGCGGTGTTCGACGGCGCCGATGCGGTGATGCTCTCGGCCGAGACCGCCGCCGGCTCCTACCCCTTCGAGGCGGTCAACATGATGGACCGCATCCTCTATCGCGTGGAGCAGGATCCGGGCTGGCGGGCGCTGACCGACGCCGCCCGGCCGGAGCCGGAGGCAACCAGCGCGGGTGCCATCGCCGCCGCCGCCCGCCAGGTCGCCGCCACCATCGGGGCGCAGGCCATCGCGACCTTCACCTCCACCGGCTCCACCACCCTGCGCGTGGCCCGGGAGCGGCCCTCCGCCCCCATCATCGGGATGACCGATACGGAGGCGACGGCCCGCCGCATGGCCGTGGTCTGGGGGGTGCACCCCCTGGTCAGCCCCCCGGTCCATACGATGACGGAGATGGTCAACCGCGCGCTGCGGGCCGCCAGCAGCGAGGGCTTCGTCACCCCGGGCGACGAGGTGGTCGTCACCGCCGGAGTGCCCTTCGGCACCCCCGGCACCACGAATGCGCTGCGGGTCGCGACGGTGGCGCGGCCCGGGGCCCGCGTCGCGGCGCCCTCCGCCGCCTCGACCGAGCCGCAGGGAGATTCCGGCTGATGTTGCGTTCCCTTCTCGGCGCCGGGCTGCTGGCCGCCACCCTGGCGGCGGCACCGGCGCAGGCCCAGCGGCCGGGACTCTACGACGTGGCGGGGGTCTCCCCGGGCGGGGAGGCGTATCGGGGTGTGCTGGCGCTGCGCCAGGTGGGCCTCGCCTCCTGGGCGGTGCTCTGGGAGACGGAGGGCGGACGCTTCGAGGGCTACGGCATGTCCTCGGGCAATACCTTCGCGGTGGGCTTCACCGTGGCGAACCGGCCTGGCGTGGCGATCTACACCATCCTGCCGAACGGCAGCATGACGGGGCAGTGGACGCTGATCAGCAGCAGCGAGATCGGGACGGAGACCCTGACGCCCCGGAACGAAGCACCGCCCGCCCCGCGTGCTGCGCCGGCGCAGCCAGGCGGGGCCACGGGGGGGCAGGGAGCACCGCGGCGG